>JANOQJ010000018.1:0-49491 GCA_031414805.1 Comamonadaceae bacterium
CACGTCGTTCCCGCGCAGGCGGGAATTCGCCTGCAGCGTGCTCATATCTCTCACTACGGGCAGACACAGGCACCTGTTGATCCGGCTCTAAGAAGTATCAATCGTTTGCCCCCAGCCAGGTAGCTGCGAATTCAGTAGCACAAACAGGGCTCAGTCGCCTGCGCAGATGTCGGGGTCGCCCGACAGCGACTCACTTTTCTATGCGTCGCCAAAGAAAAGTAAGCAAAAGAAAGTCGACCCGGCAGTCTGGTCCCCTTCGCTTCGCTACGGGTAACTTGCGGTGCTCAAACCCAGTGGGGTCACGTGCAAACTCGCCTGCGGCTCAAACAAGCACGTGCCCTGATCCACTGGTTTTTGAGCACCGCAAGTTGCCCGCAGCGAAGCGAAGGGACCCAGACTGCGGGTCGCCTTTCTTTTGCTTACTTTTCTTTGGCGAAGCAAAGAAAAGTGAGTCGCTGTCGGGCGACCCCGACATCTGCGGCTGCCACGATGTGACGTTTCAGATAGGCAAAATTCCACACCGCCCCAGAAAGTGCTGCCATGAACACACCGACCCGCCGCCACCTGCTCCAACTGACCGCTGCCAGCGCCACCACCCTGTGGCTGCCGCGCAGTGCCTGGAGCCAGCCGCGCATAGCCAGCAACCCGTTCACCTTGGGCGTGGCCAGTGGCTCGCCGCTGCACGACTCGGTGGTGTTGTGGACGCGCCTCTTAGCCGCTGACCTCAACAGCCTGGGAACCGAGCCGGTCACCGTGCGTTGGGAGCTGGCGCATGACGAGCAGTTCCAGCGCATCGCCGCCAGCGGGCAAGCTCAGGCCACGGCGCAGCTGGGGCATGCGTTGCATGTGGAGGTGCCCGGCCTGGAGGCAGACCGCTGGTATTTCTATCGGTTCATGCTCGGTGGCCCAAGCAACGACTGGGTCAGCCCCACCGGTCGCACGCGTACCTTGCCCGCGCCAGATGCGCCCGTCAGCAGCCTGCGCGTGGCCTATGCCTCGTGCCAACGCTGGGAGCATGGGCACTACAGCGCGTGGCGGCACATGCAGGCCGAACAGTTGGAGTTGGTGCTGTTTCTGGGCGACTACATCTATGAATACGCGGGGGCGCAGAACGCGGTGCGCAATGTCACGGGCAGTTTTACGCTGTCATTGGCCGACTACCGCGCCCGCTACGCGCTGCACAAAAGCGATGTGGCCCTGCAAGGCGCGCACGCCATGTGCCCTTGGCTGGTCACCTGGGACGACCACGAGGTGCAAAACGACTACGCCACGCTGCAAGCGGGCAACGGTGGCCCCGATGTAGCTGACTTTGCCGCCCGCCGCGCCGCAGCCTACCAAGCCTATTACGAGCACATGCCGCTGCGTGCCAGCGTGCTCACACGCGCGCTGCAAGGCATGGCCAGCGGCAGCGAAATGCGGATTTACAACCAGGTGCGCTACGGCAAACTGGCCAACTTTTACCTGCTGGACAACCGCCAGTACCGCGATCCACCGGTGTGCACCCAAGGCGGCAAACTGGGCTCCAGCACGGTAAAAGTTAACGACTGCAAGGCGTGGGCCGACCCCGCACGCAGCCAGTTGGGTGCGGCGCAGGAGCGCTGGCTTCATGACGCCTTCAGCCGCGCCGACAGCTCGAAAAACGCGGGCTGGAATGTGCTGGGCCAGCAAACCCTGCTGGGCCGTCGTGATTTTGAAACCGGCCCGGGCACGACCATGTGGAACGATGGCTGGGACGGCTACAGCGCCGCGCGCAACCGCCTGACGGCTTCGATGCAAAAGAACAAGCTGGCCAATGCGGTGGTGCTGGGCGGCGATGTCCATGAAAACTGGGTCGGTCATGTGAAAACCGATTACGACAACCCAGGCAGCGACAGCGTGGGCGTGGAGTTTTGCGGCACGTCCATCACCTCGCGCGCCTTCCCCGGTGGGCATGAAAAAATTCCCGAGTACCTGGCCGAGAACCCGCACTTTGTGTTTGCCGATGCAAAGGCCAAGGGCTATGGCGTGGTGCACATCACACCTGAAAAACTGACCACGACACTGCGCGCCGTGAGCGACGTGACGTTACTGGACGCCAGCATCCAGACACTGGCTAAATTTGAGGTAAAAGCGGGTACAGCCCTAGTAGAACGTGCTTGAGCAGCTATGCTAAAGATAGCAAAAAAAACCTTCAACCAGGCTGCGCAAGTGACGGCTTTGCTCCTTCCCCCGCTGGGGGAAGGTGGGGATGGGGGCTGCGGCGCAACCACGCTGGCTTTGCGTTGCAGCGCTCAAGCCCCCATCCCAGCCTTCCCCCAAAGGCGGGAAGGAGCAACGCCCGCAACCACAAGGATGTTTTCGCGAGGAAACGTTTTGTGCCGGCTCTGTTTGCGCACCTGGCTGGTGTTGCTATGCGTATGGGGCGTACTTTTTACACCCGCTGTGTGCGCAGCAGCGACCGGTGCCCAGCCTGTTGTGGCCATCGATGCCAACCCGAACTACCTGCTCTCTAACCATTTTGAATTCCTGCCCGACGCGCGCCAGCAGTTCACCTTGCAAGACGTGCAAAGCCCGCAGATGCAAAGCCTGTGGCAGCCGGTCCCGTCGCGGGCCTCCACCAACTTTGGTGCGCAGCGTGCGGCCATCTGGTTGCGGGTGAAACTACAGGTGCAGCCTGCGGGTGCGGGCGAGTGGTTGTGGGAGCTGGCCTATGCGCCGCTGGATTCCCTAACCCTGTACAGCCCGGACGGGCAGGGTGCCTGGCGTGAGCAGCGCGCTGGCGACACGCTGCCCTTTGCCAACCGGGTGATACCGCACCGCTACCACATCCTCCCCGTCAATTTGCGCGCTGGCGAGCCGGTCACGCTGTATGCACGCATCGCCTCCAAAGGCACGGTGTCGGCACCTGTCAGCCTGTGGCGGCCCGCTGCCTTGTGGGCGGCTGACCATGCCAACTACACCGGTTTAGGGCTTTACTTCGGCATGCTGGTGGGCTTGCTGCTGTACAACCTGCTGCTGTTTTTTTCCGTGCGTGAGCGCGGGTACTTGATCTACGTGGTGTTTGCAGCCGTGATGTTGCTGGCACAAGCCGCCTTCACCGGCACAGGCACCGAGTTGTTGTGGCCTGCGCAGACCTGGTGGGCCGACACCGTGCCCACCGCCAGTTTGAGTGCGGCGGTGCTTGTCAGCCTGCTGGTTTCGCGCAACTTTTTGGCCACTGCCACCACCCAGCCGCGCTGGGACCGGTGGATCTGGGTACTCGTGGCTTGCTGGGCAGCCGGCATTGCGATGGCGTTCATCAAACCGGTTCCCGAGCTGGTGCCCACCCTGACCGGATTGGCCTTGCTGTCCATCATCACGGTCGCCGCGGTGGCGGTCATTAACGTGCGTGCACGTTACCCCGGCGCGCGCTACTTTTTGCTGGCCTGGGCCATGCTGATGGTGGGTGGTTTTACCCTGGCCTTGCATGGCGCGGGCCTGGTTCCGTCGAACTGGTTCACCGTCAACTCGCTGATGATTGGCTCGGGCCTGGAGATGGTGCTGCTGTCGTTTGCGCTGGGTGACCGCATCAACACCGTGCGCCGCGAAAAGCAGCGGGTGCAGGCCCAAATCACGTCTGACAACAAGCTGATGCAAGAGGTCAGCCAGTCGCGCGAACGGGTGCGCGCCGTGCTGCGCGAACGCGAGTTGATTCTGGACAACGCGATGGTGGGCATTGCCTTTCTGAATCCGGATGGCCACTTTCGCTGGGCCAACCGCGCCATGCTCGATGTGTTTGGTTTGACGGCTGAACAGGCGCAGACCACGCCATTGAGCCAGGGCTACATGAACCGGGAGCAGTACCTGCAAGTAGGTGCGGTGGTGGCCAAAACCATATCCAAAGGCGAAACTTTTCAAACCGAGTTGCCCATGCGGCGCATGGACGGCACGCCGTTTTGGGCGCTGCTGTCGGGCAAAGCGGTCAGCCCCAACGACCTGAGCCAGGGCACCGTGTGGGGGGTGGTGGACATTTCCAAGCGCAAGGAGCTGGAAGCCAAACTGGAGCAAACATCGTCCGAGCGCGAAGCCATCTTGAACAGCGCTTTGGTGGGCATTGTGTTGTCCCGTTCGCGCCGCATGGAGTGGGTCAACGAAAGTTTTGGCCGCATGCTGGGCTACCCGCGTGAAGAACTGCTGGGCACACCGTCAACCCGGCTGCACCTGAGCGTGCAGGCCTGGGAAGACTTTGGCCGCCAGGTGCGCGAGGCGCTCCAAGCCGCTGGCACCTACCGCTGCGAGCGCCAGTTGCGGCGAAAAGATGGCAGCCTGCTGTGGGTCGACATGGCGGGCAATTGCATTCGCCCCGGCGATGTCGATGCCGGTGTGATCTGGAGCTTTCTGGACATTTCCCAGCTCAAATCCTCCCAACAGGAAGCCTGGGAGGCGCTGGACCAGCAAAAGGCCTTGAACGAGCTGCGCCACCGCTTCGTGGCCATGACCAGCCACGAATTTCGCACACCACTTGCAGCCATTCTCTCGGCCAGCGACCTGCTGCGCAGCTACGGCGACCGGCTGCCGCAGCCCGAGCGCATCGAGTTGTTGGATGGCATTGCCAGCTCGGTACAACACATGTCGCGCATGGTGGACCGCGTGCTGCTGCTGGGCAAAGAAGCCGATGCGCAACTGCTCGACTTTGCGCCCCAGCCGCTGGAATTGGTGCCGCTGTGCAACCGCCTGGTAGAGGAAGCCTTGCTTCAGCGGCCCGACACCCTGTGCGAAGTGCTGGTGCAATTCAGCTTTGACTTGCCGACCGGTCTGTACGACGAAAAGCTGCTGCGCCACATCCTGGGTAACTTGTTGAGCAACGCCCTGAAGTACTCGCCCGAGGGCGGCGAGGTGACCCTGAGCGTTCGCCCGGAAGCGGGTGGCACCGTGTTTGAGATCACGGATCAGGGCATTGGCATTCCGGCAGACGAAATTCCGCATTTGTTCGAGTCGTTTCACCGCTCCAGCAATGTCGGCAGCATTACGGGCACCGGCCTGGGCCTGGCCATCGTTCACAAAGCGGTGGCCCAGCACGGCGGCAAACTCGAAGTCAGCAGCGTGGTGGGGCAAGGCACCGGGTTTGTGGTGTGGCTGCCGTTTGTGGCGGCATAGGTTGTGACGCGCATGCGTTGCCTCTGTTTGTACCTGTTTCTGAGCCTTGGCTTGCTGATGCAACCGGCTTGGGCGGCCGACACTGCCGCCGCGCTGGGGTGCACACCGGGCACTGTGACGGTTGGTTCAGAGGGTAGTGCGAACGCTTTATCTGACCTGGCCAAGCCCGGCAGCCAGGTCGCCGTGTTGAGTCGCCATGGCGTGCCGGTGGATGTGACGGTTTTGCAAATTGATCGAGACGGTGGCCAGCAGATGGCGCCATTCAATCCCCGCAGTACCTACCCGGCCGACTCACAGCGGGTGATGTGGCTTCAATTGACCGTGCACGCTGATCAAATGGTTCAGACCGGTCAATGGGTTGTGGAATTGTCCAAACCGTTTATTGACCGCATTGAGTTTTATGTCTGCGACAACCAGGCGGTGCCACCGCAGTGGCGCAGCCAGGTAGCGGGTGACCATATTGCCCAGAATACCTGGCCGGTGCGCAGCCTGTACCCCCAGTTTGTATTGCCGACCCTGCAGCCGGGCGTGCACCGGTTTTATGTGAAAGTGCAAAGGCGGATTTATTCTGGGCTTTCTTGTATTGATGTTTTTTGCCAGTGGTATTCTGGTGGTGACCTACCGAAAGATGGTGTACTTGTGGTATGCCGTTTTTGTGGCCATCAATACCCTGGCAGTTGCAGGTCATTTGGGTTTTGCCAACTATGCGTTGTGGCCACACGCAACCTGGTGGCCAGAGCACTCGGTGGTAGTACTGGCTTGCTCCGGGCTGGTGGTTCAGCTGCAGTTTTGTCGCGCTATGTTTCTCGCACCATCGACCAACGCACGGTTGCATCGCTGGGTATCCGGGGTGCAGGGCTTATGCGTTTTGGCAATACTCGTGTCGCTGGTTACGCCGCAGCCGTTCTATCGCTCGATTCAATATGGTTTTGTCACGCTGGCTTGCACCGCAATAACCTTTTACATCGTGCTTCGCGCCGTGCGCCAGCGCTCGCAAACCGGCTGGTTCTGGCTGTTGGCGTATACGCCCCTGTGGGTGTTTATTGTGCTGGCCGGAATTGACAGCCTGGGGTTTGCGCCCATCAACGAATTGCCGCTGGACGCACCGTTGTATGCGCTGATGTTTGAAATGCCGGTGTTGCTGGTGGCCTTGCACCTGCATGCCAGAAGCCTGCATTCGCACGATGTGCGGCTGAATATGCTGGCCGCTGCCGGTGGCGCCACCGGGTTTGTGCCGCCTCTGGAATTTGCCCGCACAGCCCAGGACTTGTGGGACCAGGCCAAAACCCAGGGCAAAGACCTGGCTGTGGCCTGTGTGCAGGTGGTGCACGACGACAAACTGGCACCGCTGGAGGCCGCCGAACGCGCCGACCAGGAGCGAGCGCGGGTGGTGCGCATGTTGCGCACGGTGGTGCGCCCGCACGACACGGTGGCGCAGATCAACGACACCCAATTTGCCTGCTTTTTGCCAGGTTTGAACGGCGGTGACGATTTCAACGCCCGCCTGTCGCGTCTGGTGGCGCTGGGCCTGATGGCTGAACACGCCGTTCAGCCCCTGCGCTTTCGCATCGTGGCCAGCACCCGCGCCAGCGCGGGCAGCACTTGGCCTGCGTTGCTGGCCGCGTTTCAGCACAAGCTGAAAGACCATGCGAGCTGGGGCAGCCGCACGATTGTGTTCATGGGTGCGGTGCTGCAGATGTCAATGCCCGATGAAGAATTGCCCAGTGAGCTGTGGGCGCAGGCGCTGGACAAGCCGGAAAGCCAGGTTACAAGTCAAAAACGGCCCCAGCCCTAGTAGAAATTGCTCAAGCAGCTATATAAATGATAGCGTTTGTAGCGTTCATGCGGCAAGGCAGTGCCCTACCATAGTTTGACCCGCCCCAGCCAGATGTCGCGGTACATCGCCCAGTCGCCCATGAAGCTGTACAGCGGGCGCTTGAAACTGGCAGGTTTGTTTTTCTCAAACCCAAAGTGGCCCACCCAGGCAAAGCCGTAGCCGCACAGCAGGCCCGCCAGCAGCCACAGCGGCTGCAACTGCGTGGCTGCCATCACCAGGCAGGCCAGCGACAGGCTGCTGCCCACAAAGTGCAGGCGGCGGCAGGTGACGTTGCTGTGCTCGGTCAGGTAGAAGGGGTAGAACTCGCCAAACGAGTTCAGCGTGCGTGGGTCGATAGTGGTCATGGTCATGGGGCTCAGGTGGCCAGTTTGATCAGCGCCTGCGCCAGCTCGTGCGGCATATCCACCATCACGTCGTGGCCGCAAGGCATTTTTTGCACGTCCCAACCTGGCTTGCCGTCGAGCTTGGCCGCAAAGTAGCGAAACGGGCTGGGATCCCATTTGTCCGCCAGGATGTATAGCTTGCGCGTGACTTTTTCAATGCCCGCGCCATCGCCTTTGAGCAGCACCGGCATCTCGAAGGTGGCCAGTGGCTGCACGGTGCAGCGGCGATCAACCCAGGCCTGGTTTTTCTCCAGAATGCCAAACACCGCAGCGGGCACCGGGTTCATCATGCCGCTATTGGCTTCGCGGGCGGCGTTGCGAAAGCCGTCCAGAAAAACCGGAAACACTTCGGGCGGCAGCGCAATCGGTAGCAGTGCGTTGAGCGACTGACCGTGCTCAGGCACAAAAGCATCCAGGTAACACAGCGCGCGGATTTTCCCGGGCATGCGGTCGGCCAGGGCGGTGATGACCATGCCGCCATACGAGTGACCGCACAGCACCACATCCGTCAACTCCTCCGCCTCGATCACGCCCGCCACATCCCGCACATGGGTCTCCAGCGTGATGCCTTCGTGCGACTGGTGAAAGCGTTCACCCAGACCGGTGTAGGTGGGCGTGAAAACCGTGTGACCTGCGTCGCGTAAGGCTTTGGCCGTGTCGCGGTAGCACCAGCTGCCGTGCCAGGCACCGGTGGCGAGGACGAAAGTTGCCATGGGCTGTCTCCTTCAAGGGGTTGGTGGGGTGCCTGGATGCTGTTCCGCTGTGGCTCAAAAATGCTAAGGATTCGACTGTCTTACGTCTAGAGGGTTTATCGGTGGTTTGACCTTTACTTTGTGTTTGGGGTGTTTCTGGCGTGCCGTGTTTGCTATCTAAGTGATAGTTGGTGGAGCGCTACCAGACTGCTCGGTTGGCAGTTTTGGCTTTAAACGGATCAAATTTGGCCGTTCGTTAACATTTGGAGAGTGGCCGTTCAATGTTTGGGTCCGGCCTCATGCCAGGAGTTGAGCGCCGCACTGTGCATCGCTGGGCGGCGCGCTTTCGTTATGTGGCGGCGGTGGTCGGGATATGACGCCAATACCATTCAGAAGCACAAAACGACATGCCGCAGCATACTCAGGTGCACCAACCATCGTCAAATACTGTGCTGCATAGAAAAGTTGGGAGGTGGTGACCAGTGCAGTCCCGTTGGACTTTGCGGCGAGGATGCACTTCTCCGTGAAAGTGTCTCGTGAGCGTTCCGTTGGTGGGGTAAGGCGGAAAGAATTACCGAAAAGAACACCTTTGGCTGTTGAGGTTACCTCCTCTCGCTGAAGGTCTTCATGTATGTTCATTCCCAACTGCCTCAACTTGGACTTACCCCGTTTCCACGGACAGTTCACGGGTTCTCGACCTGCGCAGTTTCCACCGATTTGACATCAGTGGGCGTGTGACGGTTTGAGCCGTCCGGTGCAGGGTTATCCACGGGGCCTGCCTGTGAACAAGACGACGTACCTTTGCCCGGTACATGAGTCGTTTTGTCCACAGGTGCGCCGACAAGACCGTGTCCTGAATTGGGATCTGACCCCGGTTGCTTTCCTCGCTCATAGCAACCCACACCCCCGCAACACCAGCCCCACCACATGCTCCGTCGCGCGGCTATGGTCGGCTGCGCTGAGTTTGCTTTTGCCGAGTACCGCGCAGACTTGTACGTCAAAGTCGGCATAGGTTTGGGTGGCGGCCCAGATGGTGAAGAAGAGGTGGGTGCCGTCAACCGGGGCCATGCGGCCTGCGCTTACCCAGGATTGGATGACGGCGGCTTTTTCGCGAACCAGCTCGCGCAGGTCGGTGGCCAACAGCTCGCTGACGACGGGTGCGCCGTGCAGCAACTCGTTGGCAAACACCTTGGAGCCATCGGGCCGCTGGGCGGACAGGGCCATCTTGGCGCGGATGTATTGCTCGATGGCTACGCGGGGCTGGGCATCGACGGTGATGCAGCGGGTGGGCTCCAGCCAGTCGCTCAAAATTTGCGCCAGTACGGCGCGGTACAAGGTTTCCTTGCTGCCAAAGTAATAGTGCACATTGGCCTTGGGCAGGCCGCTGGCTTGGGCGATGCTGGCGATGGTGGCGCCGCCGAAGCCAGCGCGGGCAAACACGCTCTCCGCAGCGGCCAGGATGGTCGCTTCGTTGGCCTGGCGGATTTGGCCTTTGCTGGCGTCCTCTGCGGGTGGGGCTAGCAGAGGGTTGGGTTTGTGTTTAGACATACATAAAAAAAGGGGCGTATTGCGAACAACACGCCCCCTGGTTTCAGCGCATTGATCAATTACTTCTGCGCAGCTTCCCAAACCACATGGCTGTAAGCAGCCTTGCCCGGGTCTTTCTTGATCACGGGGGCGCTGCCGCCGCTCATCAAAACCTTCACCGTGCGCTCATACGCGGCGGGCTCCAGGTAGCCCATTTTTGGGGTGTTGGCGGTAGAAATGAGCTTGGCAATGTTGTCCATCTGGCGCTTTTGCACAGCCAGCTTGGAGCTGCCCGAGGTGTCGGCTGCCACCACAATTTTGGCGGCGTCTTCCGGGTTTTTCACGGCTTCGTTCCAGCCTTTGAGCGTGGCTTTCACAAACTTGCCCATGCGTGCCACGAAGGCCGGGTCTTTCAGCTTGGACTCCAGCACATACAGGCCGTCTTCCAGCGAGGCCACGCCTTGCTCTTCATAAAAGAAGGTCACCAGGTCGGCTTCTTTCACGCCCGCGTCAATCACTTGCCAGTATTCGTTGTAGATCATGGTGGAGATACAAGCCGCCTGGTTTTGCAGCAGCGGGTCGACGTTGAAGCCCTGCTTGAGCACCTTGATGTCGCTGTCCACCTTGTAGCCCAGCTTGCCCATCCAGCTGTAAAACGGGTATTCATTGCCACCGAACCACACGCCCAGGGTTTTGCCTTTCAGGTCTTTGGGGGTGGTCACGCCGCTGGCTTTTTTGCAGGTCAGCATCAGGCCTGATTTGTTGAACACCTGGGCCACGTTGACCAGCGGCACACCGGCTTCGCGGGCGGCCAGGGCGTCGGGCATCCAGTTGACGACGATGTCGGCCTGGTTGCCCGCAATCACCTGCACCGGCGAAATATCGGGACCACCGGGCTTGATAGTCACGTCCAGCCCTGCCTCTTTGTAGTAACCCTTGGCCTGAGCCACGTAGTAGCCGGCAAACTGGGCTTGCGGCACCCACTTGAGTTGCACGGTGACTTTTTCGGCGGCCTGTGCCTGCGCGGCCACGCCAGACAGGGCGATGGCTGCAGACAGCAAAGCTTTGGTCAAAACAGAAAAACGGATCATCAGAAAAACTCCTTAAATAATAAAGAAACACCCAACCCCAGCAAAAACGGATCTGAAAACTCTCAACCCTCACGCACCGACGGATGCCAGAACGCCGCGCGCCGCTCCAGTTGCACAAGCAAGGCGTAAGCCAGGGAGCCGGTGACGGCGGCCACCGCAATAGCACTCCACACCAGCGGCATGTTCATGCGCGCGGCTTCGGTGGATATGCGAAAGCCCAAACCCTGGGTGGTGGAGCCAAAAAACTCAGCCACGATGGCGCCAATCAGGGCCAGGGTCGCATTAACTTTCAACGCACCAAAAATAAACGGCAGGGCCGCTGGCAGGCGAAGCGCCAGCAAGGTGCGGCTGTAACTGGCGGCGTAGCTGTGCATCAATTCGCGCTCCAGTTTGCCCGCCGCCTGCAAGCCGGCAAGGGTAGAAACCAGCATGGGGAAAAACGTCATCAGCACCACCACGGCGGCCTTCGAAGTCCAGTCAAAACCAAACACCATCACCGCAATCGGTGCCACGCCCACCAGCGGAATGGCGCTGGTCAGCGAGGCTACCGGCAGCAGGCCGCGCTGCAAAAACGGCAGCCGGTCAATCGCTACCGCCACCGCAAAACCCAGCGCACAACCCACCAGCCAACCAACCAACACGGCTTTCATCACCGTTTGCAAAAAGTCTTTCCACAAGGTGCCACCGTGCTCCACCGTGGCGGCAAATATGAAGGCAGGCGAGGGCAACAACACGCGGGGCACCTGCAGAGCCGTCACCAGCAGTTGCCAGAAATAGAGCACCCACAGGCCAAACACAGCCGCTGTGAGCAGGCCAATCCAGCGCGAGCCGTCCAGCGCTGCCACGGCGCGCACGCTGCCCACCGCTAAAGCTGCCACACCCGCCGTGGCCAGCCAGAACAGCGCGCTCGGCGGTGCATCGCCGGGTGCTGCTGGAAACAGAAAAACTGCCGCTGCGCACAAGGCAGCTGTGAGCGACCACGCCATGGCTGAGCGGATGGGATTCATTCACTCTCTCCTAGGGCTCTGTTTGCTATCATATTAATAGCTGTTTGAGCAGTATTTACAAGGGCGGGAAGCGGTTTTTGCTTATAAGAAACCTGTATTAGGGCCGTCATTCCCGCGTAGGCGGGAATCCAGGCGCGAGCGCGACGCAGCAAACATGCTTGGATAGTCGCTGAGGTGGATTCCCGCCTGCGCGGGAATGACGGGTTTGTGTATGCGTCTAGGGCATCCATCTGAATGGCATCGCTCATTGCCCCCTCCTGTTTCTCAGCACGACCCGTTCAATGCCCGCCACTGTTGCTGTGAGCAGCAAGCCCAGCAGCGCCGACATGACCAACGCCGACCAGATTTGCACTGTGTTGCCGTAATAAGACCCGGTGAGCAGCCGCGCGCCCAGCCCGGCCTGTGCACCGGTGGGCAGCTCGGCCACCATGGCCCCTACCAAACCCGCAGCCACGCCTACCCGCAGCGCGGGGAACAAAAAGGGCAGGGCGGCTGGCAGGCGCAGCAGCCACAAGGTTTGCCAGCGGTTGGCCGCATAGGTGTGCAGCATCTCCGTTTCAATGCGTTGCGGCGAGCGCAGGCCCTGCACCATGGCCACGGTGACAGGGAAAAAACACAGATACATGGCAATCGCCGCTTTGGGCGCCACGCCCGAGAAACCCAGGCTGCCCAGAATCACCAACACGATGGGCGCAATGGCCAGCACCGGCACCGTTTGCGAGGCCACGATCCACGGCAACAAGGCGCGGTCCAGGGTGCGCGAATGCACGATGACGACCGCCAGCACCAGCCCCAAACCGGTGCCCAACACAAAGCCCATCAAAGTGGCCTCGCCGGTCACCGCCACATGCAGCAACAGGTTGCGCGGCGAGTCCACCGGCCACTGCGTCAGGCTCTCCCAGATGTCCAGCGCAACCTGATGCGGCGCCGGAATCAAGGGCCGCTCCATGCCCAAAGTGGTGCGCAGCAAGTCCAGCCAGGTCCATGCGCCCTGTGGTGTCAGCACCCGTTCAATCGCGCCTGGCGCGTTCATGGCCCAGGCAGCGGCGTACCACAGCAGCAGCAAGCCCAGCAGCACCACGGCCACGGGTGCTGCTTGCTGCTTGGCGCGCTGCGGCCAGGGGAGCGCGGCGGCTTCAGCCATGGTGCCCATCCGCCAGTGCCTCGCGCACCTCGTGCGCCAGCGCTGCAAACTCGGCCGTGTCGCGCAGGCCCAGGTGGCGCTCGTCGGGAAGGGTGGAGTCGATGATTTTCACAATGCGCCCAGGCCGTGGCGACATCACCACGATGCGGGTCGACAAATACACCGCCTCGGCAATCGAGTGGGTGACAAACATCACCGTGCGGCGCTCTTTTAACCAGAGCTGCTGCAGCTGTTCGTTCAAGCGGTCCCGGGTGATTTCATCCAACGCGCCAAACGGCTCGTCCATCATCAAAATGCGCGGCTCAAACGACAGCGCCCGCGCAATCGACACCCGCTGCTGCATGCCGCCCGACAGTTGCCACGGGTACTTGCCTTCAAAACCGGTCAGGCCCACCTGCGCCAATTGCTGCAACGCAATGCGTTTGGCCTCTTCGCGCGAGCGGCCCTGAATTTGCAGAGGCAAGGTCACATTGCCCAGCACCGTGCGCCAAGGAAACAGCGCGGGTGCCTGAAACACATAACCGTAGGCCCGTGCCAGCCGTGCATCGTGTGGCGACACGCCGTTGACCAGCACCTGCCCGTCGCTGATTTTTTCCAGATCGGCAATCACCCGCACCAGCGTGGTTTTGCCGCAGCCCGATGGCCCGATCAGAGAGACAAATTCGCCCTCGGCAATGTTCAGGTCAATCTGGCTGAGCGCGTGTACCGGCGAGTCCGCCGTTTGGTAGATCACGCTGGCGTTGCGCACTTGCACGGCCAGGGTCTGAGGGTGATGTGGGGAAGGGTCTACGCGCATGGATCACAGGGCGGCACAGCGTGCCGATTAAAAAATTAACCGATTGGTCAGATTATTTCGAGAATAAGCGAGTTTCATGCCAGTGAAAACACGGGTGGGCAAGCTCGTCGTGCCCAGCGACAGGCGCACACGCCGTGATCTCCCATGGCGCATGAGAAAATCAACCCTTATCGGGCCACACAAGCCCACCAATAACTCAAAGGATTCCCCCATGGACGCAGAACACATCAACCAGATCGGCACCACCCTCACAAACCTGAGCGCCCGCACCGAAGACCTCCGGAGGTATCTTTGACTACGATGCCAAAGCCGAACGTCTGCGCACCGTCACAGCCAGTCTAGAGGACCCCACCGTCTGGAATGACCCCAAGCGCGCCCAGGAACTGGGCAAAGAAAAGAAGGCGCTGGATGGCGTGGTGGGCGTGCTCGATGCGCTGACCAGCAACCTGTCGGACAACACCGAGCTGTACGACATGAGCAAAGCCGACGGCGATGAAGACGGCCTGCAAACCATCGAAGCCGAAAGCGCCAAACTGATTGAACAAGTCGAACAGCTCGAATTCCGCCGCATGTTCAACAACCCGGCTGACCCGCTGAACGCCTTTTTGGACATTCAGGCTGGCGCAGGCGGCACCGAAGCCTGCGACTGGGCCAGCATGCTGCTGCGTCAATACCTGCGCTACGCCGAGCGCAAGGGCTTTAAAACACAGGTCGAAGACGAGTCGCCCGGCGACACCGCAGGCATCAAAGGCGCCACCATCAAGATCGAAGGCGAATACGCGTTTGGCCTGCTGCGCACAGAAACTGGCGTGCACCGCTTGGTGCGCAAAAGCCCGTTCGACTCCGCCGGTGGCCGCCACACCAGTTTTGCCAGCGTGTTTGTGTACCCCGAAATTGACGATTCGATCGAAATCGACATCAACCCCGCCGACGTGCGCACCGACACCTTCCGCGCCAGCGGCGCTGGCGGCCAGCACATCAACAAAACCGACTCGGCAGTGCGGCTGACCCATATCCCCACCGGCATCGTGGTGCAGTGCCAGGACGGCCGCAGCCAGCACAGCAACCGCGACGTCGCCTGGAAGCGCCTGCGCTCTCGCCTGTATGACTTTGAACTGCGCAAGCAGCAGGAAGCCCAGCAAAAGCTCGAAGACACCAAGACCGATGTCGGCTGGGGCCACCAGATTCGCTCCTATGTGCTGGACCAAAGCCGCATCAAAGACCTGCGCACCAACCATGAAACCTCGGCCACGCAGAAGGTGTTGGACGGGGATCTGGATCCGTTTATTGAAGCCAGCCTGAAACAAGGCGTTTAAGGAAAAACATGCTCCGTGAAGGCCAATCCCCCGTCGTGCTGCGCGCCGACTACGCACCGCCCGCCTGGTGGATCGACACCGTCGATCTCACATTTGATTTAGATCCTGCCAAAACCCGCGTGCTCAACCGCATGCGCATCCGGCGCAATCCCGACGTGCCAGCCCAGCCGCTCAAGCTCGATGGCGACGAGTTGAACTTGTCGCGGGTGCTGGTCAATGGGGCGGGCAGCTCGTTCAAGATGGAGGGCAGCCAGTTGGTGCTTGAGAACCTGCCAGAGGGAAATGAACCGCTGGATCTGGAAATATTCACCACCTGCTACCCCGCGAAAAACACCAAGCTGATGGGCTTGTATGTGAGCAACGATTCGTTTTTCACGCAGTGCGAGGCCGAAGGCTTTCGGCGCATCACCTACTTTTTGGACCGGCCCGATGTGATGGCCAGTTTCACGGTGACCCTGCGGGCTGACAAAAAGGCCTTCCCGGTGCTGCTGTCCAACGGCAACCTGGAAAGCGCGGGTGATCTGGCGGGGCCTGACAACGTGGGCAAGCATTTCGCCAAGTGGATAGACCCACACAAAAAGCCCAGCTACCTCTTCGCCCTGGTGGCGGGCAACCTGGTGTGCCGCGAGCAACGCATCCGCTCGCGGGCAGGCAAAGACCATTTGCTGCAGGTGTTTGTGCGCGCGGGAGACCTGGACAAAACCGAGCACGCAATGAACTCGCTGATGGCTAGCGTGGCCTGGGACGAGGCGCGTTTTGGGCTGCCGCTGGACCTGGAGCGCTTCATGATCGTGGCCACCAGCGACTTCAACATGGGCGCAATGGAGAACAAGGGCCTGAACATCTTCAACACCAAGTTTGTGCTGGCCAGCCAGGCGACCGCCACCGATGCTGATTTCTCCAACATTGAAAGCGTGGTGGGCCATGAGTACTTCCACAACTGGACGGGCAACCGCGTGACCTGCCGTGACTGGTTTCAGTTGTCTTTGAAAGAAGGCCTCACGGTCTTTCGCGACCAGGAATTCAGCCAGGATTTGTGTGCCGATGCCTCGGCTCGTGCGGTCAAGCGCATTGAAGACGTGCGCCTGCTGCGCACTGCTCAGTTCCCGGAAGACGCAGGCCCGATGTCGCACCCCGTACGGCCCGATCAGTATGTAGAGATCAACAATTTCTACACGGTGACCGTGTACGAAAAAGGCGCAGAAGTGGTACGCATGATGCAGACGCTCGTTGGTCGCGAGGGCTTTGCCAAAGGCATGACCCTGTACTTCGCACGCCACGACGGCCAGGCCGTGACCTGCGACGACTTTGCCCAGGCGATTGCCGACGCCAACCCCGACTCGCAACTGGCCGCTTTGCTGCCCCAGTTCAAGCGCTGGTACAGCCAGGCGGGCACGCCCCGTGTGCAGGCGCAAGGTGTGTACGACGCCGCAGCGCAGACGTACACCCTCACGCTGTCGCAATCGTGTCCTGCAACTGCGGGCCAGGCCGACAAGCAGCCGTTTGTGATTCCCATCGCCCTGGGTTTGCTGGGTGCTGAAGGCCAGGAGCTGACAGCGGCCATCACGCATGTACTGACCCAAGCCACTGAAACACTGACGTTTGAACGCATCAGCCAGGAGCCTGTGGCCTCGCTGTTGCGCGGTTTCAGCGCCCCGGTGATTCTGGAGATGGACTACACCGACGCCCAACTGCTCACGCTGCTGGCGCATGACAGCGATGCGTTCAACCGCTGGGAAGCGGGGCAACGGTTAGCGCTCAGATTTGCTATTGAATCCATAGCTGCTTCAGCAGATTCCACAAGGGCTGGAGGCACTTTTTCCTTAAATTCGGAGTTCATCGACGCCATGCGCGCCGTGCTGCGTCACCCCAAGCTGGACGCTGCCTTCAAGGAACTGGTGCTCACCCTGCCTTCAGAAACCTATATCGCCGAACAGCTGGAGGTGGTCGACCCGCAAGCCATCCACGCGGTGCGCGAAGCCATGCGTGAGCAACTGGCCACTGCGCTGCAAGCCGACTGGCAATGGGTCTATGAGCAGCACGCCGATACCGGCGCGTATGTGCCAGACGCCACCTCGTCCGGCCGCCGTGCGTTGGCGGGCATGGCCTTGTCGCAGCTGTGCCTGGTGGCTACCAAGAGTGGCGACACGGTATGGCCCGGCAAAACCTACCAGCGTTTCAAAGACGCCGGCAACATGACTGACCGCTTCAATGCGTTGGCCGCTCTGGTCTCTAGTGGCTACGAACTGGCCGCCCCGGCCCTGGCGCGCTTTCACGCCCTGTTCAAAGATGAGCCCCTGGTGCTGGACAAATGGTTCGCCCTGCAAGCCGGTGCCAGCGACCGCGCGGGTCATGTGCTGCCCGCCGTCAAACAACTGCTCAAGCACCCCGACTTCCAGATCAAAAACCCCAACCGCGCCCGAAGCCTGATCTTCAGCTACTGCAGTGCCAACCCCGGCGGTTTTCACCGCGCCGACGCGGCAGGCTATGTGTTCTGGAGCGATCGGGTGATGGAGCTGGATGGGTTCAACCCGCAGGTTGCCGCCCGTCTGGCGCGCGCGCTGGACCGCTGGAAAAAATTGGCCGAACCGTACCGCGGCGCGGCGCGCGAAGCCATTGCACGGGTGGCTGCCAAGGCCGATTTGAGCAACGATGTGCGCGAGGTGGTCTCGCGTGCGCTGGCTGAATGAACCAGAGAAAAACATGTCTACAAAAATCTCCCTGACCCGCTACCTAGTCGAACAACAACGCATGGACGGGCACATCCCGTCCGAGTTGCGGCTACTGCTCGAAGTCGTCGCCCGTGCCTGCAAAACCATCAGCCAAGCCGTCAACAAAGGTGCTTTGGGTGGCGTGCTGGGCACCGCTGGCAGTGAAAACGTGCAAGGGGAAGTACAGAAGAAACTGGACATCATTGCCAATGAAGTGCTGATCGAAGCCAACGAATGGGGTGGCCATCTGGCGGCCATGGCCAGCGAAGAGATGGACGGGATTTACCTGGTGCCCAACCGTTACCCGCAAGGCGAATATTTGCTGCTGTTTGACCCACTTGACGGCTCCAGCAACATCGATGTGAACGTGAGCATTGGCACCATCTTCAGCGTGCTGAAAAAGCCGGACGACGACCGGGGCGTTGAGGCCGCAGACTTTCTGCAGCCCGGCAGCAAACAAGTCGCCGCAGGCTACTGCGTCTTCGGCCCGCAAACCACACTGGTGCTCACCGTGGGCGATGGTGTGGCCATGTTCACGCTGGACCGTGAGCAAGGCAGCTTTGTGCTCACGCAGGAAAACGTGCAGGTGCCGCCCGACACGCAAGAATTCGCCATCAACATGAGCAACATGCGTCACTGGGCACCGCCCGTGAAGCGCTATGTTGATGAATGCTTGGCCGGCAAAACCGGCCCACGCGGCAAAGACTTCAACATGCGCTGGGTGGCCAGCATGGTGGCCGACGTCCACCGCATCCTGACCCGTGGCGGTGTATTTCTATACCCCTGGGACGCCCGCGAACCCACCAAACCCGGCAAGCTACGTCTGATGTACGAAGCCAACCCCATGGGCTGGCTGATCGAGCAGGCTGGCGGCGCCGCCAGCAACGGCAAAACCCGCATCCTGGACATCCAACCCACGCAATTGCACGAGCGCGTGAGCGTGATGCTGGGCTCCAAAAACGAAGTGCTGCGGCTGGAGAGTTACCACGCTGAAGCAGTCTGAAAGCAACGCCCGCTGGCTATAATTGCTGGCTTCGCTCTGACGGGGTAGTTAAGCGAAAAGCCGGTGTAGCTCAGTCGGTAGAGCAGCTCATTCGTAATGAGAAGGTCGGGTGTTCGATTCATCTCTCCGGCACCAAACAAGACAGGTCGCATGCCGATGCGCCGCCACAAGACTACTTGAAGTTAGGTCCTGGTCAATGACGCACTTCACACCCATCAGTTTTGACGATTTGCAGGCCGCTTTTGATTGGGTCAGCGCTGGAGCGCCGTCGGAAAATTCTGCATTTATTGACCGGCAGACGGGTGTGGCGTATTGGGCGTCCGACATCAACGACTCGCCGGACGAACTGCCTGACGATATTGAAGACGCAAGCAGGTATCTGGCGGTGCCACACAAAAACGATCTCGATCTGGGGCGTGCGCTGGCCTTGCGTTTTGCCCAGGAAGTGCTGCCCGATCACTATCAGGCCGTTTCAAACTATTTTCGCGAGCGTGGCGCCTATGCCCGCTTCAAGCGGTTGCTGGAACAACAGGGCGTGCTGCACACGTGGTTTGAATTTGAAGCACGGGCCGCGGAGGGCGCATTGCGCAGTTGGGCGCAAGACAACGGGCTTCAGATCGCTTGATACCGAGTTATCGCGAAGTTGATCAACTCCCCCTTTGTTTCAGCACCTGAAGCGGCGTGACCGGTGGCGCCTGGTTGCCCCACTGGCTGCGGATGTGGCTGAGCACAGTGGCGATTTGGGCGTCGGTTAAATCGAGCAGGTACGGCGGCATGCCGAATGGGCGGGGGTTGGCGGCGGTGGTGGCGGCAAAGCCGCCGTACAGGACGATTTGCACCAGGTTGTGGGTGTTGGAGGCGGTGACGGCGCGGTTGCCGGCCAGGGCGGGGTAGGCCCCGGGCACGCCCTGGCCTTGGGTGCCATGGCAGGCGGCGCAGTGGTTTTTGTAGAGGGTGGCGCCTGGGGTGGCCGCTTGTGTGGTTTGGGCAGGCGATGCTGCCGCAACCGTTGGTTGAACGGGCGGCGACGCGGGTTTGACGAGAGCATTTGAAGCGGCCCCAGGCAAGGCTTTCAGGTAAACCGCCATGGCTTGCAAATCAGCGCCGCTCAAGTGCTGCGTGCTGTGTTGCACCACCTGCGCCATGGCCCCTTGCACTGATGCGCCGGGCGCCTGGCCGGTTTGTAGCAGCGCCACGATGTCTTGCAGCGGCCAATGGGCCACGCTGGCTTGCGCCGGGTCGAGCAGTGACGGCGCGTAGCCGTTTTGCCCAGGCATCACACTGCCGCGGAGCGCCAGTGGGCTGGCGATGCCGCCCACCGCATTGCGCGGGCTGTGGCACTGCGCGCAGTGGCCCAGGCCGCGCACCAGGTAGGCACCGCGGTTCCATTCGGCACTTTGCTTACTATCGTTTTTATAGCTGCCTGAGCTCAAGTAGATTGCCTTGTAGGCCGATAGGGCTAAATTTGTACCAAAGGGCCAGCGCAAATCATGCGGTGTGTTGGCACGGGTTGTGGGCGGCAGGCTTTGCAGGAAGGCGTGCAGGGCGTCTGCGTCGCTGCGTGTGATTTGTGTGTAGCTTGTGTAAGGAAAGGCGGGTACCAGGCTGCGGCCATCTTTGCCTGTGCCATGGTGCAGGGCCTGCCAGAAATCTTCGGCGCTCCAGCCGCCCAGGCCGGTGACGGGGTCGGGCGTGAGGTTGCTGCTGTAGGCGGTGCCAAACGGGGTGGCGATGGCGCGGCCACCGGCGTACGGCGCACCGCCGCGTGGGGTGTGGCAGTGTTGGCAGTTACCCGCGCGGGCCAGATAGGCACCTCGTGCGACCTGTTCCGTGGGGGCGGGCGGGGCTACGGTTTTGATCGCTGGTTTGCCACAGTCCAGCGGCATGGGGTTGGGCAGCTTATCGACTGCTTTGGCGTTGGCAGGCACGCGCTGGCTGGCCAGCCAGGCCGACACGGCACTCACCTCATCAGACCGCAGTTGCCTGGCTACCTGGCCCATGCAATCGGGCGCGTGGGCGCGGCGCTGGCCGGTGATCCAGGCACCCAGCTGTGCATTCACGTAGTCGCGCGGCAGGCCCAGCAGGCCGGGTACGTTGGGTTGCACGCCCGTGAGCGCGGCTCCGTGGCATTGCACGCAGGCAGGCAGCTTGCGCGCCGGGTCGCCACGCAGGGCAAGTTGCTCGCCTTTTTTGAGCAGGTCAGTGCTGCCTTGCGCGGGTACGGGGAGCAGGTAAGGCACGTCCAGCGAGGCAAAGTGCTGGGCCAGTTGCATCAGATAGGCGTCGCTCAAAGGCTCAACCATGTGCGTCATGAGCCCGTAGCGGCGCTGGCCATCGCGGAAGTTCAGCAGCTGGTTGTAAAGGTAGCCCGCAGGTTTGCCGGCCAGGCGCGGGTAATAGCCATCCGGCGCGGCGCGGCCTTGCGGGCCATGGCAGCCGGTGCAGGCCAGGGCGCGCTGGGCGATGGTGTTTTCAAAAGCGGGTGAGGCGGTCTGGCTGGCGGCATTGCTAACCAGGGTGGCGAGCAGCCAGAACAAGCCTGCCCTGAGGGGGTGGGTGATTCGCATGAGGGGGATCATCCGGGATATCAGGCTGGTCGATGGGGCGGCGCATCAGAGTCGGGGTGCGCAGCGGGCCCTTCACGCGTTGCGAACGAAAAATGGGGCTGCGACCCGTCCCACGTACTCCTGATTTGATAGCTGCTCCAGCAAGTAATGCATGGGCTGCCAGCCAAAAGCTTTGCAAATCCCGATGGGTTTGAGCGCCATGCGAAGTCAGCACCTTTGATGCGCAGCCGCTTGCCCTCCGTCAAGCGCATGCCCGCGCCGTACTGCAGGCTGGCCGCCAATGCAGTGAGGCCATCGATCTGGACCAGCAAACCTGCAACCTCGTCTGTTGTGAGCACACTGTGAAAATGCCGCTTGGCCCGACGATGAATATCAGTCGCACGGATATTCGTGGCACCCAAAACAGATAAGCCAGCTCTGTGCTGAGGCTATAGTGAATGTGGCCAATCCGCTCACGCCCTTGCCCTGGAGGCGGGTAGGTTGCAAGCTGTTATGCCGTGCTTGGATGCAGTGTTCCAGTTGCGCAGCGCTTGCTGCGTGCCGGACAGCGCAAACGTTAGCCGTCACTTAAATCCGCTCACTTCCAATGCTCACAATATTTTCACGCAGTCACGTGCTGCACGCACCTCAACATGAATTTTTCCGCGGCGAACGCGTGCCGTGCTTTGAATCTCCGTCAAGAGCCGAGTTCGTGGTTGCGGAACTGGCCTCTCGTGGGCACGAGATACGCTCACCGCACATGGATAGCCTGGACGCTCTTGTCAAGGTCCACTCCGTCGCCTATCTCACGTTCCTGCAAACGGCATGGCATCAATGGCTCGCAGTCGATCCAAACAATGCAGGCGTACAACCGTTTCCATCAGTTTGGCCAGTTCGTTCACTTCGCCACGATCTAGAGCCCGACAACTTCACCGCCAAGCTGGGCCTTTACTCGATGGACAACGGTACCCCACTGGCAGCAGGTACCTGGGAAGCCGCGAAGGCTGGCGCCGATGCGGCTTCGAGCGCTGCAGCGCTTTTGTCGCAGGGTGAGCGGGGCGTGTTCTGCGCGACCCGCCCCCCAGGTCATCATGCGGGCACTGACTTCATGGGGGGCTACTGCTTTCTCAACAACGCTGCTGTCGCAGCTGAGGCACTGCTCGCCCACGGTTGTAAGCGTGTCGCAGTCCTGGATGTGGACTACCACCACGGAAACGGCACGCAGAGCATCTTTTATGGTCGCTGCGATGTGCTCGTTGTAAGCGTTCATGGTGATCCAAGGACTGAGTATCCGTTCTACCTTGGTCATGCCGACGAAGTCGGTATCGGCGACGGCATTGGCTTCAATCTGAACTTGCCATTGCCTGCAGGAACGACGGTGGAACGCTGGTTCTCGGCGCTTGAGACAGCGTGCCAGCGGATCGAACGCTACGGTGCCGAAGCTCTCGTTGTTTCCCTCGGACTGGATACGTATGTGGGTGATCCGATTTCGAAGTTCGCGCTGCACTCCCAGGACTTTCTGCGGCTCGGGAGCCGGCTGCGCAATTTAGGGCTACCAACGGCATTGATCCTGGAAGGCGGGTATGCAGCAAGAGAGCTAGGCGTCAACGCTGCCAACGTTTTGGACGGATTTGATCACCCAACGCACCAGATAAGCGCGTGCGCCACAAGTCACGGCTCTGAAGAAACACCACTTAAGTGATTGATTTTCAGGGTAATCTCAGGCGGCGTTGTCATTGGGCACCCACTGCATCCCCGCCGACTTGGCGGGTTGATCCTGCTGGTGGCCTTTGGTCAGCATGGCGAAGATCGATCTGCCCCCTATTTTTTAAACAGGCGCTGGAGTTTTTAAGCTGAAACGGCCACCAGCCCAGGTTTTTACTGCTCAAACAGCTATCAAAAAAAGAGCATTTCTGACGCTACCCAAGCGGCAATAATCAATCACGGCACCACTTCAAACACCAAAATCTGGTTGCGATCCGTCTCGGAATCAGCTGCGGGGAAGTTGTCGTCTGCCACCACCACAAGCGTGTCGCGGCCGTTGGGCAGGCGGGGGCCGAAGGTCATGCCTTCCAGGTTGGCGATCTGGCCGACACGGGGTTTCAGGGTGTCAAAGTTCAGCACGAGTTTTTTGGTGACGGGCGTGTAGGTGGCAGCGGCCAGGGCGGGGGTCGTCAACACGTTGGTGGCAGCGGAAATGTCGATTTCGTACAAGCGAACCTGGTTGCCCACCACGCCCACCGAGAAGCTGCGCTCCAGCACCAGGAAGCGGGTATTGGACAGGGCCAGAATTTCGGTGGGGCCGTTGACGGTGAACGACCCGGTGGGCGTGGCGAGCACTTGCACGGGGTCGATGCGGTAAGCGTACTGGGCGTTCACCAAGCCGGTGGCGCGGTCAAACACGCTGATGCGGGCGACGGTGCCGGTGGCGTTGGTGGGCGAGGTGCCGTCTTGAAACAGCGCGCCCTCCATGATGACCACAGCCTTGGCTTTGTCGGGCGTGAAAGTCAGGCCTTCAAACACGGCGTTGCCACGTGGGCCCACGTCGGTGGCCGACATGTTGAACATCGGGGGCAGGGTGTACTCGCGCACATGGGTGCCGTCAGGGCGAATTTCGCGGATGAAGGGGTTGATCACGCGCGTCGGTGTGCCGGTCAGGAAACGGTCGCCTTCGCTGACCCACAGGTAATTGCCGGTGACGGGGTCGATGCGCACGGCTTCGGGGTCGGCCACTGCGGCGTCGGGCACCTTGGCGTAGTCGCTGCCGTTGGGCTGCTTCATTTTGAAGGTGCTCATGAACGTGACGCCGGTGAAGCTGGTGGCGTCGTAGTTCAGGTTGGCGGTGTACATGCGCGGCGGGGTGGGCGAGTCGGTGGTGGTGCGGTCATCGCTAACGAACAGGAAGCGCTTGTTGGCTTCGTCGTACTCCACACCCGACAGGCCACCGATCACGGTGTCTTGAAACTGGCTGCGGCGGGCAATGACTTGCGAGCCAATCAGGTTCAGGCCGCTGACGGTGCGGTTGTCCAGCGGGCTGGCAGAGGGTGTGGCTGCGGCCGCAGGGGAATCGTCGCCACCACCGCAGGCAGCAACGGCCAGGGCTATAGCGGCGAACGCGGCAGCCAGGGTGCTATATCGTTTGAACATGTCTTCTCCTAAGTTTGGATGTGGTTAAAACGCTTTCAGCTTATGCAACAAACATGACAGTGCGGCTACTTCGTGCTGTATGGCTTGATTACCATCGTACGGATATTTTCAAACAGGAGTGAACGGGTATGGAGATTGATTTCAAAGGCCGCGTGGCCATCGTGACGGGTGCGGGCGGGGGGCTGGGTCGCCAACATGCATTGGCGTTGGCGGCGCGGGGTGCGAAAGTGGTGGTTAACGATTTAGGGGGTGCTGTCAACGGTGACGGTGGCAACGTGAGCGCAGCGCAGGCGGTTGTCAACGAAATCGTCGCCGCCGGAGGGCAAGCCATCGCCAATGGCGCGTCGGTGACCGATGTCGTAGCTGTCCAGGCCATGGTGCAACAGGCCCACGAAGCCTGGGGCCGGGTAGACATTTTGGTGAACAACGCGGGCATCTTGCGCGACAAGAGCTTTGTCAAGATGGATCTGGCCGACTTTCGCCTGGTGCTGGACGTGCACCTGATGGGCGCGGTGCATTGCACGCAAGCCGTATGGCCGCTGATGCAGGCCCAGCAATATGGCCGCGTGGTGCTCACCACGTCGTCCAGCGGCCTGTATGGCAACTTTGGCCAGAGCAACTATGGCGCGGCCAAGATGGCGCTGGTGGGGCTGATGCAGACGCTGAGCATCGAGGGCGCGAAAAGCAACATCCGCGTCAACTGCCTGGCCCCCACGGCCGCCACGCGCATGACCGAGGGGCTGATGCCCGAAGACATGCTGCGCGCGCTCGACCCCGCCGCCGTGGTGCCCGCCATGCTGGTGCTGGCCTGCGAGCAGGCACCCAACCGCACCGTGCTGTGCGCGGGCGCGGGCACCTTTGAGGCCGCGCACATCACGCTCACGCAAGGCCTGCACATTGGCAGCGGCCCACGCGCTGCAGAAGACCTGCTGGCCCAACTGGCGCAGGTGACGGATCGTGCGGGAGAGCAGGTGCCGCAGAGCGGTGCTGCGCAGGGCACCAATGAGATCAACAAACGAATGGAAAGCACCGCATGAGCCAACTTCTCAAATGTATCGAAATAGAAACCGCACCGAACCCCACCGCCAGCATCATCATCCTGCACGGCCTGGGCGCCAGTGGTGACGACTTTGTGCCCATTGCCAGCGAAATGGATCTGCGCGCGGTGGGCCCGGTGCGTTTTGTTTTTCCTTACGCCCCGCAAATCCCGGTCACTATCAACGGCGGCTACGTCATGCCCGCCTGGTACGACATTCGCGGCACCGACCTGGCCACCCGCGAAGACGAAGCGGGCCTGCGCCAGTCACAAGCGGCGGTGCAGGCGCTGATTGAGCGGGAAATGGCACGCGGCGTTGCGTCAAACCGCATCGTGCTGGCCGGTTTTTCGCAAGGCTGCGCCATGACGCTGATGACCGGTTTGCGTTTTGACAAGCCCTTGGCGGGCCTGGCCTGCCTGTCGGGCTACCTGCCGCTGGCCGCCACGACGGCTGCCGAGCGTCACAGCGCCAACCAGTCCACCTCCATCTTCATGGCCCACGGCCAGCAAGACGGGGTGGTGCCGATTGACCGGGCCCGCATCTCACGCGACTTGCTGGCGGGGCTGGGTTATGGCGTGGAGTGGCACGACTACCCGATGGCGCATTCGGTGAGTCCGCAGGAAGTGGCGCACTGGAATGCCTGGCTGCTGGGTGTGTTGTCACCAAACGCTATTAAATAGATAGCTGCTTGAGCAGTATCCACAAGGGCTAGTGCCCTATAACACCTTAAACCTCGCCGCCAAACTGCTTGATCAAATTCGCAATGTATTTGTCCACCAGCTTTTCAAACTCACTCTCCACCACAGGCGCCACCACCATCTTCATCAGGCCCGGTAGCGGCACCATGACCTCGCCTTCAATTTTCAAGGTGATGGCGGTAGATTTTTTGTTGTCGGTGATGGTCCACTGACCGCCCACCAGCGCATTGCCCACGCCGGCTACGGGCGTCCAGATGACCGTGCCTTTGGCTTTGTTGCTCACGTACTTGCTGGCATAAACCGTTTGAATGTTCACCTGCGCGGTGCCCACTTTCTGCATTTCCCACTTGTAAACACCGTCGCCCATGTCGGTCAGTTTGTCGACTTTGGGAAAGTGGCTCACAGACGAGGGCACGTCCGACAGCAGGGCAAATACGTCGGCGGCTTTGGCTTTGACTTCGAATTCGTAGCCCAGATCAATTTTTACGTTCACGGTCAT
Source organism: Comamonadaceae bacterium (assembly GCA_031414805.1). GTDB lineage: Bacteria > Pseudomonadota > Gammaproteobacteria > Burkholderiales > Burkholderiaceae_C > JAAFIW01. The sequence continues at coordinate 26,550 of JANOQJ010000018.1, forward strand.
GGTTATCTCCAGGGAATTGTGTAATTCATTCTGCCACCGGCCAGCGCGGTGGCAACGGCGTGGAAACCCCCGCCAGCAGGTTTCATACAGAGGTGGTAAGTTCGCGCCCCACCAGACGCAAACCACTGGACACAAGACCTGATCACACGAGCGCTGGAGACACCTTCCATGACCACATTGCCTACCCTGTCCCTGCCTGAGCTGACCCCTGAGCTGACCCCCGAACGCCTGCAAGGCATGCGCCGGGGCATTGAAAAAGAAAGCCTGCGTGCCTTGCCAGGTGGTGGCCTGGCACTGACGCCGCACCCCAAGGCCCTGGGCTCGGCGCTCACCCACCCGCACATCACCACTGACTACAGCGAATCGCAGCTGGAACTCATCACCGGCGTGCATGCCACCGTGGAAGGTTGCCTGGAGGAGCTCACGCAGGTGCACCAGTACACCTACCGGGCCCTGGGCGAGGAGATGCTGTGGGTCAGCTCCATGCCCTGCAACCTGCCCACCGACGAGACCATTCCCATCGGTCGCTACGGTTCGTCCAACGTGGGCCGTGCCAAAAGCGTCTACCGCATGGGCCTGGCCCACCGCTACGGGCGGCGCATGCAGACCATCAGCGGCATTCACTACAACTGGTCGCTGCCCGGCGTGACCAGCCCGCAGTACTTTGGCCTGATCCGCAACTTTCGCCGCCACGCGTTTTTGCTGCTGTATTTATTTGGTGCGTCGCCCGCCATGTGCCGCAGCTTTGTGGAAGGCCGCCCGCACGAGCTGCAAACGCTGACTCCCGGCACCATGTATATGCCACACGCCACCAGTTTGCGCATGGGCCGCCTGGGCTACCAGAGCGACGCGCAAGCCAGCCTGGCCGTCAGCTACAACGGCCTGGATGGCTATGCCACCTCCCTGCACGAAGCGCTCACCCGGCCTTACCCGGCCTACGAAATGGTGGGTGTGACCAACCCCGGTGGCGACTACAACCAGCTGGCCACCAGCCTGCTGCAAATCGAAAACGAGTTCTACGGCACCATCCGCCCCAAGCGCGTCATACGCCCTGGCGAGCGCCCGCTGCATGCGTTGCGCGAGCGTGGTGTGGAATACGTGGAAGTGCGCTTGATGGACCTGGACCCGTTTGTGCCGGTGGGCATCAAGGCCCAGACCCTGCGCTTTCTCGATGTGTTTTTGCTGCACTGCCTGTTGGCCGACAGCCCGCCAGACAGTCCGCAAGAAATTGCCGCGCTAGGTCGCAACCAGCACCGCACGGCTGCGTTTGGCCGACAGCCGGGGCTGATGTTGGAGCGGGGCGACCACGAGGTTTCGTTGATCGAATGGGGTGCGGAATTGATCGCCGCCTGCCAACCTATTGCGGCCGCATTGGATGCAGCACAGTCCACGACCGACCATGCCCATGCCCTGCAAGCCGCCCAGACGCTGCTGGAAGATCCGGCTCTGTTGCCCTCGGCCCGTGTGCTGTCCGTCATGTCGCAGGAACACGAGAACAGCTTCACCGACTTTGTACAGGCACGCTCCGAAAAAACCCGCACCAAGCTGCTCGGTCTGCCCTACGGAGCGGGTTTGAACACGCGCCTGGAGGCCATGGCCAAACGCTCGATTGCCGACCAGGCAGCGGTCGAGGCGGCAGACACCTTGTCTTTTGAAGAATTTCGCCGCGGCTACGTGAGCGCGGCGGGGTTGACGGTCTAGTTATTTGACGGTGACCGTGATGCGCTCGCTGAGCACTGGTTGGTGGTGCGGAATGTGGTTCTGGTCGGCCAGCATCAACTGCAGGGTGTGGCTGCCAGGCTTGAGCTCCAGGCTGGCTTCAGTTTGACCCAGCCCAAAGTGGCGGTGGTTGTCGTCTGCTGGCAGCGGGTTGTTTACATCAACTTTGGCCAGATCCACCAAAATGTGGTGGTGTCCCGTGCCTTCTTTTTCAATGCCGGCCGGTGCCACGCCCATGCCACGCAAGCCAAACTGCACACGCACCGGGCTGGTCACCACATCACCATTTTTCAGGTTGATGAAATACAGCGAAACACCGGCGGGTGCCAGCACCTTTTTGTAACCTGCGGGCAGCACCGCAAGACTGGCCTCCATCTGGATGGGCGCGGTAGCAGGCGCGGCAGACGGTGCCGTGCTGGATGCGCAGCCCAGCAAGGTGGCAGCCGCCAGTGTGGCCAGCAATAGGGGGGCAAGCTTCAGTCGGGTCATCGGTGTCTCCGGTAAGGGTTCTATTTGGGTTGCAGTCCGCAAGATGGCGGCTGTGCATGGTATGGGTGGCTCAAACGAAGTCAAGCTATCGCGCTGATTGCAAAAAAATTTTTCCTGGAATGTGCACCTACTGCCGGGCCAGCGCTTGGGGCCATGTGGCGCGACCATTCGCGAGCGTCGCCCCGTTTGGTTAGAATCCGGCGCATTCCGAGGAGCGTTGCAGCGCAGACTTTCAACAGTTGCGTGAGGCTCGGAACATCAGCTTGCAACGACGCTCACCCACGGTCTGTGGAGTGAGCGCTTTTTATTTCCAGCGCGCGTCTCCCGTTCAACCGTGGCCTGTGTCCTCATTTTTTGGAAAGCACACCCATGAACGCACGAATCAACACGCCCCTTTTCACCGACTACGCCGTTGCCGACATTGGCCTGGCCGATTGGGGCCGCAAAGAAATCAAGATCGCCGAGACCGAAATGCCTGGCCTGATGGCCATTCGCGAAGAATTTGCCGCTGCCCAGCCCCTGAAAGGTGCCCGCGTGACCGGCAGCCTGCACATGACGATTCAAACCGCCGTGCTGGTGGAAACCTTGCAAGCCCTGGGTGCCCAAGTGCGCTGGGCCTCGTGCAACATTTTCTCTACGCAAGACCACGCCGCCGCCGCCCTGGCGGCCGCAGGCACGCCGGTGTTTGCACACAAAGGCGAAAACCTGGACGACTACTGGAAGTTCACACACAACATCTTCGAGTTTTCGGGTGCCAAAAACACACCCGAAGAAGGCCCGAACATGATTCTGGACGACGGCGGTGATGCCACCTTGTTGATGCACCTGGGCACCCGCGCCGAGACCGACATTTCTTTGCTGGCCAACCCTGGTAGCGAAGAAGAAATTTGTTTGTTCAATGCCATCAAGGCCAAGCTGAAAGAAGACGGTACCTGGTATAGCCGCCGTCTGAAAAACATCATTGGCGTGACCGAAGAAACCACCACTGGCGTGCTGCGTTTGAACGAAATGTCGGCCAAAGGCACCTTGGCCTTGCGCGCCTTTAACGTGAACGACTCGGTAACGAAATCCAAATTCGACAATCTGTATGGCTGCCGCGAAAGCCTGGTCGACGCGATCAAGCGCGCCACTGACGTGATGATTGCCGGCAAGGTGTGCGTGGTGGCCGGTTATGGCGACGTGGGCAAGGGCAGCGCCCAAGCCCTGCGTGCCTTGAGCGCACAGGTCTGGGTCACCGAAATTGACCCGATCAACGCCCTGCAAGCCGCGATGGAAGGCTACAAGGTTGTCACCATGGAATATGCCGCCGACAAGTGCGACATTTTCGTGAGTGCCACCGGCAACAAAAACGTCATCACCTACGCCCACATGGCTGCCATGAAAGACCAGGCCATCGTCTGCAACATCGGCCACTTTGACAATGAAATCGACGTGGCGTCGCTGAACGACTGCACCTGGGAAGAAATCAAGCCACAGGTCGATCATGTGATTTTCCCGAACGGCAAACGCATCATCATGTTGGCCAAAGGCCGCCTGGTGAACCTGGGCTGCGGCACCGGCCACCCCTCGTTTGTGATGTCGTCATCGTTTGCCAACCAGACCATTGCGCAAATCGAGCTGTTCACCAAACAGGCCGACTATGAAGTGGGCAAGGTCTATGTGTTGCCCAAGCACCTGGACGAAAAAGTGGCCCGTTTGCACCTGAAAAAGGTTGGCGCGATGCTGAGTGAGTTGAGCGACGAGCAGGCGGCTTATATCGGTGTGAGCAAGAACGGCCCGTACAAGGCCAACGCTTACAGATATTAATGGCTTGCGCGCCGACCAATTCCTCGTTGAACGTGGCCTGGCCACTACCCGCTCGCAGGCTCAGCGCCTGATTGCGGCGGGCGCGCGCTGGCATGACGGCTGGCAGTGGAAGCCGGTCACCAAAAACGGCGATGAGCTTCCGGCGCATGCTCAAGTTGAGCTGCTGGACACCGCCGAATCACGCTACGTGTCGCGCGGTGGTTTGAAGCTGGAATCGGCTTTAAAAAGTGCTGCGCTCAACGTATCCGGCTTGCTGTGCCTCGACGTGGGCCAGTCCACGGGCGGTTTCACCGACTGCTTGCTACAAGCGGGCGCTGCGCATGTGGTGGGCGTGGACGTAGGGCATGGTCAGTTGCACCCACTTTTGCGGGCGGATGCACGCGTGACGTGCATCGAGAACGTGAACGCACGGCATTTGAATGCTACTAATTTAATAGCTGCTTCAGCAGTATTTACAAGGGCTGAAGGCGCATTTGGTTTAAATTCTGACGAATTTGACTTCATCGTGAGCGACCTTTCTTTCATCTCGCTCACATTAGTTCTTCCAGCCTTGGTACCTTTTTTGAAGCCTGCGGGTGCACTGCTGATGCTGGTCAAACCCCAGTTTGAATTGCAGCCCGAACACATTGGCAAAGGCGGTCTGGTCAAAGACCCGGCGTCTTATGCCCTGGTCGAACAACGCATCCGTGGCTGCCTGCACGACGTCGGTTTGCAAGTGGCCGGCTGGTACGACAGCGCTATTGCCGGTGGCGATGGCAACCGCGAGTTTTTTGTTTACGCCACGCGTTAATTTCCAACCGTTTATGAACCCCTCAACCCCATTTCCCCTCAGCCTCGAATTCTTCCCCACCAAAACCCCCGAGGGCGCTGAAAAATTGCGTGTGGTCCGCCAGGAGTTGTATGCACTGAAACCGCAGTTCTGCTCGGTAACCTTCGGCGCGGGCGGTTCCACCCAGGACGGCACCTTGCAAACGGTTCGCGACATCATGGCCGAAGGCTGCCCCGCTGCGCCGCATTTGAGCTGCATCGGCCAGACAGCCGACAGTATTCGCGAGCGCTTGGCGGCCTATGCGGCGGCTGGCGTCAGGCGCATCGTCGCCCTGCGCGGCGACCTGCCTAGCGGCTATGGCAGTGGGGGCGAATTTCGCTACGCCAGTGACCTGGTGGCCTTTGTGCGCGCTGAGACGGGCCAGCAGTTTCACATTGAGGTGGCCGCTTACCCTGAAACCCACCCCCAGGCCAAAAACCCGATGGCTGATCTCGATGCCTTCGCCGCCAAGGTGCAGGCCGGCGCCGACAGCGGTATCACCCAGTATTTTTTCAACAGCGACGCCTACTTTCGCTACCTCGACGACCTGGAAAAAATCGGCATCACCACCCCCATCGTGCCCGGCATCATGCCGATCACCAGCTCCACCCAGCTCATGCGCTTCTCCGATGCCTGCGGCGCCGAAATCCCCCGCTGGATCCGCATGCGCCTGCAAGCCTTTGGCGACGACACCGCCAGCATCAAAGCCTTCGGCCTGGATGTGGTGACTGATTTGTGCGAGCAACTGCGCGCCGTGGGCGTGCCGGGCCTGCACATCTACACCATGAATCAGAGTGCGGCGACGCTTCAGATTTGTGAGCGGCTGGGTTTGGGTGACACCTGGAAGTCTTGATCGCTATATTTTTAATAGCTGCTTGAGCAATAAATACAAGGGCTGAAAGCCAATATGGCTTGAAATCGTGAATTTCATGACTGACGACAGCACGTCATCAGTCTTGACTCATCGTCAGAACCAGAAGCTGCCACCCGGCAGCAAATCACCGGGCTGGCCTATTAGCGTGAGGGGCATATTGCCTGCCCCGCCTGCCACGGCAATGCTGCCGTTAGCCAGCCCATCGGCATCAAACGTGCCACCGTCGGTGATCGCAAAGTCAATGCGCACCTTGTCTCCCACCGGCTCGATGGATGTGGCGATGTTGTTCCACGCGCCGCTCTTGTTCTGTATCCAGTAGCCGTTGGGGTTCGCGCTGGCATCGACAAAAATACTGAAGGTTTCGGTCTGGCCGACATTGCCAATTGCGGCGTTGAAACTGATGGCGGCATTCAGCTGTAGCTGTTCTGGCAGGTTGGGCGGTGGCGCATCGATCCTGAAGTTGGTGATGACGGCCTGGTTGGCGTCGGGGTCGGTGACACCTTTGTTGGAATCGGCCACCACGGTGAGGTAGCGAGCAGGAGTTGCGGTCAGCGGCGACGATGTGACGTTGGCCTGCTGGCTGTCCAGCACGCCGTCGCCATTGCCATCACCCTGCAGACCACCCGATTGCAAGGCGGGTGCCTGGGTTTCCTGTACGTCAACAACACCGTCGCCGTCCTGGTCGGGGTTGATGGGAGAGGCGGACGGAGGCGGTGTCGGTGCAGCCGTGGGGTTGGTGGCAGTGGTGGCCGCCAGGCTGGCCGCGTCGTTGCCGGCAGCGTCTTGAATCGCGTTGGCATCGTTACCAGCGGTGGGGTCGTTGTAGGCAACGGTGATGACGTCGCCGAAGGTGACGGCGCTGGTCAGTGCCAGGGTGACGGTTTTGGCGGCGGCGTTGACCACCACGCCTGTGACCGCATTGGCCGCGCCGCCGGTGGTCACGGTAAAGGCACCGTTGGCAGGGGTGTTGACGCCATCCAGGTTGCTGGCATCGGTGTAGCTCATCACCAGGGCGGTGCCGCTGCCGCTGGCGCTGGTAAAGGCCGGGCGGGTGGTTTCCACGGCGTAGGTGTTGCTGGCCGTTGTGGCCACGCCGGCATTGCCCGCCTGGTCGGTGATGCCGGTGTTGTCCAGGGTGATGCTGTTGGTGGCGACGGCTGTGTTGGCGCTGGGTGTGAGGGTCGCTGTCCAGGTGATGCCGTCGGCGGTGGTAAGGCCTGTGATGCTGCCATTGCCCACGGCGAGGTCGGCGGTGGTAAAGCCGGTCACCGCTTCACCGAAGGTGATGGTGACGTTGCTGGTCTCGCCCACGGTCAGCGAGGTGTCGTCCACCACCAGGGTGGCTGTGGGGCGGGTGGTGTCTACCGCATAGTTGCCAATGGTGACGCTGCCGCTGCCTGCATTGCCTGACAGGTCCGCAATGCCGGTGTAGTCCAGCGTGATGGCGTTGGCTGCGGCCGTGGTGCTGGCGTTGGGTGTGAGGGTGACCGTCCAGGTGATGCCGCCATTGGCGCTGGAAAGGCCGCTCAGCGCGCCGTTGGGCGTGGTCGCATCGGCGGTGGTGAAGCCGGTGACGGCTTCGTTGAAGGTGAACGTAACAGTGGCGACGTCACCAATCTTCAAGGCGATATCGCTCATGCTGATGCTGAGCAGCACGGGGCGCGTGGTGTCCACGACCAGAGCCGGAGTGGTGCCTGCTGTGCCGGTGTTGCCTGCTGCGTCGCTGTAACTGGCATTGGCTACCGTGATGCTGGCGTTGGCGGTGGTGTTGGCACTCGGGGTGAACGTAGCGGTGTAGACCTTGGGGTCGCCCGTCACAGCCAGGCCGCTGAGCGTGCCGCCGGTGGTGGTGATGTCGCTGGCGGTGAAGCTGACTCCAGGGGCTTCGCTGAAGGTGAAGGTAATGGTGGCGGTTTCGCCTGCTTTGACGGCGGCGACGTTGCTGGTGATAGCCAGCGTGGGGGCGACTGCATCGACCAAGACGCCCGTGGTGCTGCCCACGCCACTGAGCGCGAGGGCGGCGTGGTTGCCAGCCGCGTCTTGCAGCGTGCCGCCATTGGCCTCAATGCTGGTGCCCAGGGTGATGCCGTTGGTGTCCAGCTGGCCACTCGCTACCGTGGCGCGGAACGTCACCGCGCTCGTGCCCGACCCGATCACGTAATTGGCGTACACCGTGCCACCGGTGTCCAGCGTGATGGCGATCCGGGGCGTTCCACCGACAGTGTTCACAACCGTGGCCTCGCTCAGATTGACCACAAAATCCAGGTTCTGCCCCGCAACATAGGTGCCGTTGGCGGGGACAGTGACGCTGGTCACAGTGGGCGATAGGGTGTCTACGGCATTGCTCACCGTGATGCCGTTGCCCGTCAAGTCCTCAATATTGCCGCTGGTGACCACACTGTTCCAGTCGTCGGCAGCGGCGATGTTGTAGGTGTTGCTGCTGGTGGAAGTGCTGCCGTTTTTATTGAGCAGGGCATTGACCGCAGCAAGGTCGGCTCCAGCCAATGTGAAGCTGAAGCTGGTGGCACTGGCGATCTCCACGTTGTTGGTGGTGGACAGGGTGTAAGTGGCACCGCCTTCGCCGGTAATTGTCAGTTTGCTAATCGTGATGTCGTTGGTGGCACCGACGGTTTTGACCAGGTTGGTGCCGCTGACGGTGAAGACGCCGGTGGCAACGTCGTAGGCGGCGCTGGTGATCGTGGGCGCGGTGACGTTGCTGACCGTGACGGCGTTGGTGGCGTCTGCAGCAGAGGGGGTGGTGGCATCCCAGTTGGTTGCCGCGGCCAGGTTGAAGGTGGTAGTGCCCACCGATGTGGTGCCGTTGTTGTTCAGGATGCTGTTGACGGCCAGTTTGTCGGCTGCGTTCAGGGTGACGCTGAACCCGGTGCTGCTGCTGGCGGTGATGTTGGCTGAGGTCAGCGTGTAGGTGGCACCGCCTTGACCCGTGAGCGTGAGTTTGCTCACATCAATGGTGTCGCCGGTGGTCATGGCTGCGCCGGTGACCGCCAACACGCCCGTGGCGGCGTCGTAGGTGGCGCTGGTGAGGGTGGGCGCAACGAAGTTGGTGGTGGTTGTGCCGCCAGAGTTTGTCGAAACGTTGCTGGTAGACGTTCCACTTGCGCCGTTGGTCTGGCCACCCGTGCCGCCCGCACCGACGTTGCCCGCCAGGCTGGAGGTGGTGGACACGTTAAGCGTGCCACCGCTGTTCAAAATGCCGCCGGTGCCGTTGCCGCCAGCGCCGCCTGTCGTGCCGCCGCTACCACCCCCGCCGGCGGCGATGTTGTTGGTGATGCTGCTGCCCAGCACGGTCAGGGTGCCGGTGTTGTAGATGCCCGCCACGGCGGTGCCGCCTGGCTGACCAATGCCTGAAATGCCGCCTCGGGCACCACCGCCGCCGCCAATACCGATCGCGCCGTTGTTGGCCGTTGCACCCCCGCCGCCCGAAAAATAGGCGGCAGCGTTGCCCGCACCCCCGGTTGCGCTGCCACCGCTGCCCGCCGCGCCGCCGCTACCAGCGCCGCCAGTGATGCCAGATGGCGCAGCGCCGCCGCCACCCACACCCCCCAAACCAGCCCCAAAACCGCCGCCACCACCGCCGCCGCTACCACTGTAAGTGCCAGCAAATCCACCGCCACCGCCTGAGGCTTTGTTGGCCGTGATGGCGCTGTTCACAATCAATAAATTACCCGCGTTGCTAATGCCCGCACCCAAGGCACTACCACCCGCAGCGCCCGCCGCACTGCCATTGCCAGCCAGCAAACCATTGGTAATCACCAGCCCGTCCAGGGTGACTGTGCTGCCCGCCGTGACGCTGATGACCCGGCTGGAATGGTTGGCATCAATCGTCACGTCCGCTGTGCCGTTGTTGTCCAGATCGCCGTCGAGGGTGAGGTTTTTGTTCAGCACCAACTCGCCCGATGACAGGGTGACGGTCATGCCTGCGTTGAAGGTGATGGTGTCGCCTGCTGCTGCGCTGCCAATGGCATTGCGCAGCGTGCCCGCACCGCTGTTGGCGTTGCTGGTCACGGTGAGGGTGGCCAAGCTCAGGTGGTAGTCGTCTGTGCCTTGCTGGCTGAGGGCATTGCTTGACTCGATGCTGCCGCTGGTGATCTCTAACTCCCAATCGCCGCCTTGTGCAGCAGCGCCCGTGCGGTCGCTGGAGGCGGCTACGTCGGCTCCCGTGAGCGTGGCCAGGTTGCTGACGAAAGCCTGGCCCGCGTCGCCTGCGCCCAGGTTGCACGCGTAAATCAAGATGTCGCCATCGGCCGTCATGCCTTGGCCAATCCGGGCCAGGTCGGCGCTGTGCGCGGTGAGCGCGTCGCCATCTAAAAAGCTGCTGCCCAGCCACAGCTGCCCTTCATGACCATGCGCCACGATTTGCACCGAAGACGTGCCAGGGTTTTGGCTCACAAAATCGGCAATCTGCGTCAAACCGTCTTGCGCGGCATCGAGAAACACCACCATCACGTCGTTGGCAATGCCTTGCAGCAGCGTGCTGGCGTCTTGCACCCGGCTGTCGATGAAGACGACTTTGGCGGTGGGCTGATGGAATGACGCTTGGGAGATGGCTGGCACGGGCATGGTGAAGTCCTTTTGACGATCTGTTTCACTACATTTTTGATAGCTGCTTGAGCAGTTATTACCTGGGCTGCATGCCGAAAACGCACTAATCGGGTTCGAAAACAGGGCACCTCACAGCGGCACCGGTTGCGCAGTCATTTGTCATGCTGTAGAGCTCAAAACCAGAAGCTGCCACCCGGTGGCAGATCAGGTGGCTGACCGATAAGGCTCAAAGGCAGGTTGCCTGCACCACCCGTCACCGCAATGCTGCCGTTGGCTGCACCGTCTGCGTCAAACAGACCGCCATCGGTGATCGCAAAGTCGATGCGCACTTTGTCACCCACCGTTTCGATCGATGAGGCGATGTTGTTCCACGCACCGTTGGCCGTTTTGACCCAGTAGCCGTTGGGTTTGGTGTTGGCGTCTACAAAGATACTGAACGTTTCGGTTTGGCCCACACCACCCGTTGTTCCACCGATGGCGGCGTTGAAGCTGATGGGGTTGGCCAGGTTGGCCCCGCTGGGCAGGTTTGCTGGTGGGGCTTGAATTTGGAATTTGGTAATCACCGCCTGGCCCAGGTCGGTATCAGTGATGCCTTTGTTGGAGTCGGCCACCACGGTGATGAAGCTGTTGGGGTTGCCGGTAAGCGGTGCCGACGCCACATTGACCTGTCCGCTGTCCAGCCCGCCGTCACCATTGCCGTCGCCGGTCAAACCGGTGGGCGTGAGCGGGCGAACCAGGTTCTCTTGGGCGGTGGGTACACCATCGCCGTCTGCGTCCAGGTTGGGCACTTCAGGCGCGGGGGCAGGCGCTGGCGCGGGTACCGGGGCATCGATGACGATGGCTTTGTTGGCGCCCAGGGAGCCAGCAGCGGCGGGTGCGGCCAGGGTGAGGATGGCGTTGTTGCCTGCGGCGTCGCGGATGGTGCCACCGTTCAAGGCCAGGGCGCTGGCACTGGCTTGATCCAGGTCGGCGCTGGTGTCACCCGCTTGCACGGTGTAGCTGAAGGTTAATGTGTTGGTCCCGCTGCCTGATGTGTAGACGGCGTTGCGGTCGGTGACCCCGGTTTCCAGTTGGAGCGTGGGCGAGCCGGTCACGATGACGGCTTCGTTGAAAGCCACCGTCAGGTTGATCATGCTGCCCACGCCGTAAGTGCCGTTGGCGTTGGTGGCGGTCACAGGGGCTACGCGGTTACCGGTGTTCAGTTGCACCACGATGTTGCCGTCGCTGTTGCCAATCAATGCATCCAGGTCACCGTCACCGTCGATGTCGACAAAGCTGGGGCTGCTCGAGGTGCCTGCATCGGCCAGGTTGTAGGGGTTGGTGTTGGGTGGCGCAAATGCGGGACTTGTGACGCTGCCGGTGTTCAGTTGCACCACGGTGTGGCCGTCACGGTTGCCAATCAATGCGTCCAGATCGCCGTCACCATCGATGTCCACCCAATTCAGGCTGGCTAGGGAGCCAACGCCCACCAGACCGTAAGGATTGGTGGCGGCTACGTCAAAGGCGGGGCTGGCGCTGGTGCCAGTGTTCAGTTGCAACACGGTGTTGCCCCGGAAGTTGCCAATCAAGGCATCCAGGTCACCGTCACCGTCAATGTCCACCAGGCTGGGGACGGTGAAGCTGCCCGCATTGAGGAGGCCGTAGGGGTTGGTGCTGGTGCCAGCAAAGGCGGGGCTGACGCTGCTGCCTGTGTTCAGTTGCACCACCGTGTCGCCAGCGTCGCCGCCAGTCAAGGCATCCAGGTCACCGTCACCGTCAATGTCGACAAAGCGGGGACTGTTGAAGTAGCCCGAATTGGTCAGGCCGTAGGGGTTGGGGGTGGCTACAGCAAAGGCGGGAGCGGTGCTGCTGCCTGTGTTCAGTTTCAACAAGGTAGTGCCACCGTCGCTGCCAATCAAGGCATCCAGGTCGCCGTCGCCATCGATATCAACAAAGCTAGGCTTGGCGAAAAAGCCCACACCGGCCAGGCCGTAGGGGTTGGTGGTGGGGGGAGCGAAGTTGATCGGGCCTGTCAGCGCGCCGCGCGGGGCGGTGCCGTCCACCACGATGTTGGCGTTGGCCCCCAGCGAGCCTGCTGCACCGGGTGCGGCCAGGGTGAGGATGGCGTTGTTGCCTGCTGCATCCCTGATGGTGCCGCCATTGAGCTTGAGCGAGTTGGCACTGATCACGTCCAGATCGGCTGAAGTGTCACCGGCCCGCACGGTGTAGCTGAAGGTGAGCGTGGTGGAGTTGCTGCCGCTGGTGTAGACCGCTGCACGGTCTGTCGCACCAGTTTCCAGAGCGATGCTGGGGGTGCCGGTGACGATGACGGCTTCGTTAAAGGCAATGGTGAAGGTGATGACGCTGCCCACACCGTAAGTGCCGTTGGCGGTGGTCGATGTGACCGGGGCCACCGGGTTGGCCGTGTTCAGTTGCACCGCGGTGTTGCCATCCCGGTTACCAATCAACGCATCCATATCGCCGTCACCGTCGATGTCAACAAAGCTGGGGCTGGCGGCGTAGCCCACATCGGTCAGGTTATAGATGTTGGCGGCCGGTGCAAAGGCGGGGCTGGTGGCGCTGCCGGTGTTCAGTCGCAACAGGGTGTTGCCAGCGCCGTTGCCAATCAAGGCATCCAGATCACCGTCACCGTCAATGTCTACGAAGCTGGGGTTGGCCAAGTTGCCCACATTGGCCAGGCTGGTGCTGGCCGCAGCAAAGGCAGGGCTGGTGGCGCTGCCCGTGTTCAGCTGCACCACCGTGTTGCCCGAGACTTCGCCAATCAAGGCATCCAGGTCACCGTCACCATCGATGTCTACAAAGCTGGGGCTGGCGAAGTCAGTGGTGGACGCGCTCACATCCAACAGGCCATAGGGGTTGGTGGTGGCTGAGGCAAAAGCGGGGCTGGTGGCGCTGCCGGTGTTCAGTTGCACCACGGTGTCGCCAGCACTGTTGCCAGTCAAGGTATCCAGGTCACCGTCACCGTCGATGTCGACAAAGCTGGGGCTGGCAGAGAAGCCCACATCGGTCAGGTTGTAGAGGTTGGCGGCGGCTGCAAAGGCGGGGCTGTTGGCGCTGCCGGTGTTCAGTTGCACCAGGGTGTTGCCATCACTGTTGCCAATCAAGGCATCCAGGTCACCGTCACCGTCGATGTCTACCAGGTTGGGGCTGGCGTGCAAGCCCACACCGGCCAGGCCGTAGGGGTTGGTGGTGGGGTTGGCGAAGTTGATCGGCCCTGTCAGCGCGCCGCGTGGAGCAACGCCATCGATCACGATGTTGGCGTTGGCTCCCAGCGAACCGGCAGCACCGGGGGCAGCCAGGGTGAGGATGGCGTTGTTGCCTGCTGCGTCCTGAATCGTGCCGCCGTTGAGCTTGAGGGCGTTGGCACTGATGACATCCAGATCAGCCGAGGTGTCGCCTGCCCGCACTGTGTAGCTGAAGGTCAGGGTGGTGGAGTTGCTGCCACCGGTGTAGACGGCGGCGCGGTCTGTGGCACCGGTTTCCAGGGCAATGCTGGGCGTGCCGCCTGTGGTGGTGACGATCACGGCTTCATTGAAGGCGATGGTGAAGGTGATGACGCTGCCCACGCCGTAGGTGCCGTTGGCGGTGGTGGAAGTGACGGGCGCGACGGATTTGTTCAGTTGCACCAGGGTGTTGCCATCACCGTTGCCGGTCACCGCGTCCAGGTCACCATCGCCGTCAATGTCTACCAAGGTGGGACTGGCCAAGAAGCCCACCCTCGCCAGGCCATAGGGGTTTGGGGTGGGTGCTGCAAAAGCGGGGGATGTGGTGCTGCCAGTGTTCAGTTGAAGCACGGTGTTGCCAAAGTCGTTGCCAATCAGCGCGTCCAGGTCGCCATCGCCGTCAATGTCTACAAAGTTGGGGCTGGCGTAGTTGCCCACACTCCTCAGGCCGTAGGGGTTGGTGTTAGCGGCTCCAAAGGCCGGGGCAGTGCGACTTCCGGTATTGAGTTGCACCACGGTGGCGCCAATGTTGTTGCCCACCAGCGCGTCCAGGTCACCATCGCCGTCAATGTCTACAAAGCTGGGGCTGGCGGCGCTGCCTACATTCGCGAGGCTGTAGGGGTTGGTACTGGCCGCAGCGAAGGCGGGGGAGGTAGCGCTGCCTGTGTTCAGTTGCACCACGGTGTTGCCATCTAGGTTGCCGGTCAAGGCATCCAGGTCACCGTCACCGTCGATGTCTACAAAGCTGGGGCTGGCGAAGCCGCCCACACTGGCCAGGTTGTAGGGGTTGGTGTTGGCTGCTCCAAAGGCTGGGGCACTGGCGCTGCCCGTGTTCAGTCGCACCACGGTATCGCCCGTCTGGTGGCCCGTCAGCGCGTCCAGGTCACCATCGCCGTCAATGTCTACCAGGCTGGGGCTGGCGTAGCCGCCCACATCGGCCAAGCCGTAGGGGTTGTTGGTAGCTGCGTCAAAAACAATCAAAGCGCCGCGCGGGGCTGTGCCGTCCACCACGATGTTGGCGTTGGCTCCCAGCGAACCTGCAGCGCCGGGTGCGGCCAGGGTGAGGATGGCGTTGTTGCCTGCGGAGTCTTTGATGGTGCCGCCGTTTAAGGCCAGGGCGGCGCTGCTTTGCTGGGTCAGGTCGGCGCTGGTGTCGCCCGCCTGCACGGTGTAGGTGAAGCTCAGGGTGTTGGTGCCCGAGCCACCCGAGAACGTGGCACGCGGTCAGTGACACCGGTTTCCAGCAGCAGCGTGGGATTGCCGGTGACGATGACCGCCTCATTAAAGGCCAAGGTCAGGGTGATGACGCTGGTAGCGCGGTAACTGCCGTCGAGGGTGGCGGAGTTGACGGGAGCCACTGGATTGCCGTTGTTCAGCTGGAACACGGTGGCTCCAGTGCGCTCCCCTAAAAAGACGTCCAGGTCACCGTCGTTGTCAATGTCAACAAAACTGGCGCTTGCGAACGCGCCCACGTTTGCGATGCTGAAGGGGTTGGTAACCGGGGCTGCGAAGGCTGGGGTACTGGTGGTTCCGGTGTTTTGGAAGTAAAGGGTGTTGCCTTGAACTTGGCCAATAAACAGGTCGAGGTCGCCGTCGCCGTCCAAGTCGGCGAAGTTGGGGTTGGCCTGTTCTATGACGTTGCTCAAACCGTATGGGTTGGTGGCGGCCAGGCCAAAAGCGGGGGCGGTCTTGGTGCCCGTGTTCAGCTGCACAACGGTGTTGCCGTCCCTGTTGCCACTAAATATGTCAAGGTCACCGTCCCCGTCAATGTCGACCAACGTGGGCATAGCAAACGCTGGGCCGACATTGGTCAGACCCAAGGGTTTCGACGTCTTTGGGGCAAATGCCGGGCTGTTGACAGTACCCGTGTTGCGAGCAAGCCAGATGTCGCCACCGCGGACGCCAAAAATTCCATCTAAGTCGCCATCGCCATCAATGTCGACAAAGCTGGGGCTGTCGACTGAATCGATGTACGTCAGGCCAAACGGGTTGACTTGCACCGCCGCAAACGCTGGGGCACTGGCGCTGCCCGTGTTGCTGAAAAAGCGGGGGTTGCCGGACTGATCGCCAAGAAACGCATCCAGGTCGCCATCGCCGTCAATGTCAACAAAACTGGCGTTGGTGTAGTTGCCACCGGCGGTCAGGCCGTAAGGGTTGTTGACTGGCGCGGCAAAGGCTGGGGTGGGCAGCAGGGCGCCGCGTGGGCGGGTGGTATCGGCCATGGCTTGCTTTCTCGGTGAGGTGTGGTAGGGCTGGTTGTCACTTGGCAGTTCATGGAAAAATGACTACTAGCCCTTATGGATATTGCTCAAGCAGCTATTGAATAAGTAGCAAAAAAATAGCAAAAATCAAAACCAGACTGCGTGGCGCGGTAGATGCGTTTGAATGTTACGGGTGTCTTTTTCACTTGTATGTCCCCCCATGTGGCGACATCGCTGGTACGCAGACCCTGCGAGAATCAAACGCGTATGCCCCGCCTGAATCAGCCCCCGTTACAACGGTCACCAGACCCGATTCGCGTCATGGTGGTGGAAGACGACGCTCGCTTTCAGGCGGCATTTGTGGCGGCTGTGCAGGCCGCACCCGATACCGTGCTGGCGGGTGTGGCAACGCTTCGCACCGAGGCGCTGGCTTTGCTGACCGGCCCGGATGCCGATGTGCTGCTGGTTGATATTGGTTTGCCCGATGGCTCAGGCATTGATGTGATTTACGCTGCGCTGAAAGCGTGGCCCAGCTGTGGGGTGATGGTGACCACCACTTTTGCCGATGAGCTGCACGTGATGCAGTGCATTGAAGCGGGTGCCGTTGGCTATTTGCTCAAAGACAGCAGCCCACACAACATCGTGGACGAAATTCGCAATTTGCATCAAGGCGGCAGCCCGATCAGCCCGCTGATTGCACGCCGCGTACTGGAGCGGCTGCAACCTGCGGTGAGTGACGCACGGGTCCACGATCTCAAACCCAAAAGCAAAGAAGGCATCACACTGTCAACCCGCGAAACCGAGGTCTTGCAGCTGGTCGCCAAAGGGTTTTCGTACGAAGAGATTGGCCAGCGCATGAGCGTTTCGCGCCACACCATACGAACCTTTGTTCGACGCATTTATGCCAAATTGGAAGTCAACTCGCAGATGGAGGCTGTCAGTGAGGCGCGTCGTTCTGGGCTGTTGCCGCTTTAGGCAAATGCCAGTGGATTCGCCGCTTTTTCGCGCCGGTCTGGCGTTTGTGTTTCGTCTCTTTTTAGCCGCCTCCTTGATGGCTGGCAGCGCGGCGTGGGCACAAACGGCCGTGCACATTGAAGCGGCGCAAATGCAGGTGTTGCCTGGCGGCACAATCGGCCCACCGCCGGTCAAAACCCAACTCAATGACGCTGCTTGGCAAAACGTAGCCTTGCCGCACGTGCAGCCCCGCGACATCGCTGCCAGTCAGCCCAATGGCAGCCAAATTCTGACCGCTTGGTACCGAATTGAGGTGCCCACTTCGGTTGAGTCAGTCGCACCCAATGGGCTGCGCCTTTACCTGCCAAGGTGGCAAACCATTGGCCAGATTGCTGTTTATGCGGATGACCGCCTGGTGTTTCGTTCGGCTGCCGGGCCGGTGTGGAACGGCTTTAACCACCCGCTGTGGTTGGCGCTGGATTCGCCCACCGATGCCCAGCGGCCGCACACCGTGCTGCTGCGCATTGACCACTTGCAAAGTGCTGGCGCGGCGGTGTCCAGCGCCTGGCTGGGCGACGAGGCCGGGCTGGCCGATCGCCGCTGGTGGCGCCAATTTATTCAGGCCGGCTTGCCTTATGTCTTGAGCGTGGCCTACCTGCTGATTGGCCTGTTTGCTTTTACTGTGTGGCTGCGGCTTGGCGATCCGCTTTTCGGGCTGGTGTTTGCTGCAGCTGTGATTTTCTTTGTGCGTACGCTGCACTTTCACCAAGGCCAAGAGCAGCTGCCCATACCCGAAGTGTGGTTTGGTTGGCTCACCATTTACTCATTGGGCTGGTTAACGTTCGCGGTCTACGCGATTGGCTTGAACTTACAAGTACGTCGATACAAATGGATTGAGCGCATCCTTTTCTCGTGTTTGTTGTTTGCCAGCATTGCCGCCATGCCGTGGTTCGCCAACACCGACTCGCTGACCTACTGGGCGCCCTTGATCTATTTCCTGATGTGGGGGCCAAGCCTGGTGCTTATCGGGCTGGGGGCATGGGCCGCCTGGTGCAGCGACGTGGGCGACGCCAAACTGATTGCCACCTGGAATCTGACCGTGATCCCCATGGGCATGTACGACTGGGCGCTGCAAAACTACTACATCAATATCGAGTTGATCTATCTGCTGCCGTATCACACCACGGTAATTTTCTTTTTGTTTTTGTACGTGGCACAGCGGCGCTACGCAGGTGCACTGCTTCAAGTCGAACGCGCCAACGTCGAGCTGGAAACCCGCCTGGCTGAGCGTGAAGTCCAGCTCAGCACCACCTACACCCGTCTGCGCGCTATTGAAAACGAACAGGTCCTGGCCCAGGAGCGTCAACGCATGATGCAGGACATGCACGACGGTCTGGGCTCGTCGCTGATGGTGGCGCTCAAAACGGTTGAAGAGGGCAGCGAACAGGATTTGGCCCAGGTGCTGCGCGAATGCATTGACGACCTGCGTCTGGCCATTGACTCGCTGGAGCCCGTACAAGCCGATTTGCTGTTGCTGCTGGCAACCTTGCGGTTTCGCCTGGGCGCGCGGCTGGAGCAAGCCGGCCTGCAGCTGGTGTGGGACGTGCAGGACGTGCCGCCACTGCCTTGGCTGGATCCCAAAAGCGCCCTGCACATTTTGCGCATTGCGCAAGAGATTTTGGGTAACGCCATGAAGCACGGAAATGCCGACACCGTGACCCTGGCCACCCGGCCGACAGCGCAGTACGTGCTGCTGTCCATTGCCAACAACGGACGTGGGTTTGAGCCGCAGCAAGCCATGAAAAACGGTCGCGGTTTGACCCATGTCACACGCCGCGCACAGGCCATTGGCGCGTCGGTCAGTTGGCACTCGGATGCAGATAACCCGGGCACCCGGTTTGAATTGTTGCTCCCGCTAAAGCAGGGGTACGCCGGCCCAACGGCTGTTTAACACTGTGACTGAGCTGCTGGCGCTGGCAAAGAGCGACGGCGTGTCAATCACGATGGCCCGGTTTACCCCAGCGAGCCTGCTGCTTTTTTTTCTCGCTGCCACAGGCACGTTTGAAGCCAAAACGGTCAGCCACCCAGGTAGATACTGCTCAAGCAGCTCCTAAAAACATAGCATCATGGAAAATTAACGCACAGCTGTACGCAGCAATCAACAGAAAAGCGCCCGCGTAGTCTTTTTGGACTAGGCGTTTTCAGATGAAAGTGTGTTGCGCCAGCAACTGTTTGTTCAGCTGTGCATAGTCTGCCGAGACTTAGTGCTTCCGGTTTGTGTTTTCAGGTGTTGCGCAAATCCACCACCCGCTTGGCCTTGCCCGCGCTGCGTTCCACACCACCTTCTGCGCGCAGCTCGATGCGCGCTGAGGTGCCGATGTAGGTTTTGATGTCGTGCGCCAGTTGGTGCGCGGCGGCTTGCGCGACCGGTGAGTCCAGCGCTACGCCCGTGCGTACCTCCACCGCCACGGTCAACGCGTCCATCGGCCCGTCTTTGCTCAGCAAGCACTGGTAATGCGGGGCGAGTTCGGTGCGCTTCAAGATGAGTTCTTCAATCTGCGTGGGAAACACGTTCACGCCGCGCACGATCATCATGTCGTCGCTGCGGCCGGTGATTTTTTCCATGCGGCGCATGGTGCGTGCTGTGCCGGGTAGCAGGCGCGTGAGGTCGCGGGTGCGGTAGTGAATGATGGGGAGGGCTTCCTTGGTCAGGCTGGTGAACACCAGCTCGCCCAGTTGGCCATCGGGCAAGCTTTCGCCGGTTTCGGGGTCAATGATTTCGGGGTAGAAATGGTCTTCCCAAATGGTGGGGCCGTCTTTGGTTTCGACGCATTCGTTGGCCACGCCAGGGCCCATCACCTCGCTGAGCCCGTAAATGTCCACCGCGTCCAGCCCCATGCGCTGCTCGATGGCGGCACGCATGTCGTTGGTCCAGGGCTCCGCGCCAAAAATACCCAGGCGCAGGCTGCTGTCGCGCGGGTTCAAACCCTGGCGCTCAAACTCGTCGGCAATCGCCAGCATGTAGCTGGGCGTGACCATGATGATGTCGGGCTTGAAGTCGGCAATCAGCTGCACCTGCCGCTCGGTCTGCCCGCCGCCAAATGGCACCACCGTCAGGCCCAGTTTTTCAGCACCGTAATGCGCGCCCAGGCCACCTGTGAACAGGCCATAGCCATAGCTGATGTGCACCAGGTCACCCGGCCTTGCGCCGCTGGCGCGGATGCTGCGCGCCACCAGGCCTGACCAGGTATCAATGTCGTTTTGCGTGTAGCCCACCACCGTAGGCTTGCCCGTGGTGCCGCTGCTGGCATGGATGCGTGCGCAGCGCTCGCGTGGCACGGCAAACAGGCCAAACGGGTAGCTGTCGCGCAGGTCTTTTTTGGTGGTGAAGGGAAATTTGGACAAGTCAGCCAGGCTGCGGCAGTCGCCCGGGTGCACACCCGCCGCGTCGAACTTGGCGCGGTACACCGGCGAGTTGGCATAGGCATGGCGCAAGGTGGCTTGCAGGCGCTTGAGCTGCAGGGTGCGCAGCTCGTCGGTGCTGGCTTTTTCGATGGGTTCGAGGGGGAAGGTTGTGGTCATAAGGCTAAGGGCAGTTTTTGAACGCAGAGGACGCAAAGGATTCGCAGAGGACGCAGAAGGATTACCAAATTTTGAATTCGAGGTTTTGTGAAGTTGACCTACTTGCTACTTCTGCTCTTTTCTGCGCTCTCTGCGAATCCTTCGTGTCCTCTGCGTTCAATGGCTCCCGCTTTTGCACCATAGCGCTCATACAACCACCCCCGCAATCTGCGCGCTTTTACCGCGAAACATTGCCACCACTTCGCCGTTCTGGTTGCTCACTTGCATGTCGTACACACCATGGCGGCCTTGCAGAACTTGCTCCTGGCCGACACAGGTCAGCACGTCGCCCAGCTTGCCGGGCTTGAGAAATTCGATGTGCGCACCGGATGCCACCGTGACCTGGTTGCGGCTGTTGCAGGCGAAGGCGAAGGTGCTGTCGGCCAGGGTGAAAATGAAGCCGCCGTGGCAAATCTGGTGGCCGTTCAGGTGCCGCTCTTGCACGGTCATGCGCATCACCGCTCGGCCCGGCTCGCAGGTCACCAGTTCCATGCCCACGGTTTCGCGGCTGGCGCGGTCGGCTGCAAACATGGATTGGCCCACGCGCTGGGCCAGTTCAACGGCAACGGAGTCCATTTAATTTCCCTTGAACTGCGCAGGTCGCTTCTCGAGAAACGCCATCACGCCCTCGATATAGTCGTGCGTTTTGCCCATGGCCGTTTGCGTGTCGCGCTCCACGTTGAGCTGCTCGCTAAAAGTACGCTGGTTGCTGTCTCGCAGCAGGTGGCGCGTGGTCACCAGGGCTTGAGTGGGCATAGCGGCCAGCTTGGTGGCCAGCGCCATGGCAGGGGCGACGCAATCGCCTTCCACCACATCCCAAATCAAGCCCCATTCCTTGGCTTGCGGCGCGGGCAGTTTGTCCCCCGTCATCGCCAAGGCCATGGCCCGCGCCATGCCCACGCGCTGGGGTAGCAGCCAGGTGCTGCCCGCATCGGGAATCAGCCCAATTTTGCTGAAGGCCTGGATGAAACTGGCTGTGCTCGATGCAATTGCAATGTCGCAGGTCATCGCCAGCGACATGCCCGCGCCTGCGGCCACGCCGTTGACGGCTGCCAGCGTCGGCATGCGCAGGTTTTGCAGGCGGCGCGCCGTGACGTTGAAGGCCTGGTCAATCACCGGGCCGGGGTCGGCGCGCTGGACCAGATCAGGGCCTGGCTCAAAGTCAAACTCCGCCAGATCGGCCCCCGCGCAAAAGCCCCGGCCTGCGCCGGTGATGACGATCGCGCGAATGGCGGAATCGGCCTCGGCTTGATCCAGCGCAGCCCATAAATCGCGGTGCATCTGCCGCGTGAAACTGTTCAGCGCCTGTGGGCGGTTCAGCGTGAGCAGTGCAGCATTGCCGCGCAGCTCAAACAAGACGGTGGGCTCGGTCATTCAGTGCTCCTTTGCGTACGTTTTTACCATTAACCAACCGATCGGTTGGCGAATGTTTTCCCTTGGGTATATTCAGCCGCACCAACTGGAGAAACCTGCATGACCTTCGAACTCATCACCACCCGCACCGAAGCCGACAAAGTCGGCATCGTCACCATCAACCGCCCCAAGCAGCTGAACGCCCTGAACAACCAGGTGATGGACGAACTGGGCGCAGCCCTCAAAGCCTTTGATGCTGACCCGGCCATTGGCTGCATGGTGGTAACCGGTAGCGAAAAAGCCTTTGCCGCCGGGGCCGACATTGGGGCCATGGCCACTTTCAGTTTTGCGGATGTCTACAAGGGCGACTACATCACCCGCAACTGGGAAACCATTCGCGGCATTCGCAAACCTGTCATCGCGGCTGTGAGTGGTTTTGCCTTGGGCGGTGGCTGCGAGCTGGCCATGATGTGCGACTTCATCATCGCCGCCGAGACGGCCCGCTTCGGCCAGCCCGAGATCAAGATCGGCGTCGTGCCCGGCGCCGGTGGCACGCAGCGGCTGCCGCGCGCGCTGGGCAAGAGCAAGGCGATGGACCTCGTGCTCACGGCACGCATGATGGATGCGGCCGAGGCCGAACGCGCCGGCCTTGTTTCGCGCATCGTGCCGGCCGACAAGCTGCTCGACGAGGCGCTCGCCGCGGCCGAGGCGATCAATGCGTTGTCGGGGCCGAGCGTCGAGCTGGCCAAGGCCTGCGTGAACCGCGCCTTCGAGGGCACGCTCGCCGACGGCGTGGCGTTCGAGCGGCGCATCTTCCACTCGCTGTTCGCGACGGCCGACCAGAAGGAAGGCATGGCCGCCTTCCTGGAAAAGCGCCCGCCGCGCTTCGTCGGCGGCTGAGCGCGGGCCTCAGGGTTCAGGGCACCAGCCAGCGCGCGCCGGCGGCGTCGAAAACCGCGCGCCGGTGCGCGCGCTCACCCAGTTCGAGCCAGTCGATCGCCTCGACGCGCGCGCTCAGCAGCGCGAAATGCGTGCGCCCCGACGGCGGCGGGACGAAGGTCGGGTCGACCGGCGACCCGGGCGCAGCGGGCGAGAGGTAATCCTGCGCCGC
>JANOQJ010000019.1:0-6323 GCA_031414805.1 Comamonadaceae bacterium
AGGATCGCAAACGCATCAAGGAACTGGAGCGCGAGTTGCTGCGCAAAGACCGCGCATTGGCCGAGACTGCGGCACTGCTGGTGCTGTCAAAAAAAGTATCGGCGATCTTTCACCGGGGAGAGGACGAATGATCGTCCTCAAAGATCGCTGTAGCTTGGCCCACGACATCGACATCGCCCATAAGGCCGGCGCACGGCTGCGTCTGGCCTGTGACATTGCAGGCATAGACGCGCGCACCCTACAGCGCTGGAAAGCCCATGAGGGCCTCGTACAAGGCGATGGCAGGCCTCAGGCGGTGCGCGCTACACCCAGTCATGCTCTGAGTCAGGATGAGCGCGCGCACCTGCTGAGCGTGGCCAACGAGCCGCGCTTTGCCTCAGTGCCGCCCGCTCGCATCGTGCCCACGCTGGCCGATGAGGGCGTGTACCTCGCAAGCGAATCAAGCTTTGCCCGGGTGCTGCGCGCTGCGGGGCAAAACGCACACCGGGGACGCGCCAAAGCGCCCAAGGCGGTACGACCGCCCACCACGCACATTGCAATTGGCCCACGCCAGGTCTGGTGCTGGGACATGACCTACTTGCCAGCAGTTGTCATGGGATTGTGGTTTCACCTCTACTTGATTCTGGATCTATACAGCCGCAAGATCGTGGGCTGGGAGGTGCACGATAGCGACCACTCTGACCATGCCGCTCATCTGGTGCGACGCACCGCGCTGGCCGAGGGCATTGCTGCCCTGGCTGTCAAACCGGTATTGCATGGTGACAACGGCTCCACGCTGAAGGCGACAACGGTGCTTTCGATGCTCAACTGGCTGGGTGTCAAACCCTCGTATTCACGCCCTCGCGTCAGTGATGACAACGCCTACGCCGAGTCGCTGTTTCGCACCGCCAAATACCGCCCGGAGTTTCCCGCCAAGGGCTTCGCCGACCTTGAGACAGCGCGTACTTGGGCTGCCAACTTCGTGCACTGGTACAACGTGGATCACCGTCACAGCGGCATCCAGTATGTGAGCCCTTCGCAGCGCCATGAACGCCAAGATCAAGCCATCCTGGCAGCCCGCCACGCGCTGTACCTACAAGCCCGTGAGAAGAACCCAGCGCGCTGGTCAGGCAACACACGCAACTGGTCGCCCGTTGGGGCGGTCACTCTCAACCCCGAACGTGACTGCGTCGTCAAGGCGCATTCGGGTTGCAACGATATTCAGCGGTTGGCCGCATGAATGAGGCGACAAGTAGCTTGACACGCGCCGAAACTTAAAGCCTGAGATGGAGTTAGTTCGTGCTGCGATCCACCGCTAACAAAGCGTTCCAAACGGACAAAGTTGCCGTGGCACGCCTTTTCCAGATAGCGCAAAAGCTGCGCCACGGCAAGCTCGCCGCTGAATAGTGGCGTTGACGGCCTAGCGGGCTCCACCGAAGCCCATTTGGCACTGGAGCTGCTGGCTTCCTTACGGCTGGAATCCCCCAGCAAGCCAACCCATCCAAGCCAACCGCCAGGCTCACAACCCCTTGCCCCTCGCCACATCCATCACCACCCGCGCCGCCAGGTACTGCCTGGCTTCCACCGTTTCCAGCAGCACGTATTCGTTGTCGGCGGTGTGGCCGCAAAAGCCCTGCAGGCCAAAACGCTCCACCACGGCAGCCTGGGTTTTCAAGGCGGCAAATGCGGCGTCGGTGCCGCCGCCTTCGGGCTGGTCGTCCACCTCCAGTTTGCGGCCCAACTCGGCGTAAATCGTTTGCGCATGCGCAGCAAGTTTGCGGTTGGCGGCGGTGACTTCCAGCGGCGGGCGACGGCGCTCGAAGTTCACGGTGACTTTGGCATCGGGCAGCAACTGCTTTTTGGCCCGCTCGCGCACCGTGATCTGACTCCAATGAGTGATTTAGCCCAGCGCCAACATCGCCCCTAAATAAAACGCCAACTCACACACCTGCTGCGTAGCGCCCAGGCAGTCACCGGTAAAGCCCTGCAATCGCCGCGCGAACAAGCGCCCCATATAGATAAGCGCTACAACCGCGCCCGCAAAGGCGGCGGCGAATATCCACGGCTTCGGGCTTATCCACACCAGCGGTGCCAGCGCCAGGCACCACACAAAATTGCTGACCAATGCCCCGGCGGTGATCTGGTCAGCCAAGGGTTTTGATTTGGACGCTGCCGTGTCGCCGACATGTGGCAGCAGGCGCACCAGCACCATGGGGCAGGCGCGCGAGACCACGTGGGCGGCGAGTATGACGATGCAGACTTGGCTGATCGTTGCGCTGGCTGAGGAGCCCAACGCAGCCAGCAAAGCGACCTTGGTGCCCAGTGCCAGCACCAGGGCCATGGCCCCGTATGCGCCCACGCGGGAGTCTTTCATGATGTCCAGAGCGCGTTCGCGGCTTGTCGCACCGCCCAGACCATCGGCGGTGTCGGCCAGACCGTCTTCGTGAAACCCGCCGGTGAGCAAGACCGTGGCCACGGTGGAGACAAACGCGGCCACAGCAGGCGCGAACACAGATGAAATTTGCAGCGCCAGCAGTGCATAGACCCCCGCTGCCACTGTGCCCACCACCCAGCCCACACCGGCAAAGTGCGCTGCACTGGCGCGCAACATGGCGGGGCTGAAACCAACCCAGTCGGCCAGCTTGCCCGCGATGGGAATGCGGGTGAAGAACTGGATGGCCAGCAGGAAGTGGCGGATGACGTTCAAGGGTGGCTCTGCTGCACGCCAGCCGACTCAAAGCTGGCCATTTCGCTTAAAAACAGCGCTGCCGACTGCAGCAGCGGCCAGGCCAGCAGCGCGCCCGTGCCTTCACCCAGACGCAAGCCCAACTGCAGCAAAGGCTTCGCACCCAAATGAGCGAGCAAGGCGCGGTGCCCGTGCTCGCTGCCTTCGTGGCAAAACACGCAATAGTCTTTGGCCTGCGGCACCAGGGCACACGCCACCAGCGCGGCGGCGCTGGCAATGAAGCCGTCGATCAGCACCACGCGGCGCTCGCTGGCCGCTTGCAGCAGGGCACCGACCATCATGGCAATCTCGAAACCGCCCACCGCGGCTAGCACGTCCATCGGAACGCTGGCCTGGGTATGCAGCTGCACGGCGCGGCCCAGCGCGGCGCGTTTGGTTTGCATCTGGGTGTCGTTCAAGCCCGTGCCACGGCCTGCTGCATCGTCCACCGACACGCCCGCCAGCAGGCAAAAAATCAGGGCGGCGCTCGAGGTGTTGCCAATGCCCATTTCACCCAGCGCGAGCACGTTGCCGGGCAGGCCGCCCACCACATCCATGCCGGCGTGCACGGCGGTTTCGGCCTGGGCTGCGGTCATAGCCTGCGTCAGTGTGGAATCGGCCGTGCCCCAGGCCACTTTGCGGTGCTGCAACTGCGGGTGTGCCGACAGGTCTGCCGCCACGCCTGCGTCCACCACCGTCATGGCAAAACCGTGTTGGCGGGCAAACACGTTCACCGCAGCGCCCCCGGCCAGCATGTTGGCCACCATCTGCTGGGTGACCGCTGCTGGAAACGCTGACACGCCTTGCGCGGTGATGCCGTGGTCAGCGGCGAACACCACCATTTGCGGGGCCTGAAATTCGATGCCCTCGCGGTGCTGGATGCAACCCAGCTGCCAAGCCAGCGCCTCCAACTGCCCCAAAGCGCCTTGTGGCTTGGTTTTGAAATCGATTTTGTGTTGCAGGTGCTGGGCGAGCTCAAGCTCGGCGGAAGTGGTTCGCAGGGCGGTGATGGGGGGTAGAACAAGGGTCATGTATTTGTATAGAGACGTTTAAAGGGCTGATTCGATGGATTCAAGACAAAACTGGCCACCAGCCCTTATAGATACTGCTCAAGCAGCTATATATGTTGTAGCAAAGACCGGATGGCTGCAGGGTAGATCACATGCTCTTGCGACAACACCCGCGCCGCCAACGCACCGGCCGTGTCGCCCGCCAGAATCGGCACCACTGCTTGCGCGAGGATCGGGCCGTGGTCTAGTTCGGTGGTGACGCGGTGCACCGTGGCCCCGGCGAATTGGCAGCCCGCGTCGATGGCGCGTTGGTGCGTGTGCAAGCCAGGGAAGGCGGGCAGTAACGATGGGTGGATGTTGATGAGACGCCCATCAAAGCGCTGCACAAAAGCTGGCGTCAGGATGCGCATGAAGCCCGCCAGCACCACCAGCGCGGGCTGGTAGCGGTCAATCACGTCGGCCAGGGCCGTATCAAAGGCGTCGCGGCTGGCGAAGGCTTTGTGGTCGACCACCTGGGTGGCAATGCCCTGCGCCTGGGCGAATGCCAAACCGCCCGCGTCGGCCCGGTTGCTGATGACGGCGGCTACCTGCGCGTTCACTTGAGCACCCCAGCCCTCACGCTGCGCCGCCCGCACGATGGCCGCCATGTTGGAGCCGCCGCCAGAAATCAAAATCACGATGTTCTTCATAGCTCGCGATTATCTGGTTGCATCGTCGTGTCATCTGTCGCTAGGATGCGCCCCAGCACAACGAGGAGAAGCGCATACATGGCAATGGATCGAATCACGATGGCTTTCTGGGCACTGGTGCTCAGTCTGCTGGCGGCTGCCACGTTTTTTGGCGTGGGCACCTGGCGCCAGCAAACCACGCAGCAGCAACGCGACGCCAAGCTGGACAGTGGCGACGTGGTGCAGCTGTCCAAAGTGATCGATGGCGACACGCTGGTGGTGCAAAAAGAAGGGCAGGGCGCGGCTACGGTGCGGCTGCTGGGTGTCAAAAGCTTTGAATCCAAACACGGCAAAGACAGCGCCGCGTTATATGGCCGCGCGGCTGAAGAAGCGCTGCAGCGTCTGGTGGCCGACAAGCCGGTGCGGGTGCTGGTGAACAACCCGCCGCGCGACCGCCATGGCCGCACGCTGGCCACGCTGTATGTAGGTGATCAGGACGTGGGTTTGGCGCTGGTCGCGCAAGGTCACGCGCTGGTGTATTCGGTCTACCCGTTTGCATCCATGCCGCTGTACTTACAACAACAGCAACAGGCCCGCGCCGCCAACCTGGGGCTGTGGGCCGACTCCGAAGTGAGCGCGCGAGCCGAGGGCATGATCCGAGACTGGGCCAGGGGGGCACCTTGATGCAAGCGCTGCTTCGCTACTTTTCACCGCAATACATCAAGCGCCACGTCATTGGCAACCCTGGCGTGATGCTGCGTGCGCTGGTGCTGCTGGCAGCGGTGCTGGGCTATGGAACCACCGGGTTTTTGTACTTTGAGTTGCCCGGCAACCCGGATCTGGTGTGGAGCGATGCGCTGTGGTATTCCATCGTGACGCTGACCACCGTGGGCTACGGCGACTTTTTCCCCAAAACGGCGGGAGGCCGCTTTCTGGTGGGCGTGCCGCTGATGCTGATTGGCATTGGTTTGTTGGGGTTTATCTTGTCGGTGGTGGCCAATGCACTCATCACGGCCAAAAGCAAGGAGCTAAAAGGTATGAGCCAGGTTCATCTGTCCAAACACGTGGTGTTGATCAATTTTCCGGGCCTGCCCAAGCTGCTGCGCCTGCTCGACGAGCTGGCCCACGACCCCAGCATCGGCT
The DNA here is from genome assembly GCA_031414805.1 of Comamonadaceae bacterium. Lineage (GTDB taxonomy): Bacteria > Pseudomonadota > Gammaproteobacteria > Burkholderiales > Burkholderiaceae_C > JAAFIW01. Next base: position 5,526 of record JANOQJ010000019.1, read on the forward strand.
TTGAGACACCGCTTCTGCTGATCGACCGCGAGTTGCCCGAGCTGCCGCCCGAGCTGCTGGCGCGCGGCGTACGCTACGTGCGCGGCGACCCCACGCGTGACGACACGCTGCAGCGCGCCGCTATCAAAAGCGCCAGCCACGCCATCGTGCTGTCCAGCCCCACGTGTGCCGACCCTGCTGCGGCAGACGCGCTGAACGTCACCATCACGCTGGCCATTGAGGCCCGCACCTCGCACGTGAACACGGTGGTCGAGTGCCAGGACCCCGGCACCGAAGAGTTGCTGCGCAAAGCCGGTTGCGACCGGGTGGTCTGCAGCGCCCGTTTTGAAGCGCTGTATGTGAGCCAGGAATTGCTGAACCCCGGCATGCAGGACATCGTGGCCGACTTGCTGAGCACATCGCACGGCCAGCAGTTTTATTTGACGCCGGTGCGGTTGTCGGGCGCTGCCACGTTTGCCCAGCTCGCAGCAGCCTGTGCCAAGTCAGGTCATATTGCGCTGGGCCTGAAGCGGGCACACAGCAACTTGCTGAACCTGCCAACCGACCATGCTGTTTTGACCGACGACCTCGCCATCACCATGGGCGAGCGCCGCGTGGCTTCGTTTTCGATTCTTTGAACGTTTACTAGCCCCACAAAATCCGTCGATTGAGGGGTAGCTAATTCCGATTCCCAATAAAAACGTAAATAATATGGTTTCCCCAACTAGGAGACCACCATGGCCAGACCTGCAAGCGGAATTGAGCAAATCGAGGCGGCACAAATTAGCCTGAAGGCCGCGACAAGCGCTGATGAACTTC
>JANOQJ010000020.1:0-26182 GCA_031414805.1 Comamonadaceae bacterium
CCCCAGGGGGGTAATTGAATCAACGAGCCGTTCCATGTAAACCTTTACTAGACCTTGCCGGTGTTTATACGAATATGGGCCTCAGCCCAGGTGTTTATTGCTCAAGCAGCTCACTTATTTATAGCGAAATTCAGTGGCTCTGACGCTGTTTACGCTTGCTGCACCGCCAAGCGCGCTTCGCGGTGAGTTGTGTGGGAAGACCGCAGGGGTCTTTTCAATGTGTCGCAAGCCGTGTGTGCAGGACTGTGTGGTCGGTCTTGAGTGCCCAAGTAACGCTTGCCTATGCATCATCAACGCTGTCCTCTTCAGGTTTGTGACGTCGAGACTGTACCTGCTGGAATTACCCGACCGTGAGGTTAGGGAATTAATTCGTAAGAATTACAACCTCAATTTGTAAACGTGTGTTTCTAAATGAGGCTGGATCAGCTACTGCAGCGCTTGGCACGGACTCGCCTGCTAAAATCAAACCCGCTGGCTTTTTAGTTGTTTATGCAACGCTCATGTGGCAATGTGTATACAAACGAGGTTTGTGCATGCACGTATTGATCAACCAGTCCATTAACTCATAGTGACTTTCAGGCTGTTTTCAATGTCTTGTGTTGGCAAGCCGAAGGCGTCAGAAAATCGAAATATGTGTCGCGCGATGTGTCAAGAGAGTTTGGCAGACACACGCGTTCAAAAAATCGCCACTTGCACGCGAAAAATCTGGAAACGCAACGTAGCAGGAGCTGGGTGTAGGTTCTGCTGACTGCGGATGGCAGCGCCTCACGTTCAAAAATTTATGACTACCCTCACCCATCTAGGCAAATACCATATCAGACGTCAACTGGGCAACGGGTCCATGGGCGTGGTCTACGAGGCTTTCGATCCGATGATTGAGCGCACCGTTGCAATCAAAGCCATAGCACCCACACAGTTGAAAGGCACTGAAGGGGCTGCCATATTGGCGCGGTTCAAACGCGAAGCTCAGGCAGCTGGCCGGTTGAATCACCCCAACATCGTTGCGATCTATGACTACGGCGAGGTGGTTGAGCAGAGTGACAGCACTTTGATTCTTGCCCCCCACGACACGCCTGTTGACAAGCGCACAGCTTTTATCGCGATGGAATTTGTCAAGGGCAGGGAACTGGGTGACTATCTGGAAGCAGACGGTCGCCATTTTTCTTTACCCGAGGTGGCCCGCATCATGGGCGAAATTCTGGATGCTTTGGATCATGCGCATTCCAACGGTGTGGTGCACCGAGACATGAAACCGGAGAACGTGATCTTGCTTGACAGTGGCAAGGTGAAGGTGGCCGACTTTGGCATTGCCCGCATCGAGTCGTCGCAATTGACCCAGGTGGGGACCATCATGGGCACCCCGTCATACATGTCGCCAGAACAGTTTATGGGGATGACGGTGGATGGCCGCAGTGACATTTTCTCTTGCGCTGTGATTCTGTACCAACTGTTGACGGGTGAAAAACCGTTCACAGGAAGCCATGCCACCATCATGTACAAGGTCTTGCGCCAGGAGCCCCTGCCACCTTCGTTGCTGAATGTTGGTTTGCCTGCCGGACTGGATTTAGTGGTGCAAACCGCCTTAGCAAAAAATCCGAATGACCGCTATGAAAGTGCGGGTGAATTTGCTCAGGCTATTCGCAATGCGGTGTACGGCTTGACGGTGTCGTCTGACTTTGCGCTGCTGCAGCCAGAAGGTACCAGCAACTTTGCCAGCTTGTCTGGTACACAAAAACCGCAGGGCACGCCGGCGATGGTGGACAACACCGCCATTGCAGGCCGTGCTGCGTCGCATAAGTCGGGCACGCAACCCGCGCCCACGTTGCGAGTGCCTCACACCGAACCAGAAGGCAAACAATCAAAGACCTTGCTTTACGCAGGCGCAGCTGCAGGTTTGGTCCTTGTCGCGGGTGCTGTTGCCTGGTTCAGCGTCGGCACCGACAAACAAACTGAATTGGCCCAGCAACAACAGACACGACCTACCAGCGATACGCTTGAGAAGGTGCCTCTTGGTGCCGCAGGGCCTCCTGCTGCAGGGCCTCCTGCTGTAGCGCCTCCCGTTGTAGCGCCTCCCGTTGTGGCGCGTCCCGGTGTGGTGCCAATGGCCAACACGCCACCGACTGAAACCGCAGCCGCAGTCAGCGTGGTTAAAAAAGATGTCGAACCCGCAGCCCCACTCACCGGTGGGGTGCGTCTGGAATTGCAAAATGCTTGGGCTACAGTGATCGTTGACGGTCAAGAAAAAGGGGTGTCGCCGCCCATGCTCAGCCTGAAATTGCCGGCAGGCACCTACGATCTTGAATTGCGTAACCCGACCTTCCCCGCCTACAAACGTGCCGTGACTGTTATCGCTGGTAAAAACGTCACGGTACGGCATTCTTTTGTTGCGGAGTAGAAGGGAAGATTAGTCACTGATACCGACTGATATTTCGGGGAATAAACGTTCTCACTCAGTCGGTTGCTGGCGTTCCTTGATCTCGTCCTTCAACGACAGTGCCCGCCCCGATTGGTTGCAGACGAGTCCCATACGGCAGATCAGCTCGTCGCACCGTCAAAATAGGGGCATACCATCGCGGTCGCCGCCGAAATCACCACCCAGTACGGAAACACCATGCATCACTTGTCATACAGTCTCGTTTGTCTAGCGGCCACCCTGCTCACGGGTTGTGCGCCATTGCCACCCGACAAGTCTGGGTCGCCGACGGCGGTGGTGCCGCCCACTGCACCCGTCGGGCCAGTCGTGTCCGGTACGCCTGCTCAGCGCGTCGAGTCTCTGCCCACTGCGACCCTATCGATGCCTGCGCCCGTGTCTGGCGAAACGTCGGCGAGCGAGAAAGCGCTAACTGCTGCGTTGGCAAGTTTTGACCGCGGCGACTACCCCTCCGCTATCCGCCAACTGACACCTTTGAGCGGCGACAGTGGGCTGGATCCCGCAAACCAGCTTCGCTCTTTGAAAACCTTGGCGTTTGCGCATTGCTTGACCCGCGCGGTCGCATTGTGCCGTCAGGCATTCGAGAGCGCGTTCCGGCTGGACAGCAAGTTCGACCTGGCCCCCGGCGAGCGTGGGCACCCGGTTTGGGGGCCCCAGTTCGAGCGGGTTCGCGATGCCTCTGCTGCCAAAGGCAGTGCGGCCGTGGCCCTCGGCTACCCGATTAAACCCGTACGCCTGCAGGTGCCGTTTGCCCCGGGTGGCACCACGGACATCATTGCTCGCACGATTGCAGAATCCTTAAGCAAAGCTTTAGGCCAGACGGTGACGATCGAAAACAAAGCGGGCGGCGGCGGCGTAGTTGGTGCGCTCGAAACTGCACGCGCCACGCCGGACGGCTACCAGCTCGGCATGGCCACGGTGTCCACCACGGCAGCCAACCCTGCCATCAATCCGGCAATCCAGTACAACCCGGCCACTGACTTCACCCCTATAGTGAACATTGCTGCTACGCCCAATGTGATTGCAGTGCACCCCAGCTTTCCCGCTAAAGACTATCAAGCCTTTGTGTCCGAGTTGAAAAAATCACCTGGCAAATACTCGTATGCATCGTCGGGAACTGGCGGCATTGGCCATCTGCAAACAGAGCTGTGGAAACGTCTGTCTGGCGTATTCATCACGCACATTCCTTATCGTGGTGCAGGCCCGGCCTTGGACGACACAGTTTCGGGTAAGGTGCCGATCATTTTCGACAATGTGCCGTCTGCCCTGCCTCATATCAAGGACAACCGGCTGGTGGCTATTGCTGTGGCGGCGCCTCAGCGTCTGGCCGCACTGCCTAACGTGCCGACTTTCAAAGAACTTGGCCTGGAGCCCGTCAATCGCATGGCTTACTACGGCATATTGGGGCCCAAAGGTTTACCGCAGGAGGTGGTAGACAAGGTCAACGCCGCGACGCTGAAAGCCCTGCAAGAACCGGCAGTGCGCAAGCGAATTGAAGACACAGGCTCCATCATCATTGGCAACACACCCGGTCAGTTTGCCAGGCAAATGGCAGACGAACTAGGGGTGTACAAAAAAGTCGTTGAGCAGCAAAAACTCAAACTTGACTGATCTGGCGCTATCGCCAATGCAGGTGGATGCGTCCACGGCTGCGTCGATTCATGACTTTATAGACGCGCTGTGGCTGGAGGCGGGCCTGGCCAAAAACACCCTGGCCGCGTACCGCCAAGACCTGGTGCTTTTCGCACAGTGGCTGGCGGGCCAACACAAGTCGCTGATCGCCACCACCGAGGCCGATTTGCAGGCCTACTTTGCCCACCGCCACGAAGAAACCAAAGCCACCTCGGCCAACCGGCGCTTGACCGTGTTCAAGCGCTACTTTCGCTGGGCGGTGCGCGAGCGTTTGATTGCCGTGGACCCCACGCTGAAGCTGCAATCGGCCAAGCAAGCCGCGCGCATGCCCAAAACCCTGAGCGAGGCGCAAGTAGAGGCCCTGCTGGCCGCACCGAATGTCGACACCCCGCTGGGTCTTCGCGACCGCACGATGCTGGAGCTGCTGTACGCCAGCGGCCTGCGTGTGAGCGAGCTGGTGGGCCTGAAAACCTTCAATCTGTCGCTGGCTGACGGCATCGTGCGGGTCACCGGCAAGGGTAGCAAAGAGCGGTTGGTGCCGTTTGGTGAAGTGGCACGCGACTGGCTGGAACGCTACATCGCAGAGGCTCGCCCGGTCATTTTGAGCGGCCAGCAATCTGACGATTTTTTCGTTACCGAGCGCGGCAGTGGCATGACCCGTGTGATGTTCTGGTACATCGTGAAAAAGCAGGCACGCGCGGCAGGCATCACCGCCCCGCTGTCTCCCCACACCCTGCGGCACGCCTTTGCCACCCACCTTTTGAACCACGGGGCAGACCTGCGGGCGGTGCAGTTGCTGCTGGGGCATGCCGACATTTCGACCACGACGATCTACACGCATGTGGCCCGTGCCAGGTTGCAAGACATCGTGCGGCGAAATCACCCGCGAGGGTAAGTTTGTGTCTTGTTAAGTCGGGGATTTTTTTTAACGCAGAGGACGCAGAGGTTTCGCAGAGGACGCAAAAGGAAGACAAAATAATCTTGTCTTGAATTTGAATTCTTCTGCGTCCTCTGCGAAATCTTCGCGCCCTCTGCGTTCTGGAACCCGCTTCCTGCCCGCCTGCAATCAAACCGGCTTGAGCAGCACCACAAGCGCTCCCGCGCCGCCTTCATCAGCCCGGGCCTGCACAAAGGCCAGCACCTGGTTTTTCTGAATCAGCCAGCTGTGCACTTTGCCTTTGAGGACCGGCGTTTTGCCCGGGGAGCCCAGGCCTTTTCCCGTGACCACGCGCACGCAACGAATACCGTTTTTGTGCGACTCGCGGATGAAGCTGGACAGGGCTTCGCGGGCATCGTCGCTACGCAGGCCATGCAAATCTAGCTGGCGCTGAATGCTCCAGTGCCCGCTACGCAGTTTGCGGGTGACTTCCGTTCCAATGCCGGGGCGACGAAAGCTCATTGCATCGTCCACATCGAGCAAGGTGGTGGCATCGAATTCGTCGCTGAGTGCTTCGCGCAGCACGCGCTGTTCGTCCAGTTGTTTTTGCACCGGAATGGGGGCGGGTTGCTCTGCAATCAATAGCGCCTTGAGCGGATTCCGTATGGGCTGGATGGCTCCTGCGGCACGGACGAACAGGTTTTTCTCAGCATCCGTCCGGGCTTGCACGATCAGCCGCGCAGCCTCGCGAATCGCGGCTTCGGCTTGCTGCTGCGCAATCTTTTGTTGCAGCGGTTTGAGGTCGGCCAGTGATTTGATTTTGTTCATAAAAAGACCTACATCAACCCGTGTTCCGCCATCGAAAACGCCAGTCCCGGTGCCACGATCACATGGTCCAGAACGCGTACATCAATCAGCGCCAGCGCGGCTTTCAGGGTCTGCGTCATCGCTTCGTCGGCCTGGCTGGGCCGCACGCTGCCGCTGGGGTGGTTGTGGGCCAGCACCACTGCAGCCGCCTGGTGGTGCAGGGCGCGCAGCACCACCTCACGCGGGTACACGCTCGTTTGCGTCAGCGTGCCGCGAAACAGCTCCTCCATGGACAGAAGACAGGTGCCCGCGTCCAGAAACAACACAGCAAACACCTCGTACGAGCGTGTGGACAGGTGCAACTGCAGGTAGTGCTTCAGCGCATCGGGCGAATCAAACACCTGGCGGGCCTTGAGTTGCTCCGACAAGGCCCGCCGCGCCAGCTCCAGCACCGCCACCAGCTCGGCCCGCTTGGCGGGACCCAGGCCCTTGATGCGCTTCAAATCGTCGGCGCTGGCGTGCAGAAGGCCCGCCATGCCGCCAAAACTATCCAGCAGCTCCTGCGCCATTTGCAGCACGCCTTTGCCCGCGATGCCGGTACGCAGCAGCAAGGCCAGGAGCTCTGCGTCGGCCAATGCGCCAGGGCCGCGGGCGAGCAGCTTTTCGCGGGGGCGGGTGTCGGGTGGAAGGTCTTTCATTTTGTGCAATGACAGATGACGCGCCCTTCGGGCTGCCATGACAGATGACTGGAGATTGGTTGCTTGTTCTTAGTCATCTGTCATTCAAGCCGCTTGCGGCGAAGTCATTTGTCATCGGTGTGGGAGAGCTTTCTACAATACAAGCCAGTTTATCGAGACTTGCATGACACCTATCCCACCGGTCATTGAACCGGCTTCATCGCCGCTAGTGAATACGGCTTCATTCCTGACACTGCATTACCGCCTGTCGGGCCCGCAGGGCGATGTGATCAATACCTTTGGCGGGCCACCGGCTACTCTGTCCCTGGGCACCGGAGAGCTGTCTGCTGCAGTGGAGCAGCGTTTGCTGGGGCTGCCCGAGGGCACGCACACCACGTTCGAGCTGCCGCCTGGCGAGGCCTTTGGGCAACGTCAGAGCGATATGGTGCAGTGGGTGGCGCGCAGCCTGCTGGAGAAAATGGGCGACCCGCTGGAACAATACAAGGTGGGCGATGTGGTGCAGTTCCCCACGCCGGATGGCATGGGAACCTACGCAGGCGCGGTGCGACAGGTGGGCAATGCGCAGAGCGCCGATGCGGTGCTGTTTGATTTCAACCACCCGCTGGCCGACCAGCACGTGACCTTTGAAGTGCAATTAATTGGGGTGCTATGAACCAACTCGACAAATTAGGCGAAATTGTGCTGGCCGAGCCGCGTGGCTTTTGCGCCGGGGTGGATCGCGCGATTGAAATCGTGGAGCGGGCCATTACCAAATTTGGCGCGCCGATCTACGTGCGCCATGAAATCGTGCACAACACCTATGTGGTGAACGATCTCAAAGCCAAGGGCGCGATCTTTATTGAAGACTTGGCCGACGTGCCGCGCGGCTCTACCTTGGTGTTCAGTGCGCACGGCGTGAGCAAAGCTGTGCAACGAGAGGCGGCAGACCGGGGGTTCAGCGTGTTTGACGCCACCTGCCCGCTGGTGGACAAGGTGCATGTGGAGGTGGCCAAGCTGGCTAAAGAAGGCTACGAGTTCATCATGATCGGCCACAAAGGCCACCCCGAGGTCGAAGGCACCATGGGCCAGCTTGAAAGCGGCATTCACCTGGTTGAAGACGTGGTCGACGTCGCCCACGTGCAGCCTGCGCAAAGCGACTTGCTGGCCGTGGTCACGCAAACGACGCTCTCAACCGACGATGCCGCCGAGATTGCCGCCGCCATTCGGCAGCGCTTTCCCAAGGTGCGCGAGCCCAAACAACAAGACATTTGCTACGCAACCCAAAACCGCCAGGACGCCATCAAAATCATGGCCCCGCAGGTCGACGTGATGATCGTGGTCGGCAGCCCCACCAGCTCCAACAGCAACCGGCTGGCCGAGCTGGCGCGCAAGCTGGGTGTGGAAAGCTACATGGTGGACGATGCCAGCGAGCTGCAGGCCCAGTGGCTGGAAGGCAAAACCCGCGTAGGCCTCACGGCGGGTGCTTCCGCCCCGGAAATTCTGGTGAATGAAGTGATCGCGCGGATTCGGGCGATGGGGGCGGTGTCGGTGCGCAAAATGGACGGGATTCAGGAGACGGTGAAGTTTCCACTACCGAAGGGGTTGCGGCTGGACGCGAAAGGTTTGGGTTTAGATGTTTAAAGCGGGGAGTTTTTGAACGCAGAGGACGCAAAGGTTTCGCAGAGGACGCAAAAGGACAGCCAGGAAATTTTGGTTTTCTTCTGCGCTCTCTGCGTAGCCTTTGCGTCCTCTGCGTTCAAATTCCTCGAATTCAATCACTATAAAATTAATAGCTGCTTGAGCAGTATTTATAAGGGCTAGAGCCCTATTTCTCTTAAATCAAGGATTTTTCAGATGCTGGACATCAACGTGCTGCGCAAAGACCTGGATTCCGCTATTGCAGGCCTGCAAAAGCGCAAAAGCCCACAAGCTTTCCTGGATGTCTACGCCTTCGTCGCCCTGGAAACCGAACGTAAAACAATTCAGGTGCGCACCGAAGAATTGCAAAGCCAGCGCAACGCCAGCAGCAAGCAGATCGGGCAACTCAAAGCCAAAGGAGCGGCAGGACAGGCAGAAGTGGACGCGGTGATGGCGCAGGTCGCGGGCATCAAAACCGAGCTGGAGGGCTCGGCTGCGCGTCTGGAGCAGATTCAGGCCGAGCTACAAACCCTGCTGCTGGCTGTGCCCAACCTGCCACATCCCAGCGTGCCCGTGGGTGCCGACGAACACGGCAACGTTCTGATGCGCACTTGGGGCACGCCCCGCACCGTGGATTTCACACCGCGTGACCATGTCGACCTGGGCCAGCCGCTGGGGTTGGACTTTGAGCTGGGTGTGAAGCTCTCCGGCTCGCGCTTTTCCGTGATGAAGGGGCCAATTGCCCGCCTGCACCGGGCCCTTGCGCAATTCATGCTGGATGTGCAGACGCAAGAACACGGCTACACCGAGTGCTACACGCCCTACATCGTGAACGCCGACAGCCTGCGTGCCACCGGCAATTTGCCCAAGTTTGAAGCCGATTTGTTTGCGGTGAACAAGGGCGGGCAAGACGGGGCAGACGAAGCACAGGCGCTGTACCTCATCCCCACCAGCGAGGTCTCCCTGACCAACTTCGTGCGCGATACTGTGCTGGCCGAAGCCGACTTGCCCATCAAGCTCACCGCCCACACTCCGTGCTTCCGCTCGGAGGCTGGCAGCGCCGGGCGCGACACGCGCGGCATGATCCGCCAGCACCAGTTTGACAAGGTCGAGATGGTGCAAATCGCCCATCCCGAGCACAGCCACGCGGCCTTGGAAGCCATGGTGGGCCATGCCGAAGCCGTGCTGCAAAAGCTGGGCTTGCCTTACCGCGTGATGCTGCTGTGCACCGGTGATATGGGCTTTAGCGCGGCCAAAACCTATGACCTGGAAGTGTGGCTGCCCGCGCAAAACACCTATCGCGAAATCAGCTCGGTGAGCAACTGCGAAGCCTTTCAGGCCCGCCGCCTGCAAGCGCGCTACAAAAATGCGCAGGGCAAAAACGAGCTGGTACACACCCTGAACGGCTCCGGCCTGGCCGTGGGCCGTACGCTGGTGGCGGTGCTGGAAAACTACCAGAACGCCGATGGTTCGATTGCCGTCCCGACGGTGCTGCAACCGTATTTAGGTGGCCTGGTTGAGTTGAAGCCCCAATAAAAACGCTTAAAATCTAGGGCTTCGCAAGAATGTTCAGCGAACCTGGAGAAGTGGCAGAGTGGCCGAATGTACCTGACTCGAAATCAGGCGTACCGCAAGGTACCGTGGGTTCGAATCCCACCTTCTCCTCCAGTGAAATCGTGAAAAACGCCGTCCCCTGGACGGCGTTTTTTGTTTCCCGATCAAACTTGTCTGCACCATGACCTCGTCTGCCGAATCTGAGTGGGTTGACAGCCGGATGATGGCTGCGCTGGTGCGGGCTGCCCACAGCACCCAGACGGCCAGCCTGCTGGCGATTGCGCTGGCGGTTGCGTTGCTGTGGCGTGATGCAGACCAGCTCGGACTGTTGATCTGGGCCTGCATCGCTGTGGCTGTGGCGCTGTCTCGCTGGTGGTTGATGCGCTACTTCTTTCGAATCAATTTGCAGCACGCGCCAGCTGCCACCTTGCGCGCCTACATGAACCGTGTGCGGTTGCTGTGGTCTCTGGGTGCACTGGCGTGGGGCCTGCTAGCGCTGCTGCACTTTGACCTGGCACCGCTGCCGGTGCAGTTCAGTTGTTGGCTGCTGGTTGCCGGGTTATGCATGTTTGGCCTGTATGCCTTCAGTACCGACCTACTGACCTTGCGCATGTACGTGAGCGCGCTGGTGGGTGGGGTGCTACTGGCCATGCTGTGGCGCATCGGTGTGGTCAACGGCTTTGATGCGCCGCATCACCAGTATTTGATGCTGCTGCTGGTGATGCTGTTCTGGCAGGTCTTGATGCAGGCTGGCAAGCGCTTGAACAAGACCCAGCGCACGGGTTTTGCGCTGCAGTACCGCAACCAGCAGCTGATTCAATCGCTGATGGAGCAAACGCAAGCGGCGCTGGAGGCCGTTGATGTGAAAAACCGCTTTTTGGCCAGCGCCGCCCACGACATTCGCCAGCCGGTGCACGCACTGCGTCTGTATGCCGACTGGCTGCGCAGCGAGCCCGAGTTGGTGGCTGAGATCACGCCCAAAATTGTTGAGTCCACCAAGGCGGTGAATGCCTTGTTTGACTCTTTGTTTGACTTGGCCCGCCTGGAAACCGGCAAGATTGAACTGAAGATCGAGTCGTTGTCACTGGAGTCGCTGCTGCAAGAGCTGGATTTGCACTACCGCCCGTTGGCGCAGGCGAAGGGCTTGCAGTTTCGCTTGCGCATGCGACCTGGTGTGGTGGTCTCTGACCTGATTTTGCTCAAGCGAATTCTGGGTAACCTGATTGCGAATGCCATCAAGTACACCGACCATGGCGGGGTGCTGGTGGCGGTGCGGGCCTGGGGCCGCTACCCCTGCATTGAGGTGTGGGACACCGGCGTGGGCATTGCCACGGAGCACCAGAGCGAAGTGTTCCGCGAGTTTTTCAAGGTTCCCCTGCATGAGGGCACGCAGGACGGCTTTGGTCTGGGGCTGTACATCGTTTCGCGTCTGGCGCAGATCCTGGGACATCCAGTCAGCTTACGCTCGCGGGCGGGGCGTGGCACGGTGGTTCGGCTGCTACTGAAACCCAGTGATCCCTCGCTGGCTCCAGGCTATGCGGACGACTCTATTTTGTGAGCGTGAACCACTTCCAACACCCGTGCTACTTGCTCAAGCAGCTATGTTTTTGGTAGCAACTGCCACACGATGGCTTACCCTGCAATACCTTTGTAAAGCATGTAGGCAGCCAGGCCATACAAGATGCTGGCAAACACTTTTTTCAGCATGCTCACCGGCAGCGCATGGGCCACTCTGGCACCCACCGGTGCCATAAAAAAGCTGCAGGTCGCAATCACGACAAGCGCAGGCAGCCAGATGTAGCCAAACGAGTGTGGCGGCAAGTTCTGCGCTGATTGGCCGCTGACGACATAACCCACCACATTGGCCAGCGCAATGGGAAAGCCCAGCGCGGCTGAAGTGGCCACCGCATTCTGGATCGCCACGTTGCACCACGTCATGAAGGGCACACTGATAAAGCCGCCGCCCGCGCCGACCAGACCCGACAGAAAACCAATCAAACTGCCAGCGGCCAGTTGGCCACCCGTGCCGGGCATCTGACGTGTCGGTTTTGGTTTTTTGTCCAGAAACATCTGCGTGGCCGAGAAACTGACAAACAAGCCAAAAAAGATCGCCAGCCAGGTGCCTTTGAGCAGCGCAAACACGCCCAGACTACCGATCAGACTGCCCACCACAATGCCCGGCGCCAGGCGTTGCACGATGTCCCAACGCACCGCACCGAGCTTGTGGTGCGCGCGCACGCTGGAAATCGACGTGAAGATGATGGTGGCCATCGATGTGGCAATGGCCATCTTGACCGCGAGATCCGGCCCGACGCCGCGTTGGTTCAGGATGAGTGTGATGAAGGGAACCATCAACATGCCGCCGCCTATGCCCAAAAGGCCTGCGAGAAAGCCGGTTGCAATGCCAAGAATGGCCAGTTCAATGAGGAGGAGGGGTTCGAATGGCATTCAGGCGAAAAAAAGGTGTCTGCAAGTGTGGCCGGACCCGCATCCTGAACCGGGGTTCAGGTGGGCTAGGTCAACCTGAGCTTGGGTTCGTCTAACGCGAGACGATCACGCTGCTCGGGGGATGTTCCAGGCCCGGGCTCTATGAGCATTGGTTCAAGGAAATATAAAGCCCGGCGACGCTTGCAGACCAGTGGATTGTAGGGGCGGTGGTGGCAGTTGTGTGCCCGCTCAATGACAAATGACCACCGCCTTCAGCGGGTGATGATGAATGACTGAACCTCGCATCCCTGTCCTTCCAGTCATCTGTCATGGTCGCTGCGAAGCGGCACCCTCATCTCGTCATCAGATTAGAGCAATTGCCCGTCGCCCGCCAGCGCTATGTCCATACGGGCGATCAAAGCGCCCAGCCGGGGATCCGGGCTTGTACTGGACGGTGTGGTGATAGTCGGCACGGGGGCAACTTGCACTGGCGACGCAGTCACACCCCGATCGGCCACATCAAAGGCCAGGTTCAGTGCGGCCAGCACCGCAATGCGGTCACGTGCTTTGACCTTGCCCGCATCGCGAATTTTGCACATGGCCGTGTCGACCCGCTCTACCGCCTCCAGCAACCGGCTCTCGCCGCCTTCAGGGCAAGCCAGCAGATAGCTTTGCCCGAGGATTTGCACTTCAAGCTGTTTCATGCGGTGGTCTTGGTGCTCAAGGGGTTGACTTCAGGCAGGCGCTCCAGCAGGGCGTCAACCCGGGCGCGGGCTGCCGACAAGCGCGACTTCAAGGAATCACGCTCCTGGGTCAGCGTGTTGACCTGGTCGAGCAGCAGTCCGTTGGTGCGTTGGACCTCGTCGTAGCGCAACAGCAAACGCTCCACCCGATCGGCCAATTGCTCGATTTGCTGGTCAGGGGTTGTTTGGGTGTGGCTTGGCATGTGGGGTGAGATTGTAGGGTTGGCCCTGTGTGTCGCAACCGGGGGCCCGTAGAATCAGGCGCGTTGGTGCTCGCGGTGTGGTTCACATGCCGCAGTTCAACGGGAAGCAGGGGTGATGACTTCACACAAGTCTTCATAACCTGCGCTGCCCCCGCAACGGTAAGCGAACGAGTGCCCGGGAATCTTTCCCGGCGCTCCATTCAAGTCAATCAGCCACTGGGTGTGTTGAACATACACCTGGGAAGGCGACGAGAGTTGTTTTCGCCAGCCCGGATACCGGCCAACACGGTGGTTGCACGCCCGCAAAAAGGCATGCAACCGTGATGCCCAAGCACTGGCGGGGAAGCCGGTGAGGGTTGTTTGTCTTGTCTGTTATTCCATGAAAAATTGCGTTTTTTGTTTCGCCCTGGCGGCTGTCCCCCTGGCGTGCGCATCTGTGTGCTTGTCTGCATTTGCACAAATCCCCAGCTTGAAGGAAAACGTGGTCACCGCCACCCGCAGCCCCACCCGCAGCGATGCGCTGGTCAGCGACGTGGTGGTGATCGACCGCGCCGCCATTGAAGCGGCCAGCGCGCGAACCTTGCCTGAGCTGCTGGCCCGTCAAGCCGGCTTGCAGTTCAGCGCCAATGGTGGTTTGGGCAAAAACTCCGGGGTGTTCATTCGGGGTACCGAGGCGCGCCATACGGTGCTGCTGATCGACGGCGTGCGCTACGGCTCGGCTACGGCCGGTGCACCTTCGTGGGACAACATTCCGCTGGAGTTGATCGAACGAATCGAGGTGCTCAAAGGCCCGGCATCGGCCCTGTACGGCAGCGAGGGCGTGGGCGGTGTGGTGCAGGTGTTCACGCGTAAAGGTGTGCAGGGCTTCAAGCCGTTTGCCGCTGTATCGCTGGGCAAAGAAAGCCGACGCGCACTCAGCGGCGGTGCCACCGGCGGGCAGGGCAACCTGACTTACGCTGTGTCTGCACAGGTGTTGCGTGAAACCGGTTTTTCGGCCACCAATGCCCAAGCAGCGTTTGGCAACTTCAATCCCGACCGGGATGGCTTCAAGCAGGACGCGGTGAATGCCTCGGTCAGCTGGCAGTTTGTGCCCGATTGGCGACTGGATGCAGGCGCCTTGTATGCCGACGGCACGGTTCAGATTGATGACGGCCCGGGCCGGGACGCCCGTACGGCGGTGCGCACACAAACGCTGTTTGCGGGCATCAAAGGCAGGCCGCTGAAAGACTGGCAAACCGAGCTGCGCGTGGCCCAGGGCGCTGACACGTCCAACGCCATCGTCTCGGCTTTTTTGCCGGGTGATTTCAAAACCAGCCAGACCGAAATCGCATGGACCAACCAGATTGACACGCCCGTGGGTCTGGCGCTCGTAGGCCTGGAAAACCGCAAGCAGCAAGTCAGCGGCTCCACCAACTACGACGTCAAAGAGCGCAGCATCAACGCGGTTTTTGCAGGCCTGAATGGCAGCACCGGCATGCACAGCTGGCAGGTCAACCTGCGGCGCGACCGCAACTCGCAGTTTGGCGGTAGCAGCACCGGCTTTGCGGGCTATGGCCTGGCGTTTGCACCGGGCTGGCGGGCCCATGTGTCGCACGGCACCAGCTTTGTGGCACCGTCGTTTAACCAGCTGTACTTCCCCAGGTTTGGCAATCCGTTGCTGCAACCCGAAAAAGGCCGAAATACCGATCTGGGTCTGGCCTGGAACACGCAAGGCCATGAAGTCAAGCTGGTGCGCTACGAGAACAAAATTCGTGGCTACATCACCAACACGACACTGGCCGCCAACATTCCGCAAAGCCGTATCAAGGGCTATACGCTGAGCTACGCCGCCCAGCTGGACCGCTTGACCGTGAACACCAGCCTGGACGCGCTGAACCCACGCAATGAGCTCAATGGCCGACAACTGCCGCGCCGCGCCCGCAACCAGGCCGTGGTGAATGTGAACTATGACTTCGGTGGCTGGAACGGGGGTGCGAGCTTGTTGCAAGTGGGCCAGCGCTTTGAAGACACCGCGAATACCCAACGCCTGCCCGGCTACGCCACGCTGGACCTCCACGCCAGCTACCCGCTGGCTGCCGACTGGACGCTGCAAGCCGCGCTGAACAACGTGACCAACAAGCAGTATGAAACCGCGCGGGGCTACAACCAGCCCGGACGCAGCCTGTTTGTGACCCTACGCTGGCAGCCCAAGTGACACCCATGACCGTCATTCCCGCGCAGGCGCCAGATGACGTCATTCCCGCGCAGGCGCCAGATGACGTCATTCCCGCGCAGGCGGGAATCCAGCCTCAGCACGCGCTGAATTCCCGCCTGCGCGGGAATGACGGCGCGCTGCTGGGCCCCCAGCGCATCGTCTGCCTCACCGAGGAGACCACCGAGTGGCTGTACCTGCTGGGGCAGGAGGCGCGCATTGTGGGCATTTCGGGCTACACCGTGCGGCCACGCCGGGCGCGGGACGAAAAGCCCAAGGTCAGCGCGTTTCTCACAGCCAAAGTCGAGAAAATTCTGGCTTTGCAGCCCGACTGCGTGTTCGGTTTTTCTGACTTGCAGGCCGACATTGCCAGCGCGCTGATCAAACACGGTGTGCAGGTGACGGTGTTTAACCAGCGCAGCGTGGATGAGATTTTTTCCATGCTGTGGCAGGTGGCGGCGATGGTGGGGCAGGGCGATGCGGGGCTGGCCTGGATGGCGCAAACCCGAGCGCAGTTGCTAGCGATGGTGCAAGCTGCTCAGGCCCTGCCGCGCCGCCCCCGCGTGTATTTTGAAGAGTGGGACGAGCCGCACATCAGCGCGATTCGCTGGGTATCCGAGTTACTGGGCATGGCAGGCGGCGACGATTGCTTTGACGAACTGTCGCGCGAATCGCTGGGCAAAAACCGCATCATTGCCAGCGGCGACAGCATCGTGGCGCGTCAACCCGACATCATCTTCGACTCCTGGTGCGGCAAGAAGTTTCGGGCGGAGAAAGTTGCAGCAAGGACGGGCTGGCAAGACGTTCCGGCGGTGAAAAACGGGCAGCTGTTCGAGATCAAGTCTGCCGACATCCTGCAGCCTGGCCCGGCGGCGCTGACGGATGGGGTGGCGCAGATGCACCGGATCGTGATGAATTGGGCGGCGTTGCATGGCTGAACCGGTACGTGAACTCATCGTGGGTGGCCAAAAAAGTGGCAAGTCAGCCCGCGCAGAAACCCTGGCCGCCCGCTGGCTCGCACAGGCCCCCGAGCACGCGGCGGTGCTGCTGGCCACCTGCCAGCCATGGGACGATGAAATGCGCGAGCGCATTGCCCGCCACCAGCGCGACCGCGCGTTGCGCGTGCCCGGTATGCGCACGGTGCACGTGCCTTATGCCTTGGGGCCAGCTTTGCTGGCACAAAGCGCCCGCCACACCCTGGTGGTGATTGATTGCCTGACCCTGTGGCTCACCCAGTTGCGCTTTCCGATGGACACCCCGATTCAACCGGAAACAGGGGTAAATACGGCTACAGCCCTTGTGAATACTGCTCAAGCAGCTATGTTTTTGGAAGCAATTGAACAAGCTCCTGGTCCCGTGGTGATGGTGAGCAACGAGGTGGGTCTGGGTGTGATTCCCATGGGTGCGGCGGTGCGCGCGTTTGTTGATGAGTTGGGTGGTTTAAACCAGCAAGTGGCGCGGCGCTGTCAGCGCGTGACCTTGATGGCGGCGGGTTTGCCGCTGTATCTCAAAGGAGGTTCTGAATGATTGATTCCCGGCTCTACCGTTGCGCAGCCTGGGTCGCAGCCAGTGTCTTGCTCGCGCTGACACCCGCAGCCCGGGCTCTGCAAGTTACAGACGACCGTGGCGTGAGCGTGACGCTGCCACGCAGCCCCCAGCGCATCGTCTCCTTACTGCCCTCGTTGACCGAAACGGTTTGCGAGCTGGACGCTTGTGCGCGTTTGGTGGGAGTGGACCGCTATTCCAACTACCCCGCAACCGTGCGGCGCTTGCCGCAGGTCGGTGGTGGCATTGACCCGAACATCGAAGCCATCGTGGCGCTCAAGCCCGACTTGGTACTCATGGCCACCTCGTCGCGTGGCATCGAACGTTTGCAAGCGCTGGGTGTGCCGGTGCTGCCCCTTGAGCCGCGCACCGCTGCCGATGTGCAGCGCGTCATCGGTATCCTGGGGCGGGTGCTGGAAGTGCCGGGCGGCGAACAGGCCGCGCAGCGCGTGTGGCGCGCCATCGATGCAGGTGTGTCGGCTGCCGCCCAGTCGCTGCCGCCCAGCGTCCGCAGCTTGCAGGTGTACTTTGAGGCCAGCGGCGGCCCGTACGCGGCGGGGCCGCAGTCCTTCATCGGCGAAACACTGGCCCGACTGGGCGTGCGCAACATCATCACGCCCGACATGGGGCCGTTTCCCAAAATCAACCCCGAGTACGTGGTGCGTGCCAAGCCCGACATCATCATGATCAGCCAGGGCAACGCCCAGGGCCTGGCCCAGCGTCCTGGCTGGGCCAGGCTACCGGCCATTGCCCAGAACCGGGTGTGTGTGTTCAGCCGTGAGGAAAACGATGTGCTGGTGCGCCCCGGCCCGCGCATGGCGCAAGCGGCACGGCTGATGGCGCAGTGCATCGCCAGCAAATCGGGCGGGCTGTGACCGCGCGCGGGGCCCAGACGGTTTCCCGTTGGCGGTGGCTGGCTGGCGCCCTGCTGCTGGGCGCAGGGGCGTTGTTGCTGCTGGGTGCCAGCATCGGCAGCACCGGTTTTGACAGCGTGCTGCGTGCGCCGCGGGACCCGGTAGCAGCGCAAATCGTCTGGGACATCCGTTTGCCGCGCACGCTGGGTGCCTGGCTGGCCGGTGCGCTGCTGGGGCTGGCGGGTGCCGTGGCGCAGGGCCTGTTTCGCAACCCGCTGGCCGACCCTTTTTTGTTGGGCAGTGCCTCGGGCGCATCGCTGGGGGTGGCGTTGGCACTGCTGGCGTTCGGTGCCTCGATGGGCTCCAGCGCAGCTGCTTTGCTGTCGGGCGTGTGGGCGGTGCGGTTGGGCCTCACAGGCGCGGCGTTCGCGGGTGCGGTGTTGGGCGTGCTGCTCACCCTGGCTCTGGCCCGTGGCGTGCAGCACACCCTGCGGCTGCTGCTGGCGGGTGTGATTGTGGGCGTGGTGCTCAGCGCGGCTAAAGACCTGGTGACCCTGGCTGCACCCGACATTTTGCAAACCATGCAAGCCTTTATGTTGGGCACCACCGGCTTTGTTGGCTGGCCGGCCTGTGCGGTGATGGCGGCGGTGCTGTTGCCTGCGCTCGCGGTGGCCTGGGCTTGTAGCGCGTTGCTCGATGGGCTGAGCCTGGGTGAAGCCACCGCCCACAGCCTCGGCCTGCCGCTGCGCCCCATGCGTGCAACACTGGTCGCGGTGTTGGCACTGGCCACCGGCACGGCGGTGGCGCAAGCCGGCTTGATTGCGTTTATTGGCCTGGCGGCGCCGCACATGGTGCGCTCGCTGGTCAGCACCACCCACGGTCGACTGCTGGCACTGAGCAGCTTGATGGGTGGCTTGCTGCTGATGGCTGCCGACGTGCTGGCCCGCTGGGTTATAGCCCCCCAAGAGCTGCCGGTGGGCGTGCTGACGGCGGCACTGGGTGGCAGCTATTTGCTATGGTTGATGCACAGCCGAAGTGCGTCTGGGCGTACGCTGTGAGTGCTATTTATTCCATAGCTGTTCGAGCAGATTCCGTCAGGGCTTACCTCGGAAAATCCTTGATATTGCAAGACGTCAGCCTGGCGATTGCGGCAGGCCGCTGGACCAGCATCGTCGGGCCGAATGGCGCGGGCAAATCCACCTTGCTGCAGGTGTTGGCGGGCTTGCTGGCCCACACGGGCTCGGTACACCTGATGGGCCGACCGTTGGATCAATGGAGCGCCCGCGAGCGCGCGCAGCAGCTGGCCTGGCTGGGTCAAAACCAAAGCGGCGGCGACGACTTGAGCGCCTACGACGTGGCCTTGCTGGGCCGCTTGCCGCACCGCCCCTGGCTGGCGGCACCATCTACGGCCGACCATGCTGCGGTGCAGCGGGCCCTGCATGCCACCCAGGCCTGGGACTTTCGTGCCCGGCCCCTGGGCCAGCTCTCTGGCGGCGAGCGCCAGCGCGTGCTGCTGGCGCGCGCCCTGGCCGTGCAGGCGCCCGTGCTGCTGATGGACGAGCCCCTGGCCAACCTGGACCCGCCGCACCAGGCCGACTGGCTGCTGCTGGTGCGCGATTTGGTGGCTCAGGGCAAAACCGTGGTCAGCGTTTTGCATGAAGTCTCCATGGCGCTGCAAGCCGATGATTTGCTCATCCTGAACCAGGGCCGCCTGGTTCATCAGGGTCGTTGTGCCGATGCCGCCACGCACCGTGCGCTGGAGGTGGTTTTTGACCAGCGTATCGCCGTGCAAGCCGTTAACGCAGAGGGGGCAAGTCAGTGGGTCGCGCTGATGAAACCCCCATCCTCAACCAGAGCTATCCAGCCATGAACATCGAAACACCTCCTATCCACAAGCCCTACGACAAACCCGAGGGCGAGCGGCGCGGGTTGCTCATCGTCAACACCGGCGATGGCAAAGGCAAAAGCACAGCAGCATTCGGTCTGGCGATGCGGGCTTTCGGTCGCACCCATGTACATGGCAAACAGGTGAAAATTTTTCAGTTTATGAAGGTGCCCACCGCACGTTTTGGCGAACACCGCATGTTCGAGCAGCTGGGAATACCCATTGAAGGGCTGGGCGATGGCTTCAGCTGGAAAAGCCAGGACCTGGAACATTCAGCCCAACTGGCGCGCGAGGGCTGGTTCAAGGCGAAGGCAGCGATTCAAAGCGGTGACTACTTTCTGGTGGTGCTCGATGAATTCACCTATCCGCTCATCTACGGCTGGATGGAGCCCGCGGGCGGCGTACAAGAGGTGGTGCAGACCCTGTTTGACCGGCCACGTGATGTGCATGTGGTCATCACCGGGCGGCGCTGCCCCAGCGAGATCATTGAGCTGGCCGACACAGTGACCGAGATGGGTATGGTCAAGCACGCATTCAAAGCGGGTGTACCTGCGCAGCGGGGCATTGAGGATTGATGCACGCGGCCTTGATTGCCTGCGCCGCGCTGGCCCTGGCGCTGTGCCTGGACTGGCTGCTGGGCGAGCCGCCCGCCTGGGCGCACCCGGTGGTGGGCATGGGCTGCTACCTGGGCTGGGCCGGTGACCGTTTTGCCCCGAGCTGTGGCCAGCGACAGCCCCACTGGCCTGCGTTTGCCTGGGGCGCGTTGGCCTGGTGTGTGGGCGCAGCCGCGGTGGTAAGTTTTGCCGGCTGGCTACAAGCGCAACTGCTTCCGCTGGACGCCTGGATTGCCGCTGGTTTGATGGCGCTGGCCTTGAAACCCCTGCTGGCCTGGCGCGCCTTGCACCACGAGGTGGCGGCGGTCGAGCAGGCGCTGGGGCAATCGCTGGCGGCGGGGCGGGTGCAATTGGCCCGCCTGGTCAGCCGCGACGTGACGCAGCTCAGTGAGACCGAGGTGCGCGAGGCGGCCATCGAATCGCTGGCAGAAAACTTGAACGACTCACTGGTGGCACCCGTATTCTGGTTTGTGGTGGCGGGCCTGCCGGGCGCAGCGTTGTATCGGTTTGCCAACACGGCCGACGCGATGTGGGGCTATCCGGGCCAGCGCGGCGCGCACCACTGGCATTGGGCAGGCAAGTTTGCCGCGCGGGCCGACGATGTATTGAGCTGGGTGCCTGCGCGCATCACCGCCGCCTTGCTGGCGCTGGTCGCGGGCGGTTTGAATGCCCGCGCGCTGGCGCAGCAAGCTGCGCAAACCCCATCACCCAACAGCGGCTGGCCGATGGCAGCGATGGCGATGGCTTTGAATGTGGCGTTAAACAAACCGGGCGTGTACACGCTGAATGACCATGGGATGGCAGCCACCCAGCAGCACATGGCCAATGCATTGAATTTGGCGTCAAAAGCGACATTAGCCCTTGTATTGACTGCTCAAGCAGCTATATATTTAATAGCATGCATAGCCGTTGTCAGGGGTGCTACGCCATGACGCTGGCCCGCTGCGTCATGGTGCTGGGCACCACCAGCGGCGCTGGCAAAAGCTGGCTGGCCACCGCGCTGTGCCGTTGGTATGCGCAGCGCGGTTACCAGGTGGCGCCGTTCAAAGCGCAAAACATGAGCAACAACGCGCGGGTGGTGGGCACCGGGGGGAGTCACACGCAGTGGGCGACCGTGGGGGCAGGTTTCGCCGCCAGGCCGCCCCACGGCGAAACGCGGCCCCACACCACGGTGCAGCCGGGGCCCCGCCCCCAGCTTGGGGCAGGGAGCCACACGCAGTGGGCGACCGTGGGGGCAGAGATCGGAAGTGCCCAGTACTTTCAAGCCCTGGCCGCCAATGCGCGCCCCGACGTGCGCATGAACCCGTTGCTGCTCAAGCCCGAGCGCGACACCCACAGCCAGGTGGTGTTGCTGGGCCAGGTTGACGAGGCATTGACCCGCATGCCCTGGCACACCCGCAGCCTGCACGTCTGGCCCCAAGTGGCAGGTGCGCTGGACGCGCTGCGCCGGGAAAACGAGGTGGTGGTGATCGAGGGCGCGGGTTCGCCCGCCGAAATCAACCTCAAGCACAGCGACATCGTCAACCTGCGTGTGGCGCAGCACGCCCAGGCCCGTTGCCTGCTGATCACTGACATTGACCGCGGTGGCGCGTTCGCCCATTTATATGGCACCTGGGCCTTGCTTGAGCCCGAGGAGCGCGCCTTGATTGCCGGCTTTGTGCTCAACAAGTTTCGTGGCGATGCGGCGCTGCTGGCGCCCGGCCCGCAGATGCTGCAAGACCTGACCGGCATACCCACCGTCGCCACCTTGCCCATGTGGTGGCAGCATGGATTACCGGAGGAGGATGGTGTGTTTGATGCCAGCAGCCGGGCCACCGGTGTCACGACTACCACCATCGCCGTCATGGCCTACCCGCGCATCAGCAACCTGGATGAGTTTCAGCCTCTGAAAAACATCCCTGGGGTGCGCCTGGTGTGGGCGCGCAGCCCGGCCGATTGCGTAGGGGCGCAGTGGCTCATCCTGCCGGGTAGCAAACACACCAGCGGCGATTTGGCGTGGTTACGCACCACCGGGTTGGACGCTGCGATTGCACAGCATGCCCAACTGGGCGGCGCCGTGCTGGGTATTTGCGGTGGTTTGCAAATGCTCGGCGAAGCCCTGGTGGACCCGCACGGCGTAGACGGTAACGCGCCGGGGTTGGGTCTCTTGCCGCTGGTCACGCAGTTTGAAAAACAAAAAACCGTGCGCCACACCTGCACCCGGTTTGGCCCGCTCAATGGCCCGTGGGAAGCCCTGTCAGGCGTGGCCGTGCAAGGCTACGAAATTCACCACGGGCTGACCACACAGCACCCTGGCATGCCAACCGCCAGCGCTGTGCTGCCGGGCGATCTGGCCTGGCAAAACCCCGCTGGCAACGTGTTGGGCTGCTACCTGCATGGCCTGTTCGAAGACCCGGCTGTGCTGCGCGCCCTGTTTGGTAGCCAGGCCCCCACGCTGGACAGCGTGTTTGACGGCCTGGCAAGCTACATCGATACGCACTTTGCGCCGGGTGTTCTGGCATCGCTGGTGGGCTCTGCAAGTCATGTGGTCTGACGCGCATCCGGTTCACGGTGGAGCCGATGCGCAAGGGCGTGCCCGCTTCGATTTTTCCAGCAACGCCAATGCCTGCGGGCCGTGTCCCAGCGCATTTCAGGCTGTCTTGCAAGCCAACCCCTGTGACTATCCCGACCCAAGCTACACCGCGTTGCGCGAGCAATTGGCAGGCTGGCACCAAGTGGCCACCGAGCGCGTTTTGCTGGCTGCAAGTGCCAGCGAATTCATCTTTCGCTTTGTCCACTGGGCTGCTCTGCGCGGCATCGCCCGCGCGGTGGTACCACAGCACAGCTACGGTGATTACGCCCGCGCGGCCCGCGCATCTGGCCTGTCGGTTGGGAACACACCCAGTACAACGAGCGCGGCAATTAGGTTCGTCTGCGAGCCGTCGAACCCTTTGGGCCAGTGCGAAACGCTGGCTGGTGTGGTGAGCGGATTGTCACAGCCAGTGTTGCTGGATCGCGCTTACGAGCCCCTGCGGCTGCAAGGTCAATTCAGCGGCCCAACAGACCACGTGTGGCAGCTGTGGACCCCCAACAAAGCCCTGGGTTTGACGGGCTTGCGGGCTGCCTACGCCCTGGCACCGGTGGACGCGCAGCAAGACGCGCAACAGTTGCAGGCTTTGTGCCCTTCATGGCCAGTCGGCAGCCACGGGGTGGCCGCTTTGATGGCGTGGACGCAACCCGATACCCAAGACTGGCTTGCTCAAAGCCTGGGCACTTTGCGGCACTGGAAAGCCCTGCAGTTACAGCGGTGCGAGCAACTGGGCTGGCAGTGTTTGCCTAGTCAGACCAACTTTTTCGTAGCACGTTTACCCCAACCGCTGAATCATTTACAGGTGCAAGCACTGCGCGACCACGGCATCAAGCTGCGTGATACCGACTCGTTTGGACTGCCGCAGCATGTGCGGTTGAGTGTGCAGCCGCCCGACGCTCAGCAAGCACTGGTCAGCGCGTTTAAACAACTCAGGTAAGTGCCGTGATTTAACCCAGCGCCAACACCGCCCCTAAATAAAACGCCAACTCACAAACCACTGGCTTTGCTGGCTCTGGGCACAGCTGTGGGCAGCACGGGTTTTTGACCGCCTGCTGCAAGTGCGCCAAGACACCGTGGCGACCCAGATCGTCTGGGACATTCGCCTGCCCCGCACCCTGGGTGCCTGGCTGGCCGGAGCCCTGCTGGGTCTGTCGGGCGCGGTGGCGCAGGGCCTGTTTCGCAACCCGCTGGCCGACCCGTTTTTGCTGGGCAGTGCCTCGGGTGCCAGCCTGGGTGTGGCCCTGGCGCTGGTGCTGGCGGGCTCTGCTGCATCACAGGCTGCGTTTGACGGCGCATGGCTGGCTCGCCTGGGCCTGACGGGTGCCGCCATTGTGGGCGCGCTGACCGGCTTGCTTCCGCGCACCGGTCAGGTGCACTGGCAAGGCGATCCAGCAGATGGATGGCCAGCTCGCCAACGCGCCCAGCACATCGCCTGGCTCGGCCAAAACCAGACCGGCGGCGACGACCTGACGGCCTACGAAGTGGCCCTGCTGGGCCGCCTGCCACACCGAAACTGGCTTGCCGCACCCTCCCAGGCCGACCATGCAGCCGCAGAACAAGCCCTGCGCGCCACCCAGGCCTGGGACTTTCGCGCCCGACTGTTAAGCCAGCTATCCGGCGGCGAGCGCCAGCGCGTGCTGCTGGCCCGCGCCCTGGCCGTGCAAGCCCCCGTGCTGCTCATGGACGAGCCGCTGGCCAACCTGGACCCGCCGCACCAGGCCGACTGGCTGCAGCTGGTGCGCCAGCTGGTGGCCCAGGGCAAAACCGTGGTCAGCGTGTTGCATGAAGTGTCCATGGCGCTGCAAGCCGATGACCTGCTCATCCTGAACCAGGGCCGCCTGGTTCATCAGGGCCTGTGTGCCGCCCCCACCACCCACCGCGCGCTGGAGGCGGTGTTTGAGCAGCGCATTAGCGTGCAACCTGTCAGCCTGGAGGGGGCGAGACGGTGGGTCGCGCTGATGAAACCGCAGAGCGCAACCGTAGCCACGGAGCTATGAACATCGCAACATCCCCGAATGGGCATGGCGTGGCAGCCACAAAGCTGCATAGGCATTGGGTTTGGCATCAAAAGTGGCTGTAGCCCCTTTGTTTATTGCACAAGCAGCTATTTATTTTGTAGTGACGGCGGCTAAAGCGGCGCAACCTGCACCACAACGCTGACCCGCTGCGTCATGGTTGCCGCCCGTGCCTGGGGCAACACGCAGACCACGCAGTCGGGGCCGCCGCGATGGCTCGTGTGTCGCTTACCGGTCTGCCTTTTGCATGGCCGTTTGAGCGGCGCCAGGGGAGGCTTTGCGCCATGCGTGCAGGAAGCGCCTTCCTGCACAGCGTTGATCGGCCAAAGGTGCGTCGCCGCAGCGCAATTGGTGTGTCGAGCCCCATCAGGGTATGTGTGGCACTGTGTTCAAAGCCATAATTTGAGCATGCCCGCCCCAACCCAGCTTGCAATCCCCTATACCGCCACCGCCGTTTTTTTAACCAGCGATGGTTCAGTCCAACGAGGTTCATCCGCCGCGTTTGAGGCGGTCGCGGTGGCTGAAATGGGTTGCGCGGCGGATAAACGCTGATCGTTGAGGTTGTAAATAAGCTCTCTACAGAAATTCAGTATGACTGGCACTAAAAGTCGACGCGTCAGAACGCCGTACACGCTGCGATCTCAAGCAAGGGAAGGGGTTGAGTACCCCCGAAATCTTGCCGTCGCTAAGGCAGGGGTAGTTTTTTACAGCCTCGCTAGCGGGACGAGCTATGAATGAACTAAGTGACATATTGATAGATATCCAGGATAGATTGGTTCCTATTTTGGATAGTTATGAGCAGGCGGTTTATCACTACCTGTTTCGGCACACTTACCTTTCCGGCAAGAAGCAAACTATCGTGAATACGAGATCTGCTGAGATTGGGTTTGGCACAGCGGATAAAACTAAGAAGCCCAGCTCAAAAACACGATCAGATAGGCTCCGCTCTTTAGAACAGAAAGGCTGCATAAAAATTGTTGAGCGCTCTCATAAAGGAATACTGGTAGAGATTTTTCTTCCCCATGAAATACCAGCTTTGCAAGTTCGTGATGAAGTCCCTGAAGTCATCGATCTAGAAAAACTAGACTTTTTCAAAGATAGAAGGCTGCTGCCAAGCTTGCTGGCTAGGGAAAAATCACGATGCTTCTATACCAATCGAAAAATAACAGCACAAAACTGTTACTTGGATCATGTGGTTCCGCAAGTTAATAATGGCGGGAATTCTTATCGAAACATTGTGGCTTGTTGCTTCGATGCAAACTCTATGAAGAATAATAAAGCGGCAGAGGAATTTGTCCGCATCCTGTACAAAGAAGAAATAATTTCTCTACAGGAATTCAATGCGCTCAAACATAAACTCACAGATTTGCAAGCGGGAAACCCCTCCGCGTCAGAATACTTGTCGCCTCTATAGAACCAAGAACCCGGTGGTGGCGAAGAAGGATCAAAGTGGCCCGATACGGACAAACATTCAAGGAACGGGCGGTAGCTCGGTTGTTGCCGCCTGAAAGCGCGGCGCT
>JANOQJ010000021.1:0-89589 GCA_031414805.1 Comamonadaceae bacterium
GTGCCGTTGGCGATGTGCTGCAGCTCCTCATCGCTGATCAGGAATTCGCGGCGGTACAGGTCACCCAGTGACGATGTGAGTGCTTTGCGGTTGGGCGTGAACACCGTTGTCGCAATGTTGTCGCGCAAGCTGGAATAGATGCTGGACTTTCCCAGGTGGTCGGGCAATGCACTCATTCGGCCACCTCACGACCAAAGCCCACAGGTCTGAGCCCACGCTTTTGCAGAGGAGAAAACCCCGGCCGGTAATGCGTAGCCTGCCGCAGGTGCTTGGCGTAGCACTCCAGCAACTGAGGCGCCATCCTGGTGACCAGCATCAAGACAAAGTGCATGGCGAAGGCCACCAGCAACCAGCTGGTGATCTTCAAGATCATGGTCATCAACAGCGCGATTTCCAGGTTCAGCACGAACAACCAATCGTCCACACCGAAGGTTGTCATGTAGGCCAACATCGACGACTTGACCTGCGAGGACTGAATAGGCTCCATACCGACCTAGCAAGCCAGGCCCGCGCCGAACGCGGTCTGAAAGATGGTTTCGATGTTCAACCCGATGGCCAGCGCAGCCAGCAGGCCCACCGCTTTCTGCATGTACGTGCCCGACGGTGCCAACTTCCACGCGATGACCAGCACCACGGCCATGATCACCCCCACCGTCACAAACAATTCGTTGTCCACAAGCTGACGGTAGGGCTTGCACAGGTTCTTGCTCAGCACGCCAGCCTGAGCCGTTGCCATGTGCGAGCACAGAATGCTTGCTACCAGTAAGTACAGCCAGGCACGGGTGTTGTTGGTCAAGGCAATGGCGTTTGCGTAAAACGAGATCAGAGTTTTCATGGTGAGTTTTTTGGTTTGCATGGTGAGAAAAGATGTAGGAATGCCTCAGGCGTCTTCATTGACGAATTGCTTTTTGAACAAGGTTTGTGTGTGGTAGCCCCCCGCTTTCGCGGCCAGCAGCTCCATCACTTCCACTGGCCCGCGTTTGCCCCCCACGTTGCTGGCGTGCAGGACAAATCGGAAGGTCGAAGCGATCTGTCGGCGCAGGTCATCCAGCGGCCAATTAGCCGCTTCGGGAGCCATGCGGATCATGTTTTCCAGGCGAGGCAACGCCAGTTGCGCGGTGTCACTGTGCAAAGAAACACCTGAGCCAGGGTGTCCGGTGTTGTAGGCATCCAGCATGTCGAATGCTTCAGCACCTCTGATCTCACCGATAAAAATGCGGTTGGGCCGGTAACGAAGCGCATGACGAACCAAATCACGAATCTGAACGCCGTTGGCCGCATTGGCTTCGAACGAGGTGAAGTTCGGCACCGTGATGCGCAGCTCAGAGGTGTCCTCAATGGGGATCACGCGATCTGCGTCGGGTATGCACCCCGCCAGTGCGTTGAGCAAGGCGGTCTTTCCCGAGCTGGTGGAACCGGACACAATGAAATTCGCCCGGCTTTTGACCATCCAGTCCATGAATTTCACCAAGCCCACGCCGCCCGCCTCAACCTCCTCAGGTGTCGGGCGCACGCCAGCAGATCCCAGGCGCACCCGCACCACTTTGTCCAAGGCTCCCGCCTGCAGGTAGTCATCCAGTGTGAAGTTTCGAGCCGAGTGCCGGCGAATCGACATCGAAGGTCCACCCGGTGAAACGGGTGGAAGCGTTGCTGCGACCCGCAAGCCTGGCAGGCGGCAATCCAGCAAGGATGTGGTGCCCTTGCTATTCAGATTCGCCAGTAGCGTGATCGCAGAGCGAAGCGTTTCTTCCTTGATCGTCAGATCAAGCTTTTCGTATTGGCCGCTGCGCTCGACCCAGATGTTTTCTGGGCTGTTGATCATGACCTCTTGAATCGAGGGATCATTCAGGTATTCGTACACCTTGCCCAAGTGGCTTTTTAGGAGCGCTTCGGCGCGCTCCAGTAGCTGCTGCGATCCAGTGAGCTGAGAAATCATTCGGCGGCCTCCCGCTGTGCGGAAGAAGACGCCTGGTGCGCGCTGCTGCGAACATGTTCCCAGACCACCATTGCGCTGCGCCGTGGCGCTTCACTCTGCCGTGTGGCCACCTGTTCAGGTGCAGCCTGAACCGATGGCACCGCCGTGCCATCCTGAGAACGCGCCAGTTGACGCTGAATCCGTTGGTAGACGCTCTGCGCGTACTTGACCCGCTTCCAGGCGGTGCTGGCGTTGTAGGCCCCGACCGCATTCCAGGTCAGGCCTAACTGACGCACATTGCTGTGCAGAATCCAGCCGCCAACGTCGGCGCTGACGCACGGCTTGTACAAATCGTCTCGGCTGATCCCGAACTTTGACAAAGTTGGAAGCCAGGCACCGTTGATTTGCATCAGACCGTGATCGGTCGAGCCGTTGGTGTTGGTGGCGCGGGCCTGCGCGTTAAAGCCGCTTTCCTGCTCGGCAATCGAGCGCAGGAGCAGATAGTTCAACTGGTACTTGTCAGCTGCCAGCTTAAGGCATTGCTCAACCTCCGGGGATGGCACTGCACCGCAAGCAATTGCCTGAAACACCCAGCCGACACAAAAAGTGACTACTTGTCGCACACCGAACACCCTGATCGCTTACCCCTGACCTTGCGGGGAAGACGGATGCCGGAGCTTGTTTAAGGCTCCGGCTCCCGACAGGACGGTGGAGAACTCCGCCCTATGTGATGGGTCAAATCACATAGAGAGGTTTTTAGCGGTCTGTCAAGGTATCAGGGATTTAAGCCGCTCACGAAAAACGAACTATTTATAGCGATACTTGACACCACATTGTGAAATGATGAAATTCAAGATCTAAAAAACGCATGCAAATCAATGGCTTACATTTTGTATACGATTGCAACCCTAAGGGGTGAAGGGACTTACCCAAAGGATTCCCCGATATGGTGCATAAATGTCATATCGGGGTGTGACAAAGGACTTAAGGGAGGCCTTAAGTGAAAAAGGCCTTAAAAGTCAATGGAATCAAAGGGTTACGAAAGGTTTTGGAGAGTCGAAAAACATTGCATTTTTCGTACACACTTTCCGAAGTTAACACTTTAACACAGCTTTGAGTATTTAAGCCGCTCATTGCTGCGCTGCACAAATGAGCGGCTAGATCGTGGATTTGCGTTGAAATAACAACAATCGGCGCATGAAATATGAACAACAACCAGATTTCGTCACGCACATCAAACGCAACGCACGCCTGCTAATCGACAGGTATGAGCACTGGTACGGTGATTTCACCGGTCAGACAGCGTGCGATTCGCCCTTGGCAGCAGAATCCGACGGCTTTGAACAGACTGTTTCAGGTGCGATTTCAAGCCTGGAATCTGTCCAGGCACCTGGTGATCGACTGTTGCTGGTGCAGAACCTGGCTCGAGGCGTAGCCGAATGCGATTTCCTGGACTGGTCTGCGCGTGATCCGGCGACAAATGCTTTGTGGGAGCCGCTTGCTCTGAGCTACAAAGAATTTCTGGTGCAGTTTCCACATGCTGAGCCCTGCGTACTGGCACAAGATCGAGTCCGGCGATCTTCAGCGATTACGATGTTTCTGCTCCAGACACCATGCTGATCGATACAGCGACGACCCTGGGCGCGTGCGCGCTGATTGCCGTTGGTGCATTCGTTGTGCACTCGCAACTGCGCCGGGGCAAGGGTCAAGCGCCTGTTCCACCGTCTCCTGTAGTGGCTGCGCTTAATCAGCTAACCCTCCAGCAACGCCCGAAGGCGCAAATGCCCATACTGCAGGCACCGCAATTGCTGGCCAACACGGGCACGGTGGGTGAGCTGGAAAAAATCCGCACACGTTTGGGGCTGAGTCCTGTCAATTTCGAGCGTGACGTGTTGGTACTGATACACAACCTGGCGGAATACGTTCAGTACCTGCCGGCCAGCGAATCACACCACCATGCACATCCGGGTGGGCTGCTGCAGCACACGCTGGAGGTGGCGGCGCATGCCCTGGCTTTGCGACAGGGGTACAAGCTGCCCCTGGGTGCCAGTCCTGAGGATCAAATCCGCCTGAGTGCTGTCTGGAGCTATGGCGTTCTGGTCGCCGCCCTGCTGCACGACATTGGCAAGCCTGTTGCCGATGTCGTGGTGCAGCTGTATGGTCAGAATATCCATGCGCCCTTGCGTCAATGGAGTGGACTTGCCGGCAGCATGGTGGATGCCGCGCAAAACTCCACCACGCTGCCGTTCACACATTACACCGTGGCGTTCCCGGTCGAGCGCGATTACCAGGCTCATCAGCGCCTGCCGCTGATGCTGTTGCATGCCCTGGTGCCATCCAGCAGCTTGCAGTGGCTGGCCAGCGACCCGGCGCTGATGCAAGAGTTGATGCTGTACCTGGAGGGCACACAAGCTTTGGACAGGCCCTCGGCCATTCGGGACATCGTGACACGCGCCGATTCGTTGTCTGTCGCGGGCAACCTGGCCACAGGTAGCCGAATTCGCTTCACCTCGGCGCGCAGCGTGCCGCTCATTGAACGTCTGATGAAGGGCCTTCGGGCGTTGCTCAGCGAAGGCATGTTGGCTTTGAATCGACCTGGTGCAGCCGGTTTTGTGGATCCGGACGGAGAGCATATGTGGATGGTGGCGGGCGTTGCTGCCGACCAGACACGCAAGCTGCTGGAGCAGCGGGAAGACAAGGCAACTGGTGCAGCGGGTCTGCCTGCCGACAACACGCGATTTTTTGACACCTGGGCTGAATACGGGGCCCTGGTGCAGCCAGACAAAGCATTTGGTAAGGGTTCCGTTTGGTGGGTACGTATCGAGATCGAGGATTGGTCACAGATCCTGACCGTATTGAAATTTCCGCTTCACAGGCTCTACGCCGACGGCCAGCCAAGGCCAGATGCGCTGCCACCTGGCAGCGTCACACCAGTGGATCCTAAAACTCAGAGAAAAAATGCTGCGGTCAATGCCGACGAGGTCAGCTCACCAACAGTTAGCGGTGACGCTGCTGCAGTCTATTCACCGGATTCCCCAGAAACAAATGAGGCAACTGAGGCCACTGAGGCAAATGAGGCCACGGAAGCAACCGCACCGGATGTTCCAGCTCAAGAAATTGCTGCAACAGAGCAACCTGCTGTTTGCACTGAAATTGATAGCAATGAACCGCCATCCGACCTGACTCCAGAGGAGTTTTTGGAGGAATCGGATACCGCCACCCGTGGCACCCGCATTTCTGCGCCTGGCAGGGCTGTCCAGGTGATGCCCAGGCATCCCCGGCAAGAAGCACCCCCCAAGGCGATGTACCGCAGTCCTGGTGCCATGGTTCGAGAAAACGCTGACGCCTTCATGGCGTGGGTGCAAATCGGTCTGGGTACCGGCGATCTCAATTTCAACGAAAGCGATGCCGTCATCCATTTTGTGGATGAGGGGATGCTGCTTGTCACGCCTCGGGCTTTCAAGCTGTACCTGGAGACAAACAAGTTCGTGGGGTCGATTGGTGCATCCAAAGACGAGCTGCGGGCCCTGCAAAACGAGATGCAGAAGTCGGGCTACATCGCAAAACAGGAGGGTGGATCCAGCTTCGTGTTTTGGCAGGTGCGTCAAGGCGATGGAGAACCTGGTGCAGTTATCACCACCTACCTGATTCCGAACCCGCAGGCGTACATCAGGCCAGTCCCTGCGCCCAACGAGCTGCTGCAAAGGTGCGAGGCACCACCGCGCAAAACAACCCCGCTGAAGCCCGCGAACAGGCCTTCCCCTTGACCTATGGCGAACCCCCATGACCTACCCGATTGACAATCAATTTCGCCAGCCGGTGGAGTTCACCGCATCTTTTGTGTCAGGTGTCGCGGCCATCGCCATCGCGGTGGGCGCGCCCTGGGTTGGCTTTAGCGCCTGGTCCACGCTGGGAATCTGCAGCGTCCTGATGGTGCACGCCGTCTGGCGGTTCCGCCAGGGCGTGGCGGTGATGCGGTTTCGAATGAATCTGCGCTGGCTACCCAAATACGAGTTGGCCAGTGAGCAAATTCCGTTTGGCAACAAAGAACTGTTCCTGGGCATGGGATTCTGGTGGGATCAGCGACACACCCAAAGGTTGTATCTGGCACGACTGCCGTCCAACCGGCACCTTCGTGCGCGCAATGACCACTATGAACGTGCCCGTCAGTTCACACGCAATCACCCCGCCAGCCGGGTTACCGCGCTGTTGAATTACGAAAGTCGGTGGAACCCGGTCTGCCCTTTGCCGCCAGTCGGTGGTGATCCGGCTATCCACGGCATCGAGCCCGATGAGCGTCAGATCTGGACTTCTCTGGGCGAACGGGTTGGCCACACCATTGTTCTGGGCACCACGCGCGTTGGCAAAACCCGCTTGGCGGAGCTGCTCATCACCCAGGACATTCGCCGTGGTGATGTGGTCATCGTCTTCGATCCAAAAGGGGATGTGCAGCTTCTCAAGCGCATGTATGCAGAAGCCAAGCGCAGCGGCCGCGAAAAAGACTTCTGGTTTTTCCACTTGGGCTACCCCGAGCTGAGTGACAAGTACAGCCCGATCTCCAACATCGGCCGGATCACCGAGGTCGCAACCCGCATTGCCAATGCGCTGCCTGGTGAAGGCCAAAGCCAGGCTTTCAAGGAATTTGTCTGGCTGTTCATCAACGTCATCAGCCGTGCGATTTCAGCGCTGGGCATGAATCCGACCTACACACTGATCTACCAGTACGCGGTGGACGTGGATGCCCTGGGGCAGCAGTATTTCAAATACTGGTTGGATCGGGATCATCCCGAATGGCAGGATATGCCACTCGACATTCCTGCCAAAGAGTTGGAGGTTCAGATCAAGAAGACCGGGCGTGCCCGTGAAGTGCTTGAGTTTTTGGCCCTTTTGCGAGAGCAAAACTGGCATGACCCCATCGCCGATGGCCTGGTATCCATCTTGTCCAATGACAAGACGCGATTTCAGATGCTCATCAACTCTCTGTACCCGCTGCTGGAGAAACTCACGACCGGAAAGGTCAGTGAGCTGCTCAGTCCGGCCTGGGACGACTTGACTGACCGGCGGCGCGTGTTTGACTGGGACAAGATCATGAATATGGGCGGCGTTGTGTACGTGGGCCTGGACTCGCTGTCTGACCATGAGGTGGCTGCGGCAGTGGGTAACGCCATGTTCGCCGACCTGACCTCAACTGCCGGACGAAGGTACAAGTTTGGAACCAACTACGGGCAGAGTCTGGGCACGGCGGTTGACAAGTCAGTCAAAGTGTCCATTCACGCAGACGAGTTCAATGAGCTGATCGGCGACGAGTTCGTGCCGTTGCTTAACAAGTCTGGCGGTGCCGGCTACCAGGTGACGGTTTACACCCAGACCTGGTCGGATGTCGAAGCCAAGATTGGCAACCAGGCCAAGGCTGCGCAGATTGGCGGCAACCTGAATACCTTGATCATGTTGCGCGTCAAAACCATCCAGACGGCTGAAATCCTCACCGACCAGTTGCCCATGGTTGAGGTGTATTCCATGACGACGGTGTCGGGCACATCCGACGTACAAAACCCGGATGATTTTGCGGATTTCAGTGCTCGATCTGAAGATCGCCTGACGGCGCGCGAGGTGGCCATGATCCAGCCAGCGGATCTGGTGCAACTGCCCAAGGGCCAGGCCTTTGCCCTCCTGGAGGGTGGTCAGTTGGCCAAAATCCGGCTGCCATTGGCTGTGGGCGACACCAGCGACATTCACTGGCCAGCCAACTTGGCAGCGGCGTTTGACGGCATGCATGCCCAGTACCAGCGTTACGTTGACAAGGTTGAAGGTGACGCGTCCTTGCCACCTGGTGGATTCGATGGGCAGGCACAGGACGAGTTAACCGTGGAGGGAACTGGCGGTGGCTACTAACCCCAAAGAGCGAACTGCAGCAGACGCTGTCTTTGCACCGTTTCGAGTTGCCTGGCAGCTGTGCATGTCAATCATCGTGATCTGGCTGGTTTCAGTGGCCATCCACATTGGCTGGGTGCGCTGGTACCAGCTGGAGCCAGCGGCGCACATGGAGGCGCTCATTGGCTACTACGTCGACCAGTCACAGGGTCAAAACACCTACGTCGAAACAATCGCCGACAGGGCGTACTGGCTGGTCTTTGAAGCGACTGCGGCGCAGCGCCTTCTCGCTAAACCTATCGCGGCAGCAACGGGTCAGCCGGAACCCAACATAGGCTTGGCGACGCGGCGCAGCGTCTGGGCTGCTTTCAGGCCGGATTTGGTTGTGGCAGGGTACGCAACTGTGCTGTTTGGTGTCAAGTTGGGGTTGATTTCCATTGCCACGGCTCTGTTTGCTATTCTGATGTTTGCCGCCGGGGTCGATGGCATCGCTCAACGCGCCATACGCCGTGCCTGTGGTGGCCACGAGTCTGCATCGCTGTATCACCGCGCCAAGCTTTTTGGATGGCGGCTACTACCGCCCTTCGCGGCGGGCCTTTTCTTCTGCACACCCGTTTCGTTTGACCCTGCATGGATTTTTATGCCGACCGCAATTCTCAGCGCCCTGTTGGTACGCCTTCAGACCACTTACTACAAGAAGCATTTGTAGCCCGCCTTGATTCCTGCCAGGCGTTTCAGCAAAGCCAACTCATTCTGGAAGATTTCATCAGCAGCTTGCTTTTTATGGATGGGCTGGCACGAAGCACTGTGGGTGAGTACCACCGCGTCATTCGTGAACTTGCGCGGCACCAGGCAAGCGCCAACCGAACATTGGTGGCTATCAGCGAGGCCTGTCTCAAGAATTTTTTGTATGCCGAGAAGTCGCATTTGAACGCGTCGACCCTGAACTGGACGGTTTCCATAATCCGCAAGT
Organism: Comamonadaceae bacterium; assembly: GCA_031414805.1. Taxonomy (GTDB): domain Bacteria; phylum Pseudomonadota; class Gammaproteobacteria; order Burkholderiales; family Burkholderiaceae_C; genus JAAFIW01. The sequence goes on from JANOQJ010000021.1 coordinate 8,760, forward strand.
TCTGCCTTTGGGCACGACAAGAAAACCTGTTCAGTACAGACCCGACAGCACGGCTGATTGCTGCCAAAGTTGCTCCACGATACCCGACCGTGCTGCCGGAAAAGCAAGTTCAGCGGCTGATTGAATCGCCAGATTTGGGCTGTATCAAGGGCTTGCGCAATCGGGCCATGCTGGAGCTGTGTTACTCCACGGGCTTGCGATCCAGCGAATTGACTGGCGTCAAATTGACTGACATCGACCTGAAGGCCCGCACCATCTTTGTGGTCGGAAAAGGTGGCAAGGAGCGCTACGTGGTCTTTGGTGAAGTTGCGGCCGACTGCGTAAACCAGTACTTGAAATCTGCACGAGCGATGCTTGCCAACGGCAAGTTCAGCTACCTTTTGTTCTTGACAGCATGGGGAAACGCGATGAACAACGGTCGCTTTGGTGTCGTCGTCAAACAGGCAGCAGCGGCAGCCAACATCGTCGTGCCTGGCGTATCGCCGCACACCCTGAGGCACTGTTTTGCGACGCACATGTATGAGCGCGGCGCTGACCTGCGAATCATCCAGATGCTCCTCGGCCATGAAAACCTTCAAACCACAACGATCTACACCCACGTCAGCCGGTCATATGCGCGTGCGGTTTATGCAAAACATCATCCGAGGGCTTGAGTTTTAGACAATCTTTTGTGTCTGCAGCGCTATCATTAATTTTGATTTTGAGAACACCACTTGAAAACTTTAAATACGACTTACTCTTGCAGAACCGTGATTTGTCGCACCAAGACATGTTCAGCATGACCCCCGTAGCCCTGGTCCGGCTTTCTCAGATTACTGGGAGCGTGCAATTTCGACGGTTGCGGGATAACCTGCTGGCCGAGCAAGTTTTGCTGCACACGGAAATGGATGAGTTGGTGTCCCATTCGCGGATAACCAGTTCACCAATGTACTTGCAGCGTCATCTTGCGCGCGGCGCTGGTGAGCCCATCGGCAATTGGCGGCTGCGTTGGCGTTTGAGTTCACCGGGTTTGAACCGGCATGTGAAGTGGATCGATTTGACACCTGCGTTGGATGCTTTGCCAGTGGATGTCGCTCGGTTCTACAAACTCATGAATCGCCGGGTTGAGGAAGCAAACCTGGTGGACATCCTTTTGCAATCCCAGATCACCTGGATTGAGAGGTATCTAGGATTGCGGGGTGCGCATCGGGAGGAAACTGCAGCGGCGCTAGCAATTGAACAGGACGAGGCCACCCTAAATGAGCTCACTGTGCAAAACATGACTCTTGAGCAGCTACTCACCGCGACCTGCCCAAATCCACGACCGAACTTGCCACACGAAGAAGTCATGGCCCTGATGGATGCCCGAATTGCGCGCAATAAGGCTACACGAACAAGACGAAAAAGGTAGTAGGCAACTGACCAAAAATTTCTCTTACTGTGCGTAAGCACACCCCATTTGATCAGGGGAAACCCGCTCTGTCATGCGATTGAAATCGCTATAACTTTTGATGCTACATTTATGAGGAGTTTGTTTCTCCTGAATGTCTTTGTAGTTTTTTGTTTTTTTGGTCCGCCCTGTTCGAATTTCGTGTCACAGGGATGGCGAAAATAAACATCGTATTCAACTTACCAATTTGTAATCCTTGAGCATCTCCCGCAGCCGGGTCTTGAGCATCTTGCCGGTGGCACCCAACGGAATCGCGTCGACAAACACCACGTCGTCCGGCACCTGCCATTTGGCGGCCTTGCCTTCGTAGAAAGCAATCAGCTCGTCCCGCGTGACATCCATTCCCGGTTTCTTGACGACGGCGATGATCGGGCGTTCGTCCCACTTGGGATGTGCCACGCCGATGCAGGCGGCCATGGCCACTGCGGGGTGGGACACGGCGATGTTTTCAATGTCGATGGAGCTGATCCATTCGCCGCCGGACTTGATCACGTCTTTGCTGCGGTCGGTGATCTGCATGTAACCGTCGGGGTCGATAGTGGCCACGTCGCCTGTGGGAAACCAGCCGTCCGCCGTCAGTGGATTTCCGCCTTCGCCCTTGAAGTATTCGCGCACCACCCACGGGCCTTTGACCAGCAAGTCACCGAAGGCTTTGCCGTCCCACGGCAGCTCCTTACCTTCGTCATTGACGATCTTCATGTCTACGCCGTAAATACAGCGACCTTGCTTCAAGCGAATCTGCATTTGCGCGTCCGCAGGCAAGGCCAAGTGCTTGTTTTTCAAGGTACACAGCGTGCCCAGCGGGCTCATTTCGGTCATGCCCCAGGCGTGTAGCACTTCCACGCCGTAGTCGTCGTTGAACGCAGCGATCATGGCCGGTGGACAGGCTGAACCACCAATCACCGTGCGCTTGAGTGTGGAAAAACGCAGGCCTGCTGGCTTCATGTGGGTCAGCAGCATTTGCCACACGGTAGGTACACCGGCGGCGTAGCTGACTTTTTCGGCTTCGATCAATTCGTAGACTGATTTGCCATCGAGCGCCGGGCCGGGGAACACCAGTTTGGCACCGGTCAATGCGGCTGAATAAGGAATGCCCCAGGCGTTGACGTGGAACATGGGCACCACCGGCAAGATGGCGTCGCGGGCGCTGATGCCCATCACATCGGGCAGCGCGGCTGCGTAGGCGTGCAGGATGGTGGAGCGGTGGCTATACAGCGCGGCCTTGGGGTTGCCGGTGGTGCCGCTCGTGTAGCACATGCTGGAAGCGGTGTTTTCGTCAAATGTTGGCCAGGTGTAGGTGGCAGGTTTGCTGCCAATCCAGGCTTCGTAGCTGATCAAACCGGGTATGCCGCTGTCGGCGGGCAGCTTGTCGGCATCGCACAGCGCCACGTATTGGCGAATGGTGGTGCACTTGGCGTGCACGGCTTGCACCAGCGGCAGAAAACTCAGGTCAAAACACAGCACCTGGTCTTCGGCATGGTTGGCTATCCAGCCGATTTGCTCGGGGTGCAGGCGCGGGTTGATGGTGTGCAGCACGCGGCCCGAGCCACTCACGGCAAAGTACAACTCCAGGTGGCGGTAGCCGTTCCAGGCCAGCGTGGCCACGCGCTCGCCCTGCGCAAGATTTAAACCGTCCAGCGCATGGGCAGCCTGGCGGGCGCGGCGAGCCACGTCGGCCCAGGTGTAGCGGTGCAAGTCGCCCTCCACCCGGCGGGACACGATTTCGGCGTCGCCATGGTGGCGCTCCACAAAATCGATCAACGACGAAATCAACAGCGGTTGGTCTTGCATCAAACCCAGCATGAAAAGGCTCCTTGAAAATGGTGGCGCAGTATCCCGCACAGCACAGTGAGGCCGATTCGGGAATCCCCGCAAATCCAGGTCGGCACGTCAACTGCGGGACAATCTGCCCCATGAACAAACCCTTGGACGCACCGCTGCACACCGCCGATCTGGGCCTGCGCTTTGCCAACCGCTTCGCCGGGCTGGGCGAGGCATTCTTCACCGCGCTACAGCCCACTCCCCTGCCCGCGCCGTACTGGGTGGGCCAAAGCGCCGCGGTAGCCGCCGAACTGGGCTTGAACGCAGACACGTTTGCCAGCAACGCCGCGCTGCAAGTCTTCACGGGCAACCTGACGATGGCGGGCAGCCAGCCACTGGCCAGCGTGTACAGCGGCCACCAGTTTGGCCAATGGGCGGGCCAGCTGGGGGACGGTCGGGCAATATTGCTGGGAGAAAGCACCAATGGGCTGGAAATCCAACTCAAAGGCAGTGGCCGCACGCCCTACTCCCGCGTGGGCGACGGGCGCGCCGTTTTGCGCAGCTCCATCCGCGAATTTTTGGGCTCTGAAGCCATGCAAGGCCTGGGTATTCCCACCAGCCGCGCGCTGTGCGTGACCGGCTCCGACGCGCCCGTGCGCCGCGAAGAAATGGAAACGGCTGCGGTCGTCACGCGGGTGGCACCCAGCTTCATCCGCTTCGGCCACTTCGAGCATTTTTCGGCTAACGCGCAATACGATGAGCTAAAAGTTCTGGCCGACTTCGTCATCGACAACTTCTACCCCGATTGCCGCAGCAGCAGCCTGTACAGCGACAACCCCTACGCCAACCTGCTCGATGCCGTAAGCCAGCGCACCGCGGCCACGGTGGCACAGTGGCAGGCGGTGGGTTTTTGCCACGGCGTGATGAACACTGACAACATGAGCATCCTGGGGCTAACGATTGACTACGGTCCGTTCCAGTTTCTGGACGGCTTCAACCCCGCCCACATCTGCAACCACAGCGACACGCAGGGCCGCTACGCCTACCACCGCCAGCCCAACATGGCCTACTGGAATGTGTTTTGTTTGGGCCAGGCGCTGCTCCCGCTGATTGAAGACCAGGCCTTGGCGCTGGCCGCGCTGGAGCCTTACAAAACTGTGTTTCCGCAACAGTTGGAACTGCGCATGCGCAACAAACTGGGCCTGGCGCAGGCGCAAGAAAGCGACAAACTGCTGATTGAAGGCATCTTGAAACTGCTGGCCGCCACGCAGGTCGACTACACGATTTTCTGGCGGCGTCTGTCGCAGCACGTGGGCGGCGCAAGCCTTGAGCCGGTACGGGACTTGTTTCTGGATCGTGCTGGATTCGATGCCTGGATGCTATTGTATTCAGAGCGGCTTGAGCAGCATTTAAAAGGGCAGGTGGCCGATTTGATGCTTAAAACCAATCCCAAATACGTTTTACGCAACCACCTGGGCGAACAAGCCATCCGGCAGGCGAAACTAAAAGACTTCTCCGGCGTTCACACCTTGCTCAAGCTACTGGAATTCCCATTTGACGAACACCCGGCTTTTGAGGACTACGCCGGTTTTCCGCCCGACTGGGCGGCGGGCATTGAAATCAGCTGTTCATCCTGAAAGTTGGATTAATGAACGCAAAGTACGCAAAGATGAAGCAAAGCGCGCAAAAAATACCTGACAGACAAAATGGCAGGCGGGCTCTGATTTCTTCTGCGTACTTTGCGAAACCTTTGCGTCCTCTGCGTTCAAAAACTGTCTTACCCAACATGCGCATTTACCCATGACCACCATCGAAAAAACCGCCGACCAATGGAAAGCCATCCTGGCGCAAAAAGGTGCCGAACCTGGCGCGTTTGAAGTCACCCGCCATGCTGGCACAGAGCGTGCCTTCACCGGCAAATACGAACAGCACTGGGCCGACGGCAGCTACCACTGCATGTGCTGCGGTGCCAAATTGTTTGATTCCGAAACCAAATTCGACGCGGGCTGCGGCTGGCCCAGTTTTTCCAAGGCCATACCCGGCGCCATCATCGACAAGGTCGACAACAAATACGGCATGCGCCGCACCGAAAATGTCTGCGCCCAATGCGGTGCGCATTTGGGCCACGTGTTTAATGACGGCCCGGTGGACGAGCAACACACCACCGGCCTGCGCTACTGCATGAATTCCGCTTCGCTCGAGTTCCAAAACGATAAGTAAACACATGAAAATTCTGGTCGATTTCCTGCCTATCCTGCTGTTTTTCGGTGCTTACAAGCTACACAACATCTATGTGGCCACCGCCGTGCTGATGGTCGCCACGCTGGCGCAGATGGCCTACATCTACGTCACCGAAAAACGTCTGCAAACCATCCACAAAATCACCCTCGCCCTGGTACTGGGCTTTGGCGCACTCACCCTGCTCCTGCAGGACGAGCGATTCATCAAATGGAAACCCACAGCTTTGTATGCCGCCATGTCTATTGGCCTGGCGTTTGCAGTGTGGGTGCTGAAGAAAAATTTCCTGAAGTTGCTACTGGGCAGTCAACTGGCCCTGCCCGACCCCATCTGGATGCGCCTGAACGTGGCCTGGGTGGTTTATTGCGCCTTCATGAGCGCCCTCAACGCCTTTGTGGTGATGAACTACAGCACAGAAGACTGGGTAAATTTCAAGCTGTGGGGCTATGCGTTTCCGCTCATCTTCATCGTGGGCCAAGGCATCTACATTTCCCGCTACATCAAGACTGATGAGCCCACCAAAGCGGATGAGCCCGGGCTATGAACGTCATCGACATCACCGCCACCAATATTCAGACACGCCTGCAAGATAAATTGCAACCCATCGCACTGCAAGTGATCGACGAAAGCAGCGACCATGCGGGCCACGTGGGCGCCAACGGCACCGGGTTTGGCACGCACTTTCGTGTGCGCATTTCGTCACCTTTGTTTACCGGGCGCAACCGCGTGGCGCAACACCGCCTTGTGTATGATTCTTTGCAGGATTTTTTGGACGCTGGCCTGCACGCGCTGGCCATAGAAGTTGTCTGAAAACGCTCTCCCCTCCTCCCTTCCCCTCTTCTTCTCTTCTTCTCTTTGATCAACCCATGAAAAAAACCAATCTGTCTTACCTGATGGCGGCTGCCTTGCTGGCCAGCTCGCTGGCTGCGCCCGTTGCGGCGCAAAATATCGCTATCGTCAATGGCAAGCCGGTCCCCAAAGCGCGCATGGATGGCCTGATGCAGCAAATGGCCCGCAGTGGTCGGCCCATCACGCCTGAGCAGCAAGGCCAATTGCGCGACGAGGTGATCGCCCGCGAAGTGTTCATGCAGGAAGCACAAAAACGCGGGCTCGACGCCAGCGACGACTTCAAGACCCAAATGGAACTGGCACGCCAGACCCTGCTGATTCGCGAACTGTTCACCGACTACCAGAAAACTAACCCGGTGACCGACGCCGATATCAAGGCCGAGTACGACAAATTTGCAGCAGCCAACGGTGGCAAGGAATACAAAGCCCGCCACATCCTGGTAGAAAAAGAAGACGAAGCCAAAGCCGTCATCGCGTCGCTGAAAAAAGGCGGCAAGTTTGAAGAAATTGCCAAAAAACAGTCCAAAGACCCCGGCTCCGGTGCCAATGGCGGCGATCTGGATTGGGCCAACCCTTCCAGCTACGTGCCTGAGTTCACCGCCGCTCTGATCAAACTGAGCAAAGGTCAGACAACCGATGCGCCGGTAAAAAGCCAATTCGGTTTTCACGTCATCCGCCTGGACGACACCCGCGAAGCCGCCCTGCCCCCGTTCGATCAGGTCAAGCCACAAATCGCGCAGCAGTTGCAGCAGCAAAAACTGGGCAAGTTTCAGGAAGATTTGCGCGGTAAAGCCAAGATTGAATAAGCCTGCGTTCGGCGCAAAAAAAGCGGCCTTCTGGCCGCTTTTTTTATGGAGTTAAGCCAAAACAGCTTCCAGTCCTTGTGTTGATTGCTCAGGCAGCTATGAAATAAATAGCACTCAAAACATTTTCACACGCCCCGAACCCACTGGTACGCCATCAGCGCCCCGATCAACACCGGCTGGTGCGCCATGTACCAAGCCAGGCTGTGGCGACCCAGCCAAGCCAGCGGGTTGGCTGCAGCCGGAATCGCCGCTTGCACCCAGGTCGGCCGATGGGCTAGCAGCCATTGCCCGGCCGCCATGCCCCACCACATCACGCCCAACCAGGGAATGAGGGGCACGTAGTCTTCGGTGCGGGGTTTGCGGCTGATCAGGCCAAAGATATTCCAGCCAGGATCATTGAGAAAAGCGGGTAAAGCCCCTGCCAATATTGCTGAAGCAGCTATATATTTCGTAGCAATCGCCAAGGCCCCCAGCAGCCACAGCCACGAGCCCCAGCCCGCCGTCAGCCGCACCACGATCAGCATGACAGCAATACCGTGCAGCACACCAAAGTAAATCCAGCTTTTGGGAAACATCATGTAGGAACCGGCGCTGACCAGCACTGCGCAACCCGCCACCTGCGCCCAGCGCCGCCAGAATCGCGGCCAGCCCAGGCCGCTTTGGTGTGCGACCGCCTGCCCCAGGCCCGCGCAGAACAGAAACAGCGTGACGATGGCGGTGCGCTGGCCCGTCCAGAAAGGGTCTTGACGGAAGTTTTCGCGGATGAAACCCAGGTGGTTCAAGTCGAAGCAGAAGTGAAACACCGTCATCCAGACGATGGCGATGCCGCGCAGAGCATCAATTCGATCAAACCGCTGACTGGCCATAGCCTTACTTTTTAAAGGCGGAAAAGGCACGCCCACCGACGGTAACCGCGCCCAACACCAGCGCCCCGGCCACCACCCCCACCAAGCCGTCTGCCAGGGACGAGACCAGCCAGCCCATACCCCCGGCAGACTTCGCAAAGTCTTCAATCCAGTGGTGCAACACGCCAATGCCGTGCGTGAGGATGCCGCCGCCCACCAAAAACATGGCGACGGTGCCTGCGATGGACAAAAACTTCATCAGCTTGGGGGCGAAGGCCAACAGGCCCCGGCCAAAGGTTTGCGCTGCGGCACTTTTTTGCTGGGTCAGGTGCAGGCCCGCGTCGTCCATTTTGACGATCGCGGCCACCAGGCCGTAAACGCCCACCGTCATGATGAGTGCAATGCTGGAGACCACTGCCGCCTGCTTGGAAAACGTGGCAGCGGCCACGGTGCCCAGAGAAATGACGATGATTTCGGCTGACAAAATAAAGTCGGTCCGGATCGCGCCTTTGATTTTGTCTTTCTCAAAGGCCACCATGTCCACTGCCGGGTTCTCCAGCGCCTTGACCAGGCTTTCGTGGTGCGCGGCATCTTCGTGTTTGCTGTGCAAATACTTGTGGGCGATTTTTTCAAAGCCCTCAAAGCACAGGTAAGCGCCGCCCAACATCAGCAGCGGCGTGATGGCCCAGGGCGCAAACGCACTGATGGCCAGTGCGGCGGGCACCAGAATCAATTTGTTGACAAACGAGCCCTTGGCCACCGCCCACACGACGGGCAGCTCCCGGTCAGCCCGCACGCCCGCCACTTGCTGGGCGTTCAGCGCCAGGTCATCGCCCAGCACGCCGGCGGTTTTTTTGGCGGCCACTTTGGTCATGACGGCTACGTCGTCGAGCACGGCGGCAATGTCGTCTAACAGGGCTAAAAGGCTGGCTCCGGCCATGGGGGTTCTCCTCTGAAAATGGGTTTGAAGTATCGGCGAGGTGTGTGACTCAGGGGTCTGTCTCGCTGGGGGTATCTAGACGGCGCAAGTTTTCCCAGGTGTCTTCCATTTGCACCGCACCGCGCAAAGCGAGCAGTTTTTGTTTGCGCGCTTGCATGAGAGCGCGTATTCGGGAGCTGGTTGTGGTCTGGCTCGAAGTTTCAGATACCCCGATGACACCTATCAAGCCCGCATTGTTGAAAGCTTCAAACACAGGCTTATTCATGAATCACCCCACCGCCCGCCGCGCATTACGCCACAGCTGCAGCCACGGGCTGTGCTCATTCACGTCGCCAGGGGTCCAGCTCATTTGCACGTTGCGAAACACGCGCTCGGGGTGGGGCATGAAGGCTGTGAAGCGGCCGTCTGCGGTGGTCACGCCGGTCAGACCGCCGGGACTGCCGTTGGGGTTGGCGGGGTAGGCTTGCGTAGGCTGACCGTGGTTGTCGGTGAAACGCAGGGCGGCGATGACCTGGCTGGCATTGCCGCGCTGGCTGAAGTTGGCGAAGCCTTCGCCGTGGGCCACGGCAATCGGCAGGCGACTGGCCGCCATGCCTTTGAAGAACAGGCTGGGGGAATCGGCTACTTCAACCATCGACAGGCGTGCCTCAAAGCGCTCGCTCTGGTTGGTGGTGAAACGGGGCCAGGCGGTTGCGCCGGGGATGATGTCAGCCAACTCGGCGAACATCTGGCAGCCGTTGCACACGCCCAGCCCAAAAGTGCTATCACGCTGGAAAAACCCCTGGAACTGGTCGGCCAGCAGTGGGTTAAAGGTGATGCTGCGGGCCCAGCCGATGCCTGCGCCCAGGGTGTCGCCGTAACTGAAGCCGCCGCAGGCCACCAAGCCTGCAAAGTCGGCCAGCTTGGCACGGCCGGTTTGCAGGTCAGTCATGTGGATATCGAAGGCTTCAAAACCGGCTTCGGTGAAGGCGTAGGCCATTTCCACGTGTGAATTCACGCCCTGCTCGCGCAGGATGGCGACTTTGGGTTTGCTCAACATCAAACCAGGCGCTACTAAATTGATAGCTGCTTGAGCAGTATTTACAAGGGCGGAAGCCGCATTTTGCTTAAATTCTTCCGTCAAGTACACATGCAGGCCTGGGTCGACCGGGTTGCCCACTGCCGCGTGCTCGGCGTCGGCGCATGCCGGGTTGTCGCGCTGCTGGCAGATTTTCCAGCTCACGCTGTCCCACACCTGATGCAGGTCCTGAAGCGTGGCGCTGAACACGGCTTTGGTGTCGCGCCATACCTGGACCTGGCCTTTGCCGACCGCCATGGGCGAGCTCTCGGGCCGGGTTTTGCCGACGAAGTGGCTGTGGCGGCTCAGGCCGTGCTCGCGCAGGGTTTGCATCACGGCGTTGCGCTCGCTGGTACGCACCTGCAGCAGCGCGCCCAGCTCTTCGTTGAACAGGGCTTTGAGGGTGAGCTCGTCGCGCCGCGCGCCCACCTGACCGGCCCAGTTTTTGGCGTCGCCGTGCTCGGCGCGGCTGTCGGAAATGCCGTCGCCCTGCACCAGCAGCATGTCGATATTGAGCGCCACGCCCACCTGGCCCGCAAACGCCATCTCGCAAGCAGTGGCAAACAGCCCGCCATCACTCCGATCATGGTAGGCCAGCACCTGGCCCTGGGCGCGCAGGGTGTTGATGGCGTTCACGAGCCGCGCGATGTCTTGCGGCTCGTCCAGATCAGGCGCGGCATCACCCACTTGCGACAGCGTTTGCGCCAGGATGCTGCCGCCCATGCGCTGCTGACCGCGACCCAGGTCGATCAGCACCAGAGTGGTGTCGGCTTCGGTGGCATTGAGCTGCGGTGTGAAAGTGCTGCGCACGTCGGCCAGGGTGGCGAAGGCTGTGACGATGAGGCTGACGGGGGAGGTAACTTTTTGATCTTGTGCTTCGTGCTTCCATTGCGTGCGCATGCTCAGGCTGTCTTTGCCGACTGGAATGGAAATGCCCAGTGCCGGGCACAGTTGCATGCCCACCGCCTGCACCGCGTCGTACAAAGCGGCGTCTTCACCTGGCTCGCCGCAAGCGGCCATCCAGTTGGCCGACAGCTTGACGCGTGGCAGCTCGATAGGCGCGGCCAGCAGGTTGGTAATCGCCTCGCCCACGGCCATACGGGCCGACGCAGCCGCATCGAGCACCGCCAGCGGCGTGCGCTCGCCCATGCTCATGGCCTCGCCCGCAAAGCCGTTGAAATCAGCCAGCGTGACCGCGCAGTCGGCCACCGGCACCTGCCAGGGGCCGACCATCTGGTCACGGTGCGTCAGGCCGCCCACGGTGCGGTCACCGATGGTGATGAGGAAACGCTTGGAGCCGACAGTAGGGTGGCTCAGGACCTGGATGGCGGCTTGTTGCAGGTCAACATCGGTGAGGTTCAGCGGTTGGAACTGGCGTTTGATGCGCTGAACCGTACGGTGCATTTTTGGGGGTTTGCCCAGGAGGACGTTCATGGGCATGTTGACGGGGGTTAGTTCTGCTTGACCGCCCTCACCCCTGCCCTCTCCCGCTAGCGGGAGAGGGGGTAAGTCAGAGGAGTTGCTCCCTCGCCACTCTGGGGAGAGGGCTGGGGTGAGGGGCACGAGCGCTACAGGGCCCCCACCAGAAACAACCAATTGCCGCTCCTCCGTCGCCACCCCCACCACCGCAAACGGACACCGCTCCCGCTGACAAATCGCCTTGAAATGATCCAAAGACTCGGGCGCAATCGCCATCACATACCGCTCCTGGCTCTCGTTGCACCAGATCTCTTTGGGTGCCAGGCCTGAGGCTTCCAGTGGCACGGCGCGTAAATCAAACCGAGCCCCCCGCCCCGCGTCATTCGTCAGCTCGGGAAACGCGTTGGACAAACCGCCCGCGCCCACGTCGTGAATCGCCAGAATCGGGTTGCCGTTTTGCAGCAAGGCGCATTGGGTGATGACCTCCTGTGCCCGGCGCTCAATTTCGGGGTTGCCGCGCTGCACCGAGTCAAAGTCCAGATCGGCCGCGTTGGCTCCAGTGGCCAGCGAGCTGGCGGCGCTGCCGCCCATGCCGATGCGCATGCCGGGGCCACCCAGCTGGATCAGCAAACTGCCAGCCGGAAACGCGATTTTTTGGGTTTGGGTGGCGTCTATTTGCCCCAATCCACCGGCGATCATGATGGGCTTGTGGTAGCCGCGCTGCACCGTGTCCACATCGCTGGCGGCAGCCTGCTCGTACTCGCGGAAGTAGCCCAGCAGGTTCGGTCGGCCAAATTCGTTGTTGAAGGCGGCGCCGCCCAGCGGGCCGTCGAGCATGATTTGCAAAGGGCTGGCGATGTGGCCGGGTTTGCCGCCCGGCTGGTCGGCGAGGCCGCCCCACAGCTTGGAGACGGTAAAACCCGTCAAACCCGCCTTGGGTCTGGAGCCACGACCCGTGGCACCTTCATCGCGAATCTCGCCGCCCGCGCCGGTGCTGGCTCCCGGGAACGGAGAAATGGCTGTGGGGTGGTTGTGGGTCTCTACCTTCATCAGCACATGGCTTAAAACGCTACGCATTTCATAGCTGCTTGAGCAGTATTCACTAGGGCTAGAGGCTGATTTGGCACTAAAAGTAGCTGCAAACTGCTCAATGTGCGTGCCCTGCATCACCGACGCGTTGTCACTGTAGGCCACCACGGTGTGTTGCGGGTGCGTCTGGTGCGTGTGGCGAATCATCGCGAACAGGCTTTTTTCTTGCGCCACGCCGTCGATGGTGAAATCGGCGTTAAAGATTTTGTGACGGCAGTGCTCGCTGTTGGCTTGGGCAAACATCATCAGCTCCACATCACTGGGGTTGCGGCCCAACTGGGTGAAGGCGTGCTCCAGGTAGTCAATTTCATCGTCTGCCAGGGCCAGGCCAAATTGGATGTTGGCCTGCATCAGCGCAGTGCGGCCACCGCCCAACACGTCGACGTGCTCCAGGGGCGCGGCGGGTAGCTCGGTGAACAGGCCCAGCGCCTGGTCGCGGCTGAAAAACACGCTTTCCGTCATGCGGTCGTGCAGCAGCGTCGCCGCTGCGTGCAAAGCCGCCTCGTCCAACGTGGTTTTGCCAAATAGCTTGGCCTTGAATGACTGGCTCACCGAAAGATGAAATTCCGTGATGCGCTCCACCCTTTTGACAGCCAGGCCGCAGTTGCGCGCAATGTCGGTGGCCTTGGAGGCCCAGGGCGATACGGTGCCCAAGCGGGGTGACACCACAACCAATGCACCGTCCGGCGCAGCGGCTGCGGGCTCACCGTAGTTCAGCAGACTGGCCAGTTGCTGATGCTGCGCGGCGTTCAGCGCGTGCTCGGTCGCCACAAAGTGCACATGGCGGGCCGCAATCGCTGTGATGCGGGCGTCAATGGCTTGAAGTTGGGCGAGAAGCTGGCGGGCCTTGAAGCCGCTCTGGGCGTTGCAGCCCTCAAAGGAAGTGATGTGCAGGGTCACGGGAGGTGCTGTTGGCGTCAAAGCGCCTGATTTTATCGACACGCCCGCACGGTTCTGGGCAACAAAAAAGCCACCCGAGGGTGGCTTTTTGGGATCAGGGCAAATAACCCGGATTAACGAACCACAGCGATCTGGTCGCGCTTTCCGCCTTTGAATGTGTACAGCGTCAAGGCACCGTTTTTCACGTCGCCTTTTTCGTCAAAGGAAATCGTGCCGGTCACGCCTTTGTAGTCTTTGGTCGCTGCCAACACAGGCAGATACTTTGCTGGCTCGGCGGAACCGGCTTTCACCATGGCAGCCACCATGATGTTCAGCGCGTCATACACATACGGCTCATACACGGTCACGTCGATGTTGAAACGCTTTTTGTAGTCGGCGTAGAACTTGTCCATGCCTGCCTTTTGCGTACCTTCCACACCACCGGCTTCGGCGCACACCACTTGGCCGTCGGCCATGGCGTCACCTGCCAACTTTGGCAGCTCGCTGGAGCAAATGCCGTCGCCGCCCATGAACTTGGCTGTCACGCCCAGGTTTTTCATCTGGCGCATCATCGGGCCGGCCACAGCGTCCATGCCGCCGAAGAACACCACGTCAGGCTTTTTGCCTTTCAGTGTGGTCAGGATGGGCATGAAATCAGTGGCTTTGTCGTTGGTGAACTCGCGGCCCACAATCTTGCCGCCGGCGGCTTTCACTGCTTTTTCGAACTCGTCTGCCACGCCCTGGCCGTAAGCGGTGCGGTCATCGATCACAGCGATGGCTTTGCCTTTCAGGTCTTTCACGGCATAGCGGCCCAGAGTGCCACCGAGGTGCACGTCGTCAGCCACCACGCGGAACGTGGTTTTGTAGCCGTTGCGGGTGAACTTGGGGTTGGTGGCCGATGGAGAAATTTGCGGAATGCCAGCGTCGCTGTAAATCTTGGAGGCAGGAATGGAAGTACCGGAATTCAGGTGACCGACCACGCCAGCTACTTTCATGTCAGCCAGCTTTTGCGCCACAGCGGTGCCCTGTTTTGGGTCACCTGCGTCATCTTCAGCGGCCAGCTCCAGCTTGACTTTTTTGCCACCAATCATCACGCCCTTGGCGTTCAGATCTTCGATGGCCATCTTGGCGCCGTTTTCGTTGCCCTTGCCCAGGTGGGCAATGCCGCCAGAGGTAGGACCGACGTGGCCGATTTTCACGACCATGTCTTGGGCGAAGGCCATGCCCGCGAAAGCGGTCAGGGCAGCAACAGCGGTCATCTTGAATTTCATTTGCATGGAGATCTCCAGATAAAAGGGGAGTTGACAAAAAAACAAAGCGCCCACCGGGCGCTCAGCCGACGCGGACAATATCGCAATTTTTAGGCCCGAACCATAGGGAACACGCTAGTTACCAGGGTCATAAGGGCTTTTGCTTTTGTAGCGGCAGCGCTTATGCAGCCTGCTTGTGTTGCTCTCGAAATAGGGGTAACGGCATGGGTTCAAGGCCCGGGCGCGGGCTGGGTGTCGCCGCCGCGGCCTTCGGCTGCCAGGGCTTGCGCCACCGTCATCCGCACAGCCAGATCAATCTCGCGTCGCAACGCAGGGCCCAAGGCCCGGGTTTGCTCCATCACGACCTTGGCAGTGGCCTCCCGCAGACGCTGATCCAGTGCGCCCTCAACCCTGGCCATCACGCGGCGCACCAATTGGTCTTCCAGGGTTTCAGGCGTCGGTGTCGACAAACCGTGCTTTGCGGGCGCAGCCAGTCGTGCAATACCGGCGGCGACCGGTCTCCCGATGGGGGCCGCAAGCTGTGCAGCCGGTTTGGTTAACGGTGTAGCCGCTGGAGATTCGTGAGTGACGGGGGAGGTCGTTGTGGGCGCGACGGCCGGTAGTGCTTTTTCGCTGAGGGGCGGGGCGCGCACAACGTCAGTCAGCGTGGGCACGAAGCGCGGTGGTGGGCGGGGGGCGGTGGCCATCAAAAATCCATGCACCATCAAGATGCAGACGCACCCGACGCGTCATGCCGCACCACGGTGTAGCCCTGCTCGGCGTATTGCTTCCACCGCACCCGGGCACTGCTGCGGTCTTGCTCTTCCGTACTGACCACCTCAATCAGACGTGCAAAACGCTCAAAGCCAGCGGGGACAGACTCGCCCATGTTCACCAGCACCTGCTGATGCGGCGTGTCGTGCGCGGCTGTCGTCAGCACCACAGGCGAAGCATTCAACACCTGCGGGTCGGCAGGCACCAGGCAATGCGGCACAAACTCCAGCGCAGAAAACGTCCACAGTTGGACATCGAGTTTTTGCAGCAGCGTCGCAGACCCCGTGACCACCACCTGGGCGCCCTGCCCTGCAGCCTTGCGCAGCAGACGGCAGGCGTAGCCCAGTTTGTCGGGGGTGTTGAAATGAAAAGCGACCTCGGTCATGTCCCGTCACACAGCAGTTTTGGTGCGGCGCGCGCGGGGTTTTACGGGTGGTGTGTCGGCAGATGTATCAGGCAGCGAGCCAATGTCCTGAGCAACCAGATAGGCCAGCAGCAAGCCCACCGGACGACCTGTGGAGCCTTTGGACGAGCCGCTTTTCCAGGCACTGCCCGCAATATCCAGGTGCGCCCACGGAAACTGCCCCACAAAACGCTGCAAAAACTTGGCTGCGACGACTGCGCCACCGGCGCGCCCTGCGACGTTCGCCACGTCGGCAAACTTGCTTTTGAGGCCCTCGGCGTAGTCATCGTCCAGGGGCAGGCGCCAGCAGGGGTCCAGCGCGTCATCACCTGCATGCGTCAATGCTTCTGCCAGAGAGTCGTTGGTGGCGAACAGGCCGCTGCGGACACCGCCCAGCGCCACCACACAGGCACCGGTGAGCGTGGCGATATCGATCACGGCGCGCGGTTTGAAGCGCTCGGCATAGGTCAACGCATCACACAAAATCAAACGACCTTCGGCATCGGTGTTCAGCACCTCGATGGTCTGCCCGCTCATGCTGGTGACGACGTCGCCGGGTTTGACCGCGTTGCCTGCTGGCATGTTTTCGCAGCTTGGAATCAACCCCACCACATTGATGGCCGGTTTGAGCTGAGCCAGTGCAGCAAAGGTACCCAGCACGCTGGCAGCACCGCACATATCAAACTTCATCTCGTCCATTTCGGAAGCGGGTTTGATGGAAATACCGCCGGTGTCAAATGTGATTCCTTTTCCAATCAGCACCACTGGCGCGTCGGTTTTGGAGCCACCCTGGTAATGCAGCACCACGAAGCGCAACGGCTCGGTCGATCCACGTGCCACCGCCGTGAACGAGCCCATGCCCAGCTTGGCGACTTCTTTGGGTCCGAGCACCTCACACCGAATACCGGGCAGTTTGGCCAGCTCCTGAGCCGCGCCAGCCAGCAAAGCAGGCGTGGCGTAATTTGCGGGGCGGTTGCCCCACTCTTTGGCCAGCTCAATGCCGTGCACAGCGGCACTGGCGTGCTGAAAATCGTCCAGCAGGGCAGCCCGGTTGGTCACGCCCACCACGCAGCGTTCGATACGCCGACCCTCTTTTTTGCTCAAGGTTGTGGTGTACACGTAGGTGGCTTCGGCCAGGCCCGTCATGGCTGCACGCACCGCAGCGCCATCAGGCACTTCAGAAAAACACATCACCACCCGTTTGACTGCTATGCCTTTAATAGCTGCTCCAGCAGCAAGTACGGCCTTTTTCACGTTTTTAGCTGATAAATCACCGGCTCCCACCAGCAGCAACCGCTGGGCTTTACACACGCCGCTGGCGTACAGCTGCAGCAGCTTGCCGGGTTTGGACTCCCAGTCGCCGCTGACCAAAGCTGTGTTGATCAGCTCGGATAAGCCATCCTCACCAGGAGAAAATGCTTGGCCAACCACCACAATCAGGGCGTCGCAGGGCTGCTGCGCGGCACTGGAGATACCCAGCGGCTTGAGTTCAAAGTTCATAATTGGCACGATGTTATTCGATTCATCTGTTCGTAAAGAGCTGGCGCGCAGCTTTGGAGCCACCCTGGTGGTGCTGGTCACCATTGTGATGACCATGACCCTGATCCGCACCCTGGGTCAGGCCACCCGGGGCAGCGTGAACCCGCAGGAAATCCTCATGGTGATGGGCTACACGGTTTTGGGGTTTTTACCGCCCATTTTGAGTTTGAGCCTGTTTATCTCGATCGTCAGCAGCCTGTCGCGCATGTACAAGGACAGCGAAATGGTGATCTGGTTTTCCAGCGGGCGGGGACTCACGGCGTTTGTAGGTCCGCTGTGGCGCTTCGCCTGGCCGGTGTTGGTGGCGATTGCGGTTTTGTCGCTGCTGGTGTGGCCCTGGTCGAACCAGCAGACGCAGGATTTGAAGGACCGCTACGGTCAGCGTGGTGACCTGGAACGCGTGGCGCCAGGCCAATTTCAAGAGTCCTCCAGCGGCAAGCGCGTGTTTTTCCTGGACAAAGACTCGCCTGACAACAAATCGGGCAACAACATCTTCATCTCGTCCATTGAAGGCGGCAAAGAAACCGTGACTTCGGCACGCACTGGGCAGGTGGTTGTGCAGGGCGACAGCCAATACCTGTTGCTCAAAAACGGGCAGCGCCTGGAAGGCAATGTGCGTGGCAACGAGCTGAAAATCAGTGAGTTTGAGGAATACGGCAACCGCATTGGCGCTGGTGCAGCGGTGGTGGCAGAAGCCGCGCCCGCCAAGGCACGCAGCACCTTCACACTGCTCACCGTGCCCACCCCCTTGCATTTGGGCGAGCTGGCCTGGCGCATGGGTCTGGCACTGGCCGCCGTGAACTTTGTGCTGATTGCCCTGTGCGTGCCCGGCGGCTCGGCGCGGGTCGGGCGCAGCGGCAACCTGGTGTTTGCGCTGTTTGCGTTTGTGACTTACTACAACGTGCTGAATGTGGGGCAAAACTGGATTGCCAGCGGACGGTCCAGTTTTGCGCTGTTTTCGCTGGCCCTGCACGGCGGTGTTTTGCTGTTTGCTTTGTTGTGGCTAGCCAAGCGGCATAACAACTGGACCTTGCGCTCGCTGCTGCGCCGCGCCCCGCCTGAACCAGCGCTCACCGTCCGGGCTGCTGCGTGAAAACAATTCGCCGATTGATTTACAGCGAAGTGCTGTCCGCCGTGTTGTTTGTCACCTTGGGTTTCATTGCCCTCTTTTTCTTTTTTGACTTTGTGGACGACTTGCCCAACGTAGGCCGTGACGCCTATCGCTTGAGCCACAGCCTGGCCTACGTCTCGCTGTTGGTCCCTAGCCATTTGTACGAATTGCTGCCGATTACGGTGCTGATTGGCACCATTTTCGTGATGGCGCGCATGGCCCAAAGCTCGGAATTCACCATCTTGCGCACCAGCGGCCTGGGGCCTTGGCGGGCGTTGCGCAGCCTGCTGGTGCTGGGTGCCGCGTTTGTCGCCTTCACGTTTGCGGTCGGCGACTACCTGGCGCCGCTGGCTGACCGAAACGCGCAGCTGCTCAAAGCACGTTTTCAGGGCCGCATCAGCGTGGGGCAAACGGGTGCTTGGCTAAAAGAAAAACAGGCAGACCGCTCCTACGCTGTGAATATTGCCGCCCTGACACCCGATGGGCAGATGCGGGGTGTGCGCATTTTTGAGTTCGATGCCAAGGGTTTTTTGCTTTCGCTGACACAGGCGGCCACCGGACAGTTTTCCAGCGGGGCTGGCGCGCCGGGCAATGTGTGGGTGTTGGGTCAGGTGGAGCGCACGCTCTTCACGGTGCCTGCTGAATACACCGCGGAGTCCAAAGCGCCCGGCGAAGCGGCAGCGAGCGCCAGCGCCAGGGTGCAGCGCCTGCAAACGACGACGGTGGCCTGGCCCACGGACATCACGCCCGAAATGGTGTCAGTTGCCCTGCTAAAACCCGAACGCATGGCTACGCTGGACCTGTTTGACTACATCCAGCACCTCGAAGCCAATGGGCAGACTTCGCAGCGCTACGAAATCGAGTTCTGGCGCAAGGTGTTTTACCCCTTGAGTTGCCTGGTGATGGTGGTGCTGGCGCTGCCCTTTGCTTACCTGCACTTTCGAAGTGGCGGCATCACCAGCTACATGTTCGGCGGTGTTCTGGTGGGCATCAGTTTTTTCTTGCTGAACAACGTGTTTGGCTACATCGGCAACCTCAATGCCTGGTGGCCCTGGCTCACCGCCGCTGCGCCGGGCTTGATTTACTCGCTGCTGTCGCTGGGCGCTTTCAGTTGGCTGGTTTTAAGGCAATAAGAACATGAACGACAGCAATATGAACGAACCTTGTGATGCAGTCATTCTGTTTGGCCACGGCTCGCGCGATCCGCTCTGGCGGTTACCCATTGAGGCGGTCGCTACGCGCGCCGCGCTGGCCAACCCAGAGCGCCCGGTTCGGTGCGCCTACCTGGAACTGACGACTCCTGATTTGCCTACGGTTGCTGCTGAATTGATAGCTGCTGGAGCACATTCCATCAGGGTGATACCCATGTTTTTAGGTAAAGGCCGACATGCCCGAGAAGACCTGCCAGCGCTGATGGATGCCTTGCAATTGGCTCACCCCACCGTGCGTTTTGACCTGCGCCCGTCTGTTGGCGAAGACGATCGGGTGCTGGCGCTTCTCACACAGATGGCGCTGGAATGAATCTCCACCAGTTTCGCTTCGTGCAGGAAGCCGCTCGCCGCGGCTTGAACCTGACCGAAGCGGCCAAGGCACTCAACACCTCGCAGCCCGGTGTGTCCAAGGCCATCATCGAACTGGAAGAAGAGCTGGGCATCGACATATTTGCCCGGCATGGCAAGCGCTTGAAACGCATCACCGAGCCGGGTGAGCATGTGCTGAAAAGCATTGAAATCATCATGGGCGAGATCAGCAACCTCAAGCGCATTGGCGAGCAGTACAGCGCGCAAGACAGCGGCACCCTGTCGATTGCCACCACCCACACCCAGGCCCGCTACGTGCTGCCGCCGCATGTGGCCAAACTGCGCGAGGCCTACCCCAAAGTCAACGTCAGCCTGCACCAGGGCGCACCGGACCAAGTGGCACGCATGGTGCTGGATGAGGTGGCCGAAATCGGTATTGCCACGGAATCGCTGGCTGCCTACGAAGGTCTGGTCACCCTGCCCTGCTACGAATGGCAGCATGTGCTGGTGCTGCCCAGCAGCCATCCGCTCCTGAAACAAGAGCACATCAGCCTGGCTGATATTGCACTGGAGCCGGTTATTACCTATCACCCGTCGTTTACAGGCCGTACCCGCATCGATGCGGCCTTTGCCGCCAAAAAGCTGGCTCCGCGCATCGCGCTGGAAGCCATTGATTCGGACGTGATCAAAACCTATGTACGGCTGGGTCTTGGCGTGGGTATCGTGGCTGAAATGGCGGTGCGCGATGAACTGGCAGCGCCGGGTGACCTGGTGGTGCGTCCTGCGGGCCATTTGTTTGGCCATAACCTGGCCCGCGTGGCTTTCAAGCGCGGCGCGTATCTGCGCAACTTCGTCTACAAATTTGCCGAGCTCATCAGTGACCGGCTGGACCGCAAACTGATTGGCAAGGCCATGAGTGGGCGCGAAGGAGACTGGGAGTAATGCGCGAAGCACCAATCGCTCCGCCAGCGCCGGCTGATCCGCCAGCAGGTGGCACGTGGTCGCTGCGGTTTTTGTTGGTCATCAGCCTGCTGCTGTTTTCGTTGATGCCCGCGGCTGTGGTGGGTGGCCTGATGTACCGCAGCAATGTGCAAAGTGTCGACGAGTTGTCTGAAAAAATCATGCGTGATGTGGCCTTGCGGGTGCAGGGCGAGACTGAAAACCACCTGGAGCAGGTGAACTCGCTGCTCAATGCCCTGTTGCCTGCACAGTTCAATCCGGCGCAGCTGAGCAGCGCCGCCCAGCTGCTGACGCAGCCCCAGGCGTTCGAGCAGCTGGCTTTCCGGCTGACGCGCATGTCTGCGAACGTGTCGTTTCTGTATTTCGGCAATGCGCAGGGCGCGTTTTTGGGGGTTCAAAAAGAGCTGGACGACCCGCTGCAGCGCAGCAAAATCCACGAACGCACCACAGGAGCCGGTCGCAACTACTTTCTGGCCACGCAGCCAGGCGACCGCAGTACCCCGTTGCCGCCAGAGACCAAAACCTACGAGCCGCGCCAGCGCCCGTGGTACCTGGCTGCCGTAGAAAAAAAGAACCGGGTGTTCTCCAGCGTTTACCCGTCGGCGTCGTCCGGGCAACTGCTCATCACGCTGGCCCAGCCGGTGGTGCAGCCAGACGGTTCGGTACCTGGTGTGTTTGCGGTTGACCTGTTCCTGAAGCGCCTGGATGATTTGCTCAAAGCACAAACCATCAGCCAGCAGGGTGCCGCCATGCTGTTGGATGAAGAAGGGTATTTGCTGGCAACGTCCGTCGCAGAGCCGCTGTTTTCAGCCCAAGGCAATGGCTGGAAGCGCCACCGTACGTCGGACGTGCGCGACCCGGCCCTTGCGTCTGCTCACCAAGCCATCGTCCATGTGATGGGGCAGCCCGGCAACCTGGCGGCGCAGCGCACGGTGATGCAGCGCCGGGTGGTGCTGCCGAAGGGTGAAACCCAGCTGATCGTGATGCGTCCGTTTGGTGAAAACCTCGGCCTGAAGTGGACCTTGATCGTGGCGGCACCCGAAAGCGACTTTTCCGCCGAGCGCCAGCGGGCTATCACCCGATCGGTGTACGCCATGCTCGCGGTGTTACTGCTTGGCGCGCTGGTGGCAGCTGCATTCGCACTGCATCTGAGCGCCCAGTTCGGGCAACTGCGCCAGGCTGCGTTGCGGATAGGCCGGGGACAAATGCCGCAAACGGCGTCACGCTCGCACATTACCGAGGTACGTGTTTTGTCAGCTGCGCTGGATGCCAGTGCGCAGGAAATTTTGCAAAATCGCGCAGCCATTCAGGCACAAACCCAGGAATTGAATGACGCCAACGCCAACCTGGAAGTGCGGGTGGCTCAGCGTACCGCCGAGCTGCAAGCGTCGCGGGAAGAGGCACTGGCGGCAGCCCGCGCCAAAGCCACGTTTCTGGCCACCATGAGCCACGAAATCCGTACCCCGCTCAGTGGCGTGGTGGGCATGACCACCTTGCTGGCCGACACGCCGCTGAACGCTGAGCAAAGCGACTACCTGCACACCATGCGGGTATCCAGCGACCAGCTGCTGGGGGTGGTGGACGACATCCTGGATTTTTCAAAGATTGAATCGGGCAAGCTCGATCTGGAAAACGAGCGCTTGAGCGTGCGTGCCACGGTCGAAGAAGCCATCGAAATTGCCGCTGCCCGCGCCCGCGAAAAAGGGCTGGACCTGCTGGTAGACATTCAGGACAACGTGCCGCGCTGGGTCAGCGGCGATGTGACCCGCCTGCGCCAGGTGTTGTTGAACTACCTGAACAACGCCATCAAGTTCACCGAGCGAGGGCAGGTGGTGGTGTCGGTGGAGCTGCAGCGCGAGCTGCCGGGGGGCGACGCTGTGGTGTTACTCTTTCGGGTGGACGACACCGGCATTGGCATACCGCTGGACCGGCAGGAAGCCTTGTTTGAATCCTTCTCGCAAGTCGATGCGTCCACCACGCGGCGCTACGGGGGCACCGGTCTGGGTCTGGCAATCTGCAAGCGCCTGGCGCACTTGATGGGCGGTGCGGTAGGCATGGAATCTGTACCCGGCGTGGGTTCGCGCTTCTGGTTTACGGCCCGTCTGGATCTGGCTACCGCACCCGAACCCTCGCCTTCATCTGTGTTTGGCAAAGCCAACCTGGTGGGCAAAACCGCACTGGTGCTAGACGACACGGCGCTGCACCTGCGCATTCTGGACAAACAACTCAAACGATGGGGCATGACGGTGGCGCTGTTTGGCGATGCCAAGCCCGCGCTGGCTTGGCTAGCCACCCACCCAGTGGACATGGTCATCACCGATATGCACATGCCCGACATGGACGGGTTGGCGTTTGGCAACGCGGTGCGCGCGCTGTACCCGCAAGTACACCTGCTGCTGGTGACTTCCGGCAACATGCCGTCAGGCACAGCCGCAGCCGTGTTCAACGCCCGTTTGCTCAAGCCCTATCGCCAGGCGCAGTTGTTTGACGCGCTGACCCAAGATGAGAACGCCCCTTCCGCGCCGGCAGTGCCGCTGTTGCCGGTCGCCAAAAACCAGCGCGTGCTGGTGGCCGATGACAACTTGGTAAACCTGAAAGTGGCCAACTTCATGCTGACCAAGCTGGGTTACAACATCGACACGGCCATGAATGGCCGTGAAGCGGTGGATAAAGTCGCGCAAGCCTTGCTGCCGGGTGCCACGCCGTACGCCGCCGTTCTGATGGATGTGAACATGCCCGTGCTGGACGGCATTCGCGCCAGCCTGCAAATTGCACAGGCCCATGGTCCGTTGGCCCCACCGGTTTGGGCGCTCACGGCATCCGTGCTGGCCGAAGACCGCCAGCGCTACCGCGAAGCCGGCATGTTGGGTCCTTTGGCCAAACCCCTGCATATTGACGAACTGGCCCAGGCACTGGCCAATCCGATGGTGACCAGCCCGTCATCGACTGACTCGCTGTTACCCAACCCCACGTTTGCCAACCCCACGTTCGCCAACCTGACCCGCGCACTCGAGCCCTCACACACCGACAAGGCCCACATGGTTGATTGGGACCGCCTGGCCCAGTTTGCCGAATTTGACGATGATGGTGGCACCCTGGTGCGCAACGTGGTGGGTTTGTTTGTGGCCGAGCTGCCCGCCCGCCTGGCCGCCCTGCGCGCTGCGGCAGACGCGCATGACGTGCAAGCCCTGTCGCTGGCGGCACACGCTTTGAAGGGCGCTGCTTCCAACGTGGGTGCCAGCGCCATCGCGCAGGCCTGTTTTGTGCTGGAGCAAGCGTGCAAAAACGAGCAATGGCCCAGCGAAGCGCACCAACAAGTGCGGGGCATCGAAGCGCTGGGCCCCAACACACACCGCGCATTCACCCATTGGTTGAAAGACGCTTCAGCGCCACCCATCACCCCGCCCAGCCCATGACCCTCCTAGCACGCACGCCCACGATTCAAACCAAGTTGCCCGCTGTTGGCACCACCATCTTCACCGTCATGTCGGGCCTGGCAGCGCAAGTGGGTGCGGTGAACTTGGGCCAGGGCTTTCCAGATTTCAACTGCGACCCGTTGTTGGTTCAAGCCGTCACCGAAGCGATGACAAACGGGCACAACCAGTACCCGCCCATGGCAGGCATACCCACTTTGCGCCAAGCCGTTGCTACAAAAATAGAAGCTGCCGGAATTGGCGTGGTTGGTGCCCGCCAATACGACCCCAATACCGAAATCACCATCACAGCCGGTGCCACGCAGGCCATCATCACCGCCATTCTGGCCGTGGTGCGCGCAGGCGACGAGGTGATCGTGCTGGAGCCCTGCTACGACAGCTACGTGCCCAACATCGAGCTGGCCGGTGGCACCGTGGTGCGGGTGCCTTTGACCCCCGGCAGCTTTCGCCCCGACATGCAAAAGATTGCGGCCGCCATCACCCCGAAGACCCGCGCCATCCTCATTAACAGCCCGCACAACCCGTCTGCCACCGTTTGGTCAGATGCCGACATGCTGGCCCTGCAAGCCCTTTTGGCCCCTACCGATGTGCTGCTGATTAGCGACGAGGTCTATGAGCACATGGTGTTTGACGAAAAGCGCCACAACAGTGCTGCGCTCTACCCGGGCCTTGCCGCACGCGCCTTCATCGTCAGCAGTTTCGGCAAGACTTTTCACGTGACGGGCTGGAAAGTGGGCTACGTGGCCGCGCCCGCCACGCTCACCGCTGAATTTCGCAAGGTGCACCAGTTCAACGTGTTCACCGTCAACACCCACATGCAGCACGCTCTGGCCAGCTACCTGGCCAACCCCGCGCCCTACCAGGAACTGCCAGCTTTTTACCAACGCAAACGCGACCTGTTTCGCGCCGGCCTGGCACAAACCCGCTTCAAGCTGCTGCCCAGCGAAGGCAGCTACTTTCAGTGCGTAGACATCAGCGAGCTGGGCGTTGCCGAGCGCGATTTGCCCGAAGCCGACTTCTGCCAGTGGCTCACCCGCGAAGTGGGCGTGGCAGCCATTCCGTTGTCGGCGTTTTACGGTGACGGGTTTGACCAGAAGGTGGTGCGGTTTTGCTTTGCCAAGCAGGACGAGACCTTGAATCTGGCGCTGGGGCGACTTGCTCGTCTGTGAGAATGCTACTTATTTGATAGCTGCTTGAGCAGTATTCATAAGGGCTGTTGGCTATTTTTGTTTAAATCGTAAATCGGATCCGTTTCAGCCGCTGGCACCATCACCTTCAAGCCCGAAAAGTAATGCCTGAAAAACCCGTCATCTCGGGTCAATAGCGCATCGGTTTGCTGCAACGCGTGGGCACCGATCAAAAAATCAGGCGCCGTTCTCTCACGCGGGCCTTTGTTACGGGCATAACCCCGCATGATGCGCGCCGCCTCCAGCGCCGTTTCCAGGCTCATCGGGTCGTAGTCGATCTGGCAGTCCGCCAGAAATTCACGCAACGTTGGCTCATCCGGGAAGTAGCGGCCCAGCTCGGCGACCACAACCGCACATACACAAGCCACGCCGCGCGACAAGGCGGCCTCCAGCGCACGCTGCGCGGCGGGGGCGTCTGGTGTGCCTTTAACAATGTCAAACAAGACGCTGGAATCAACCGCCGTTTTCATGGCTTGGAGGCTTTGGCTGACTTCGGTTTGTAAGCGGCTTTGTCCGCTGAAGGTTGCCATGGAACGGGCCGACCCCGCAGCTCAGAGAGGACTTGGTTGGTGGTTTGGCCATCTTGCACGGCACTGCCAATCCAGCGCGTCAAATCCAGCTGCACCCGCTTTTCAATGACCAACCGACTGTCTTGCACAGTAACCTGCACCCGCGTCCCAGGCTTCAAACCCAGCGCATCACGCGCTTCTTTGGGAATCACAATTTGGCCGCGTTCGGCGATGGTGGTTTCTGCTACGTTCATACATACCTTTTGAGTAGGACGTGGAGAGTATGACACTAACCAGCCGCTGGTTCAATATGCTTGCCCGCCTCCCAGCCCTGCCCACCCACCGCCTGCTGCGCCACCTGCAACGGCACCGCCTCCAGCGGGGTCGCCATGGTGTCGTTCCACCGGTTCAAAAACCCAAACATCGCCACCACGCCCAAAATTTCGACGATTTGCGTGTCGCTCCAGTGCACTTGCAGCTGAGCAAACTGCTCGTCAGTCACCGCATTGGGCTGAGCCGCTGCCGCCAGCGCAAAGTCCAGCGCCAGTCGCTCTTTTTCGCTGTAGTGCGGGCTGCTGGCGTAGACCCAAATGTCGGCCAGCTTGGCATCGCTGACACCAAAGTTCTGCGCACCCAGCAAGGTGTGCGCCTGGCAATACAGGCAACCCGACGCCTTACTGGCCAGGTGACCAATCAGCCGGCGAAAACCCAGATCAACCTCCCCCTGCGGATCCATCACCGCCGCATTCAGTGTCGCAAGCGCTTGCGCCAGCTTGGGCTTGCGCTGCATCGTCAGCACACTGTTCGGCGTAAAGCCCAGCGTGGTGTGAAAAAAATCAAAGTGCGGTTTGAGTTCTGGTGTGGTTTCGGGCGGTAAGGGGGCGAGGCGAGGCATGCAGGTCTCCGGTGGGTATGAAGCTCAAGTGTCCGGGCAAGAGGCCTTATCTTGAATGCGGCGCATCAACTCACAGAGTGATTTGCAACGGCTGCCCAGTGCGTACAGCCGATTGGTTACTACGTATTTGATAGCTGTTTGAGCAATATTCACTTGGGCTGGAGTTAGTTTTAACCAACGTTCGCGGCGTCATTGCCCCAGCATCGCCAACAACCCCGCCTCATCCAGCACCGCCACCCCCAACTCCGTCGCCTTCTCCAACTTGCTCCCGGCCTCGGCCCCGGCCACGAGATAAGTCGTTTTCTTGCTCACCGAGCCCGACACCTTAGCCCCCGCCGCCTCCAGCCGGTCTTTGGCTTCGTCGCGGCTGAGCGTGGGCAAGGTGCCGGTGATGACGAAGGTTTTGCCTGACAGGGGTTTGTCGTCTGCAGACGCCGCGGGCTCGCCCTCCGCCCAGGTGAAGCCGCAGGCCCGCAGTTGCTCCACCACCTCGCGGTTGTGCGGCTGGTCGAAGAAGGTGCGCACGCTTTGGGCGACCACGGGCCCCACGTCGGTCACGCCCATCAATTCTTCCAAGCTGGCGGCCATGATGGCGTCGAGCTTGCCGAAGTGGCGGGTTAACGCCTTGGCGGTGCCCTCGCCAGCGTGGCGGATGCCCAGGCCGAACAGGAAGCGTTGCAACGTGGTTTGCTTTGATTTTTCTAGCGCGGCGAGCACGTTCCGTGCAGATTTTTCGGCCATGCGGTCTAAATTGGCCAGGGAACCCAGGCCCAGCCGGTACAGGTCGGGCAGGGTTTTGATGATGCCGGCATCGACCAGTTGCTCCACCAGTTTGTCACCCAGACCCTCCACGTCGACCGCGCGGCGGCTGGCGAAGTGCAGGATGGCTTGCTTGCGCTGGGCGGGGCAAAACAGGCCGCCGGTGCAGCGGTAGTCGGCTCCTTCCTCGCCATCAACCTGCTCGCGGGCGGCGGCGCTGTTGCACACGGGGCACTGGCGCGGCATGGTGAATAGCGGGGCATTGGGCAGGCGCTTGTCTGCCAGCACGCCCACCACCTCGGGAATCACGTCGCCCGCGCGCCGCACGATGACGGTGTCGCCCACCCGCACGTCTTTGCGGCGAATTTCGTCTTCGTTGTGCAGGGTGGCGTTGGTCACTGTCACGCCGCCCACAAACACCGGTGCCAGCTTGGCCACCGGCGTTAGCTTGCCGGTGCGGCCCACTTGTATGTCGATGGCCAGCACGGTGGTCAGCTGCTCCTGCGCGGGGTATTTGTGCGCCACCGCCCAGCGCGGCTCACGGCTGATGAAGCCGAGTTGGCGCTGTAGCGCCAGGCTGTTGACTTTGTAGACCACGCCGTCAATATCGAACGGCAAGGTGTCGCGCAAGGCCCCGATGTGTTGGTGATACGCTATTAATTCTGTAGCTGCTTGAGCAGTATCTGTACGGGCTGATACCGGAAAACCCCATGTTTTCAGGGTTTGGAGCATGTCCCAATGGGTCAACCACTCTGGGCCGCCTTCTGCGGTAGGTGTGACCTCGCCCAGACCGTAGGCATAAAAACTCAAGGGCCGCTGGGCGGTGATGTTCGGGTCAAGCTGGCGCACGGCACCGGCGGCGGTGTTGCGCGGGTTGATGTAGGTTTTTTCGCCTTTGGCGCGCTGGCGGTCGTTGAGCTGGTCGAAATGGTCACGGCGCATGTAGACCTCGCCGCGCACCTCGAGAACGGGGGGGCTCCCCGCCTCCAGCCGCAGCGGAATCTGGTGCACCGTGCGGATGTTTTGCGTCACATCCTCCCCGGTTTCCCCGTCACCGCGTGTGGCCGCTTGCACCAGCACCCCGTTTTCATAGCGCAGGTTGATGGCCAGGCCGTCAAATTTCAACTCGGCCACATATTCCACGGGTGGCGCGGAATCGGCCAGGCCCAGCTCGCGGCGCACCCGTGCGTCAAAGGCCTGCGCGCCGCTGGGCGTGATGTCGGTTTCGGTACGGATCGACAGCATGGGCACCTTGTGGCGCACCTTGTCAAAACCGTCCAGCACGGTGCCGCCCACGCGCTGGGTGGGTGAATCCCCCGTGAGTAGCTCGGGGTGCGCGGCTTCCAGCGCTTGAAGCTCCTGGAACAGCCGGTCGTACTCGGCATCGGGCACCTCGGGGTTGTCTTGCACGTAGTAGCGGTGGGCGTAGCGGTGCAGCAGGGTGTGCAATTGGGCAGCGCGTTGGGCTGGTGCAGAGGTGTCGGTCATTGGAAAACGTCTGGGTGAAAGATGCCCCAAGTTTGCCCTGACTTCAAGAACGCACGAGCCTGCTGATAATCCGCCTATTGCCCACAGGAAGCGCCATGACCCCTGCCACCACCGAAGCCACCCCTACTCCTATTAGCGACGCCACCCGCGCCCAGCGCTGGCGCCTGGTGCTGGGCAGCGAGGCCGACGCCGCGTGCGGCGCGCTGGCAGGCCCCGCCTTGCAAATGGACCAAGCCCTGGCCGCACTGTACGAACCCCAAGGCCCCAACGGCCTGGCCAAACGCCAGGGTGGGCGCGGTGGCTCCGCACCCAACGTGGCGCGCTGGCTGGGCGACATTCGCAAATACTTCCCCGCGCAAGTGGTGCAGGTGATGCAGCGCGACGCGCTGGCGCGGCTGGACATGCGCGACATGCTGCTGCAGCCCGAAATGCTGGAAACCGTGCAGCCCGACGTGCACCTGGTGGCCAACTTGGTGGCCCTGGGCAGCGTGATTCCGGCCAAAACCAAAGACACGGCCCGCATGGTGGTGCGCAAGGTGGTGGACGCGCTGATGGAAAAGCTCAACGACCCGCTGCGCAGCGCCATCAGCGGCGCGCTGGACCGCAGCCGCCGCAACCGCCGCCCGCGCCATAGCGAAATTGACTGGCACCGCACCATCCGCGCCAACCTGAAGCACTGGCAGCCGGAGTACCGCACCATCGTGCCCGAAACCCTGGTGGGCTATGGCCGCAAAGCCCGCCGCCCGCAGCGCGAGGTGGTGCTGTGTATTGACCAAAGCGGCTCCATGGCGCAGTCGGTCGTTTACTCCAGCATCTTCGCGGCCGTGATGGCCAGCCTGCCCGCGGTGTCGACCAAGCTGGTGGTGTTCGACACGGCGGTGGTCGATTTGACCGAGAAGCTGGACGACCCGGTAGAGCTGTTGTTTGGCGTGCAACTGGGCGGCGGCACCGACATCAACCGCGCGGTGGGCTACTGCGAAAGCCTGATCCGCGAGCCGCGCAACACGATTTTGGTGTTGATCTCTGACTTGTACGAAGGCGGTGTGGAAGCCAACCTGCTGGCCCGCGCGCAAAGCCTAGTCGGTTCGGGCGTGCAGTTCATCACCTTGCTGGCCCTGAGCGACGAAGGCGCACCCGCCTACGACCGTGAACTGGCCGCCAAACTGGCTGCGCTGGGCGTACCCTCGTTTGCGTGCACGCCCGATGCGTTTCCGGGTTTGATGGCGGCAGCCATTCGCAAAGACGATGTGTCGGCTTGGGCGGCTGGGCAGGGGTTGGTGACGAGTCGGGCGGCGCCGCGGTGAATTCGCCATTCGCAAAGATGCCAGCTAAGCCTTCAAGTTGTCTGGCTTGAGCTTTGACAGCAAATTCAGTTTCGCAAGCTGCGTGGAGCTGGACTATTCAGACACCTGGTTCCAGGTGCCACCCAAAGCACCCCACGGCCAGTGCCCCAAGCTGGGTGTGCTGCACGCTGTGTATGCCAAAGCGGCGTATACGGCGTACCAGGCGAGTGGGCTCTGAGTAGTCATCGCACGAAACAGCTTCGTGTGTTGTATCTACCTCAGTAGCGACCGGTTTTTAAGCAAAACAGGCCTTAAGCCCTTGCAGAGACTGCTCAAGCAGCTATTGAATCAGTAGCAAACACTCAGGCCCAGAAGTTCCCCGGCAGCAGATCAGGTGGCAGGCCAATGAGGGTCAGGGGGAGATTGCCCGCGCCACCCGTGACCGCAATGCTGCCGTTGGCCAGCCCATCGGCATCAAATACACCGCCATCGGTAATCGCAAAGTCAATGCGCAGCTTGTCGCCCACGGTTTCCATGCCTGTGGCGATGTTGTTCCAGATGCCGTTTGCGGTTTTGATCCAGTAGCCGTTGGGGTTCGCGCTGGCATCTACAAAGATGCTGAAAGTTTCGGTTTGGCCTGCTGCGCCAATGGCGGCGTTGAAGCTGATGGGGTTGGGCAGGCTGGAGCCCGTGGGCAAACCCGTTGGTGGGGTTTGTAGCTGAAAGTTGGTGATCAAGGCTTGGTTGGGGTCGGTGTTCGTGACGCCCTTACTGGAATCGGCCACCACGGTTAGAAAGCGGTTGGCGGTGCCGGGCAAGGGTGCGGACACCACATTGGCCTGGTTCGTATCCAGCATGCCGTCGCCATTGCCGTCACCGGTCAGACCCGCGGGAGCGGGCGGGCGAACCAGAATTTCCTGTGCGTCGAGCACGCCGTCGCCATCGGTGTCCGGGTTGGCTGGCGACGGCTCCGGTGGGGGCGGGGTGGTGTTGATCACGATGGCTTTGTTAGCCCCCAGTGATCCGGCGGCTGCGGGTGCGGCCAGCGTGAGCACGGCGTTATTGCCCGCTGCATCACGAAGGGTGCCGCCGTTCAAGTCCAGGGCGCTGGTGCTGATTTGATCCAGGTCGGCGGATGTATCACCGGCTTGCACGGTGTAGGTGAAGGTCAGCGTGGTGGTGCCAGAGCCGGATGTGTAAACCGCGTTGCGGTCGGTGGTACCGGTTTCCAGGGTGAGCGTGGGCGCACCGGTGACGATGACGGCTTCGTTGAAGGTCACGGTGAGGGCAATCGTGCTGCCCATGCCGTAAGTACCGTTGGCGGTGGTGGCTGTGACGGGGGCCACTGGGTTGGCGGTGTTCAGCTGCACCACGGTATTGCCAGCGGTGTTGCCGATCAAGGCGTCCAGGTCGCCGTCGCCGTCTATGTCTATCCAACTGGGGCTGGCAAAGCTGCCCGAATTGGCCAAGCCATAAGGATTGGTGATGGCTTCGCCAAAGGCGGGGCTCGTCGTACTGCCGGTGTTCAGTTGAACCACGATGTTGCCAGCAGCGTTGCCAATCCAGGCATCCAGGTCGCCATCGCCGTCGATGTCCACAAATCGGGGGGTGGCCTCGATGCCCGCATCAGCCAAACCATAGGGGTTGGTGATGGCTGCCGCAAAAGCGGGGCTTGTGGCGCTGCCAGTATTCAACTGCACCACGGTGTTCCCAAAGCCGTTGCCAATCAAGGCATCCAGGTCACCGTCGCCGTCGATGTCGACCAAGCTGGGGCTGGCGTAGCTGCCCACATCGTTCAGACCGTAGGGGTTGGTGGTGGCTACGCCAAAGGCAGGGCTGGTGGCGCTACCGGTATTCAGTTGCACCAGGGTGTTGCCACTGTCGTTGCCTATCAAGGCATCCAGGTCACCGTCGCCGTCGATGTCGACCAAGCTGAGGCTGGCGGCGAAGTCCACATCAGCCAAGCCGTAGCGGTTGGTCGTGGGTGCGCCAAAAGCGGGAACGGCGCTACTGCCGATGTTCAGTTGCACCACGGTGTTGCCAAAGCTGTTGCCAATCAAGGCGTCCAGGTCGCCGTCACCGTCTATGTCGACAAAGCTGGGACTGGCGTAGTTGCCCACATCGGCCAGGCCATAAGGGCCGGTGGTGGCTGCGTCAAACACCGGGGTGAACAGCGCACCTCTAGGGGCGGTGCCGTCAATCACGATGGCTTGGTTGGCACCTAGCGAGCCTGCTGCGCCGGGGGCAGCCAGGGTGAGGATGGCGTGGTTGCCTGCGGCGTCGCGGATGGCGCCGCCGTTCAAGGCCAGGGCGGTGGTGCTGAGTTGATCCAGGTCGACTGATGTGTCACCGGCTTGCACCGTGTAGGTGAAGGTGAGCGTGGTGGTGCCCGAGCCTGATGTGTAAACCGCGTTGCGGTCGGTGGTGCCGGTTTCCAGGCGCAAGGTGGGCGCGCCGGTGACGATGACGGCTTCGTTGAAGGCCACCGTGAGGGTGATGACGCTGCCTGCGCCATAAGTGCCGTTGGCGGTGGCGGCGGTGACGGGTGCTACCGGGTTGGCAGTGTTCAGTTGCACCACGGTGAAGCCATTGCTCTCGCCAATCATGGCATCGAGGTCACCGTCACCATCGATGTCCACCAAGCTGGGGCTGGCGTAAAAGTCCAAAAAATCGATCAGGCCGTAGGGGTTGGTGGTGGCTGCGCCAAAGGCGGGGCTCGTCGCACTGCCGGTGTTTAGTTGCACCACGGTGTTGCCACGATCGTTACCAATCAAGGCATCCAGGTCACCGTCACCGTCGATGTCCACCAAGCTGGGGCTGGCGTACAAGCCCACGTCTACCAGGCCGTAAGGGTTGGCGGTGGCCGCTGCAAAGGCGGGGCTGGTGGCGCTGCCGGTGTTCAGTTGCACCACGGTGTTGCCATTGCTCTCTCCAATCAAGGCATCCAGATCACCATCACCGTCAATGTCTACAAAGCTGGGGCTGGCGGAAATGCCCACATCCGACAGGCCGTAGGGGTTGGTGATGGGGGCAGAAAAGGCGGGGCTGGTGGCACTGCCGGTGTTCAGTTGCACCACGGTGTTGCCAAATTGCTCGCCAATCAAGGCATCCAGGTCACCGTCACCGTCAATGTCTACAAAGCTGGGGCTGGCGGAAGTGCCCACGTCTGTCAGGCCGTAGGGGTTGGTGGTTTGCGCGGCGAAGTTGATCGGGCCGATGAGTGCGCCGCGCGGCGCAACACCATCCACCACGATGTTGGCGTTGGCCCCCAGCGAGCCTGTTGCACCGGGGGCAGCCAGGGTGAGGATGGCGTTATTGCCAGCCGTGTCGCGGATGGTTGCGCCATTGAGCTTCAAGGCGCTGGCGTTGACCACGTCCAGATCTGCTGAGGTGTCGCCTTGGCGCACCGTGTAGCTGAAGGTCAGCGTGGTGGTGCCTGAACCGCTGGTGTAGGTGGCTGCCCGGTCGGTGGTGCCGGTTTGCAGGGCGATAGACGGCGTGCCGCCCGCCACGAAGACGGCTTCGTTGAAGGCGATGGTGAAGGTGATGACGCTGCCCACGCCGTAGCGCCCATTGGCGGTGGTAGGCGTGATGGCAACAACCGGGTTGGCGGTGTTCAGTTGCACCACGGTATTGCCATCACTGTTGCCAATCAAGGCATCCAGGTCACCGTCACCGTCAATGTCTACCAAGCTGGGGCTCGCGGAGCCACCCACATCGGCCAGGCCATAGGGGTTGGTGGTGGCAGCAGCAAACGCGGGGCTGGTGGTGCTGCCGGTGTTCAGGCGCACCACCGTGTTGCCATCAAAGTTGCCAATCAAGGAATCCAGATCACCGTCACCGTCAATATCAACAAAGCTGGGGCTTCCAGACACGCCCGCAGTGGCCAGGCCGTAGGGGTTGGTTGTGGCCGCGGCAAAGGCGGGGCTGGTGGGGCTGCCGGTGTTCAGTTGCACCACGACGTTGCCAAAAAAATCGCCAATCAAGGCATCCAGGTCACTGTCACCGTCGATGTCCACCAAGCTGGCGCTGGCAAAGCTGCCCACGTCTAGCAGGCCGTAGGGGTTGATGGTGGGGGCCGCAAACGCGGGGCTGGTGGCACTGCCGGTGTTCAGTTGCACCACCGTGTTGCCACGGTCGTTGCCAATCAAGGCATCCAGGTCACCGTCACCGTCAACATCCACAAAGCTGGGGCTGGCAAGGAAGCCTACATTGGCAAGGCCGTAGGGGTTAGTGGTGGCTGCAGCAAAGGCGGGCCCAGTTGCGCTGCCGGTGTTCAGTTGCACCAGGGTGTTGCCAACGCCGTTGCCAATCAAGGCATCCAGGTCACCGTCGCCGTCAATGTCCACCAAGCTGAGGCTCGCGGAGGCGCCCACATCAGCCAGACCGTAGGGGTTGGCGGTGGGGGCGGCGAAGTTGGTTGGGCCTGTGAGCGTGCCGTGCGGGCGGGTGGTATCTAGCATGGTGGGCACTCCGGTGGTCGGGCTGAGGTGTACAGATAAAGCGGCGATCGCCCTGGTGTTTGCTGCTTAGGCAGCTATACTTTTTATAGCCCTTGTCTTGGCTTACAGGTCTAACAAAATCCTAGACCTGTTACCTCTTGCAGACAATCCACGAAAACAGGTAATCTGCCATTCAATACGTACGTTGACTGGAGACCGATGTGTCACTGAGCGATCCTTCCTGCCACGCCACGCCGCCACCATCTTTGGGTCGGGTGCTGGTAGTGGAAGACAACACGCCGATGTGGCATCGGTTGTCGCGCATCCTGCGCAGCTGCGGGGTGCTTGAGTCGGATATGCGGCACGCACCCACGCTGGCCCAGGCGCGGGGCCTGCTGGCGCAATGGCCTGCCACGCTGGCGCTGGTTGACATTGGTTTGCCCGATGGCAATGGCGCGGACTGGATTGCGCAGGTGCAGGCCAGCCACCCGCAGTTGCCATGCGTGGTGGTGTCGGCCTGGGGCGCGCCCGACACTATTTTGGGGGCGCTGCGGGCCGGTGCCGTGGGCTATTTGCTCAAGGAAGCAAGCGACGATGAAATGGGTCACTCGCTGCGCAGCATTGAGCGCGGTGGCGCACCGATTGATCCGTTTGTGGCCAAACGCATCCTGCAACTCATCGCATCAGTGGCTCCTACCTTGCCAGCTGCCGTGCAAGCCACCTCACAACCGCTGAGCCCGCGCGAGCTGGAAATACTCGGCGGCGTGGCACAGGGTTTGTCCAACGGCGAGATTGCCGATTCGCTGTCGCTTTCCAGGCTCACGGTGGAAAGTCACACCCGCAACATCTACCGCAAGCTGGCGGTGGGTTCACGCACGGCGGCGGTTCATCAGGCGCGACAGCAGGGGTGGTTGGGTTGAAGTACCTACTACTGTTTGTGCTGTGGTGTTTCACAGCGTTGGCACCAGCGCAGCCACAGCCTGGCGCACCGCTGCAGGGCAGCTCGCTGGTGCTGCAAGACGCCCAGGCGGTGCGTGGCCAGGCCACCGACGAAGCGCCACCAGCCGATGGATGGCAAAGCGTGACCCTGCCCGACATCTGGGCAAGCCGCTGGCCCGAGCACAACGGCGTGGTGTGGTACCGCCTGAGCTGGGAACAGGCGGACGCGACGCAACCCACCGGTCTGCTCATGAACTACCTGGTGATGGCCGGTGCGGTTTACGTGAATGGCAGCCTGATCGGGCGTGATGTGCAACTGACCGAACCATTGACACGTGCCTGGAACACGCCACGCTACTGGCTGCTGGCCCCCCCGGTGCTGCGGTCTGGCACCAACACCGTATGGGTGCGGGTACACGGTGCGGCAAGTCACCAGGCAGGCTTGGGCGCTTTGACGGTAGGCCCTGCCGCTGTCATGGCCGATCGCTACCAGGGCACGCGCATGTGGCGGCACGACGCGCAGCTACTCGGCTTGGGCATTTGCGCCACCATCGTGTTTTTCTTCGGTGCCCTGTGGTGGATGCGCCGCCAGGACACGGTGTATGGCTGGATGGCCTTGACACAAGCCTTCTGGCTCGTGGTGGGCAGCAACCACATCGTCACCACCCCCTGGCCTTTTGGCAGCAACAGCGCCTGGCAAGCCTTTAACTCAGCCGCCTTGCTGGCCTACGCCTGCTGCTTTGTGGTGTTCAGCTGGCGCTTCTGGCGGCAACGCCATCCGCGGCTGGAAAAAATGCTGGGTGCACTGGTCATCGTCACCTGGGCAGCGTTGGCCCTGACGCCTTTAAGCCAGCTGGAAAACCTGCGTGCTTTGGTGGCCCTCGTCAGCACCTTGCTCAGCTGGAGCGGTTGCCTGCTGTTTGTGTTCAAAGGTCTGGCCAGTCGGCAAACCGATGAGCGCTGGTTGTCTTTGTGCATGGGTAGCGTGGTGGCTTTTGGCGCGCACGACCTGCTGGTTTTTTTGAAGGTTGTCAGCAGCAACATGTATTACTCCAACCTGGCGGCAACCCTGCTGGCTTTGGGCATGGGCTTGGTGCTGGCGTTTCGCTTCGTGAGTAGCCTGCGCCATATCGAAGGCTTTAACCTGGTGCTTCAAACCCGGGTGGATGCGGCGAAAGCCGAACTGGCCAGCACGCTGCAACGCCAGCACCAGCTGGAAGTAGTCAACGCACGCCTGAGCGAACGTGTGGAGCTAGCGCGGGATTTGCACGATGGCCTGGGCGGCATGCTGGTGGGCAATATTGCCGCACTGGAGCAAGACCCTGGCAAGGCCAGCACGCCCCAGCTGCTGGGCGTGCTGAAAGACCTGCGCGACGACCTGCGCCTGATTCTGGAAACCACCGGCTCCCAGGAGACGGGTCAGCACAGCTTGACCGACATGCTGGCACCCCTGAGAAGGCGCTTTTCGCACCTGCTAGAGGCCGGCGGCATGCAGTGCCATTGGCAGACAAGCCAGCTACAGGCGGTTTATCTGCGCACATCACAAGCGCTGGATTTTTTGCGGCTGCTACAGGAGGCCTTGACGAATGTGCTCAAACACAGCCGTGCGAAGCACGTGCAGATCACCGTGTTGCGCGACGAGCAGGGCTTGCAGCTTGTTGTGCAGGACGATGGTGTGGGTCTGGCTGTTGGCGAAGGACAAACCGACAAGAACGGCGGTGGTCAGGGCTTGGCCAGTATGCAGGCCCGCGCCAAGCGCCTGGGCGCTGTGTTGCAGATCGAGACAGCGCCCGGGCGAACCTGCCTGTCAATGCACATGCCACTGGCAAGCCGCTTGTGATCTATGACGAAATGGGCCGATAGCCCTTATCAATACTGCTCAAGCAGCTATTGAAACAGGAGCAACCCTGGGGGTCAAACAGTCAGCAGGTGCCTGTACCGCCTGGATATTCGACCCGTTCACTCTGCTTTCAACGCGTCATCAAAAAACTCGAGCGCCCCGCGCACCACTGGCATCGCCCTGCCCGCTTCCCGTTTTCGCATTTCCACCCGACGAATTTTGCCGCTGATGGTCTTGGGTAACTCAAAAAACTCCAGGCGGCGGATGCGTTTGTAGGGGGCCAGCTTGTCGCGGCAAAACTGCAGGATGGACAGGGCCGTGGCCTCGTCGGCGGTGTAGCCGGGGGCCAGCGCCACAAAGGCTTTGGGTACAGCCAGTTTCAAAGGGTCGGGTGATGGCACGACGGCGGCTTCCAGCACGGCGGGGTGTTCGATCAGCACGCTTTCGAGCTCGAAGGGGCTGATGCGGTAGTCGCTGGCTTTAAAAACATCGTCGGCGCGGCCCACGTAGGTGATGTAGCCGTCGGCGTCGCGCTGGGCCACGTCGCCAGTGCGGTACAGGCCGTCTCGCATCACATCAGCCGTTTTGGTGGCGTCGCCTTCGTAGCCGCGCATGAGGCCCACGGGGCGGTGGGCCAGGTCGAGGCAGATTTCGCCTTCATCCGCTCGTTGCTCGTCGGCGTTCAGCAGCACCACGCGGTAGCCGGGCATGGGTCGGCCCATGGACCCCAGTTTGGGCAGTTGGCCGGGGGAATTGCCGATGGCGCAGGTGGTTTCGGTCTGCCCAAAGCCGTCGCGAATCGTCAGGCCCCAGGCGGTTTGTACGGCGTTGATGACTTCGGGGTTCAGCGGCTCGCCAGCGGACAGCAACTCGCGCAATTGCACAGCGTAGGTGCTGAGTTTTTCCTGAATCAACATGCGCCACACGGTGGGCGGTGCGCACAGGGTGTTGACGCCCTTGTCCACCAGCACCTGCAGCACGCGCTTGGCATCAAAGCGGGCGTAGTTAAAGATAAAAACGGTTGAACCCGCGATGAAGGGCGCGAAAAAGCAGCTCCAGGCGTGCTTGCCCCACCCGGGCGAGGAGATGTTCCAGTGCACGTCGCCGCTTTGCAGGCCAATCCAGTACAAGGTGGACAAATGCCCCACTGGGTAGCTGGTGTGCGTGTGCTCCACCAGCTTGGGTTGGCTGGTGGTGCCGCTGGTGAAGTACAGCAGCAGTGGCTCGTCGGCACGCGTCGGTACGCTCGGCTCGTAGTGCGTGGGGGCGCTGAGCGAGTCGCCAAAGTCAGTCCAGGTGTGGGTCGATTCACCACGGGTGCCGACGGTGATGCGGATCAAGGGTTTGGGTGCATAAGCATCCAGCCCGTCAAACTTGGTGCAATGCGCCGTGCCGGTGACCACCACATGGGCCTGACCGCGCTCCAGGCGGTCAATCAGGTCGTCGCGGCTGAGCAGCGCGGTTGCGGGAATGATGACCGCGCCCATCTTGATGCAGGCCAGCATCAGCTCCCACAGCGGCATCTCGTTGCCCAGCATCAGCAGCACGCGGTCGCCGCGCTGCACGCCCAGGCCCTCCAGCCAGTTGGCCACCTGGTTGGAACGCTCCGACAGTTGCGCATAAGTCAGCTTCTGCTCGCTGCCGTCGTCGCCCACGATCCACAACGCCAATTTTTCAGCCTGTGTGGGATCGCTGGCAAGCGCGTCGAAATGGTCGAGTGCAAAGTTGAAGTGGCTGGGCTCTGGCCACTGAAAGCCCGCCACGGCGGCGGCGTAGTCGGTGCGGTGGGCGAGCAGGAAATCGCGGGCGGCGCGGAAGGTGTTGGTCATGTGCTTTCCTCAGTCGATTTACTACGTTTTTGATAGCTGCTTGAGCAATGAATACATGGGCTGGTGGCAGTTTTTGCTTGAAAATCGCAAATCATAAATACTCAAGCGATTGCGCGTGTCTTGCTCCTTCCCCTGCCGGGGGAAGGCTGGGATGGGGGCACGGGTGACAAAGCGCTGGAAAACCGATGTAGCGCTCATGCCCCCATCCCGACCTTCCCCCGAAAGGGGAAGGAGCGAAGCCCTTCGTCACTTCACGCCCTCGCCCGCAAACGCATCCGCAGCCCCACTGGCTGCATC
The DNA here is from genome assembly GCA_031414805.1 of Comamonadaceae bacterium. Lineage (GTDB taxonomy): Bacteria > Pseudomonadota > Gammaproteobacteria > Burkholderiales > Burkholderiaceae_C > JAAFIW01. The sequence goes on from JANOQJ010000021.1 coordinate 48,531, forward strand.
GTGAAAGCCAACAGCTCGCGGGCCTCTTGCCCGTCAGGGGTAGAGATGGCAGTGATGTCGAAGTGGCTCAGCAGCACCGCCATGGCCATCTTCATTTCCATCAGCGCCAGGTAGCGGCCGGGGCAGATACGCGGGCCAGCACCAAACGGCATGGACACGCGTTTGACAGACTGGGCAGACAGCTGCGCGCCGGCATCACCGTCTGATGCCGCCGACAACCAGCGCTCGGGCTCAAACGCGGCTGCGCGTGGCACCAGATCGTCGCGCAAGCAATCGCGGCGCATGACCGGGAACACCATCACGCCTTTGGGCACCAGCACATCGCCCACTGGCGTGTCGCGCAGAGCCTGCTGGGGGATGGACGCTGCCACGGGTTTGAGCCGCATGGTCTCGTGGGCACAGGCCTCAATGTAGTCAAGCTGGGCGATCTGCTCAAAGCTGGGCACCGGGCTGCCGCCCACCACGCCACGCACCTCAGCCACAGCCCGCGCCAGCGTGGCGGGGTTGCGCACAGCAAGTGCAGCATCCAGGCGATGGTGTTGGCGGTGGTGTCTTCACCGGCCAGCAGCATGATGAGCACATTGCCCGCCACCTGTTCGTCGTCCATGCCACTGTCGGGCACATCGGCGGCGGCCAACATGGCTTCCAGCAGGTTGGTGGGGCGCTCGCGCAGCGCCGGGTTGGCCTGCATGCGGTGGCGGGCCTGCTGTACAAAGCCGGCAACGGCCAGGTTGACCTGTTTCACGCTCTCGGCCAATTCACGGTTGGCCCGCGTAGGCAGGCGGTGTGCAATAGAAAAAGGCTTGATCGCGCGGTGAAACAGCGCCGGAAAAATCTTGTCCAGGTGTTTTTGAATCACATCACCATCAGACTGCAGGGTGTTGACCTCTGCGCCAAAGGCCAGCCCAGCAATCGTGTCCACCGTGTAGCGCATCAAGTCGGCTTGCAGGTCAATCTCGTCAGCAGCCCTCCAGCGCTGCACCAGGCGCTGCGCTACGACTTGCAGCTTGGGGAAGTAGCGGCGCACGTGGGCGGGGTCGAAGCCCGCCATGACCATGCGGCGCTGGCGCTTCCAGGTGTCGCCGTTGACGATGAACAAGCCCAGCGGCAGGCCCATATCGCTCCAGATATCTTCCAGCCGTGCAGTGCGGCGAAAGCCATCAGGGCGATCGCGCAACACGGTGGCAATCATTTGGTGGTCGCCCACCACCAGCAGCCTGCGTTTGCCTATTTGCAAGCGAAACATCGGGCCAAACTCATCGCACCAGGCTTCCAGTTGCTGATGCAGGCGATCAGGCTCCAGCTGGAGCGCGTTGCCCAGCACCGGCAGGCGGCGTGGGCCAGGCACATCTTCAAAAGCCCGCAAGGGTTTTGAGGTTGCGGATGCAGTGGCCGCAGTCATGGTTTAAACGGCGTCCAAGGCCTGGTTCAAATCTTCCAGCAAATCATCAATGTGCTCAATGCCCACCGACAAGCGCACCATGCCTTCGCTCACGCCGGCTTTGGCCAGCTCTTGCGGGTTGAGTTGGCGGTGGGTGGTTGATGCGGGGTGACAGGCCAGCGACTTGGCGTCGCCGATGTTGACCAGACGGGTGAACAGCTTGAGCGCGTCCTGAAACCGCGCGCCAGCCTCTCGGCCTTCGCTGGCTTTGAGGGTGAAGCTGATGATGCCGGAGGCACGGCCGCCCATCAGTTGTTGCACCAGCGCGTGGTCGGCATGGTCGGGCAGGCCCGCGTAGTTGATGGACGCCACTTTGGAGTGCTGCTTCAAATGCTGCGCTACCTTCATGGCGTTCTCGCAGATGCGGTCCATGCGCAGGGCCAGGGTTTCAATGCCTTGCAAAATTTGAAACGCATTCATCGGACTAAGTGCCGCGCCCATGTTGCGCAGCGGCACCACGCGGCAGCGGCCAATGTAGGCGGCGGGGCCCAGGGCCTCGGTGTAGACCACGCCGTGGTAGCTCACATCGGGCTCGTTCAGGCGCTTGAAGCGTGCCTTGTGCTGCGCCCACGGAAACTTGCCCGAATCGACCACCGCGCCGCCAATGGTGGTGCCGTGGCCGCCCAGGTATTTGGTCAGCGAATGCACCACGATGTCGGCGCCATGCTCAAACGGGCGGCACAGGTAAGGACTGGGCACGGTGTTGTCCACGATCAGGGGCACGCCATGCTCATGTGCCACCTTGGCCAGCGCCGCAATGTCGGTGATGTTGCCCAGCGGGTTGCCCACCGACTCGCAGTAGATGGCTTTGGTGCGCTCGTCGATCAATTTGCCAAAAGAGGCGGGGTCGCGGTAGTCGGCAAAACGCACCTGAATGCCCATTTGGGGAAAGGTGTGGGCAAACAGGTTGTAGGTGCCGCCGTACAGAGTGGATGCCGACACGATGTTGTCGCCCGCCTCGGTGATGGTCTGAATGGCGTAAGCAATGGCCGCCATGCCAGAGGCCACCGCCAGCGCGCCCACGCCGCCCTCCAGCGCCGCCACACGGGCCTCCAGCACGCCGTTGGTGGGGTTCATGATGCGGCTGTAAATGTTGCCGGCCACCTTCAGGTCAAACAGGTCTGCGCCATGCTGCGTGTCGTCAAACGCGTAGGCCACCGTCTGGTAAATGGGCACCGCCACGGCTTTGGTGGTCGGGTCTGGGCTGTAGCCGCCGTGTACGGCGATGGTTTCGATTTTCATGGTGTGCCTTTGTTCAGTTTGGAAAGCCTGCGAAGTATCGTGTGAAGTCGAGTCTGCGGATGCAACCGCCCACCCAGCTATTTTGTCGCGTATTGATGGGTGGTGTGTCGATAAACTCAAGCGTATGAACCCACTCCTGCATCGCTTGCAGCCCTACCCTTTCGAGCGGCTCAAGCAACTGTTTTCTGGCATCACGCCGTCAGCAGACTTCAACGCCATCAGCCTGGGCATAGGCGAGCCGCGGCACGCCACACCGGCGTTTATTCAAACCGCCATTCACGATGCGTTTGCCGGCTTGGCTACTTACCCGGCGACCGCTGGCGACTTGTCACTGCGCCAGTCGTTCACTGCCTGGCTGCAGCGCCGCTACGGCCTGAGCCTGGACGCGCAGACCCAGGTGTTGCCTGTCAACGGCTCGCGCGAGGCGTTGTTTGCGCTCACGCAAACGGTGGTGGACCCCGGCGCAGGGGCTGTCGCCGCGCTGGGCCGCCCCGAGCAAGACACGGCCCCACGCCACCACGAAGGCAGGGGCCCTGCCCTGCTGGGGGGCAGCGAACCACACGCAGTGGGGAGCGTGGGGGCTTATGTGGTGTGCCCGAATCCGTTCTATCAAATCTACGAAGGCGCTGCCCTTCTGGCCGGGGCTACGCCGTACTTTGCTCCCAGTGACCCGGCGCGCAACTTTGCGGTGGATTGGGACCGTGTGCCCGCAGACATTTGGCAAAAAACGCAGCTGTTGTTCGTCTGCTCACCTGGCAACCCCACCGGCGCAGTGATGCCGCTGTCTGAGTGGCAAAAGCTGTTTGAGCTGAGCGATCAGCATGGCTTTGTGATTGCCTCTGACGAGTGCTACAGCGAGATTTACTTCCGCGACGAGCCACCATTGGGTGGGTTGGAAGCCGCTGCCAAGCTGGATCGCAGTGACTTTAAAAACCTCATCGCCTTCACCAGCCTGTCCAAACGCAGCAATGTGCCCGGGCTTCGCAGCGGGTTTGTGGCGGGCGATGCGAAGCTGATCAAACCGTTCTTGCTGTACCGCACCTATCACGGCAGCGCCATGAGCCCGCTGGTGCAAGCCGCCAGCCGGGCCGCCTGGGCTGACGAGGCGCATGTGGTGGCCAACCGGGCGCTGTACCGGGAAAAGTTTGCCCAGGTCACGCCGCTGCTGGCGCAGGTGCTGGACGTGCAACTGCCCGATGCGGGTTTTTACCTGTGGGCAGCGGTGCCTGGCACCAACGGCCCGGGTGACGATGTAGCCTTCGCGGCGCAACTGCTGGCTCAATACAATGTGACGGTGTTGCCCGGCAGCTATCTGGCGCGAGAAAGCCAGGGTCACAACCCTGGTGCAGGCCGCATCCGCATGGCGCTGGTGGCAGACACCGCGCCTTGCCTGGAAGCAGCCCGGCGCATCGTTCAATTCACTCAATCCAATTTCCCTTCACGCACATGACCGCACAGCTCCAACAAACCATCGACACCGCCTGGGACAACCGCGCCAACCTATCGCCCGCCAGCGCTCCCAAAGAAGTGGTGGAGGCCGTCGACCATGTGCTGGCCGACCTGAACGCGGGCCGCCTGCGCGTGGCCACCAGGCAATCGGTAGGCCAATGGACGGTGCACCAATGGATTAAAAAAGCTGTTCTGCTGAGCTTCCGGCTGAAAGACAACCAGATGGTGCGTGCTGGGGAGCTGGGTTTTTATGACAAGGTGCAAACCAAGTTTGCGCACCTGAGCGAAGGCGAGCTCAAAGCAACAGGCGTGCGCGTCGTGCCGCCTGCCGTGGCCCGACGTGGCAGCTACATCGCCAAAGGCGCGATTCTCATGCCCAGCTACGTGAACATCGGTGCCTATGTGGACGAAAACACCATGGTCGACACCTGGGCCACAGTCGGCTCTTGTGCACAGATCGGCAAAAACGTGCACCTGAGCGGTGGCGTGGGCATTGGCGGTGTGCTGGAGCCTCTGCAGGCCAGCCCCACCATCATTGAAGACAACTGCTTCATTGGTGCGCGCTCGGAGGTGGTCGAAGGCGTGATCGTGGAAGAAAACTCGGTAATTTCCATGGGCGTGTACATCGGCCAGAGCACCAAAATCTATGACCGTGCGACAGGCGAAGTCAGCTACGGTCGCGTGCCGGCGGGCTCGGTGGTGGTGGCGGGTAACCTGCCGAGCGCCGATGGCAAATACAGCTTGTATTGCGCGGTGATCGTCAAAAAAGTTGATGCGCAGACGCGGGCCAAGACCAGTTTGAATGATTTACTGCGCGACTGATGACTGAATAGTTCAGGATGCGAGCCCCGCTATGAATGTTTTTGATCGGAGAACCACATGAGCACCATGGAGCGCATCCTGCGCCTGATGAGCGAGAAGAAGGCGTCTGACGTATACCTGTCGGCGCATTCGCCTGCCCTGATCAAAATCAACGGCCAGTGCATCCCGATCAACAACCAGCCGCTGCCGCCTGATGCGCCCAAAAAGCTGCTGGCTGAGGTGCTGCCGCCCATGAGCATTGAAGAGCTGGAGGAACTGGGTGAGCTGAACATGGCGTTTGCCATTGAGGGTGTGGGCAATTTCCGCTTCTCCGGCATGCGCCAGCGCGGCAGCTACGCAGCGGTCATTCGCTACATCACCACCGACATTCCACCGCTGGCCACGCTGAATCTGCCCATGATTCTGGGTGACCTCATCATGGAAAAACGCGGGCTGATTTTGATGGTGGGTGCGACTGGCGCTGGCAAGAGCACCACGTTGGCCTCCATGATCGACTTTCGAAATGAGAAGACGACCGGGCACATCCTGACCATTGAAGACCCGATTGAGTTCATCTTCAAGAACAAGCGCTCCCTGATCAACCAGCGCGAGGTGGGACACGACACGCAAAGCATGGCAATTGCTCTGAAAAATGCGCTGCGTCAGGCACCCGATGTGATCTTGATTGGCGAGATTCGCGACCGCGAAACCATGTCACATGCCATTGCTTATGCGCAGTCTGGCCACTTGTGCCTGGCCACCATGCACGCCAACAACAGCTACCAGGCGCTGAACCGGGTGCTCAGCTTTTACCCCGTGGAAGTGCGCAACACCTTATTGGGTGACCTGGGCTCTGCGCTCAAAGCAATTGTTTCGCAGCGGCTGCTGCGCACCACCACCGGCGGGCGTGTACCGGCTGCCGAGGTGATGCTGAACACCAAACTGGTCAGCGATATGATCGAAAAAGGTGACTTTACGGGCGTGCAGGAAGCCATGATCAAGTCCATGGCCGAAGGCTCACAAACCTTCGAACAAGACATCGCGCGCCTGATCACCGAAGGTGTGATTGACCGCAAGGAAGGCATCGCGCATGCCGACTCGCCGACCAACCTGATGTGGCGCCTGGCCAATGACTTTTCGCAAGCCTCCAAGGCTGCTGCAGCTGCCGAGGCCGAGGTGGATGATGAGCCGTCGTTCACTGAAATGACGCTGGACATCAAATACTGACCGCCTGCCCGATGAACGACACCGTGCGCCCAGGCGCAACCCATTCGACGCTTTCCACGCTGCGATTGGCCGAGCAGTTGATCGCCTGCCCCTCAGTCACACCCAACGATGCAGGTTGCCAGGCCATCCTGGCGCGGCGCCTGACGGACTTGGGTTTTGTCTGCGAGACGATTTCAAGCGGGCCTGGACAAGCCCGAGTGACCAACCTGTGGGCTAAATTTAAGCCAAATCAGCCTTCAACCCTTGAAAATACTGCTCAAACAGCTATTGATTTAATAGCAAATCATTCGAAAACTATCTTCAAAACACTCGTATTTGCAGGCCACACAGACGTGGTGCCCACCGGCCCGCTGACCGCCTGGAGCAGCCCGCCCTTCGTGCCCACACATGCGGACGGCAAGTTGTTTGGTCGCGGTGCCAGCGACATGAAAACCTCGCTGGCCGCTATGGTGGTAGCGTGCGAGGAGTTTCTGGCCGCCACACCGCAGCCGGCTATTTCCATTGCCTTTTTGATCACCAGCGACGAAGAAGGCCCCGCAACCGACGGCACCGTGGTCGTATGCCAGGCGCTCACCGCACGCGGCGAAACGCTGGACTGGTGCATCGTCGGCGAACCGACGTCCATCGAGCGCACCGGCGACATGATCAAGAATGGCCGCCGTGGCACGATGAGCGGCAAGCTCACCGTCAAAGGCATCCAGGGCCATATCGCCTACCCGCAACTGGCCCGCAACCCCATTCACCAGGCCCTACCCGTGCTGGCCGAGCTCGTGGCCATTCAGTGGGATGCGGGCAATGCCTACTTCCAGCCCACCAGCTTTCAAATCAGCAACATCCACGCCGGCACCGGAGCCAGCAATGTGATTCCCGGCACCGTGGTGGTCGACTTCAACTTCCGCTTTTGCACCGAGTCCACCGACGCGAGCCTCAAACAGCGCCTGACGGCCATGCTGGATCAGCACCAACTGGACTACGACTTGAGCTGGACGCTGGGTGGCCAACCGTTCATCACCACCCCGGGCGCGCTAGTGGCCGCCATTCAACAAGCGATCAAAGATGAGACGGGCATTTCCACGGAACTGTCGACGACAGGCGGCACCAGCGACGCCCGCTTCATCGCCAAAATCTGCCCCCAGGTCGTTGAATGCGGCCCGCCGAATGCCTCGATTCACCAAGTGAATGAGCATGTGGTCATGGCGGACATCGAGCCACTGAAGAATATCTACCGGCGCGTGTTGGAAGGGCTGAACGCCAGCCACTGAAACCGGACATCCCGGATGTCCGATCCCGCCTCCTGACTGGCGGGGGGAATAGCTAGATTTAAGAGGTATTCTTGCGTCAACGTAGCAGCTTAGGAGCGGTTCAATGAAAGGTATGTGGAACGTTTTAGAGCGCGCCGGGCTTGTGCGCCACGAGGGAGAAGCGCCTTTACCCGCGCCGCATGCTGAAGAAACCGTTGCCCCGGTGGCCAGCGAACCAGTACCCGCTGGTGCTGTAGCTCCGATCAGCTTCGACGACATGGCACCGGCACCCACCGGGTCGGCCACCTTGTCTCTGGAACAGGTCTACCAGTCTGCTGCCATTGCCGCCGTGCCCTACCCGGCCGAGCGCCTGATGCGCTTGCTAGATGGCTTACGTGCGATGGATGAAGGCACACGCCGACAGGCCATTCAAGCCATGGACGCAGCCGATGACACCTGGAGCATGGATGATCCGATTCGGGACGCGGCAGCGAAAGCGGCTGCCATCGAGTCATATGCGCACACGCTGCGCTCGGAGTTGGCGCAATCCGAGCAAGCCACCCGCGGCGAAATCGATGAAAAACAGCGGCTGCACAAAGCCTCGGTTGCAGAAATCATGCGCCAGATGAGTGACCTGGAAGGGCTGTTGTCACGCGAGATTGCGCGGGGTACACAAGAAACCGCCTCATTGGAATCGGCCCTGCAAGCGCGTATCGCCAGCACCGACCGGGACCTGCGCGACCTGACCCGCTCAGCCAGCGAATTGAAGTCGCTGGTTGCCCAATTCAAGCCGAACACAACCACCTAAGGAGTCAACACATGGCATACCAAATGACTGGCCTGACCAAGGGCCTTATCGCAGTCATCTCGCTGGGCCTGATTGGCTCCGTGGGATGGAACTTCTTTCTCAAAGACAAGATGGCTGGCAACAGCAGCGGATCGCAGGCCGCGGCGAACGCAGTGACCGAAGCCGCGACAGCAGCCGCCAATGCCAAGCCCGCTACCGGTGCGCCCCCACCGAAAGCATCAAAAGCCGCTGCCGGTGGCGCTTTGGGCAGTGCCGGCAATCCGCTGAAAGTCAGCCTGGTCAGTTTTCACGGCTATGCGCCCGCGCTGGTTGCCAACGGCAACAGCCTGAAAACCCAGCCCGGCTCGATTTACGCGCAAAAAGGGCTGAATGTGGAGTTCGTTATCAACGATGACATTCCAACGTTAACCACGCTGTTCGAGTCCAAATCGGCGCAATGCGCCTGGCGCACTTCGGATTTCTGGGCGCAGGAGCAACCCAACTTGCGCAACGCCGGACACGACGGAAAAGCCGTTGTGATTGTGGACAACACCCAAGGTGCCGATGCCGTGATTGCGCGTGACCCTGCAGTCAAGAAAATCGAAGACCTGGCTGGTAAAACCGTGGCACTGTTGCAGTACACCCCGTCGCATGGCATGTTGATTGACGCCATTGACAACTCGTCGCTCACCGCGCGGGCTAAAAAACAGATCAAACCCATTTTCATCAAAGCCGAAGAAGGCACGGCTGGTGTGCGTGCTGCCTTTGTGGCGGGCAATGTGGACGCAGCGGTGCTATGGGATCCCGACCTGTCGCTGGCAGTGCGCGATGTCAAGGGCGCCCACATCATCTACTCCACCAAAACCGCTACCAACCTGATTTACGACGTGATCGTGTGCGACCAACGCGAGCTGAGCAAACCCGATAACGAGGCGGTTTTCCAGAAGTTCGTGGATGGCTGGCTGGATGGCGTCACCGCAGCGAAAGCCGCGCCCGATCAGGCAGTAGAGGCCTTGGTCGCCACCAAGGAATACTTCAAACTCCTGGCAAACAAAGAAGGCAAGCCCTTCGTCAAGGGTTTGTTTGGCAACCTGTTGTGGACTGACCTGTCCGATAACGCCCGTGCTTTGGGTCTGGCGGGGGGCGTGAACCACTACGAGCGTGTTTTTGCACGCTTTGACCAGATTTACCGTGCGGAAGGGTCGCTGGCCAACCCCAAGTCACCGGTCATCGCACCCCAAGACAGCTTTGACTACCGTTTCATCAAAGCGGCTTTGCAGCGCAACACCCAGGCCCAGGCCAGCGCCGCCAAGCCGCTGGAAACCTTCACGGAGCAAGGCCGCGCAGCGGCCCTGGCTCAACCTGCTGTAGTCACGAAACCGGTTTCGGTTAGCTTTCCATCCGGGTCTGCCGAGTTGTCCAAACGGGCGCAGGCGGTGGTGGACAAGGAAATGGTGCCGTTCATTGAAAACAACGGCAATGCCTACTTCGAGCTTAGCGGTAACACCGACTCGGTCGGCTCGGCAGCGGCCAATGAAGCTTTGTCGCAAGCCCGTGCCAAAGCAGTGGCCAGTTACCTGGAAAAGCAGTGGGAAATCCCTCGCTCGCGCCTGCGGGTAGCGGGCTATGGCTCGACACGTCCGCTGTGTGATGAAAGCAAACCGGCGGCCTCCGAAATGAGCATTGAGGATTGTCGCGGCTTGAATCGCTCGACCCGCCTGGCCGTGTTTGCCAAGTGAAGCACTTCTGGAACCCCTACCGGACGCTGGAGCCCAAGCAGATTCGGCTATTGGGGCTGGGTAGCGTGTTGGTGGTGCTGGTTTTCTGGGCTGCATTGGCCGCTTCGGGATTGCTCAGCAAAAACCAATTGCCCTCGCCGTGGGCGGTTGCGCAGGCGATGGGTTACCTAGCCTGGTATGAAGGTAACAGCCAATTGGCCGTGGCCACGCTGTGGTCGGTTGGCCGGGTGGCCGTCGCCTCGCTGCTGGTGATTGTGATTGGCATTCCGCTGGGCGTGCTGATGGGTGCTTCGCCCAAACTCAATGCGGTTTTTTCACCGCTGATCGACCCCTTCCGTTCAGCACCCGTGGCGGCGCTGTTGCCCATCATGGTGATGTGGTTTGGGATTGGCGAATTCATGAAAATCTCGTTTCTATTTATAGGCTCTATCGTTTACCTGGTTCCGCTGGTGCGCGACGCCATTCGCTCCGTGCCCGAGGGCTACCTGACCAGTGCGCAGGACATTGGCGCCACGCAATGGGAGTGCATCACCAAGGTGTTGCTGCCACTGGCGATGCCCCGCATCATGGATGCGGTGATCGTGGGTGTATCCGTCAGCTGGACGTACATCACCGTGGCCGAGTACGTGAACGCGCAGGAAGGCCTGGGCCAGTTGATTTCCAATGCGCGGCGGCTGAGTGCTATGGATCAGGTGTTTGCCGGCATCATCGTCATCATCGGGGTGGCGCTGCTGACCTATCAGGCCCTGATGTGGCTCAAACGCAGGCTGTACCGCTGGGAGACTGCATGAGCACCTCAGCTGCGCCATCGACACCCGCCGTGCCGCTGGTCTGTGCCACCGACATCGTGCAGGAGTACTCGCTGCCTGATGGCGGGATCTTGCGTGTGCTGGACAACATTGACGTGACCTTTGAGCGGCCTTCCATCAACATGCTGCTCGGCCCCTCAGGCTGTGGCAAATCCACCTTGCTGCGCATGATGGGTGGCGTGCGTCCCTGGAACGTGAAAACACCCACATCGGGCACAGTGCTGATCGAAGGACAAGCCTGTACCGGGCAGCATCCCGATGCGGTGATGGTGTTTCAGCACTACGCCAACCGCCCGGATCTGACGGTCTGGGAAAACGTGATGTACCCCTTCCGGTTTGCCGAATGGAAGCGCCGGGTCACGCAGGCCGATGCACGCCAGCGGGTCGACGAGATGCTGGCCGAAGTCGGCTTGAGTGATAAGCGGGACCAGTACCCCTCGCAGTTGTCGGGCGGACAAAATCAACGGGTTGCGCTGGCGCGTGCCCTGGTGCTGCGCCCCAAGGTGTTGTTGATGGATGAGCCCTTCGGCGCGCTGGATGCGCAGACGCGCGCCACCATGCAGAGCTTGCTCACCCGGCTGAACAAGGCGCATCCCTGCCTGATTGTGTTCGTCACGCACGATGTCACCGAGGCATTGCTGTTGGGCAATCGCGTGATCGTTCTGTCCACGCAGCCGGCCCGCATCATTGATGATTTTGATATTTACGAGCCCATGCCCAGAAGCCACGAATGGCTGACGGGTTCCGCAGGCCGGGCGCTGCATGACCGCGTCGTGGGTCACCTGCGTGCCACCGGCGGCGGCGGCAACGTTCGGGTCAGCGTGTGAGCACCAAGCCCAGTTATTGGCAGTCCTTCTTGTTTCACCCTGCCAACCAGGCGTTGGTGATGGGCGGTACGGCCATGGGCGTGTTGGCGTCGCTGCCATACGGTTGGAGCGCGCTGGGCTTGACGGGGCTGGGCATTTTGGCGTTGCAGGTAATTGGCCTGGCCATCGTGCCCAGCCTGCCCAGTTTTCGCAAAACAGTGGACGATCGCCTGCGCCGCAGCGCGCGCGAGCAGCGACGAAAACGCCTGATTGAAGAAATCAAGGCGCAGGGCGGCTCTCCCTATGCGAACACCTACAACCAGATGAATGAGCGGGTCCAGGCTTTGTATCGCACCGCATCAGACGCTCACTCAAGTTTGTCCACCCGCGAGGTGGAGCAGCTGGACGACCTGGTGGTCAGCTACCTGGCGATGTGCCTCAGCGATACAGCCATGAAACCGCAAGAAGGCAATGATGTAGCGTCGGTGGCAACCCGTAAGTTGCAAGGCCTGAACCAGGCGTTGCAAAAAAACGGCTTGCACGAGGCCGAGCAGGAGCAACTCAAGCGAGCCAAGCTGGAATACGAAGAGGTGCTCGCGCGCCAAGCCCGCATGTCGTCGCGGCGCAGCTTGCTGGAAGCCAGCCTGCTGTCCATGCCGGTGCGGGTTGAAGAGGTCTACCAGATGGTGGTGGCATCGCCCGGCGCGGGCGACCTGGGTGCGCTGCTGGAGGAATCGGTTGCCAAATTGCGTGCCGCAGAAGAGGTCAGCCTGGATGTCGATGCGGTATTTCGCATGAACGCCACACCCAGCCTGCCGGTTGCCCGCGCACCTGCAGAATCTGCCTCAAGAGCCCAGCGGGCTGTCGAAACGACTGCCACACAGCGGCGTCAATAATCCGGAAAAATGATCGCTTCAACCAACGCAAGAGAAAAGGAAAAATCATGGCAAACAATCTGATTGTGGGTCGCTTGTGGAATCTGTGGACGGGTTTCATTGCCCTGTGGGTGACCGATGTCGAGAAGCAGCACCCGGAAATTGCGTACCAGAACTCGATTCAATCGATGATTGAAAAATACGCCAAGCTCAAGCAGGCATCGGGGCGCATCATTGCCAGGAAGCTGGATGTTGAAGGGAGACTTGAAGTTGCCAGGACTGAGATGGTCAAAGTGGATCAGCAACTTAATGCAGCGCTGGCCACCAACCAGGACGACCTGGCGCTGGTCTTGATCCAGAAAAAAAATGCCCTCACCGAAGAGATCACCAGCCTGGATGGTGACTTTGCCGAAGCGCAAAAAGACGCTGAAGAAGCCAAAAACTCGCTGCTGGACATGAAAAGCGAGATTGATCGTCTGAAGGCCGAAAAAGACCGGATGATTGCCAAATTTCAAAGCGCCGAGGCGCGTCTGAAAATCCAGGAGTCGCTGGATGGCTTGTCAATCGACGCGGAAGTGCAGGCACTGGCCGGCGTGCGCGACCACATCAAAGGCCGTATTGCCGAAGCCAAACTGGGCACCGAGCTGCGCGAGTCTGATCTGGACACTCGGTTGAAGAGTTTGAACCGCACAGCCGGATCCGTCACAGCGCGGGCACAGCTGGAGCAGCTGAAAAAGGCCAACGCAGTCGCTGCGGGCAGCGCCAGCAAAACCCTATGACTTTCCTATGAGCGACAAAACAAAGCTGCCGGGTTGGGCCGCTGTGTTGCGGGACAAGTACCTGGCGGGCGAAGCTTCGACCTTTGTGCTGTATCGCAACGTGTTTGACGTGTATTTTGCAAACCAGCAGTTGCTGGATTTGCAGGCTTTTCTGACCGGTCCGTTTGTGCAGGAAACCAAACAGACGGTGGTCAGCGTGTCGGCGGAATTCGGCGTTCAGTGCCTCAAAGGTCAGGTGGCCCTTGATGCGGGTGGCGACCTCATCAGCCAGCTGCACGGCCTGGAGCGGCATTTGCGAACCTCGCATGGCACGGCGGTGTTTGTGCCCTACGCTGACGCGCTGATGCCGGGCGACGATGCGGGTTTTGCATCGGTGGAAGACCGCAAGGTCAGCACCTTGTTTCACAGGTGGTCGCTGGACAGGACCCTGAACACTACCGACAACATTACCTTTATTGTGGTGGAGACGCTCGGCTCGCTGAGCCAATCACTGCTGTCCAACCCCAAAGTTGCTGCCATCGAAATCCCCATGCCCGACCTGGCCTCACGGGCTGATGCAGTGCGGTTTTTTGCTCCCAAACTAGCCCAAAGACAAGTCGACCTCTATGCGCAGCGCATGGCTGGCTTGCGCACGGTTCAGATCGAAAACCTCATGCGTGCGTCAGGCGACCACTCCATGTCGGAAGGCGAGCGCGAAAAACTCATCTTGCAACTGCTGCACGGCACCCCCGACGCGCCAGCGCGCGCCACCCGCTTTGCAGGCATCACTGCGGGCATGACGGCGCAGGAAATCGGTGCTCTGGTGGACCCGGCAAAGGCCGTAGCCTGTGAAGATCCCGACGAAGATGTGTTGCGTCTGATCCAGGCCCGCAAGCGGGAGTTGATTGAGAAGGAATGTGCCGGCTTGATCGAGTTTGTCGAGCCCAAGCACGGCATGTCCGCCGTGGGCGGTGCCGACCACATCACCGGCGAGTTAATGGATATTGCCAAGAGCCTCAAGGGTGGCGACCGGCGCCTGACGCCCATGGGCCTGCTCGCGGTGGGCCCCATGGGTGCCGGAAAAACCTTTGTCATCAAGGCGTTTTTAAAAGAAGCGGGCCTTTCCGCCGTGGCGCTGAAGAACTTTCGCTCCAAATGGGTCGGCTCCACCGAGCGCAACCTGGAGCGGGTACTGGCCACCGTGAAAGCCATGGGGCCCATTGCCGTGCTGATCGACGAGGGCGACCGCAGCTTTGGAAACAGTGGCGGCGAAGGTGGCGACGACGGTACCAGCTCACGCGTGATGGCCCGGCTGAAAGAGTTCATGTCGGACACCGACAACCGCGGCGTGGTGCTGTTTGTGTTGCTGACCAACCGGCCAGACAAGCTGGACACTGACATCAAGCGGCCCGGCAGACTGGATCGCAAAATCCCCTTCTTTTATTGCGAAACCAAAGAGGATCGGGCGGCCATTGTGATGGCCGTTGCACGACGCTACGAGGCTAACGAAGGCGACGCACGCGACGACTTGCCGGCATTGCAAGCCCTGTGCGAAAGTCTGAGCGGTTACTCCAACGCAGACCTGGAAGCCATGACCCTGCTCGGGTTGGAATTCAAGGCGCGTGACACCACGCTGTCGTTCTTGACGGCGCTGGCAAAAGCCAAGGACGACTTCATGCCGCCCCAGGAGCGCGACATGATTGACTTTATGGAGCTGCTGGCCGTGTCAGAAACGTCGCGCCGCTCTTTGCTGCCCGCGCGCTTTAAAAATTTACCCCTGAGCGATATTCAAGCCCGCCTGCGTCAAGCCAGGGTCAATGCGCTGGGGCGTTAGCCACTTCACTCACACACGAAAGGACAACCATGGGAATCGCTCAAGGTGATGCACTGACCCACGACCAGGTACTGGCTTTGGCCGCCTGCATGCTGTCAACCGCACAGGTGGACGGCATGCACCCGCAAGAGCTGGCACTGATTCAAAGCTTCTACGACGGCTGCGGCGTGGCGGGCCTCCCGCCTTTCGCATCGGTTGGGGCAGTTGCTGGCACCGACCAAACCCTGGCGAAGGCCGCTGCCACCGCCGACACCGACTTTGCCGAACAATTGGTCTTGCTGTGCCTGGCAACCGCCTACGCCGATGGTGCTTTGAGCGCTGCCGAACTCAGCCACGTAAGTCAGTTGGCCGCCAGTGCCGGCCTGACCGAAAGCCGCGTGACGCAGTTGCTGCAGCAAGTCAAAGACTCGCTGCTAGGCGCCCTGTCTCACTTGCCGGATGCGCAGTCTGTGGCGCAACTGGCGAAAGAGCTGTGACATGCGCTGTTGGTCTGGCCCGATGAAATTATCAATTTTCCGTTCGGGCTGAGATGGCCGTTCCGACAGTCCTGAGGTGACGAAGTAAGGCTTCGCGAGCCCTTGCTTTGATACCTCATGCTGGCACATCGGCCATAGCAAAAAACTGCGCGTGGTCTTTTTCAAAGGCCTGAAAACCTTGCGCCAGCGCTGACAAGGCCTGCGTATGTTGCTCTGGGGCCAGATATGTCATGGCCGCACGCGCACCTTTCAGCGCGTACTCAAAGTGCTCCGCCTCCACGCCGCCGCCGTGCCCGCTGTGCACACCCACCCAGGCATAGCAGCGGTGTGAGCCGCCCGCCAGCGCCACAGTAGAGCGCATCAGGTGCTGCACCAGTTCGTTGTGGTGGGTGCGCAGGAAGTGGTCGATCATCGAAAACTCACTGTCCGCCAGCAGCTCCGACCCCAGGTGGTAGCCCAAGCCACCAAACACCTGCTGCAACGTGTCACCGGTGGCCGACCGTTGACCGGTGTAGCCCGGCAAAACAGCTTGATTCAGGCGCTGCAGCACGGGCGGCTCCACCTCATCCAGCACCTTCTCGCCCAGTCCGAAATACTGCGACATGCAGATCAACGAGGCCTGTGCCATGCACCGGTGGGTGTCTCGAATCGGGTTGATGTGGTCGTTGTACTCGTCGCGCGCCGCGTCAAAAATGTAGCTGGCAATGTAGTTGCTGCGATCCGCCACCGCACGCGCAAAACCAGGTTCGCGAAACATGTCGTGCTGGCTACCAACCAGGCTGACCAGCGCTGATACGCCATTGGCAAAACACCCATTCCAGCTTGCGTAGCGCACAAAAAAACGCGTCAACTGCTCGCCGTTGCCAATCGCCGCCAATCGGTCGGCCACGCGCTGGGCGCTGGCATCAAAGTCAACCAAGGCCCGAAAGTACGGTTCGTCAAGCGCCTGGCTTGGTGCATTGCGTGGGATGGAAGTGGTTGTTTGGATAGCGGTCATAGGATGGGTAAATTGATGCCGGGTTGACAGATTAGCATCTACCCAGCCAGCTACAAATCAGCTACGAACCAACCACGATTTGACCCATGACCATTCTTGAATTGATCGAGCACCACGCCGCCCAGCTCACCCAAGCAGGCGTTGCCTTCGGCCACGGCACCACCAACGCGTTTGACGAAGCGGCCTGGCTGGTGCTGTGGCAGTTGGGTATGCCGCTGGATGACCTGGATTCAGTGGCAAATCGGCCGGTAGCCCTAGCAGATATTGCTCAAGCAGCTATGCTTTTTGAAGCACGTATCACCACCCGAAAACCCGCTGCCTACCTCACACAAGAAGCCTGGCTGCAAGGCGTGCCGTTTTATGTCGACGAGCGGGCCATCGTGCCGCGCAGCTTTATTGCCGAGTTGATAGCGGACGGCGGCTTTGACTACTGGCTGGGCCCGCACACCCAGCGCGTGCTCGACCTGTGCACCGGCAATGGCAGCCTGGCCGTGCTGGCCGCGATGGCCTGGCCGGATGTGCGGGTGGATGCAGCCGATCTGTCCGCCGATGCACTTGCGGTGGCCCGTATCAACGTGCACAAGCACGATTTGCATGCACGCATCCAGCTCATCGAATCCGACGGTCTGGCCCAATGCTCAGGCCCCTACGACCTGATCATCTGCAACCCGCCCTACGTCAGCGCCGCCAGCATGGCCGCCCTGCCCGCCGAGTTCCGCGCCGAGCCTGCGCTGGCGCTGGACGGCAACACGGCAGGTAGCACCGACGGCATGGACTTCATCCGCACTCTGCTCGCCATCGCCCCGGCCCACATGACGGAACAAGCGGTTTTGGTACTGGAAATCGGCAACGAACGCGAACACTTTGAAGCGGCGTTTCCGGCCCTGGAGGCGATCTGGCTGGAGACCAGTGCTGGGGAGGACCAGGTGGTTTTGTTGACCAAAGAGGCGCTTTTATGAACTTGTGCCCCCACTGCGGCCTGCGAATCTTACGCTTGGCGTGCTCCAGCAAAGCATCAGGCATCTTTTTTGTAAAATGCATCGAAATCAACTTTCGACATCAATATGCGAACCACCATCACCTTGGAAGACGATGCTTTCGCAATCGTGCAAACCTATGCAAAAGCCAACGCATTGCGGCTGGGTCAAGCCGTCTCGCAGTTGGTTTTACGTGCGGCATCGGCAGACACATCACTTGGTGAGGCCAGACTGGTTCAAAAAGGCGACTTCTGGGCGATTGAGCCGCCCGCTGGAACACCCACTCTCACCATCGAGCAGGTCAACGCCATGAGGGATGAGGATTAGGGCGTGAAGTATTTGCTCGACGTCAACGCACTCCTTGCGCTGGCGATGACCCAGCATCAACACCACCCGCGCATCCTGCACTGGATGACGGAGCATCAATCGGAAGGCTGGGCGACTTGCGCGTTCACACAAGCCGCGTTGGTACGCATTGCGTCGCAAAACCACACGCCATCCGGCGCGCCGACCCGCATCACTTTCACACCCAGGCTGGCAGCCGACGTGCTCGCGCAGAACATAGCCAATCGACATCACCGATTTGTCCAGCTTGACTTTGGCTACGACCAAGTGCTGGCGACATGCACTGGCGGTATCGTCGGGCATCGCCAAATCACCGATGCGTGGCTTGTTTCCCTGGCGGCACACAAGGGCATGAAGCTGGTGACATTCGATTCAGGCATCGGCGCGTTGCTGGCAACTCCCGCCGAACGCCACGCCCACTTACTCATTCTTTCATGATCACTCTCAAAAATATCATCCTGCGCCGTGGCACCAAGGTGCTGCTCGACCAGGTCAACATCACCATGAACCCTGGCGAGCGCGTGGGGCTGGTCGGGCGCAATGGCGCGGGCAAGTCAACCTTGTTCGCACTGCTCAACGGCAGCTTGCATGAAGACGGCGGCGAGTTCAGCTACCCCAAGCAGTGGCAAAAGGCCGAGGTGGCGCAGAACATGCCCGAGACGGATGAAGGTGCGACCGACTTTGTGGTGGCAGGCGACACCCGTTTGATGGCGGTTCGCGCTGCACTGGCCGAAGCCGAAGCCGCGCATGACGACGATGCACATGACGATCACGGTATGGCAATAGCCCAGGCGTATAGCGACCTTGCCGACGCAGGCGACCACGACGCCGTGCCGCGGGCGCAGGCCCTCATCCTGGGCCTGGGTTTCAAATCCAGCGAACTCAACAACCCCGTCAACAGCTTTTCGGGCGGCTGGCGCATGCGCCTGCAACTGGCCCGTGCGCTGATGTGCCCCAGCGACTTGCTGCTGCTGGACGAGCCCACTAACCACCTGGATCTGGATGCGCTGGTGTGGCTGGAGGCCTGGCTGAAAAAGTACGCGGGCACCATGATCGTCATCAGCCACGACCGCGAGTTTCTGGATTCCGTCACCCAGGTCACCGTTCACATCGACAACCAGCAGCTCACACGCTACGGCGGCAACTACAGCGCGTTTGAAATTTTGCGATCGCAGCAGCTGGAATTGCAGCAAGCCGCGTTTTCCAAGCAACAAGACAAGATTGCCCACCTGCAAAAGTTCATTGACCGCTTCAAGGCCAAGGCCAGCAAAGCCAAGCAGGCGCAAAGCCGCGTCAAGGCGCTGGAGCGCATGGAAAAAGTGGCGCCGATGCTGGCCAGTGCCGACTTCAACTTCGAGTTCAAGGAACCGGCGAACCTGCCCAACCCGATGCTGTCGATTTCGGATGGTGTGTTTGGTTATTTGCCCGGTGCCAAGGCCGAGTTGGACGACACCGGTTTGAACGGCGCGGGTGGTACGACCTCTGCCGCAGAGTCAAAAATCATCCTGCGATCCATCAACCGTTCGGTGCTGGCTGGCCAACGCATCGGCATCCTGGGGGCTAACGGCCAGGGCAAATCGACGCTCGTCAAGACCATTGCCCGCGACATTCCGCTCATCAGCGGCATGGTCACCGAAGGCAAAGGCCTGTCGATTGGCTACTTTGCCCAGCAGGAGCTGGACGTTCTTCGCCCTGCCGACAACCCGCTGGAGCACATGGTGCGCCTGGCCCGCGAGGTCGGCCCCACCGCCCGTGGCGAACAAGAGCTGCGCGGCTTTCTGGGCAGCTTTAACTTCGGCGGCGACATGGTCAAGCAAAGCGTGGGCAGTATGAGCGGCGGTGAAAAAGCCCGGCTGGTGCTGGCCATGATGGTCTGGCAGCGCCCCAACCTGCTGCTGATGGACGAGCCCACCAACCACCTGGACCTGGTCACGCGCGAAGCGCTGGCAATGGCGCTTAACGAGTTTGAAGGCACGGTGATGCTGGTCAGCCACGACCGGGCCTTGCTGCGCTCGGTGTGCGACGAGTTCTGGCTGGTGGGGCGCGGTGGCATTGAGCCGTTTGATGGCGACCTGGACGACTACCAGCAATACCTGCTGGACGAATCCAAGCGCCTGCGCGAGCTGGCCAGCCAGCAGGAGAGCAAAATAATTGCTCCTATTACGATAGCTGCTCCAGCAGTATCTACAAGGGCAAATGGCACATTTGGCACTATTTCTAAAGAAAAGCCTGCGCGGGTGCCACAAAAGCAGCAGCGCGAGCTGGCAGATGCCGAGAGCCGCCTGGCCGGTCTGAACACGGAAAAAGGCGCACTGGAGGCCTTGCTGGCCACGCCTTTAAAACCAGCCGAAATCGCCGACACAGGCCGCCGCCTCAAGCAGGTGACTGACGACCTGGCCACCGCCGAAGAGCACTGGCTCACGCTGTCCGAGCAGATTGAAACTGCGATGTACAGTTAAGTCTTCAACTATTTGAGGAGTACCCATGCTTTCTATTCTCGGCACGATCTTCATCGGCCTCATTGCCGGTTTCATTGCCCGCGCCATCAAACCGGGCGACGACAAAATGGGTTGGATCATGACCGCCGTGCTCGGCGTGGCGGGCTCATTCCTGGCCAGCTACGGCGGTGCGGCGCTAGGCCTGTACACACGTGGCGCACCGGCCGGCTTCATCGGCTCGGTGATCGGTGCCATCGTGTTGCTGTTCATCTACAGCCTGGTGTTCAAGAAATCAGGCAGCGCGGAATAAGCTGAGTTAAAAAACACCATGCCCAACGCCGCCCAACTCGCCGAAGGCAACCCCGCGCTGCTGGCAGCGGTCATGCGCAGCCGCAAGATGTTGAATCGCCGTGCGTTGGTGGCGGCCGCCGCCAGCGCTGTGCCAGTGCCCGGGCTGGACTGGGCGGTGGACGCAGCGCTGCTATCCAAACTCATACCCGACATCAACCAGGAATTTGGCCTCTCCCCAGCCCAATTGGACAAACTCACCCCCAACAAGCGCGAGCAGGTGCAAAAAGCCACCACCCTGGTGGGCTCGGTGCTGATCGGCAAGCTGATCACCAAAGAAGTCATCGTAGTCATGGCCAAAACCGTGGGTGTGCGCATGACGGCCAAACAAGCCACCAAATACGTCCCGCTGGCTGGCCAGGCCTTGAGCGCGGTGATGGGCTACACCGCGCTGCGCTACTTGGGCGAAGAACATTTAAAAGACTGCGTGCGCGTGGCGCAGGCTGCGCAACTACAACTGCCGCCTCCGCAAGGCACCATCACCATCATGGATGCCCCCGACAAACCCGCCGCCCGGCGCCCTGCCCCGCGCAAAAAGCCCGATTGAAAAGAGCCCGAGTTATTGATCCGGCACGATTTATTCCCGACCGTTCGCCCTGAGGTAGCTATTCCGACTGTCCTGAGGTATCGAAGGAAGGGCTCGCGTGGGTTTCGATACCTCAGCCCGAACGGGAATTCGCAATTCAATCGTTCCGTATCAATAGTTGAGCTTTTTGTTGGTGCCGCAGAGGTACCGAACCACAACAAGAGACAGACCATGCCCCGCAAAACCAATACCGCAACCACCACCAACAACCCTACAGCCCTGGTCACCGGTGCCTCATCCGGCATCGGCGAAGCTCTGGCCCGGCGCTACGCCCAAGCCGGCCACAACGTGGTGCTGGTTGCCCGTAGCGCCGACAAACTGCAAGCCCTGGCCGAAACGCTGCGGGCCACCCTGAATGTGCAAGCCCATGTGCTCGCCGCCGACCTGTCGGGGCCCGGTGCGGCGGCCAAGCTGGCGGCAACCGTGCAGCGGAAAAAGCTCAGCATCGATGTGCTGGTCAACTGCGCAGGCGTGCTGCACCAAGGCCCGTTTGCGGGCATGAAAGCCACGACCCACCAGCAGATGATTGACCTGAACATCTCGGGCCTGACCGCGATGATTGCGGCCTTTTTGCCAGCCATGCAAGAGCGCGCAGCCCAGGGCCACCGCGTGCGCATCCTGAACGTCGCCTCCATTGCCGCTTTCCAACCCATCCCCATGCTGGCCACCTACGCTGCCACCAAAGCCTATGTGCTTTCGCTGGGCGAGTCGTTGGCCGAAGAACTGCGCGGCACCGGCATCACCGTCACCACCCTGTGCCCCGGCATCACCGCCACCGCCATGCTCAGCGGTGCAGCTGGCGCCAACAGCAAAATCAGCCAGATCCCTGGCTTCATGGTCGGCTCCGTCGACAGCGTCGTCCGCCAAGCCTTCGATGCCTGCCAACGCGGCGACGCCGTGTGCGTGCCTGGCACCTTCAACCAGGTCTTCACACTGGGCTCCCGCTCGACACCCAAATGGCTGGTGCGCAAGCTGGGTGGATTGGTGGGGCGCAATGCAATGTGAAAGAAATTGGATCCGGCCCTTTTCGTTTCTGCTCAAGCAGCTATCAAAAACATAGTGAATTCGCCTCAGCGCGCGATTTGGCGCGCCAGCATGCTGTCGCGTAGCGCGCTCAGAAAACCTTTGACGGCAGGCGACAGGTCTTTTTTCTTGCGCGTGATGATGCCCAGATTGGCCATGGAAATCGGCAGTTGCACCGGCAGGATAGCTACCAGGCCGTACTTCGCGTAGTGCCGCGCCACGTCCAGCGGCACCACCGAGATCATGTCACTGGCTTCGAGCAGGGAGGTGGTCGCCAGGATCGATGAGGTTTCGACAATGTCGGGCGGTGCAGCCAAGCCGGCGTGTTGTAGTGCCTGCTCGACCCGACGCCGCATCGGGCTGCCCAACGGATGCAGGATCCAGGTGTGGGTCACCAGGTCGGTCAGCGTGACCTGGGCCAGCTCAAACAGCGGATGGACAGGCCGTGCCACCACGCTCATCGGCTCGCCTTCCAATTGCTCGATGTCCAGGTCTTCGTTATAAAACTGGTCGGGCAGGCGGCCCAGCACCACGTCGAGATCGCCACGCAACAGGGCCGGCATCAGCAGGTCGCTGGTGTCGACTTGCAGCGACATGCGCACCCGGGGGTGGTCGACCTTGAAACGCGCCAGCCCCTGAGTCAGTAACACAGGCGTAGCACCCATGACACTGCCAATTCGCACCAGCCCAGCCGCACCCGCTGTCAGTGCGGCTATTTCGTCGCCAGCATGCGCAAAGTCATGCAGCACACCGCGTGCATATCGAATCATGACCTCGCCATAGACCGTGGGCTCCATGCCGCGCGCATGG
The DNA here is from genome assembly GCA_031414805.1 of Comamonadaceae bacterium. GTDB lineage: Bacteria > Pseudomonadota > Gammaproteobacteria > Burkholderiales > Burkholderiaceae_C > JAAFIW01. The sequence goes on from JANOQJ010000021.1 coordinate 71,540, forward strand.
CGCTCGAACAACAACACGCCCAACCCCTCTTCAAGCTGTTGCAGCAGCGCGGTGGCGGCGGGCTGTGTGGTGTGAATGGCTGCTGCTGCCCGCCGCAGGTTGCGGTGCTCGTCCAGGGCGTCCAGCAGCATGACCTGCCGACTCTTGATGCGTAGCTGGCGAAAAAGGTTGACAGGTAGGGCTGGTGTGCCACTGGCATCGTCCATGAATGATCCAAAAATGAGAATCAAAATATATCAAATGACGATTGGATGGATATCGCCAATCCACCTACGCTTGACTATCTTTTCACCTTGAAAGACAAAAGTGCCGACCACCGTTACCCGTCTCTCGGTTCGCGATATCCGTTTCCCCACCTCGCGCACGCTCGACGGCTCAGACGCCATGAACACGGCGCCGGACTATTCCGCGACGTATGTCGTCCTTCACACAGACGCGCCCTCGGCGCTGGAAGGTCACGGGCTGACCTTCACGATTGGCCGTGGCAATGAAATCTGCGTCGCTGCCGTCAACTCGTTGGCTTCATTTGTGGTCGGCCACACGTTGGAGGAAATCACCGGCAACATGGGGGCGTTCTGGCGCAACATCACAGCAGGCGACAGCCAGTTGCGCTGGCTCGGCCCAGACAAAGGCGTGATGCACCTCGCCACGGCGGCCATCGTCAACGCAGTGTGGGATTTGTGGGCCAGGTCTGAAGGCAAGCCGGTCTGGAAACTGCTGTCCGACATGAGTCCGGGGGAACTGGTGCGCTGCCTGGACTTCCGATTCGTCACCGACGCACTCACACCGGAGGAGGCGCTGGCCATACTTCGCCGCAATGCCCGTGGCAAGGCTGCGCGCGAGCAGGAAATGCTGGCGCAGGGTTACCCGGGCTACACCACCTCCGCTGGCTGGCTCGGATATTCTGAGGAAAAGATGCGCCGCCTGGCCAGCGAAGGCGTGGCGCAGGGCTGGACCCATTTCAAGCAAAAGGTTGGCGGCAATATTGAGGAAGACATCCGCCGCTCGGCGATCCTGCGCGATGAGATTGGCTGGGACCGCAAGCTCATGATGGACGCCAACCAGATGTGGGAAGTCGATGAATCAATCACCAACATGCGGCGATTGGCGGCCTTCGATCCCTGGTGGATCGAGGAGCCGACCAACCCGGACGACATCCTCGGTCACGCGGCCATCCGCGCGCGCATCGCCCCGATCGGTGTGGCCACCGGCGAGCATTGCCACAACCGGGTCATGTTCAAGCAGTTGATGCAAGCCAAAGCCATCGACTTTTGCCAGCTTGACGCCGCCCGTCTTGGTGGCCTGAACGAGGTGTTGGTGGTGCTATTGATGGCCGCCAAGTTCGGTGTGCCGGTGTGCCCGCATGCTGGCGGGGTGGGCTTGTGCGAGTACGTGCAGCACGTCTCGCTGTTTGACTACATCGCGGTGTCTGCCTCCCTGGAAAACCGCGTGCTGGAGTATGTGGATCACCTGCACGAGCACTTTCTTGACCCGGTGGTGATCCGCAACGGGCGCTACATGCCGCCCCAGCGCCCCGGTTACAGCATCGAGATGCACGCAGCGACGCTCGAGCAGTTCGAGTTCCCGAACGGTCCCGCATGGACCTGACCTTCAAGCGCATTTCCAATCACCACTACACAGAGAGACACCATGAAGACATTTACCTCCCGCATCCTGGCTGGCCTGTTGTGCGCTATCGCCCTACCCATCACGGCGTTAGCCCAGGGGGCTTACCCCAACAAACCGATCGAACTGATCGTTCCTTACCCAGCCGGTGGTGGCACGGATGTGCTGGGCCGGGCTTTTGCGCTGGCCTCCGTCAAGCATCTGCCGCAAAGCTTGATCGTCCTCAACAAGACCGGTGCCAGTGGCGCCATCGGCTGGGCCGACGTCATCAATGGCAAGCCTGACGGTTACAAGGTCGTCCTGCTGGCGACCGATCTGATGACGCAGCCCAACATGGGTTTGACCAAAATCACCTACGAGGACTTCATTCCCATCGCTCGCCTGAACTACGATCCGGCGGCCATCACGGTGCGTGCCGATGCACCGTGGAACACGGTCGAGGAATTCATCCAGGCCGGCAAGAAAGGCGACTTTCGTGTTGGCAACGGTGGCAATGGCTCCACCTGGCACCTCGCCGCGGCGGCCGTCGAAGACAAGACTGGCGTGAAGTTCAACCACATTCCGTTTGCCGGTGCTGCACCGGCCATCCTGTCCCTGCTGGGTGGCCACATCGAGGCCATCACGGTGAGCGCAGCGGAAGTCAATGCCTATACGTCAACCGGCAAGCTGAAGACCCTGGCCGTCATGTCTGAGCAGCGCATCAAGGGCTTTGAGAAGGTGCCTACGCTGAAGGAACGGGACATCGACATTTCCATCGGCACCTGGCGCGGCCTGGCTGTGGCCAATGGCACGCCACCCGATGTCGTTTCTACCTTGCGTGCGGCAACCGCCAAGATCGTGACCGAACAAAGCCTTCGTGATGCGCTGGATCGCCAGAACATGGGTTATGCCTATGCGGATGGCGAGGCTTTCGGTGCGGTGATGGCCAAAGACCACCTTTTCTACAAAGGCCTGATCAGCAAGCTCGGCTTGAAGCAATAGCTGACCCCTGCTTCACTTCCCCGCAGCCGGGAAAAACAACTGCTCACCGCCAATCGTGTAACTGGCAATCGCGCCCTGCCCAGCCCGCGACACGAGCCAATCAACAAAGCGCTGGGCATCAGCCGCTTTCACATGCGGGTGTTTGGCGGGGTTGACCACCAGTGCGCCGTAGGGGTTGAAGAGGCGGGTGTCGCCTTGCACCAGCACGGCCAGGTCGCCCCGGTTTTTGAAGGCGAGCCAGGTGCCGCGGTCGGTCAGGGCGTAGGCGTTGGCTTGTGTGGCGATGTTCAGGGCGGGGCCCATGCCGCAGCCGCATTCTTTGTAGCCTGTGCCTTTGCTGGCGACGGCTGCGAGGCCCCAATACCGCAGCTCGGCGGCGTGGGTGCCGCTTTTGTCGCCCCGGGAGATGAAGGCGGCGTTGTGGGTGGTGATTTTTTTCAGGGCTGAAACCACGTCAGCGCCTTTGACGGTTGCAGGGTCAAGCTTGGGGCCGACGACGATGAAATCGTTGTACATGACGCTGTAGCGGCGTGTGCTGAAACCGTTGGCCACCAACTTTTCTTCGGCTGCGGTGTCGTGTACCAGCAGCGCATCGGCGTCGCCCCGGCGGGCCATGTCCAGCGCCTGGCCAGTGCCCACAGCCACCACTTTCACGTCGATGCCGCTGGCTTGTTTGAACCGCGGCAGCAGGTGGCCAAACAGGCCGGATTGTTCGGTGGAGGTGGTCGATGCGAGCGTGATGGACTGGGCTTGCGCTGCGCTACAGACGCAAGTCAATGCTATTAATAGCATAGCTGCTTGAGCAGTATTCACTAGGGCGGGAGGCCCAAAAGGCTTAAAACTGACACATCTCACACCAACTCACCCTGCAAAAACATTTGTGCCGCAGGGGACACGCGCGCCAACACCTCGCGGTTGAAAAACGAATCCACCGGCAAGTCAGCCAGCAACTGGCCCTGCTCCAGATACAGCACGCGGGTGGCCAGGCGCTTGACCTGGCCCAGGTTATGGCTGGCAAAAACAAGCGTCAGGCCGTGCGCGTCATGCGTCATGGCCGACAACGCGGCCAGCGTGGCCAGGCGGGCTTCCACCTCGCGCTTGGCGTGCGGGTCCAGGCTGGCGGTGGGCTCGTCCAGCAGCAACAGGTGGGGTTTCAGGCTGAGCGCGCGGGCCAGTGCCACGCGCTGCTGCTGGCCCACAGAGAGGGTGTAGGCCGGACGCTTGGCCAGCTCAACCAGGTCAGCCTGCGCCAGGGCTTGCAGTGCCTGCTCGCGTGCCGCGCGCCACGCCACGCCACGCAGCCACAAGCCCAGCGCCACATTGCTCTGCACCGAGGCGCGCAGCAACTGAGGTTGCTGGAACAACATGGCTTGGCGCAGGCCAGGCTGCGTGACGACCTGGCCGCTGCTGGGACGCAACAGGCCATGCAGCAGACGCAACAGGCTGCTTTTGCCACTGCCGTTGGCGCCCACCACGCCGACGCGCTCGCCCGGCTCAATGTGAAAAGTCAGGTCTTGCAGCACCATGACCGGCCCCAGCACCAAGTGGGCCTGGTGCAGTTGCACGTAGGCGTTGGCAGCGGGCGAATGAGGCGGTAAGGTGTGCTGAAACATGGTGCGTTGTGGCCTGCTGTGTCAGGCCATGGCCCAGGCCACGCGGCGAGTGGCGGCGTGCAGCCGGCCTGCGATGCCCAGCATCAAATTCAGCGCCAGCACCACGGCCAGCAACACCAGACCTAAAGCGAGGGCCAACGGCAAATCGCCCTTGCTGGTTTCCAGTGCGATGGATGTCGTCATCACGCGGGTGAAGCCCTCAATATTGCCACCCACCACCATCACCGCGCCCACTTCCGAGATGGCCCGGCCAAACGAGGCCACCACCACGGTGAGCAACGCCAGCCGTTCGTCCCAGGCCAGCAGCAGGCTGCGCAGCGCGGTGCCGGCACCCAGGCTTTGCAGCTGCTCGCCGTGACGCTCCTGCGCGTCTTGCACCACCTGGCGGGTCAGCGCGACAACCACCGGCAGCACCAGCAGCGACTGCGCCAGCACCATGGCCTTGAATGAAAACAACCACCCGAGATGGCCCAGCGGCCCCTCGCGCGACAGCAGCAAATACACCACCAGGCCCACCACCACCGAGGGCAAGGCCAACAAGGTGTTCAACACCGCCAGCACCGCGCCGCGACCGACAAACTGCGCTACGCCTAGCCAGGCCCCGAGCACCAACCCCAGGCTGCAAGCCAGCGCACACGCACTGGCACTGACCGCCAGACTGCGCCCCACAATGGCCAGCAGCGCGCTGTCCAGCGTGGTGATCAGGACGAGGGCTGCCTGGGCACTGTCGGCAAAGCTGTTCATGGTGGCGATGGTAGTGGCTGCTGACCACATGGCGAAACCAGGGGACCAATTGACCGGTAACTTGATGTCATATCGGCCTCTAGCCCTTGTAGAACGTGCTCAAGCAGCTATCAAAATATGAGTAAGCAGTAAACTACACCGCGCAGGAGCGAAACCCGACAAAGCCCACGTCAAAGCCTGGCGGCGCAAAGCCCCTGAATTTCGCATCACGCAGGCGGGCGCGGGTGGCAAACGAGGCGCCACGCAGTACGCGGACCTGCCCCGATTCGCTGGGTGATTCGCGCGTCAAGGGGTTGGCCCAGGTGTCTGGTGTGTAGCCAGGAAATGCGCGCAAACTGGTGGCTGTCCACTCGTGCACGCCACCTCCCTGAACGCCGCTTTGAAAGCCGCGCCGCGCAGCCTGGTGGGCGGCCAGCTCCCACTCCACCTCGCTGGGCAAGCGCCGCCCCGCCCAACGACACCACGCATCGGCCGCCCACCAACTGATGTGCAGCGCGGCCTGGTTGCTGGCCATGCGGGTGGTTTTTCCGAACAGGGTTTGCATGACGGCACCACCGCCGGTGGCGCTGCCGTGTGCCATCAAGCCCTGCCGGGCCACCCCAATCTGTTCCACATGCCGCGGTGCGCGGCGCTGGTGCTTTTCTGCCCACTGCCAGCCTTCGGGCTGCCACAGTTCGGCGCGGTCGTAGCCACCGTCCGCCACAAACTCAATGAACTGCGACCAGGTGACCGGGTGGGCGTCGATTTCAAACTCCGGCACGCTCACCTCGTGCGCCCATTTTTCACGGTCAAACGTGAAGTGGCCCAGCTTGGTGTTGACCGGTGAAGTGCCTAGCATCCAGCGCTGGGCGGGCATCAGCAAGGGCTCACGCGGCGGGTAGCCGCTGGGCAAGGCCAACGGCAGCGCCACGCCATGGGTTTGCGCCAACTCCACCAGTTGCTCGCCGCGCAGATCTTCATGAAAAAGGGCCACGCGAAAAAAGTACAGCGCGCGCGCCTCATCAGGCGTTTTGGCCAGCAGGTCCAGCGTGCTTTCCAGGGTGTCCAGCAGGTAGGCGCGCAGCGCGCTGGGGTCGGGCAGGTCGCCAGCCGCCGTAGGCGGAATTTGCAGGCCGTTGGCTTGGGTCACAGGCTGGAACATCGCCTCCATCGGGTGCACCGCGTACCACCGATCCGCCTCCGGTTCGATGGATGCCAGCCGCATGGGCATCGGCGGGCAATCGCTGCCTTGGGCGCGCTGCGTGTTGCGCCCAATCCAGTACTCGGCAAACCAGCCCACATGGCCAGCCAGCCAGTGGGCGGCAAACGCAGCGGGGCCTGCGCGCTGCTCAAGCAAGCCCAGCAAGTGAAGCGTGTGATTACGCGCGTCCATCAAGGCCAGCGACAACAGCTCGCGGCCAGCTTCGCGCATGGCCGGGCTGTCCATGGCGGCGGAGTGGGGTATTGGGTTCATGGGTGGGATTATTCAGAAATGATGAATGCCCTCCGCTGCGCTGTCGATGAAGGACCGCTGCTCAACCGGCCATTTGTCACCGCACTACGCAGCAATGAGTCATCCATCCCCGGGAAAACCCGAGGGCGCAGTGTCAGGCTTTCTTCAGCGCTTGCCGCTTACGATCCGCGGCTTACTTGCGAACGAAGTTACACCCCTGGAGACACATCCTTGAACGCCCTACTTAAAATCGCCAGCGGCATTGACTGGCTTAGCGAAACCTTCGGCAAGCTGGCATCGGTCACCGTGCTGATTGCCGCCATGGTCTCGGCCGGCAATGCCTTCGTGCGCTATGGCCTGGACTGGAGCTCCAACTCGCTCCTGGAAATCCAGTGGTACATGTTTGCCTGGATGGTGATGGTGGGCTCCCCACTGGTGCTCAAGCTCAATGAGCATGTGCGGGTCGACATTTTTTACGGCAAGCTGAAAAAGAATGGCCCGGTGTATGTGGATTTGTTCGGCCTGGTCTTCTTTTTGCTGCCGGTGATGGGCCTCATGGCCTGGATGTGCTGGCCTTACTTTTTACGCGTGTTTTTGACCGGTGAAATGTCACAAAACGCCGGTGGCCTGATTCGCTGGCCCGCCACTCTGGCGTTGCCGGTGGGCTTTGGCTTGCTGTTTCTGCAAGGTGTTGCCGAAATCATCAAGCGCTTGGGGTATCTGCAAGGCAAGTACGCCATGGACACGCATTACGAGAAGCCCCTGCAGTGAGCGCCCTCGCCCCGCAATAAATCCAATAAAACTTCAGGACACACACCATGCAAATGGAAAATTTCGCGCCCGTCATGTTTGCGGGCCTCGTCTTCATCATGCTGATTGGCTTTCCGGTCGCGTTCTCGCTGGCGGCGCTGGGCCTGGGCTGCGGCTTTCTGGCCATCCAGTTGGGCTGGTTTCCGGCCGCTTACCTGAGCAATCTGCCGCTGGCCATCTTCTCGATTTTGTCCAACGAATTGCTGCTGGCGATTCCGTTTTTTACCTTCATGGGCACCATTCTTGAAAAGTGCGGGCTCGCTGAAGACATGCTGGACTCCATGGGCCAGCTCTTTGGCCCGGTGCGCGGCGGCCTGGGTTACTCGGTCATCATCGTGGGCTTTATTCTGGGAGCGATTACCGGCACCGTGGCCGGCCAGGTGATTGCCATGGCATTGATTTCGCTGCCCGTGATGATTCGCTATGGCTACAACATGCGCTATGCCACCGGCGTGCTGGCCGCCTCGGGCACCATCACGCAGTTGGTTCCGCCATCGCTGGTGCTGGTGGTGCTGGCCGACCAGTTGGGCAAACCGGTGGGCGATATGTACAAGGGTGCCTGGGGCCCTTCGCTGCTGCAAATTACCTTTTTTGCATTGTTCACTTTTGCGCTGGCACAACTAAAGCCCGCTTATCTGCCCGGCGTACCCCGGACGGAGCGCTCACTGAACGGGTGGGCGCTGTGGAAAAAATGCCTGAAAGGCATCATTCCATCGGCCATCCTGATCTTTACTGTGCTGGGCTCGATGGGCGGCCTGCCGTTTCAAAACAGCGCCATCGCCACACCCACAGAAGCCGGTGCGATGGGCGTGGTGGGCGCGATGATTCTGGCTGCGATGAGCCGCCGTCTGAACTGGTCGGTCACCTGGGACGCGATGCAGGGCACGATGCGCCTGACCGCCATGGTGGTGTTCATCCTGATCGGCTCGCGCATCTTCAGCCAGGTATTCCAGGGTGTAGACGGTCATAAATGGGTGGAGCATCTGCTGACCGGCTTGCCTGGCGGGCAAACCGGCTTCTTGATTGTGGTGAACATCTTCGTGTTCTTCCTGGCCTTCTTTCTGGACTTCTTTGAGATCGCCTTCATCATCGTGCCCATGCTGGCCCCGGTGGCCGACAAGCTCGGTATTGACCTGGTGTGGTTTGGCGTGCTGCTGTGTGTGAACCTGCAAACCAGTTTCATGCACCCGCCGTTTGGCTTTGCACTGTTTTATTTGCGCGGCATCTCGGACACCTTGTTCAAGGAAGGCCGCATCCCGGTAGCCGTGAAAACCAGCGACATTTACATGGGCTCCATCCCCTGGATCATCATGCAGTTGATGCTGGTAGGCGTCGTGATCTTCTTCCCGCAGACCGTCACGTTCTTCCTGGACAAAGAGATCAAGGTGGACACGGACAAAGTGATCATTGAAGCGCCGCCAGAAAACAATTACGGCAAGCCTTCTGACCCTGGTGCCGCCATGCAACCGGCTGGCTCGGCCACTGGATCGTCCACCGACACCGCCCTGATGCCTGAGCCCACGGCATCGGAAGCGGCGGCAGCCTCGCAAGCAGCCAGCGACGACGAGCAAAAGAAGATGGACGAGTTGTTCAAAGAGAAGAAATGACGCTGGAGCCCAACTCAGCGGGTGCCACACCAGCTGCACCTGCTGCGCCCAATCCTTTGGGCATGCCGCTGTTTCGCTTCACGCCTACCGGCGGTAGCGTCAGCGGCCCTGCGTTCTCCCGCCCCTTCAAAGCGCTGGCCATCGCCATCGTGGGCGGTTGCGCGATCTGGCTTTTCAGGCTGTGGCAGACGGGGAACCTGAGCAGCAGCGGCGGCTGGCAGTCCAATGGCCTGGGTTGGACCTTCGCCGCCATGGCCCTGCTGGGCTGGACGCTATGGGCCATTCTCACCAGCCGCACCAGCTTGAGCAGTACCACGCTGCTGCAAACCTGGATCTGGGATAAATCGGTAGAGCTGAACGATCTGGCCTTTTGTAAACTGATCCGCGTCCCCGGCCTGGACTGGCTCATCGCACCGCGCCTGTATGTGCGCACGCTGATGGGAAAAATCAGCGTGTTCTATGCCGCGCAAGGCCCGCTGCTGGCTGAGTTTGAGCGCTTGTCCAAGGAACTGAGCCGACACCGGCTGGGGCCGATGACGGATGAAGTGTTGAGCACCCCGGCGCGCGAAGAAACTTCTCATTAACTTGGCCGCCGTCTGCGATCAAGCGCACTGAGGTCATAGCCAGAGTGCTTCTCTTTTTATAGCTGCTTGAGCAGCTTTTGTAAGGGCGGCAAGCTCTTTTCGCGCATGGTTGGATTTCTTCCCGGGCCTCAAAAACCCCGATCCGGGGCATATCGGTTCTGTCAACGTAAGCGGGAGAAACCGTCAATCCTGACCCTGCCCGCCAAACCATCTGAAGTGTCCGTACACGCGGGTTTCACGCATCCAAAAAAAAGCCCCGGTGCGAAACGCACTGGGGCTTGAAAGAACCTGAAATCAGAACGAAATTACAGCTTTTGCGCTTGCATGAAGCTGTCGAAACGGGCTTCCGTGAAACGGAACCACAGGTTGGAATCGGCGCGGAACTTCGAATAGTCGCCGTAGATTTTTTTCCAGTCTTCGTTTTTGGAATTCAGCTCTTCGTACAGAGCCATGGCTTCCTTGAACGCCAGCGCCATCACGTCGTTCGGGAAGGGACGCAGCTTGGTGCCTGCACCGACCAACTGCTTGAGTGCAGTCGGGTTTTTAGCGTCATATTTCGCTTGCATTTCAATGTGCGCCACGCTGGAGGCGGCGGACACGATGGCCTTGTTTTCGGGCGACAGCGCGTCGTAGGCTTTCTGGTTGACATACAAGTCCAGTTGCGGGCCACCTTCCCACCAGCCAGGGTAGTAGTAAAACGGGGCCACTTTGTTAAAGCCCAGCTTCTGGTCGTCGTATGGGCCTACCCACTCAGCGGAGTCGATCGTGCCTTTTTCCAGAGCCGAGTAAATCTCGCCTCCGGGAATGTTTTGGGGCACACCGCCCATACGCTCAAACACCTTGCCGGCAAAGCCGCCGATGCGCATTTTCAGGCCCTTGACGTCCTTGACCGACTTGATTTCCTTGCGGTACCAGCCGCCCATTTGCGCGCCGGTGTTACCCATCGGGAAGTTGATGATGCTGTACTTCGCGTAGAACTCGCGCATCAGCTTCAAGCCATTGCCCTCGAACATCCAGGCGGTCATCTGGCGGCTGTTCAGGCCGAAGGGAATGGCGCAACCCAGGGCGAAAGCTTCGCTTTTGCCGAAGAAGTAGTAAGGCGCTGTGTGGGCACATTCCACCGAGCCTTGCTGCACGGCATCCACCACGCCAAACGGTGGGGTGATCTCGCCACCGGCATGCACCGACACTTCAAACTTGCCACCGGACATGTCTTTCACGTTCTTGGCGAACACTTCTGCAGCACCAAAAATCGTATCCAGCGCCTTGGGAAAGCTGGACGACAGGCGCCAGCGCACGGCGGCCTGGGCGTGAACAGCGGGTGCAACACCAGCTGCCAATACGCCAGCAATACCAGCGTTTTTAATGACGGAACGACGATCCATGGAAAGACTCCTCTTGTGGATAAAACGACTACTCGGGTGATTTGAATTGGACCAGCCTGGCGTGTGCACAAAGTGATCCGAATCGAGCGCGATTTTAGAAAGCACTGTCACCTCGCTCGCAGGGGTTTTCCCTTGAGAGACAGCGGATTGGGCCGTGTGTTCAGGTCGCTGTCAGGAATGCAGCGATCACAGATTTTGTTCAGGCTGTCGGAAGGTATTTGCCCAGCCGTAGACGAATCGATGCTTCGATACCCGTGGCATCCAGGCCTTGCAGCGACAGCAACCTGGCCGGGTCGCCATGCTCGATGAACTTGTCGGGCAAGCCGAGTCGCAACACAGGAATGGTGACGCCAGCGGCCTGTAAAGCCTCCAGCACGGCGCTGCCCGCACCCCCCATCAACGCGCCCTCTTCCAGCGTGACCAAGGCCTCGTGGCTCGCCGCCACTTCAAGCAGCAAGGCCACATCCAACGGCTTGACCCAGCGCATGTTGACCACGGTGAGGTTCAGTTTTTCAGCCACCTGCAGCGCCGGGTGCAGCAAGGTGCCAAAGGCGAGCACGGCAATCTTGCTGCCCTGCCTGCGCAGCTGCCCCTTACCAAACGGCAGAGCTTGCAGCCCCGGCTCTTGCGCAACACCCACTCCGGCGCCACGCGGGTAGCGCACAGCCACTGGATGATCTTGCTCGAAGGCGCTGGTCAGCAGGCCTCGGCATTCGTTTTCGTCGGCTGGGCAGGCCAGACTGATGTTGGGTATGCAGCGCAAATAGGGAATGTCGTACGCCCCGGCGTGCGTGGCTCCGTCGGCGCCCACTATGCCCGCGCGGTCCAGCGCCAACACCACGGGCAGGTTTTGAATCGCCACGTCGTGAATTAACTGGTCGTAGCCGCGCTGCAGGAAGGTGGAGTAAATCGCCAGCACGGGTTTCAGGCCCTCGCAGGCCAGCCCGGCGGCAAAGGTTACGGCGTGTTGCTCAGCAATGCCCACGTCGTGGTAACGACCGGGAAAGCGTTTTTCAAATTCCACCATCCCCGAGCCCTCGCGCATGGCGGGCGTGATGGCGACCAAACGCTCGTCTTGTGCCGCCATGTCGCACAGCCACTGGCCAAAGACCTGGGTGAAGGTGGTTTTGGGTGGCGTCGCGGGGGCTTTCAGGCCCACAGCGGGGTCAAACTTGCCGGGGCCGTGGTAAGCCACGGGGTCGGCCTCGGCCAGCTTGTAGCCCTGGCCTTTTTTGGTGACCACATGCAGAAATTGCGGGCCTGCGCCAGCCTCCATCAGGTGCTTGATGTTTTCCAGCGTGGGCACCAGCGAATCGAGGTCGTGTCCGTCAATCGGGCCGATGTAGTTGAAGCCAAATTTTTCGAACAGCGTCGCGGGCACGACCATGCCTTTGGCCTGCTCTTCGATGCGCTTGGCGAATTCAAACAACGGTGGCGCGGCCTTGAGCACGCTCTTGCCCACATCACGCGCGGCGGAATAAAACTGGCCGCTGAGCAGGCGCGCCAGATACTTGTTCAGCGCCCCCACCGGCGGGCTGATAGACATGTCGTTGTCGTTGAGCACCACGAGAAACGGCAAATCGTGCTGCACGCCTGCGTTGTTCATGGCTTCAAAGGCCATGCCCGCCGTCATCGCGCCATCACCAATGATGGCCACGCTATGGCGTTGCTCGCCCTTTTGCCGCGCGCCCATGGCCATGCCCAAAGCGGCTGAAATGCTGGTGGATGAGTGGGCTGTGCCGAAGGTGTCGTAAGTGCTTTCGGCGCGCTGCGGAAAGCCTGACAGGCCGCCCAGCTGGCGCAGGCTGGCCATGCGGTCGCGTCGGCCGGTGAGGATTTTGTGTGGGTAGGTCTGATGGCCCACGTCCCACACCAGACGATCGTGCGGGGTGTTAAAGACGTAGTGCAAGGCCACAGTCAGCTCCACCGTACCCAGGTTGGAACTGAGATGACCGCCCGTTTTGGCCACACTGGACAGCACGTAGTCGCGCAGCTCGTCAGCCACAGCCTTCAGGTCGGTGCGGGGCAGCCGACGCAGCTCGGAAGGGTCGTTGATCGTCGGCAAGGCTGGCAATGAAGCAGTGGATGAAACAGATGTGGGCATGCGGTTATTTACTATCGTTTTTATAGCTGCTTGAGCAGGATTATCAAGGGCTGGTGGGCGATTTGGCTTAAAACCGCCAGCCGATAGATCAATTGTCACGTCCTACCACCCGATCTGCCAGCGCATGCAACGCGGCGGTATTGGTTAAGCCCGAATCATGCAGCGCTGCGACCGCCTGCCCGTGCAGCTCGTGCGCGTAGGCCTGTGAGCGCGTCATGCCGAGCACCGACACATACGTCGGCTTGTCCTGCTCGGCGTCTTTGCCCGCCGTTTTACCCAGAGTGGCGGAATCGGCTGTCACGTCCAGAATGTCGTCCACCACCTGGAAAGCCAGGCCAATTGCAGCACCGAAGTCGGCCAGGTGCTGCTCCGACGTGGAAGGAGCGCGCTCGCCGCAGGCGGCTGCCCCGTCGCTGCAGGCCGCACCCATTTTCACGCTGGCTTGCAGCAGTGCACCCGTTTTCAAGCGGTGCATGTCGCGCAACTGGGCTTCAGTCAAGGTCTGGCCCACGCTGGCCAGGTCAATCGCCTGCCCACCGGCCATGCCCGCATAGCCCGCTGCGCGGGCAAGCAACCGGCACAAGGTGGCCTGCATCGTGGGCGGCACGGGATGTTCATCGTGAGCTTCTGGTGCCAGCAGCTCAAAAGCCAGGGCTTGCAGCGCATCACCTGCCAGCAAGGCTTGCGCCTGACCGAATTTGATGTGCACCGTGGGTTTGCCCCGTCGCAGCACGTCGTTGTCCATGCAGGGCATGTCGTCGTGTACCAGGGAATAGGCATGCACCAGTTCCACCGCGCAAGCAGCGCGCAAGGCTGCATGCGTGTTGCCGCCCACTGCTTCACACGCGGCCATCACCAGCAGCGGTCGCAGGCGCTTGCCGCCGTCCAGCACAGCGTAGCGCATGGCCAGCCCCAAGTCGGCAGGCGCATCGGCCACGACCCAGGTGGACAACGCGGCTTCCACCTGCGCCAAGTGGGCGGCGCTCCAGCCGTCCAGATCAAACGCCACCGACATGTGCTCGCTCATGTCGCCGTCCAGGGGCGCAGCACGCCATCGTCCAGCACTTTGATCTGCTGCTCCACGGCTTCCAGCCGCTCCCGGCAAAACGCCAACAAAGCCGCGCCGCGTTGGTAACCCAACAACAACTGATCCAGTGGCATCTGGCCCGATTCGATCTGGGCGATCAACTGCTCCAGCTCGGCCAGGCCCGCTTCGTAGCTGGCGGGCAATGGCGTCGTGTCGGGTTTGGGGTTGGCTGCAGCCTTGGGCATGGTGTGAAAGCGGGTGAAAGAACGAGGCCGCGCAGAGCGAACAAGGTGCCATTCTAGTCGGGGGTAGCAGCGGGGTTACAATGCGCTCCCCTCCCGGACGGGCCTTACGGCAAGCCGGGTTTTTTATTGCGCCAATCGTTTGTAAAAGTTGTTTTTCCATACGAAAAAGCGCGCCCCTGCCCCTTCATAGGGGGAGTCTTCAGGTCAGGACTTTATGTCTGATTTAAGTCTTCAACTGCAGCAGGCCGCAAGCCAACTACCAGTTTCAAGCTATTTCGATCCAGCGCTGTATCAGCGCGAGCAAAGCGCTATTTTTCAACGCGGGCCCCGTTATGTGGGGCACAGTTTGAGCGTTCCCAACCTGGGCGATTACTACGCCCTGCCCCACGAAGGCGAAGGCCGTGCGCTGCTGCGCACGCCGCAGGGTGTGGAGCTGATTTCCAACGTCTGCCGCCACCGGCAAGCCGTCATCCTGAAAGGGCGCGGCTCGGTGGCCAACAAGCCCGGTGACAGCAACAGTGGGGGCGGCAACATCGTTTGCCCCTTACACCGCTGGACCTATAGCGCAGGCCTAACCGCACAAGCCGGAACCTTGCTGGGTGCCCCCCACTTTGCGCAAGACCCTTGCCTGAATTTGAACAACTACGCGCTGCAAGAGTGGAACGGCCTGCTGTTTGAAAACAATGGCCGCAACGTAGCCAAGGATTTGTCTGGCATGGGCCCGCTGGCTGATCTGGATTTTTCAGGCCATGTGGTGGACCGCGTTGAACTGCACGAGTGCAACTACAACTGGAAAACCTTCATCGAGGTGTATCTGGAGGACTACCACGTAGGCCCCTTTCACCCCGGCCTAGGCCAATTTGTCACCTGCGACGACCTGCGCTGGGAGTTCAACGAGCACTACAGCGTGCAGACCGTGGGCGTGGCCAACCGGCTGGGCAAGGCAGGCAGCCCCGTGTACGAGCGCTGGCAGTCGGCGCTGCTGAACTACCGCAATGGCGAGCCACCGAAATACGGCGCCATCTGGCTGACCTACTACCCACACATCATGGTGGAGTGGTACCCCCACGTGCTGACGGTCTCCACCCTGTACCCCATGGGCCCGCAAAAAACCATGAACGTGGTGGAGTTTTACTACCCCGAAGAAATCGCCGCCTTCGAGCGCGAATTCGTCGAAGCCCAGCAAGCCGCCTACATGGAAACCTGCGTGGAAGACGACGAAATCGCCCTGCGCATGGACGCCGGCCGCAAGGCCCTGATGCAACGCGGCGACAACGAGTTTGGCCCCTACCAGAGCCCCATGGAAGACGGCATGCAGCACTTTCATGAGTGGTACCGCAGGGCGATGGAGGTCTGACAATGTGGCCTGCCCGGAGGGGATCGAACCCCCGACCCACAGCTTAGAAGGCTGTTGCTCTATCCAACTGAGCTACGGGCAGACGAAAACCTGAACACAAAAAGAAAAAGGCTCCGAATGGAGCCTTTTTTTCGGCTCCCTAAGCGAACCCAGGAGCCTTGAATAGATGGTCGGAGTACAAGGATTCGAACCTTGGACCCCCTGGTCCCAAACCAGGTGCGCTACCAGACTGCGCCACACTCCGAAGCCCGCAATTATAGCTGCATGAGAGGCCCTTTTGTATGGCTGGCTGGCGTAGAACCGAAGGGTTTGCTGCGTTGACTCCATTCGCTATAAAAACAATAGCTGTTTGAGCAATATTTACAAGGGCGGCAGGCAGTTTTGCCTTGAAAACGGGCTCGCGGTGCAGTTCTCGGGTTTTTGGCAATGTGCAGCGCCCGATGGGTCAGCGACACTGCGTGCCAGACCCATCCACACTCAACACGGAGCTTTGTTTTATGCAGCGTCGCCATTTTTTAGCCACCACCAGCGCGGTGCTGGCCGCCCCCGCCCTGGCCCAAGGCAAACCCATCAAGATCATCGTGCCTTTTGCGCCAGGCGGCTCCATTGACGTGACCACGCGCTTGATTGCCGAGAAAGCCTCTACCACGCTGGGCGCGCCCATCATCATTGAAAACCGCCCCGGTGGTGGGGGTGGAATTGGGGTTGATCTCTTGGCTAAGGCACCGCCTGATGGGCAAACATTGGGCATTGCGGCGGTTGCCATGCACGCCATCAATCCGTGGCTGTTCAAAAAGCTGCCTTATGACCCGATCAAAGACTTTGCGCCGATCACGCAAATGGTGCGCATACCCAATGTGCTGGTGATGAATTCAGACGCGGCGAAGCGCCTGAACATCACCACGCTGAAAGACTTTTTGGCCTACGCCCGCGCCAACCCCGCCAAGCTGAGCTATGCCAGCGGCGGCAATGGCAGCGCGGGGCATTTGGGTGGGGAAATGTTCAAGGCGAAGGCGGGCATTTTTGCGGTGCACATTCCCTACAACGGCGGCGCGCCCTCGCAGCTGGCCATGCTGTCGGGCACGGTGGACTACACGCTGGACAACCTGGCCACCTCCGGCGCCAACATTCGCGCCGGCAAGGTGCTGCCGCTGGCCGTGACCACCTTGAAGCGCAGCCCCCTGCTGCCTGACGTACCCGCGCTGGCAGACACCTACCCCGGGTTTGAAATTGACACCTGGTGGGGGCTTATTGCACCGGCGGGCACGCCGCGGGATGTGGTGGCACGGCTGAACAGCGCGTTTGTGGCGGCGCTGGAGTCGCCCGACGTGAAAACCCGTTTTGCGGGGCTGTTGACTGAGCCGGTTTCCAGCACGCCGGAGCAGTTTGCAGACTTGATCAAGCGCGAGCACGCACGTTACGAAGGCGTGGTGAAGGCCAGCGGCGCCAAGGTGGATTGAACGGGCATTGAAATGATCGAACAACACATCGACATTCCCACCGCCGATGGCGCGATGAACAGCTTTGTGGTGCAACCTGAGGCAGTTGGCCCGCACCCGCTGGTGCTGTTTTTTATGGATGCCTTGGGCAAGCGCGAAGAGCTGCACACCATGGCGCGACGGCTGGCGGCGGTGGGCTACTGCGTGGTGCTGCCCAACTTGTACTACCGCCAGGAGCGTGAGTTTTTTGTGCTGGAGCGCACCGACCCGCTAGTGGCCCGCATGATGGAATTGATGCAGTCGCTAACCAACGCACGGGTGGTGCAAGACGCGCTGGCGGTGGTGGCCTGGGCCGATGCGCAGAGCAACGTAGATGCTCAGCGGGTCGGCGCGGTGGGTTACTGCATGAGCGGGCCGTTTGTGATGGCGGCGGCCGCCGCGCTGCCGGGTCGCATGAAAGCCATTGCGGCCTTCCACCCGGCGCTGATGGTGACCGACCAAGCGATTCACCGCATCTGCTGGCACCCCAGATTCGCTGCGAAACCTACCTGGGCTGCGCCGAGACCGACAAGTGGCTACCGCGCGAGATGGCCGCCACCCTGCAAGCCGCCCTGGTGGCGGGCGGCACACCGCACCGCCTGGAGTTCTACCCAGGCACCGAGCACGGCTTTGTGTTTCCAGCGCGGACTGGCATTTACGACCTGGCAGCGGCCGAGCGTCACTGGGAGCGGTTGTTTGACCTGCTGGGGCGCAATCTGCCGGTGAGATATTGAGTCAAACGCTATTTAATTGATAGCTGCTTGAGCAGTATCTATTAGGGCTGGAGGCTGTTTTGACTTGAAAAGATCAACTCAAGTCGCAGCGGCGTGTGTCTTGCTCCTTCCCGCCTTTTGGGGAAGGTTGGGATGGGGGCTTCAGGTCAGCGCACGAATAAGCGCTGGCTCGCGCATGCCCCCATCCCCGCCTTCCCCCAGCGGGGGAAGGAGCCTGATCTGTTTCCCCCAGCGGGGGAAGGAGCCTGATCTGTTTCCCCCAGCGGGGGAAGGAGCCTGATCTGTTTCCCCCAGCGGGGGCAGGAGCCTGATCTGTTTCCCCC
>JANOQJ010000022.1:0-27907 GCA_031414805.1 Comamonadaceae bacterium
GGCCAGCCGCCAAAAATGCCGGCCAGATAATCAGCGCCCACCGTTTTGTGTTGGGCGACTTATCAAGCTCAAGGGTGGGCATCTTTTTTGCCTCCTGTGGCACTGTGGTTGCGTCCGGTCTGGGCAGGCTGCATGGGCGGCTTCGCGGCCTGCACCTGCCGGCTCATCTCAACGCCCTCCTGGTAGGCATTTTCCGAAACCAGAGCGTCTGGCCCCTGCAGAATGTAGACCGCGGTCACCGCGCAGGCAAGTACCGCAGACAATGGTCCCGAGATAACCATCCACACATAGGGCTCCTTCCACCACGGTCTCGCGGCAGGTAGTGGCCTGGCACCGGAACTTGTAGCGTTTGACATCTCAAAACTCCTTTGAAGTCGCATTTAGCGTGGCACAAGGAACACGGATTTCTCAAGCACTTCGTCGCCCGATTCGCCCTGCGCGGAAATAACAAAAACGATGGGATGCGAGCCAACTGCGGCAACATTGGGCGGTGCCTGCACGCGCACGGGAACCCAGCGCGAACCAGCCGCCTCGACGCTCACCTGCGGATCAGTGACGATCTGGGCACCAGTCAGGCCCTTTACAGCAAGCACGTAGCGCTGCTCACTCTCGGTAGCGTTCATGATTTGAAGGCGGTAAATATTTTCTATCTGACCCTGGCCCACCATCCGCGCCATGGCGCCACGGTCACGTACCACATCAACCTTGAAGGCTGAGCGCGTCAGCAGGCTGACGATCAAGCCCGTGGTCACCGCCACCAGCACAGCCGTATACACCAGCACCCTTGGTCGCAATACCCTCCGAAACATGGCACCGCGCGACAGTTTTTGATCAACGCCGTTTTGGGTACTGTTGCGGATTAATCCTGCCGGATAGTGCATTTTCTCCATCACACCATCGCACACATCAATGCAGGCCGAGCAGCTGATGCACTCATACTGAAGCCCCTTGCGAATATCAATCCCCGTTGGGCAAACCTGGACGCAAAGGCCGCAATCAATACAGTCGCCCAGTCCCTTGGCGTGATACTCGGCTGGAGTGTCGCTACGCGGACGCGAGCCGCGACCCTCACCGCGCTCTGCGTCATAGGTCACGATCAGGGTGTCCCGGTCAAACATGGCACTTTGAAAGCGTGCGTAGGGACACATGTATTTGCAAACCTGCTCACGCATCCAGCCCGCATTGCCATAGGTTGCAAAACCATAAAACAGTAACCAGAAAAGCTCCCAAGGCCCTAGCGACAAGCCGACAACGCCTGCCGCGAGTTCCCTGATAGGCGTGAAATAGCCAACAAACGTAAATCCCGTCCACAAGCCAATGGCGATCCAGACCCCATGCTTGGCGCTCTTGCGGGCCAGCTTTGAGAAACTCCAGGGGGCTTTGTCAAGCCGCATTCGGGCAATGCGGTCACCCTCGATCTTGCGTTCAACCCACATGAAAATCTCGGTGTATACAGTTTGCGGGCAGCTGTAGCCGCACCACAAGCGGCCCGCCACCGCCGTGAACAAGAACAGCGACAGCGCGCTGATAACCAACAGACCCGTCAGATAGATCAGATCCTGCGGATACAACACGAGATTGAAGATGTAAAAGCGACGCGCACCCAAGTCGAACAACATCGCCTGGCGGTCGTTCATTGTCAGCCACGGCAAGCCATAAAAAACCAGCTGCGTGGCCCAAACCATGCCCCAACGCCAATGACTAAACCACCCCGACACACCACGTGCGTAGATCTTGTTGTCAGACTGATACAGCGATACGACGCTGGACGAATCGTCCACCGCCACGATAGGAATGACCCGGTGCGGCTGCGGGGAGCCGGTGGCGTTCAATGACATTTGTCTGGCTGAATGAAGTGCACCAAAGGCAACTTAAGGTTTTTTGGGAGCGGTTCCTGTAGCCACTTCGGGAGATGCAAAGCTG
Organism: Comamonadaceae bacterium; assembly: GCA_031414805.1. Lineage (GTDB taxonomy): Bacteria > Pseudomonadota > Gammaproteobacteria > Burkholderiales > Burkholderiaceae_C > JAAFIW01. The sequence continues at coordinate 1,924 of JANOQJ010000022.1, forward strand.
TTATTTGACAGACTCAACACATAAGCGGCCACCACCTGGATTTGCTCACCACTGAGCTTGGGTGACTGCGCTGGCATGACGTTGGTTTTGCCGTTTTTTATCAAGCTGACGATGCTCGCTTCCCCCCAGCCGTGCAGCCAATAAGCGTCTGTCAAATTCGGCGCGCCGAGTGCCTTGTTGCCTTTGCCGTCTACGCCATGGCAAGCGGCGCAAGAAGCAAACAGTTTTTTGCCGCTGAAGGCCTTGATTTCATTGTGAGGACTGCCCGACAAGGACAACACGTAGTGGGCGACTTCGCTGATCTGCGCCTCACCACCCACGGCAGCAGCCATGGGGGGCATCATGCCGGTGCGCCCGTTCGTCACGGTTTGCACGATGTGCTCTGCACCGCGCTCACCCAGCCAGGCAGTATTGGCGTTGGTCAAATTGGGAAAGCCCTTACTGCCTGCACCGTCGGAAGCGTGGCATTGCGAACAATTGTTCATGAACAGCCGCTCGCCGATAGCCAATGCGCGTGGGTCTTTGGAAAGTGTCTCGACGCTCTGCGCAGAAAACGTTGCATAAAGTGGCGCAACCTTTTCACGTAACTGCGTTATATCCTTTTTGTGCTCACCCACAACAGACCAATTCAGATAGCCCTTGAAGCTACCCAACCCCGGGAAAATTGCCAGGTAAACGATTGAGAAAACAACCGTCAGGATGAACAGCCACATCCACCATCTTGGCAGTGGGTTGTTGTACTCACGCAGGTTTTCGTCCCACACATGACCGGTCGTGTGGTCGTCGGACTGACCCGAATGCGCAATCACCTTCGATTTACCCGCGATCCACAGCAGGAGCGCGCAGGCAAGAATTGACAGCAGGCTGATGGCCCCGACATACCAAGGCCAAAATCCGCTAGTGAAATCACTCATATGGCACCTTCTTATTGCTCTGACACAAACGGCAACTGCGCTGCTTCATCAAACTGCGCCTTTCTTGATGGCCAGTAGGCCCACACCAGGATCGAAACGAATCCTGCAAATGCAGCCACTGTCACCAACGTGCGTAGAAGATTGATATCCATGTGATTTTCCTTATGTTCATTTGAGCGCGAGACCCAGGCCCTGCAAATACGCCACGAGCGCATCCATCTCGGTCTTGTCTTTCAGTTGGGCAGGTGCACCCGCAATTTCCGCATCTGTATAGGGAACACCTACTACGCGTAGCGCGCGCATATGACGCTGGATGGAATCGGCGGCGGCAGGGGTTTTTTCAAGCCACGGGTAGGCCGGCATATTGGATTCCGGCACCAGGTCGCGCGGGTTACTCAAATGCAGGCGATGCCACTCGTCGCTGTACTTGCCACCCACGCGGTGCAAATCTGGACCGGTGCGCTTGCTACCCCATTGAAACGGGTGGTCGTAAACAAACTCACCCGCCACCGAGTAATGCCCATACCGCAGCGTTTCAGCCACCAGCGGGCGGATCATTTGTGAGTGGCAGTTGTAGCAACCTTCTCGCACATAGATATCGCGACCTGCAATTTTCAACGGTGAATCCGGGACGATGCCCTTGATGGGCTGGGTCGTGGATTTTTGAAAAAATAGCGGAACAATCTCAACCAGTCCACCGATAGCCAGAACAATCAATATCAGCACAATCATCAATGTGTTGTTGGTTTCTACTTTTTCATGTGAGAACGACATAAAGAATCTTTCAACCTAGAAGCAGCAGTTGGACGCGCCCGAGTGGGCCGTCTTGGGGTGGGCTGGAAAGGCGTGACGACGACGCAGGCTCTTGCCTGCTAGGAGGAGCAACGCAGCCAGCGCGCCAGGATGGCTCAATCGGGCGCGTAGCGCTCTCACCCGGTTGATGAGTCGAATAGAAGCTACAAGTGTTTGATTTCATAGGTAACTTAAAAGTTAACGGGACAAGCGGTCAACTGTTGTTTCTAGGTTTATGCGTGGGCGGGTGAAGCAGTTGGAATAGTGGCTTCACTGGGCTTTCCTGCCATGGCGGTCATGGCGACATTCCAGGCCATCAAAACCATTCCCGTCAGGTACAAAACACCGCCGAAAAAGCGCACCACGTAGAAAGGAAACGTTGCCTTGACACTCTCAACAAAGGTGTAGGTCAGGGAACCATCGGGGTTGATGGCACGCCACATCAGGCCTTGCATCACACCGGCTATCCACATCGCTGCGATGTAGAGCACGATGCCCACCGTGGCGATCCAGAAATGAATCTCAATGGCAGGGACGCTGTGCATCTTGGTCTGGCCAAACATACGAGGAATCAGGTAGTACAGCGCTCCCATTGAAATGAAACCGACCCAGCCCAACGTGCCGCCATGCACGTGAGCAATATTCCAGTCTGTGTAATGCGACAAGGCATTGACTGTCTTGATGGACAGCATCGGACCCTCAAACGTGGAGATGCCGTAAAAAGACAGCGCAACAATCATGAAGCGCAGGATCGGGTCGTCACGCAGTTTGTGCCAAGCACCCGACAAGGTCATCACACCGTTGATCATGCCGCCCCAGCTGGGTGCCAAAAGTATCAAAGAAAACACCATGCCGATGGACTGCGTCCAGTCGGGTAGCGCGGTGTAATGCAAATGGTGCGGGCCCGCCCACATGTAGGTGAAGATCAGCGCCCAGAAGTGAACGATGGACAGACGGTAGGAATACACCGGCCGCTCAGCCTGCTTGGGAATGAAGTAGTAAACAATTCCCAGAAAACCCGCAGTGAGGAAGAACCCCACCGCGTTGTGCCCGTACCACCACTGAATCATCGCGTCCTGCACACCTGCATAGACCGAATATGACTTCATCCAGCCTGCAGGCACCACGGCAGCATTGACGATGTGCAGCATGGCCACGGCGATGATGAAAGCACCGTAAAACCAGTTGGCCACGTAAATATGCCTGACCTTACGAATGCCGACCGTGCCAAAAAAGACAATGGCATAGGCCACCCAGGTCAACGCGATCAATATGGCAATCGGCCATTCAAGTTCTGCATATTCTTTGCCACGGGTAAAACCCATGGGAAGCGATATGGCGGCCACCACAATGACGACCTGCCAGCCCCAGAAATGAAACGCAGCCAGCTTGTCCGAAATGATGCGCACCTGGCAGGTTCGCTGCACCACGTAGTAACTGGTGGCAAATAGCGCGCAGCCGCCAAACGCAAAAATTGCCGCGTTGGTGTGCAGCGGACGCAGACGCCCAAAAGACAACCAGGCAACCCCAAAGTTGAGTTCTGGCCACGCCATTTGCGCTGCAATAAACACGCCCACCAGCATGCTGACCACGCCCCACACCACCGCCATCACGCTGAACTGGCGCACGATCTTGTCGTTGTAAGTGGTTGCATCTGACGCTGCCCAGCCCATGGCTGGAGGCTGCATCTGCGGCGTCGAAAGTACTGCACTCATTAAGGATCCTCTGCTTTGTTGTCGAAGCTGACGCTTTAGTGTGCTGACAGCACGGCGCGCCTGTATTGATGTAGATCAAGCTTGCGCGTCAGGCGGCGGTTTTTGGCTCGGTTTTGCAACGTCACCCTCAAAAATGCGCTGCCCCTCCTGCTCCACATCTTCAAACTGGCCGGACCAGACAGCCCACGCCAGTACACCCATCACACCTAACGCCAGCAAAACAGACAACGGAACCAGAAGGAACAGAACATCCATCAGCGGCCAACTTTGAAGTGCGCCAGGCGCGCAGCATTGGCGACGACCAGCAGCGAACTGAGCGCCATGCCAAGCCCCGCAAGCCATGCTGGCAACCACCCTGCCAGCGCCAGGGGCACGCAAGTAGCGTTGTAAGCGGCTGCCCACCACAGGTTTTGCCGCACGATCTGCATCGTGCGGCGTGCATGCGCCAGCATGCTTGGCAACATCACCAACTGCGCGCCGGGCACCACAAAATCAGCTTGCGCTTGTGCCAGCGGAACAGCCAAACCTATCGCGACAGACACATTGGCAGCAGCGAGCACCGGACCATCATTCAGGCCGTCGCCCACCATCAGCACCTTGCGCCCTCCTTTCTGTAGCGCCTGCATCAAGTCCAGCTTGGTTTGCGGCGTGCAGTCACCCTGCACCTTCTTGGAGTCGATGCCCAGCCTGCTGGCAAGGTGCTGCGCAGACGCGGTTCGGTCACCAGAAAACATATGCAGCTCATACCCCTTGTGGCGTAGCGCAGCCATCGCTTGCGCAGCATCGGCGCGCACCGTTTCGTCGAAATCAAACCGGGCTACCCAGCCCAGGTCGTCAGTCAGCCACACCTGCATGGCGTCCGACTCAGTGGCTTGCACATGGCAGAAAACTGCCGACCCAAGCCGCAAGCTACCCTGCAAACGGTGCGGGACAACGCCCGCCAGTTGGCCTTCAAGACCCTTTCCTGCCAGTTCTTTTACTTGCGTGACTTCCAACCGCTCTGGAGTTGCCGAGCGTTTTGTCGAGTCTTTAGCGGCCACCACCAGCGCGCGCGACACTGGGTGCAGCGAGTGCTGCGCCAGGCTTGAAGCCAGTTGCAAAGCCAGTTGGCGCGTCACACCTTCGCGGGTATGCACATCACGCAAGCCCATGGACGCCTCGGTCAGCGTGCCGGTCTTGTCAAAAACAAGGGTATCTATCTCCGCCAGCGACTCAATCGCCTGCAAGCGCCGCACCAGCACACCGTAGCGTGCCAGCAGCCCGGCAGACGTCAGCATGGCAGTGGGCGTGGCCAGTGACAGCGCACACGGGCAGGTGACCACCAGAACGGCTACTGCCGCCATCAGCGCCCGCGAGGGGTCGGTGCTCCACCAGAACGCTCCGGTACCTGCCGCAGCCAGGAGCACAAAGACCAAAAAGGGCCGGGCAACCTGGTCGGCGAGCATGGCCAGGCGCGGCTTTTCCACTGAGGCGCGCTGCATCAAGGCAACGATTTGCGCATAACGCGTGTCGGCACCTATTTTGTCCACCCGCACCTGCACCGCGTTGGCCAGGTTGTAGCTACCGGCGATGACGGATGCGCCCAGAGGCCGCTGCACCGGGCGGGACTCACCGGTCAACAGTGCCTCGTCGGCCAGCGTATCGCCCTGAACGACGGTGCCGTCGGCGGCAAATGCCTCGCCCGGCATCACCCGAATCACATCGCCAACGTTCAAACGCCGCGTGGCCACGCGCTCAAAACTGCCGTCGGCCGTCTGGCGCTCCACGCTGGCCTGCAAACGCTGCATCAGCGCGCCCAGCGAACCGGCGGTCTTGCTGCGCAAGCGCTGTTCCAGAAAGCGCCCGCTCAGCAAGAAAAACACAAACATCGTGAGCGAGTCAAAGAAAACCTCTTGCCCCCACCAGCCCTGTGGCTCAAACGTGGCAGCCGTGCTGACAGCAAACGTCACCACAATGCCCAGCGCCACAGGCAAATCCATGCTGATGCTGCGCCTGCGCAAGTCCCGAAAGGCGCTGTTAAAAAAGGGTTGACTCGAAAAAATCACCACCGGCAAGCCAAGCACCCACGACGCCCAGCGCAGCAGCTTTTCAATGTCGGGCGTGATGTCGCCCGGCTGTGAAAAGTACGTCGGGGCCGCATACATCATGACCTGCATCATGCAAAACCCGGCTACCAACCAGCGCCACAACGCCAAGCGCTCTTGCTGACGGATGTCGCCCGTCGCAAATGCATCAGCCGCAGGCAAAAGCTGGTAGCCCAGGGCCACTGGTGCAGCCATCCACACAGAAGGAAGGGTCAACGCTGATGACCAAGTGATGCTAGCCCGCCCGCTCGCCGCGCTGACCTGAGCGGCCACCACACCCTTGACGCCCAGGAGCGCCCGCTCAAGCGTCAACGAGCAAGCAGCGCAATGCATGCCGCGCACCAGCACCTGTGATTCCCACAGATTTGTAGAGTCGCCACCTCGGCTGAATGCTGCCCAGTCCTGCGGATCGTCAAATACCTTCAAGTACGGGCCAGATCCGTCTAGCGAATCGATTGACGCCATGTCGACTGCCCCGAAGGCGGTTGGAGACACAGGGCTGACAGCGTGCATGAAACAAGGCTACCGGCGGCAGGTACGCAAGTACTTGATTTACATCAAGCCGCATGCGGACGACTCCAAACTCGTTGAGAGGTTCATGTCTATCGGGGGAGTGTCGTTTCCGCTACTTCTCAAACAGTGAGCCAGGCACTTGATCTGAATCAATAACCAAACGTTTCTCTGGCAATAGGCTTCACACAACAAATGTGAAATCCACTCAGGAGACTCGTGATGGGCAAAACACCAATCAAACCACCCGCCGACCCACGGATTCCGCGCGAGGCATGGTCGGTTCTTGCGGTCAGCACCTTGGCCTTCACGGTCTGCTTCATGGTCTGGATGATGTTTGGTGTGATTGGCATTCCGATCAAGAAGATGCTCAATCTGAACGCCACTGAGTTTGGCCTGCTCGCGGCCACACCGGTGCTCACGGGTTCGCTGATCCGTGTGCCGCTGGGCATCTGGACCGATCGCTATGGTGGGCGCGTCGTGATGGCCATCCTCATGGCTGCCACCATCCCCGCGATCTGGCTCATGAGTTACGCCACGGCCTACTGGCACTTTCTCGTCGTGGGCCTGTTTGTCGGCCTGGCAGGTGGCTCGTTCTCGGTCGGCACACCGTATGTGGCTCGCTGGTTTCCGAAAAACCGCCAGGGCATGGCCATGGGTGTCTACGGCGCCGGTAACTCTGGCGCCGCCGTCAACAAGTTTGTGGCGCCCGTGCTGCTGGTGGCTTTTGGCTGGGCCATGGTGCCGCAGGTGTACGCGGCCATCATGCTGGCGGCGCTGGTGCTGTTCTGGTTATTCAGCCACAGCGACCCCTCACACTTGGTACCCAGCCACGTCAAATTCAATGACCAGCTGAAGCTACTCAAAGACCCAAAGGTCATCAAGTACTGCCAGTACTACAGCATCGTGTTCGGTGGGTATGTGGCGTTGTCACTGTGGATGGTGCAGTACTACGTTGGAGAGTTCGGGCTGGACATCCGTGTGGCGGCGCTGCTGGCAGCCTGCTTCTCCCTCCCAGGCGGGGTTCTCCGCGCCTTTGGTGGTGTGTTGTCTGACAAGTACGGTGCGCACAGCGTGACGTGGTGGGTGATGTGGGTGAGCTGGGTCTGCCTGTTTCTGCTGTCCTATCCGCAGACCGACTTCACCATCCTCACGGTCAACGGCCCGGCGACCTTCCACATCGGCTTGAACGTTTACACCTTCACCGCGCTGATGTTTCTGCTGGGCATTGCCTGGGCCTTCGGCAAGGCCAGCGTTTTTAAATACATCAGTGACGACTACAGCGCCAACATCGGCGCAGTCAGCGGCATTGTCGGGCTGGCGGGCGGCCTCGGTGGTTTTGTGCTGCCCATCATTTTTGGCGGCTTGATGGACCTGACCGGCATCCGCTCCAGCGCCTTCATGTTCATGTACGGCGTGGTCTGGGTTTCTCTGATCTGGATGTATTGGACGGAGGTGCGACGCACCGAGGTCATGGGCAGCCAGGGGCTCGGCACGCAGGCCTGAAATCTCACTACCGAGAAAACACCATGAACAACAAAGCCGTCTCAAGCACCGACATCATCGACTGGCGTCCCGAGGACGAGCAATTTTGGGAGGCCACGGGCAAAAAAATTGCCTACCGAAATCTGTGGATTTCAATTCCAGCGCTCCTGTGCGGCTTTGCGGTGTGGGGTATGTGGGGAATCATCACAGTGCAGATGCTGAACCTGGGCTTTCCGTTTACCAAGGACGAGCTCTTCACACTGACCGCCATTGCGGGCATCTCGGGTGCCACCATGCGTATTCCCGCGTCCTTCCTGATCCGCATGGCGGGAGGGCGCAACACCATCTTCTTGACGACTGCGATGTTGCTGGCCCCGGCCATTGGTACTGGCATCGCCCTGCAGCACCCCGAGTGGCCTCTGTGGGTGTTCCAGTTGATGGCGCTGTGGTCGGGTGTGGGGGGCGGCAACTTTGCCAGCTCCATGTCCAACATCAACACGTTCTTCCCCAAGCGCTTGCAGGGCACAGCGCTGGGTTTGAATGCAGGCTTGGGTAACTTTGGTGTGACCACCATGCAAATTGTCATTCCGCTGGTGATGACGGTGGGTATCTTTGGTGCTTTTGGCGGTGACGCCAAGGCCCTGGTGAAGGACAGTGGCTGGATTTTCGGCAAGATTGCAGCCGGCACCCCAACCTACATTCAAAACGCGGGCTTTGCCTGGGTGCTGTCTCTGGTGCCTCTTTCCATCCTGTGCTGGTGGGGCATGAGCAACCTCAAGACCGTGTCACCGGCCACCGGTAACCCGCTGGTGGCGTTTGCCAAGATCACTTACCTGTACTCGCTGGCTTTCATCCCCTCCATGGCCATGCTGTACCTATACCTGCCAGCGCCCACTGGCCTGGGGCTGTTGAATATGTGGGTGGCGATTCCGCTGGACATCATTGCCGCTTTGCTGGTAATGCGCCTAGCCGCGTTTGGTGCGATGAAAGAGAACGTGGCCAAGCAGTTCGCCATCTTCCGTAACAAGCACACCTGGAGCATGACGGCTTTGTATGTGGTGACCTTCGGCAGTTTCATCGGTTTCTCGATGGCTCTGCCTTTGGCGATCACCGTGATCTTTGGCTTTCAGCACATCCCCGACGCTGCGGGTGTGATGCAACACGCGCTGAAGAACCCCAATGCCCCGTCGGCACTGACCTATGCCTGGATAGGCCCCTTTGTGGGTGCAGCGGTGCGCCCCCTGGGTGGCTGGATATCGGACAAAGTGGGTGGTTCCATCGTGACGCAGATCATCTCCGCCATCATGGTGCTGGCCTCAGCCGCTGTGGGTTACGTGATGCTGCTGGCCTACGGTTCGGCCACGCCGGAGCAGTATTTCCCCATGTTCATGGGGCTATTCGTCGTGTTGTTTGCGGCCAGCGGTGTGGGCAATGGCTCCACCTTTCGCAGTGTGGGCTTCATCTTTGACCGCCAGCAAGCCGGCCCGGTGCTCGGCTGGACGTCTGCGGTCGCGGCCTACGGTGCGTTCATTGCACCGGTACTCATCGGCCAGCAGATCAAGGCCGGCACACCGCAGTACGCCTTCTACGGATTTTCTGTGTTCTATGCCGCGTGTCTGGTGCTGAACTGGTGGTTTTACCTGCGCCCTGGCGCACAAATCAAGAACCCTTGAACGTCGGTTGAATCGGAAAATTGCTATCTATTCAGTAGCTGCTTGAGCAATATTCATAAGCTGAACTGCCTATTTCACTACTTTTTAACCAAGGCCTCCTATGAGTCACTTTCTGGATCGTTTGAGCTACTTTTCCCTTCCGCGGGAAGCGTTTTCTGACGGGCACGGCGTCACCACCGGTGAAGACCGCACCTGGGAAGACGCTTACCGCAACCGATGGGCGCATGACAAGATCGTGCGCAGCACCCACGGCGTGAACTGCACGGGTAGCTGCTCCTGGAAAATTTACGTCAAGGGCGGCATCGTCACCTGGGAAACCCAGCAAACCGACTACCCCCGCACCCGCTGGGATATGCCCAACCACGAACCGCGCGGCTGTGCGCGTGGAGCCAGCTACAGCTGGTACTTGTATTCCGCCAACCGCGTGAAGTACCCCCTGGTGCGCGGCCGCTTGCTGGAGCGCTGGCGCGCCGCGCTGGCGGTGAGCAAGACGCCTGTAGATGCCTGGGCTCTGATTCAAAACAACCCGGAAGCCCGGCGCGACTACCAGCAGGTGCGTGGCATGGGCGGTTTTGTGCGCAGCACATGGGAAGAGGTGAATCAGCTCATTGCTGCAGCCAACGTGTACACCATCAAACAGCACGGTGCGGACCGTTTGATTGGTTTCTCGCCCATCCCGGCCATGAGCATGGTGAGCTACGCAGCCGGCAGCCGCTACCTGAGCCTGATCGGCGGCGTGTGCATGAGCTTTTACGATTGGTATTGCGACTTGCCGCCGGCCAGCCCACAGGTGTGGGGTGAGCAGACCGATGTACCCGAGAGTGCCGACTGGTACAACAGCAGCTTCATCATCGCCTGGGGCTCCAACGTGCCCCAGACCCGCACGCCCGACGCCCACTTCTTCACCGAGGTGCGCTACAAAGGGGCTAAGACCGTTGCGGTCACGCCCGACTATTCGGAAGTGGCCAAGCTCTCCGACTTGTGGTTGCACCCCAAGCAAGGCACGGATGCCGCGCTCGCCATGGCCATGGGCCACGTGGCGCTCAAAGAGTTTTACTTTCCCGATGGCGGCAAGCAGCGCAGCAGCTACTTTGATGACTACGCCCGCCGCTACACCGACTTGCCCTTGCTGGTCATGTTGAAGGAGCACACCTTGCCCGATGGCCGGGTGAGCATGGTGCCCGATCGCTACCTGCGCGCAAGTGATTTCAACGGCAAGATGGGCCAAAAGAGCAACCCCGAGTGGAAAACTGTTGCCTTTGACACCGCTGGAAAAGCGGTGTTGCCCAACGGATCGATTGGTTTTCGCTGGGGTGAGCCCGGCCGTGAAGATGAAGGCAAGTGGAACCTGGAAGCCAAAGAAGCGCGCACCAATACAGAAGTCAAACTCAAGCTCTCCGTGATTGAAGACGGCGAGCAGGAAACGCAAGTGGTCGATGTGGGCTTTCCATATTTCGGTGGCACTGCCACACCGCATTTCACGGCCAACGCCCAAAACGGAACCATCAACCACGCCAGAGTGCCTGCTGTGCGCCTGAGACTGGGCAAAGCCGGTGAAGAGCGCTATGCCCTGGTGGCCACGGTGTTTGACTTGCAGGTGGCGCAGTACGGCATTGACCGTGGATTGGGTAGTGGCGCGAAGAACTTTGATGACAACGCCGCCTATACCCCCGCTTGGCAGGAAAGCATCACCGGTGTACCGCGCGACCAGGTGATCACTGTAGCGCGCCAGTTTGCCGACAACGCTAACAAGACGCACGGCAAGTCCATGATCATCATCGGCGCGGCCATGAACCACTGGTACCACGCCGACATGAACTACCGCGGCGTGATCAACCTCTTGATGATGTGCGGTTGCATCGGCCAAAGCGGCGGCGGTTGGGCGCACTATGTGGGCCAGGAAAAGCTGCGCCCCCAAACTGGCTGGGTGCCTTTGGCGTTTGCGACCGACTGGGTGCGTCCACCCCGGCAGATGAACAGCACAAGTTTCTTTTACGCCCACACCGACCAGTGGCGTTATGAGAAATTGGGCATGGAAGAAATTGTGTCGCCGACACTAAGCGAGGCCGACAAAAAGGCCTTCGGTGGCAGCATGATTGACTTCAACGTGCGCGCCGAGCGCATGGGCTGGTTGCCCAGTGCACCGCAGCTCAAGACCAACCCGCTGCAGGTCGTGAAGGACGCGCATGCCACTGGCATGGATGTGAAAGACTATGTGGTGCAAGCGCTGAAAGACGGCACGTTGGAGATGAGCTGCGAAGACCCCGACGCACCGCAAAACTGGCCACGCAATATGTTTGTCTGGCGCTCCAACCTGCTGGGCTCCAGCGGTAAAGGCCACGAGTATTTCTGTAAGCACTTGCTGGGCACCGAGAACGGCGTGCAAGGCAAAGACTTAGGCGCGGGGGATGCCAAACCATCTGAGGTGAAGTGGCACAAAGACGCGCCGCAAGGCAAGCTGGACTTGCTGGTCACGCTCGACTTCCGCATGAGCACCACCTGCCTGTACTCAGACATCGTGTTGCCCACCGCCAGCTGGTACGAGAAAAACGACCTCAACACCAGCGACATGCACCCCTTCATTCATCCCTTGAGTGCGGCGGTGGACCCCGTTTGGCAAAGCCGCAGCGACTGGGAGATTTACAAAGGCTTCGCCAAGTCATTTAGCGAAGTGTGCGTCGGCCACCTTGGCGTTGAAAAAGAAGTGGTGCTCTCGCCCATCATGCACGACACCCCGGGCGAAATGGCACAGGCCTTTGAAGTGCAAGAGTGGAAAAAGGGCCACTGCGCGTTGATACCCGGCAAGACCGCCCCGCAGATTACCGTGGTCGAGCGTGACTACCCCAACACCTTCAAGCGCTTTACCGCCTTGGGCCCCTTGCTCGACAAAATGGGCAATGGTGGCAAAGGGATTGGCTGGAAGACCGGCACTGAAGTCGAGCAACTTGGCCAGCTCAATGGCAACACGCTGGAAGAAGGCGTCTCAAAGGGCATGCCGCGCATCGTCTCTGACATTGATGCCTGCGAGGTGATTCTGCAACTGGCCCCGGAAACCAACGGCCACGTGGCTGTCAAGGCCTGGGAGGCACTGGGCAAACAAACCGGCCGCGACCATAAGCACTTGGCGCTTCACCGCGAAGACGAGAAGATCCGCTTTCGCGACATCCAGGCGCAGCCGCGCAAGATCATCAGCTCGCCCACCTGGAGCGGTATCGAGTCGGAGACCGTGAGCTACAACGCGGGCTACACCAATGTGCATGAGTACATACCGTGGCGCACCCTGACCGGTCGCCAGCAGTTTTACCAGGATCACCCGTGGATGATTGCCTTCGGCGAAGGCTTTGGCAGCTACCGCCCCCCCGTGGATTTGAAGACCACGGCGGGTATTCACAACATCAAGCCCAACGGGAACAAAGAAATCCAGTTGAACTTCATCACGCCGCACCAGAAGTGGGGCATTCACTCGACCTACAGCGACAACCTGATGATGCTGACCCTGAACCGCGGTGGCACGGTGGTGTGGTTGAGTGAAGACGATGCCAAGAGCGCGGGCATTGTGGACAACGACTGGGTGGAACTGTTCAATATCAATGGTGCCGTGGCAGCACGCGCGGTGGTGAGCCAACGCGTGAACCCCGGCATGGTGATGATGTACCACTCGCAAGAAAAAATCATCAACACCCCCGGCTCCGAGATCACCGGTGTGCGCGGCGGTATTCACAACTCGGTCACCCGCATTGTGCTCAAGCCCACCCACATGATTGGCGGCTACGCCCAGCTGAGCTACGGCTTCAACTACTACGGAACCATTGGCACCAACCGGGATGAATTTGTGGTGGTGCGCAAGATGGACAAGGTCGACTGGCTCGACACACCGGCTGAAGACCACCTGATCCGCGCCTACCAATCCCAAGGAGAGAATCCATGAACCCCCACGCTCGCGTTCGTTCGCTGCCCCCCGAGGGGGCTCATGCCTCCCTTGAGGCGGCTCTGCGGGAGGCATCATGAAGATTCGCGCTCAAATCGGCATGGTTCTTAACTTGGACAAGTGCATTGGTTGCCACACTTGTTCCGTTACCTGCAAAAACGTCTGGACCAACCGCCCCGGGGTGGAGTACGCCTGGTTTAACAACGTCGAAACCAAACCCGGTATTGGCTACCCCAAAGAGTGGGAAAACCAGGACAAATGGAAGGGTGGCTGGGTGCGCAAAGCCGATGGCTCGATCGTGCCCAAGCAAGGCGGCAAGTGGTCGCTACTGATGAAGATTTTCAGCAACCCGAATCTGCCGCAGATTGACGACTACTACGAGCCCTTCACTTTCGACTATGACCACCTGCAGTCAGCACCAGAGATGAAACATGCTCCCACCGCCCGCCCGCGTTCGCTGATCACCGGAAAGCGCATGGAGAAAATTGAGTGGGGCCCAAACTGGGAAGAAGTTTTGGGCGGCGAATTCAGCAAGCGCAGCAAGGATGCCAACCTGGCAGATTTCGAGCAGGCTCAGAAGGACATGATGGGCCAGTTCGAAAACACCTTCATGATGTACCTGCCGCGCCTGTGCGAGCACTGCCTGAACCCGGCCTGCGTAGCCTCGTGTCCGTCGGGGTCTATCTACAAGCGCGAGGAAGACGGCATTGTGCTGATCGACCAGGACAAGTGCCGTGGCTGGCGCATGTGCGTCAGCGGCTGCCCGTACAAAAAGATTTACTACAACTGGAAAAGCGGAAAGGCCGAGAAGTGCACGTTCTGCTACCCACGCATTGAAGCCGGCCAGCCCACGGTGTGCTCAGAGACATGTGTGGGTCGTATCCGCTATTTGGGTGTTTTGTTGTACGACGCAGACCGTATTGCCGAGGCTGCCAGCACACCCAACGAGATCGATCTGTACCAAGCACAACTCGACTTGTTCCTGGACCCGAATGATCCAGCAGTCATTACGCAGGCACGAATCGACGGCATTCCCGATGCGTGGATGGCAGCGGCCCGCCAAAGCCCGGTGTACAAAATGGCTGTGGAGTGGAAGGTGGCGTTGCCACTGCACCCCGAGTACCGCACGCTGCCCATGGTGTGGTACGTGCCACCGCTCTCGCCCATCACGGCGTCGGCCAATGCCGGTGTGCTGAGCCAAAACGGCGAGATACCTGACGTGTCGCAGCTGCGCATCCCGGTCAAGTACCTGGCGAACTTGTTGACCGCTGGCGACACCGTGCCCGTGGTGCGGGCGCTAGAGCGGATGCTCGCCATGCGTTCGTACCAGCGTACCAAGCATGTGGACGGATTGATCAACCAGGCTGTGCTGGATCAGGTGGGATTGAGTGCCGCCGAGGTGGAGGAGATGTACCGCTACATGGCGATTGCCAACTACGAAGACCGCTTCGTTATCCCCACCACCCACCGCGAGTATGCAGAGAACACCTTCAATGTGAGGGGCGGCTGTGGCTTCACGTTTGGCAACGGCTGCTCGGAGGGTGAGACCACGACCAGCCTGTTTGGCAGCGAGAAGAAGCGCACGATTCCTATCAGGATAGAGGTTTGAAATGGGCCTATTTTCATCAACCCCCACCCAGGTGCGTTTGACGCTGCGTGTATTAGCGCACCTGTTGCGCTACCCCGATGCCGAGCTGCGTGCCCACCTGCCAGAAATGCAGCAGGCACTGACGACCGAGGCGGCGTTGCCCACTTCGCGGCTCGCCGAGCTGCAAGCATTGCTTGAGCACCTGGCCACCCAGTCTGCAGTGGATGTGGAGTCCGCGTACGTGGAGCTGTTCGACCGGGGTCGGCGCACTGCGTTGCACCTGTTTGAACATGTGCACGGAGACTCCCGCGACCGCGGCCCCGCCATGATTGACTTGATTCAAACCTATGAAAAGGCCGGTCTGTTTTTGGGCGCCAGTGAGTTGCCCGACTATCTTCCTGTGGTCCTGGAATTTGCTTCAACCCAGCCACCACAGCAGGCCCGAGAGTTTTTGGGCGAGATTGCCCACATCGTGCGGGTGATATTTAGCGCCTTGCTCAAACGCGAAAGCCCCTACGCCAGTGTGTTGGCTGGGGTATTGGAGCTCGCTGGTGAGAAAGCCGAAGCAGTAGCCGTAGCCCCCGAGCCGGAGATGGATGACATCGATGCAAGTTGGGCCGAGCCCGAAGTCTTTGGCGGTTGCTCGACTGCGGGCCAAGCAAAACCAGGTGCGCCCCAGCCCATTCAGTTTGTCAAAAAACACACCCCAACGTCTTTAGGAGAGCAGGCATGAGTTCCTTGCACAACTTCCTCTTCAGCATCTACCCGTACATCTGCCTGTCGGTGTTTTTCATGGGTAGCCTGGCCCGGTTTGACCGCGACCAATACACCTGGAAGAGCGACTCCTCGCAGTTGCTGCGCAAGGGCCAGCTCAAGTGGGGCAGCAATCTGTTTCACGGCGGAATTCTGTTCTTGTTCTTTGGCCACCTGTTTGGCCAGCTCACCCCGCACTGGCTGTATGAAATCTTTGTTACCGCTCCCCAGAAGCAACTTTTGGCGGTGATCGCCGGTGGTGTGGCGGGCCTACTGTGTTTTATTGGTTTGACTCTACTCTTGCACCGTCGCATCTTCGACCCCCGCATCCGCCTGACCAGCCACCGCACTGACATCGCCATTCTGGTGATTTTGTGGGTGCAATTGACCATCGGTCTGGGTACGATACCGTCGTCGTTTCACCATGTGTCTGACCCGCAAACCATGCTGCGACTGGCCGAGTACCTGCAAGGTATTGTTCTGTTCCAACCCAATGCCGCCCTGGTGTCGGGCATTGAGTGGCACTTCCAGGTGCACATGCTACTGGGCATGACCATCTTTTTGTTGTTCCCGTTCTCACGGCTGGTGCACGTGTGGAGTGGTTTCGGCACACTAGCCTACGTGTTTCGCCCCTACCAGGTGGTGCGAAGTCGCAGCTTGGGTGTGCCCGCAGCCAAGTCATCGGTTGAGCGTTGAACTGCACAGAACCAGGTATGTCCATGAACACCTTGACGTTCTCCCCCCCGATCGCCCCTCAGGGGTGCGGTAGCGCTGGCTGCCAGTGCGCGGCAGTTGCCACCCCAGCTCTGCCGACAGCCTTTGTCAACGGCATCGCCCTGCATGCACCCGGCCTACAACCGGACCCTGGCACGCTGCGCGAACTGGCATACACCGAGCTGCTGCGTCAGCGGGCGGTCAACGAGGGCTTGCTGCCGAGCCATCCCGGTTTGACAGCCCCTGAACTGGGCGAAGCCGAACGCACGGTGATCGAGACGATGGTTGATCAGCAGGTGCTCACGCCCAAACCCACTGACGGCGAAGGGTTGCGCTACTACCAGGCACACATTGCCCAGTTTTTGATCGGACAAGCGTTGCATGTGCGGCACATCCTGTTTGCGGTCACGCCAGGGGTCAACGTTCAGGCGCTCGTGGTGCACGCCGAGCGGGCACTGCTTGAGCTGTCGCGCAAAGGTGTTCATCCAGACCGCTTTGCCCAGCTGGCGACCGAATTGTCGAATTGTCCGAGCAGCGCAAGGGGTGGCGATCTCGGCTGGATCACGCCAGACGACTGTGCACCGGAACTGGCGACCGAGCTGTTTCATCTCCAGCACACACAGTCAGGAACTGGCGTGCACCGTCGGTTGTTCCACACGCGCTTCGGCTTTCACATCATCGACGTGTTGGATCGCCGCAGTGGCACGCAGCCGGCCTATGAGGACGTGCGCGAGCGCATTGCAGCCATGCTGACCATGCAGTCACGCGCCAGGGCATTGCACCAATACATGAGCCTGCTGGTGGGGGAGGCAGAGATAGAGGGTATTGCGCTGGAAGGGGCGAATTCGCCACTGGTCCAATGACCAAAGACGATAAATCGTTTCAGGCTAACCCAGCCCTGACTGCTGGTATCGACCCCACGGCTCGGACCGATCATTTAGACAAGCTGCAGGATCAGGCGGAAATGCAACCTATCAGCCAAGACGTTTTGAAGGAAAAGTACCTCAAACCAGGCGAAAACTGCGTGGAAGATCTGTACCGCCGCGTCGCGCGAGCCCTTGCCTCAGTCGAGCCGGAGGCGGGGCGCGCCAAGCACGAAGCACTGTTTCTGGAAAACCTGCGCGCTGGCGCTATTGGTGCCGGTCGCATCATGAGCGCGGCCGGCACCACCATCCAGGCCACCTTGATCAACTGCTTTGTTCAACCGGTGGGCGACTGCATTCAGGGCTTCGACGACGGCGGCTATCCGGGCATTTACGAAGCCCTGCGCGAGGCTGCCGAAACCATGCGACGCGGCGGCGGCGTGGGTTACGACTTCTCGCGCATCCGCCCGCGCGGCGCTGAAGTCAAGGCTACGGCCTCCATGGCCTCCGGGCCGTGCAGTTACATGAATGTCTTTGACCAGTCCTGCTCCACAGTAGAGAGCGCCGGGGCGCGTCGGGGCGCGCAGATGGGTGTGCTGCGCATCGATCACCCCGATGTACTGGAGTTCATCACCGCCAAGCGCACGCCGGGCCGCTGGAACAATTTCAACGTGTCGGTGGGCACGCTTGATACCTTCATGCACGCGCTTGAGGACGACCTGCCCTGGGAGCTGGTTCACCGCGCAAAACCCGGAGCTACGCTGATCGCACAGGGTGCTGCCCAGCGAGCCGACAGCCTCTGGGTTTACCGTACGCTACCCGCGCGCGAGTTGTGGGACACCGTGATGCGCTCGACTTACGATTTCGCCGAGCCCGGCATCTTGTTTTTGGACCACATCAACGAGGACAACAATCTGCGTTATTGCGAGGCAATCGCGGCGACCAATCCTTGCGGCGAGCAGCCCTTACCGCCTTACGGTTGCTGCGATCTTGGGCCCATCATCCTCACGCGTTTTGTGCGGAATCCTTTTGGTTTCGGCGGCAAGCAGGCTTTCAATTTCGAGGCCTTCGCGAAGTCAGTGACGATCCAGGTGCGCGCCCTCGACAATGTGCTGGAGGTGACCTTCTGGCCGCTACCGCAGCAGCGCGACGAGTCCACGGCCAAGCGCCGTATCGGTGTCGGATTCACGGGTCTGGGCAATGCACTGGCCATGTTGTGCTTGCGCTACGACACTGCAGCCGGCCGCGAGATGGCGGCCCGGATTGCCGAATGCATGCGTGATGCCGCATATGCCGCTTCCGTGGCCCTGGCCAGGGAAAAAGGGCCGTTTCCGAAGTTCGAGGCGCAGGGGTATCTCGCAGCCGGCACCTTTGCCAGCCGGCTGCCGCCCGCATTGCAGCTCGCCATCCGCACGCATGGCATCCGCAACAGCCACCTGCTGTCCATTGCCCCCACCGGCACCGTCAGCCTGGCATTTGCCGACAACGCGTCCAATGGCATTGAGCCCTCTTTTTCGTGGATGTACCGGCGTAAAAAGCGCGAATTCGACGGCAGCACGACCGATTACGCCGTACAAGACCATGCATGGCGCATGTACCGCGAGCTTGGCGGCGACGTACACAAGCTGCCCGACTACTTTGTCTCGGCGCTGGAGATGTCGGCGGACGATCACATCGCCATGATGGAAACCATTCAACCCCTGGTCGATACGGCAATCTCCAAGACCGTGAACGTACCGGTCGACTATCCATATGAGAGCTTCAAGGGCCTGTACCTGAAAGCCTGGCGTGCCGGGCTCAAGGGCCTGGCCACGTACCGGCCCAACGCGATCCTCGGCTCGGTGCTTGAGACCACGCCGTTGGCTAAAGCCGTGACGCAGGTGGTCGCATCCGCCGTGGATCCGATGCGCACCGTGATCGAAAGTCGGCCCAAGGGCGCGCTGTCGGCCGTGGCCGACAAAGTCGAGTATTGGACGCAGGAGGGCCACAAAACGCTGTACATCGTGGTGTCCTTCCTGCCAGTGCCTGCGGCCGCAGGGTTCGGCACGGTTGATCGCGCCATCGAATTCTTCATGCCCGTGGGCCAGAGTGGCGAGTCTCAGCAATGGATCACCTCCAGCATGCGCTTGCTGTCGCTGGCCGCACGCGGCGGTTTTCTGGAGCGTGCGCTCAGCGACATGCGCAAGGTGGCCTGGGACCGCGGGCCCGTGCGTCTCGGAACCCATGAAAAAGCGGACGGCACGCATGTGCCGATGTGGCACGACTCGGAGGTGGCGGCTATTGCCTATGCGGTGCAGATCATCATCGCGCGGGGCGCCCGTCAGGCGACCCCCGAAGCAGCACCGATTGCAGAGCCCGTCGTTGAAGCCACACATGAGCCGCCCGTGATGGCAGGCAAGAAATGCGGCGAGTGCGGCGCACATGCGGTGATCCGCAAGGATGGCTGCGACTATTGCACCCAGTGTGGTTATCTGGGGGTTTGCGGATGAGCGGCATAGGCGTGTGGGGTGCGCGACTGGATGGCTGGTCTGGCAGGCCGCGTGCAGATGGCTGTACCGGCAGACTGGAACCAGCATGAGCCTCGTTGCTGTCCCTGACAGTCGTCCAGAAGTTGTTGCGCCTGAGAGTGGGCGAGCCGCGGTGGTCGCGGCAATCATGCAGTCGCGGCAAACCATTTTGCCGAAACACCTGTTGGCACCTGGACCTTCGCCAGAGCAACTCGCCATGATTTTGAATGCCGCCGCAACTGCGCCGGACCATGGGCAGCTATTGCCCTGGCGCTTTGTGCTGGTACCGCAGTCTGCGCGAGCCCGGCTGGCCGCCGTGTTTGGCACAGCGCTGATCACGCGCGACCCACGTGCCACGCCCCAGCAACTTGCTCAAGCGCAGGAAAAAGCGTACCGCGCCCCATTGCTGATGCTGGTAGTGGTCGATGGCGAACGCGGCGATGCAGAGATTGACTTGGCCGAACGCATCGTCTCTGCCGGTTGTGCGGTACAAAACATGCTGCTCATGGCTACTGCGCTTGGATTTGGTTCGGCCTTGACCAGCGGCAAGGCCCTGAAGTTTGAGGGATTGCGCAGCCTGTTTCGCCTGACGCAGGGCGAACATGCCCTGTGTTTTGTCAACGTGGGTAGCGCTTCACTGCGCAAATCCGCACGCCTGCGTCCGACCCCACCCGAGTTCGTTACCCGCCTGGCATCCCACGAGGACGCTGCGCTGTGCGAACCAGTGCATTCATTTTCTTCCTTGTGACTGGACACACCATGGACATTTTGAGTTTTGACGATCTTGTGCAGGCCGCCCGGGCCCAGCCTGAGGCGCAGCGCTTGCTGTTTGTATTTACCCGTATCTAGCTACCCGACGACAGCACGCCGGTTCAGCGCGCGCGTTTTCAGGCGGGTCAAGGCGGTACGTTGGTGCCGCTGATGTGCGTCGACAAACGTCCAGACGAATTGACATCCTTTGCAGCGCTTGCGCAGGAGTCCAGCCAATTTGGGCACGCCTGGGGGTTGGTGTTTGCTGCCGCCCTATCGGGCTCGATAAACCAGGCACCGACTAGCCAGGAGGCCGATGAGCCCTTGCGGCGCATGGTCGAGTCCATCAAGCAGGGGCAGGTAGGTGCTTTTATTCCGTTTGACATACAAGGGCAGCCGGTACGGTTTGACTGACATGGGTACCTTGCACCTCAAGAAACGCTCGGTATCGCTACCCGGCTTTCAATCGCCCGCCGCTGGCTTTGAAGCGCCCTTCGAGATGCTGGGTGCCTGCCATGAGCAGGTCGAGCGTATGTTGGCCTTGATGGAAAAACTGCAAGCCCATCTGCGCACCCAGACTTGCGACGAGCCCGCCCGTCAGGCCGCTCGCGATGTCATCCGGTATTTTGATGTGGCCGCGCCCCTGCACCACGAAGATGAGGAGCGGCACGTGTTTCCGCCGCTGCTTGAGGGCGCGGATGCCAGCGTGCGTGATTTGGTGCAACGCTTGCTGCAGGAACATCGCCAGATGGCGGCGCTCTGGGCGCAGGTACGGGCGGTTTTGCAGATACTGGACGAAGACGATGCGGCCAACGCCGGACCGCAACCATGGCGCGAAGATCAAAGCGCCCTGCTACACGATTTTGCGGCTCTGTACCGGCGCCATCTTCAGGACGAGGAGCGGCTCGCTTACCCAGCCGCCAAGACCGTGCTGTCAAACGATGCCTTGAATACCATGCGCCACGACATGATGCGCCGACGGGGTGTCGTCATCCCTGCATCATAAAAACCACCCTGCCCTGGCTCTCGGGCCCACTCGGGCGCAGTCAACGACGGTTTACACGATGATTGATCTGGATCAAACGCCAGGGTTGACTTGGCGCGTAGGCTGCGATCAATAGACCTTTGATCGAGTCTCAGTAGGCAAGCGTGATGGAAGCAAAGGCCCATCTCGACTAACGCTCGCAAGTCGGTACCTCATTAATGCCCAATTTTATGAAAATAGCCCTCCCGCCCTTGCAAATACTGCTCAAGCAGCTATTAAATAAATAGCAATTGATTAATGCGTCTGACACCTTTGGTTCAATAACTCACCTACGCGCCATGTCCGACGATCTCTTGGGCCGATTGCGCCGTTTTCATGACCATACTTTTCCGAGTGTGCGGGAGCAGTTTCACAGCTTGGTCGAAAATGGTCAGCACCCCACCATCTTGTTTATTGGTTGTTCTGATTCGCGGTTGGTGCCTTATCTACTAACCGGTACGGGTCCGGGGGAACTCTTCATCGTGCGCAACGTGGGCGCGTTCGTCCCCCCTTACGACGGGTCATCTGGGTACCACGGAACATCGGCAGCCATCGAGTTTGCGGTGCTCAACCTCTCAGTCTCACGCATCATTGTGTGTGGACACAGCCACTGCGGAGCCATTCGTGCCGCCTACGACGGTGTTTCCGATGAGGCGGTAAATTTGAAAGTCTGGCTTGATCTGGCAAGGGACGCCCTGCTACCCATGCACCCCGGCCCTGAAGTGCTGCGACGCACTGAGCAGCGCTCCGTGTTGCTGCAGCTGGAGAGGCTCATGGACTACCCCATGGTTCGCCGCGCAATTGAAAACCACACGCTCACACTGCATGGATGGCATTACGTCATTGAAGAAGGTGAGGTTCATGTTTTCGACGTGCAACGCGGTGGTTTCGTTCCGGCATCAGAGTCGCAACGCAGCGGCACCGGGCCGTATCAACCGTATGTCGAACACGATGGGCAAGTCATTGATTGTTGAAACACGTGTCTGGCCCCATCATGAAACTCATACTCAACGAGCACGCTGCCCTGCGGGCCATGCTTCAGTCAATCCTGCGGATGGTTGATCGTGGCCCACAGGACGATCCCGAGCGGTTCTTTGATGTGCTGCGGGCTATGTTGTTTTACATCGACGAATTCCCCGAGCGCCGCCATCACCCTAAAGAGTCGAACCTGCTGTTTCCCAAGGTCGTGCGCCTGGTGCCATCGCTGCTACCCACGGTTGAAAGACTGGAGCAGGATCACATCAACGGTGAGTCCAGGGTTCGCAGCCTGCAACACGATTTGCTGGCCTGGGAAATCCTGGGCGATTCTCGCAGGGCGTGTTTTTCCAGCAGCGCCCGCGAGTACGTGGCCTTTTACCTGGAGCACATGCGGGTTGAGGAAGCATTCATATTTCCCGCCGCGAGAGAACACCTCAGCGAGGTCGACTGGAAAGAGCTGGACGCTGCCTTCGAGACCAACCAGGACCCCTTCGCCACCGACCAAACCAATACCGACTATGAACGCATGTTTACCAAGATCGTCCTTCACGCGCCAGCGCCCATTGGTGTCGGCAGAAGCTGATGGAGGCTGAACCCCATGTCCACAACCCCCACCAATCTTCACGCCACCGACCCATCCGAGGTCATCCCCCACCGCAAAGTCATCCGCTCCTGGCTCTTGCCTATTTCGCAAAAAAACACAGCCTGGGCATTGGCCTTGGTCGCAACAGATTTGACCCTGTTGGCCGTGCTGCTGGTCGCTGCGGTTCTGTTGCCCTACCCTGCGCTGCAGGTGCTGGCTGGCGCTGCAGCGGGTCTGGTGATTGGGCGGCTCTTTATTCTGGGTCACGACGCTTGCCACCAAAGCTTCACACCACACCGCAGGCTTAACCGCTGGCTAGGCCGCCTGGTGTTCATGCCCTCACTCACGCCTTACAGCCTGTGGGACGTGGGTCACAACGTGGTGCACCACGGCTACACGAACCTTAAGGATTTTGATTTCGTCTGGCAACCGCTGTCGCTTGAGGCCTACCAGCGCCTGCCGGCCTGGCGGCAGCACCTGGAGGGCTGGTACCGAAGCGGTTGGGCGCCGTGGCTGTATTACGCGGTGGAGATCTGGTGGAAGCGCATGTACTTTCCGTCTGGGCAATTCATGCCGACGCGCCGCCGGGTGTTCACGCTGGATGGCTTGCTGGTCTCGGGTGTTGCAGCCGCCTGGGTGGCCGGGTTGTTCTATGCCGCGATGGCGACGGAGCAATCGGCGCTGTGGTTGCTCGGAGTGGCTTTCATGCTTCCGCTCCTGGTGTGGAACGCCCTGATCGGTTTTGTGGTCTACGTGCACCACACGCACACCAGCGTGGCTTGGTACGACAACAAGCGCGACTGGTCAGCGTGCAGTCCGTTTGTCTCAACCACGGTACATCAGACATTTGGCCCCGGCGTGGGCGCGTTTCTGCATCACATCATGGAGCACACCGCGCACCATGTGGATATGAGCGTGCCCCTGTACCGCCTCAAGCAGGCGCAAGCCTTGCTGGAAGCCAAGTTGCCGGGCCGGATCATCGTTCAGCGATTTTCGTGGGCCTGGTATTTCCAGACGGCCCGAGCCTGCAAGCTCTACGATTTTGAGCAGCGCTGCTGGACAGATTTTGCAGGCCGACGCACCGCATGAATGCAAGCTGACTTGCGCTAGATCAAAGACATCCGCAGCTGCCGTACCCAAAATGAGCCTGACGTTCAATGAGGCTTCATATGCAAACCTACGACAAGGCGATGGCACCCCGATTCAGCCAATTGCTGGCACAACGAGAGGCCGAACTGCGCGCTGCCTTGCGGACCCACGAAGACTGGCCTGACCGAATCGGCGAGCCCGATTCGCGAGAGACATCCGATTTCAAGGATATGGCGATGCGAAACACGCAGGCGACCATGGACGACGCACAGGCGGAGCATGTCGCGTTTGAGCTGGAACAGCTACTCGCTGCGCAACACCGCCTGCATGACGGCAGTTACGGGCGTTGCCAGCGGTGTGGACAGGACATTGATTTACTCCGCTTGGCTGCCATGCCAGCCGCGCCCAATTGCACAGCGTGTCAGTCGCTTCAGGAGCACGAACGGCCGTTGCATGCGAGGGGTTGACCGTGACTGACCGGTACCAATTGAGGAATCGTCGTACCGGTGCGTCGCCGCCCGCATTGGGGCTGCTTGTGGATAAAAAGGCCTTGGGCGCATGCATGAAGAGCGCAAGCAGCTATCGCTGAAACAGCACGCTTATCACACAAGAGTACCGAACCTGTGCAGGAGACACCATGAACACGACGCATCCACCGCTCTCGTACAACCTGGCTCGCATGCTCGTTTCCGACGCCGTGCTGGCACCTTCGAGCCACAACACCCAGCCCTGGCTGTTTGATGTGGGCCACCACAGCATTGACCTGATTGCAGACCGCCAGCGGGCGCTGCCGGTCAACGACCCCCACGACCGCGAACTGACCATTAGCTGCGGTTGCGCCCTGTTCAATTTGCGGGTCGCAGCGGCGGCAGCTGGGTACTCGGCACAGGTCACCACGCTGGCGGAACCCGACGATGCCGATCTGCTGGCCCGAATCGATCTGGCCCCGGCGGACTGGGTGCAACCCGATGCCGCGTTGCACCGCGCCATTGCCGTGCGGCGCACGATGCGCGAACGGTTCAGTGAAGACCCCGTGAGTGTCACCGCGATTGACAAACTGGTGGCCGCAGCGGCCCATGAAGGCGCAACGCTACACGTGTTGAACGACGTAGACCAACGCCACCGCGCTGCCGAGTTGGTAGCCGAAGGCGATGCCATCCAGTGGGCCAATCCATCATGGCGGCGCGAACTGGCGGTCTGGATGCACCCCAAGCGCCGGGGCGACGGGATTTCGGTGCCCTTGCTGGCAGCGCCCTTTGCACAAACGGTGGTTCGAACTTTCGACATGGGCCACGGCGTGGGTGCCAAAGACAAGCAGCTGGCCGACGAGTCGCCCCTGCTGACCGTACTCGCCACCGACGCTGACACGTTGCGCGACTGGCTGACCGCAGGCCAGGCGTTACAGCGCATGCTGCTCACCGGCATCGAGCTGGGTTTGCAGGCGTCTTACCTGAACCAACCCATTCAGGTCGCAACACTGCGCAGCCGCGTGCACGAGTTAGTCGGTTGCAAAGGTGCCGCTCAAATGCTCATCCGCTGGGGCTACCCACTGCGCGACCTGCCCGCGTCACCGCGACGCCCAGTGGTTGACGTCATGCCTGTGTGAGCCTTGCGTCT
This sequence comes from Comamonadaceae bacterium, assembly GCA_031414805.1. GTDB lineage: Bacteria > Pseudomonadota > Gammaproteobacteria > Burkholderiales > Burkholderiaceae_C > JAAFIW01. The sequence goes on from JANOQJ010000022.1 coordinate 27,491, forward strand.
TACTTACCTGTAATTGCCCAAATTTGCACCCGATTTGATCTGGGTCATATCGCTGGCTGTCAGCTAGCTGTTCAATGAAAACCCGTCACTTACACAAGGAGATCAACATGACCGTCAATGAAGGCCTTCTGGATCGCGCACTGCGCATCGTCATCGGGCTGGTGCTGATTGGCCTGGCCTTGACCAACACCACCGACTTGTGGGGCTGGTCTGTGGGCATGTGGGGCTGGATCGGCATCGTCCCGCTCGCCACTGGTCTGATTGGCTGGTGCCCGGCTTATTCTAATTCTCAATAGAAACAGCATCAATAATCCACTGCCAAGCCACAATACTTTTGACAGTCTGGTGCTGTGTCTCCATCGCCTTCAGGGATGCGACTAGATGATCCTCAAGCAAGTCCAATGATTCAAAGGTCTT
>JANOQJ010000023.1:0-6330 GCA_031414805.1 Comamonadaceae bacterium
GCTTCCTTCTTTCAGGGTCAGCCCGCGTTCGCTCAGGTGCTTGTTGACGCTGGCAAAGATCTGCTCGCCCAGCTTGTGCTTTTGCAGTAAGTGGCGAAAGCGCAGGATGGTGGTCTCATCGGGCAGGCGGTCATCACCCAGTTCGATGCCCGCAAACTGGCGGTACAGCGGTACATCATGCAGTGCCTCTTGCATGGCGGGGTCTGACAGGCCAAACCATTGCTGCATGAAGTGGATGCGCAGCATTGTGGACAGGGCTATCGGTGGGCGGCCACCCTTGGGCTTGTCAGGCGTTGGCGCATGGGGCGTGATCAGCGCCAGCAACGCAGCCCAAGGAACCACTTGTTCCATTTCATCCAGAAAGATGCGCTTGCGGGTGGGGTAGCTGGTGGCCTGGAATGCGTTGCCGCCAAGGGTTTGTTGTTGCATCGGCCTGTAACGGCTCAGACGGGCATCGCGTTGGCAGGGTGGGGGAGGTTTTGCAGAGTTTCCTTAACACTTCATCGGGCCGGATCAATAGGCCTTCATGTATTGCTTACCCCACAGGTGAGCCTCACATGACCGATTTCCTTATCAAGAAACTGCCCTACGACCTCAGCCCCTACGGCGGACTGGCATTCATTGATAAATACCTCAAGCGCATCAAGGTTGCAACCTATGCACCTTGACCCTCTTTGCCAGCGCCCGATGCACTACGTGCTTGAATCTGCGACGTTTTAGGCTTCCAGCCCCCTATAAAATATGCTCAACCAGCTATCTATTCCATAGCATTTTTAACCTCTAGAAAGACTTTCCCATGATCACTACCGAAAGCGGCCTGCAGTACGAAGACACCCAGGAAGGCACCGGCGCTGTCGCGGCCAAGGGCCACCATGTGCATGTGCACTACACCGGCTGGCTGTTCAATGACGGCGTGCAGGGTGCCAAGTTCGACTCCAGCCACGACCGCAAAGACCCGTTCGCCTTTTCGCTGGGCGCGAGCATGGTCATCAAGGGCTGGGACGAAGGCGTTGCGGGTATGAAAATTGGCGGCAAGCGTACGCTGGTGATTCCTGCCGAACTGGGCTACGGCGCGCGCGGTGCAGGTGGGGTGATTCCGGCGAATGCCACGTTGAAGTTTGATGTGGAGTTGTTGGACGCGCATTGATAACGGTTGTTACCCAGAAACCCGCTGCGAGCGGGTTTTTTTTATGGGCGATCGAATTCACCCGCAAAAACCCGCATACCCGCACTTGAAACGCGGATTCTTAGCCGCAAATGAGCGCCATCGGGCTGCGGCCCTGGTTCAACTCCTTTTTGTCTGTTTGCCATGTCTGACAACACCCCAACGCCTGACCCATCGTCGTTTGCCCCTGCACCATCTCAATCGGCGCAGCAACAGCAACACCCATCGCAAAATTTGCCTGATCTTCAAGGCGACCCCAGCCCTGAAGAGCTGGAGGCCGCATTAGCTGCCAACCAGGCCGAGTCGCAAGACGCACTGGCCTCTTTGCAAGCCGACCTGGCCATTCTGCAAGCCAAAAACACCGACTTGAGCGAGCAGTACCTGCGCGCCCAGGCCGACATGCAGAACACCCGTCGCCGGGCCGAAGACGAGATTTCCAAGGCCCGCAAATACGCGGTGGAAAGCTTTGCCGAAAGCCTGCTGCCCGTGACCGACAGCCTGGAAGCGGGCCTGGCCATCGTCGACGCGACACCTGAGCAGATTCGCGAAGGCGCACAAGCCACCTTGCGCCAGCTGAAAAGCGCGCTGGAGCGCAACAAGGTGCTGGAGATCAACCCGGCTGCAGGCACCAAGTTTGACCCGCACCAGCACCAAGCCATCTCGGTGGTACCCGCACCTGAAGGCGCGCCGCAAGACCCCAACACAGTGGTGGCCGTGCTGCAAAAGGGTTACTTGATTTCCGAGCGTGTGCTGCGGCCTGCGCTGGTCACTGTCACGGCATCTGCTTGATGCCCAGCGCTTGAAATAGCACCACTTATCCACAGCTAACACACATCTGAAACTTCACTGGAGAAATCATCATGGGACGAATCATCGGCATTGACCTGGGCACCACCAACTCTTGCGTGTCCATCATGGAAGGCAACACCACCAAGGTGATTGAAAACAGCGAGGGCGCGCGCACCACGCCGTCCATCGTGGCTTACCAGGAAGATGGTGAGGTACTGGTGGGCGCTTCTGCCAAGCGCCAGGCGGTAACCAACCCACGCAACACGCTGTACGCCATCAAGCGCTTGATTGGCCGCAAGTTCACTGAAAAAGAAGTGCAAAAAGACATCTCGCTGATGCCTTACAGCATAGTTGCCGCTGACAACGGCGACGCCTGGGTGGAAGTGCGCGGCAAGAAAATGTCGGCCCAGCAAGTGTCTGCCGACATCTTGCGCAAGATGAAGAAAACCGCCGAAGACTACCTGGGCGAAACCGTCACCGAAGCCGTGATCACCGTGCCCGCTTACTTCAACGATGCCCAGCGCCAAGCCACCAAAGACGCAGGCCGCATTGCAGGCCTGGATGTCAAACGCATCATCAACGAGCCCACCGCAGCAGCCCTGGCATTTGGCCTGGACAAGAACGAAAAAGGCGACCGCAAAATTGCCGTGTATGACCTGGGCGGCGGCACGTTTGACGTGTCCATCATTGAAATTGCCGATGTCGATGGCGAAAAACAGTTTGAAGTGCTCTCCACCAACGGCGACACCTTCCTGGGCGGTGAAGACTTCGACCAGCGCATCATTGACTACATCATTGCCGAGTTCAAAAAAGACAACGCAGTCGATTTGAGCAAAGACGTGTTGGCCTTGCAGCGCCTGAAAGAAGCCGCTGAAAAAGCCAAGATCGAGCTGTCGTCTTCTGCTTCCACCGACATCAACCTGCCCTACATCACGGCCGATGCCACCGGACCCAAGCACCTGAACATCAAGATGACCCGCGCCAAGCTGGAAAGCCTGGTGGACGAGTTGATCGAGCGCACCATTGCGCCGTGCCGCATCGCCATCAAAGACGCCGGTGTCAGCGTGGGCGAGATTCACGACGTGATTTTGGTGGGCGGTATGACGCGCATGCCCAAGGTGCAGGACAAGGTCAAAGAGTTCTTCGGCAAAGAGCCACGCAAAGACGTGAACCCCGACGAAGCCGTGGCGGTGGGCGCTGCGATTCAAGGCCAGGTGCTGAGCGGTGACCGCAAAGACGTGCTGCTGCTGGACGTGACGCCACTCTCTCTGGGCATTGAAACCCTGGGCGGTGTGATGACCAAGATGATCCCCAAGAACACCACCATACCAACGAAGTTTGCGCAGACCTTCTCCACGGCAGACGACAACCAGCCCGCCGTGACCATCAAGGTCTTCCAGGGGGAGCGCGAAATGGCCACGGGCAACAAGGCCTTGGGCGAGTTCAACCTGGAAGGCATTCCACCCGCCTCGCGCGGCACACCCCAGATTGAAGTGAGCTTTGACATTGACGCCAACGGCATCCTGCACGTGGGCGCCAAAGACAAAGGCACGGGCAAAGAAAACAAAATCACCATCAAGGCCAACAGTGGCCTGACTGAAGAAGAAATTCAGAAAATGGTGAAAGACGCCGAGCTGAACGCGGCCGACGACAAGAAAAAGCTCGAAATCATCCAGGCCAAAAACCAGGGCGAAGCCCTGGTGCACAGCACCCGCAAGTCGCTGGCCGAATATGGCGACAAACTGGATGCAGGCGACAAAGAAAAAATCGAAGCCGCCATGAAAGACATGGAAGAAGCACTCAAGGGCGAAGACAAAGCTGCGATTGAAAAATCAGAAGCAGTTCTGAGCCTGGCCTCGCAGAAGCTGGGCGAAAAAATGTATGCCGACATGCAAGCCGACCAGGCGGCACAAACCGCAGCGGCAGCGGGCGGTGCTGCTCCAGGCGCGCAAGCGGCAGATGACAAGAAGGCGGCTGACGACAACGTGGTCGATGCTGAAGTGAAAGAAGTCAAGAAGACTTAAGTCGCCCAGTGACTCCGAACTCACTACCCGATCGACTTGAAAAGTGGCTAGCCAGACAGGAGCCTAGTGCTGCTGTCTGGTTACTCCGGAGGCTACACCCCGTTCGGGTGGTGTATAGCGCTATCGCTGGCATACTGCTTTCGCTGTCACTGTGGTTATTTCCAAAATATGTTGCGCTTATTTATATGCGCTACTACGGATTTTATGACTCAGATTTTATTGAATCCAGTTTCACAAATTCACTGATATTTTTTGAATACTATTTAGTTCCCCTGGCGGTTGCACTATTTTTCTTCCTGCCTATTTTTTTCTTTACACCGAACATTTGGAAAAAAGACAAGTTTTTCGCGTCAAGTGTGGGGTTGATGGGGGCAGTAGCATCGGCGATATTTATATACGCTTTTGTTAGCTACCCCACATTTCAATCGCCCATTATTTGCGGATTTATTTCTAGCGCCATTGGTTTAGTATTTGTATTTTTCTCGAGGCGAAGTGCATTGCTTGCAAGTTCTTTGTTAGTAGTTTCAATAGTGATAGCCATGGCTTTTTTTGCCGAATCAACGGCCAGTAGCTATAAGCATGTTCTCGCAAGGGCAGGGCTTGGTGGTTTCCACGCAAATATCGAGTTAGCCTCGAAATTAAACAGCGATCGCGTGAATTTCCCTCAGAAAGACACCCTGTATAACGGAGGACAGTCACTCACCGCATATGTTGCCCTAATCGGAAGAGACAACATTTATATTGCCCAAGAATTTCCAGATAAGAATCTGGCAACGTATTATCATCAGCGCGCGATCTTACCCAGAAATAACTTATTGCTAATTGCACCAACGACTTTTAAACAACGTTAGTTATTTGACATGGCCAAACGCGACTATTACGAAACCCTGGGCGTAGCTAAAAACGCCTCTGAAGAAGACATCAAAAAAGCCTATCGCAAGCTGGCGATGAAGCACCACCCCGACCGCAACCAGGGTGACGATGCGGTGGCGGCTGAGGTGAAATTCAAAGAGGCCAAAGAGGCTTACGAGATGTTGTCGGACGCGCAAAAGCGTGCGGCTTACGACCAGCATGGCCATGCCGGGGTAGACCCCAACTTGCGCGGCGGCCCCGGTGCAGAAGGTTTTGGCGGGTTTGCTGAGGCGTTTGGCGATATTTTTGGCGACATGTTTGGCCAGCAAGGCGGGCGGGCGCAGGGACGCGGCGCGGGCGGGCGGCAGGTGTACCGCGGTGGCGATTTGAGCTACGCCATGGAAGTCACGCTGGAAGAAGCAGCCAACGGCAAGGAAGCGCAAATCCGCATTCCCACCTGGGACAACTGCGACACCTGCGGCGGCAGCGGCGCCAAACCGGGCACCAAGCCCATCGTGTGCACCACCTGCCACGGCCAGGGCCAGGTGCAGATGCGCCAGGGCTTTTTTGCCGTGCAGCAAACCTGCCCGACTTGTCGCGGCACTGGCAAAATTATTCCCGAGCCCTGCGTGTCATGCCATGGCGTGGGCAAGATCAAAAAGCAGAAAACACTCGAAGTAAAAATTCCAGCAGGTATCGACGACAACATGCGCATCCGCAGCGCGGGCAACGGTGAGCCGGGAACCAACGGCGGGCCTGCAGGCGATTTGTTCATCGAAATCCGCCTGAAAAAGCACGATATTTTTGAGCGCGACGGCGACGACCTGCACTGCGCCGTGCCCATCAGCTTTTCTACCGCCGCGCTGGGCGGCGAGATCGACGTGCCCACCCTGGCTGGCAAAGCCGCCATCGACATTCCCGAAGGCACCCAAGCTGGCAAACAGTTTCGCCTGCGCGGCAAAGGCATCAAGGGCGTGCGCAGCAGCTACCCCGGCGATTTGTATTGCCACATCACCCTGGAAACCCCGGTCAAACTCACCGAGCACCAGCGCAAGCTGCTCAAGGAGTTTGACGAGTCACTGAAAAAAGGCGGGGCCAAGCATTCGCCGAATGCGGACAGCTGGACGGACAAGTTGAAGAATCTGTTTAGTTGAGATTGATGCCCAAAAGGTCTTTCCGCCCTTCCAGAATCTGCTCGAGAAGCTATTTATTCAATAGCATCCAATTTGTCGCGTTGCCACGCCAGCTGTGCGCCATATCGTCCCAATATTGATTTGGCCCGAAGAAGTTTGGAATTTCCGTTCGGACTGAGCAGGTATCCAGGAAACCCGTTCAGGCTGGGCTGAGGAGCTCAAAACTCAGTGGATCAGGGCACGTGCTTGTTTGAGCCGCAGGCGAGTTTGCACGTGACCCCACTGGGTTTGAGCACCGCAAGGTGCCCGCAGCGAAGCGAAGGGACCCAGACTGCCGGGTCGCCTTTCTTTTGCTTACTTTTCTTTG
>JANOQJ010000024.1:0-56397 GCA_031414805.1 Comamonadaceae bacterium
CGATGCGGTGCTGTTGGCGCTGTAAATTTCGCCCTGGTTGTTGTTGATGGCACCGGCAAGGGCGTTGACGTTGACCTGTTGCATGGCCATCAGGGTGCCGCGCTGGTTCACGATGCCCTGGCTGCGCACGTCGAGGGTGCCGGTGGCTTGCACGCTGCCACGGGTGTTGTCCAGGTTGGCGGTGCCTGCGTTCAGGCTGATGTTGCGGGCGACGACCGCGCTATTGGCTGTGGTGATGCCTTGCGCGACGACCGTCAGGTCGCGACCGGCCTGGAAACTGGCGCCGCCGCTGGTGAAGTCCAGGCGGTCGGTGGTGGTGACGCTTAGATCGCGCCCGGCCAGGAGCTTGGCACCAGCGGTTGAGCTGCCGGCGCCGCCTGTGGTGGTCACGTCTTGCGTGGCTTGCACCAGGGCCTGCGACAGGTTGAGCGCACCGCTGGCTTGAATGGCGACGTTGCTGCCTGCGGAGCTGATGGAGCGGGCGCCGCTGACGTCAATTGCGGCGCCGGTGATTTGCACAGCCTGGTTGGCGTTCAGGGTGATGGCACGCAGGTCAACCGAATTGCTGGCGGCAATGGTGGCGCCCTGTCCTACTTGAACGGTGCTGTCCCTGATATCAATGTTCTCGCCGGTGATGGACAAGCCACCGCCAACTTGCAGGTTGGAACGGTGGCCGACCAGGCCACGGGCGTTCACGGTCGCGTTGCCACGCGCACTGAGTGATGCATCGGTCAATGAGGCGTTGCCGCCGGTGGCCTGGAGGTTGCCGCCCGAGCCAATGGTGGCGTTGGAGAGGTTCAAGTCGCCGTTGATGGCGTCCAGCGTGATGTCGCCACCCGCCTGGAATTGGCCTTGCATGCCATAAATGCCACCGGCACTGCGCACCTGCAGGCGCTGACCCGCCTGGATGCTGCCACCCGGGCTGAACAACGCGCCAGCGCTGGTGGTGATGTCGACCTCGCCTGCCGCACTGATGCTGCCTGCGGTGTTGTCGACAGCGCCGACAGAAAAGGACGCAAAGCCGCCTGCGGACAAGTTGCCGTTGCGGTTGGTGATGCCGCCTGAACCCGCAATGGTGAGGTTGCCACCGGCCGAAATGGCGGAGGCGGTGTTGTCGATTTCTGCGGTGCTGTACAGGTTCATGTCCCCAGCGGACTGGATCGTGCCTGCTGCGAGCGCGCCAGAGGCAGCGTTACGTATCGTGGCACCCCCTGCGTTCAGTACGCCTTGGGTGCTGCGCAGCACGCCACCGGCGTTGTCCAGGATGCCCGTGCCTGCATCGGCGTTGACCGATCCGTTGGCCACGACCATGCCGCCCTGGTTGTTCAGGCCGGTACCGCTGACTGAAGCGCTGCCTGTGGCCTGCAGGGTGCCGCCTACGTTGTTGAGCTGCCCGGTGCCTGCGCTCAGGGTGAGGTTGCGGCCACTGATTTGTGCGTCGGTCAGGTCCAGGCCATTGCCCGAGACCAGGGATACGTCGCCCGCTTGTTGCAGGCGGATGCGCGGCCAGGTGATCTGCCCGGCCTGGATGCGTACGTCGTTTTTGGCAAACAGCTGCATGTCAGTGAGCTGGGCTTGACCGGTGCCAGCGGTGACAGACACGCTGCCTTCTTCGCTGATGAGTTGGCCCAGGCGGCTGTCTAAGTTGCCGTTGTTGGTGTTGATAGAGAGGTCGCCGCGAGAGGCCAGTTGACCATTGGCGTTGTTGACTGGGCCACCGCTGATGGACAGGCTGCCCAGGCTGGTGATGGAGCCGCCTTGGTTGTTCAATTGGCTCAGGGCAAAAGTCAAGGAGCCCGCGCTTTGAATGGTGCCGCCTGCGTTGGCCAGGGCTGCGCCGGGGCCACTGGGTGCGGCAAGGGTCAGGGTGTCACGCGTGGTGATACGGCCGTTCGTGTTGTCCAGGCTGCCCTGGTTGATTTGCAAGGCCAGTGCGCCATTGGCGTCGATGGTGCCGCCCTGGTTGTTCAGGCCCAGGTTGGCGACGACGCTGGCTTGCTGGCCGGCTGCGATGACGCCGTTGGCATTGTTGAGTTGGCCTTGGGTTGACACGCTGAGGTTTTGCCCGGCAATGGCGGCGGCGTTGGACAGGGTGAGGTCGCCGTTGGCATTGATCTGCAGGTTGTTGGCGGCCAGAAAGCCGCGGGTGGGGCTGGAACCAACTGGCAGGTTGTTTGCAGAGGCGTCAATGCTGGCACCCGAAACGGTGATGCTGCCGCTTTGGCTGTTGACCTGCACGTTGCGGGCGCTGATGTTGCCAGCGCCTGCGGCCAGCGTGATGTCTTGTACTGCCGACAGCGTGGCCTGCGTGGCGGTGAGGCCCAGCGATTGCACGCTGAGGCTGCGCCCGGCTGTCAACTGGCTGTTGGCCAGGTTGACCGGGCCGGTGCTGGCAATGAGTTGCAGGTCGCTGCCAGCCGTGAAAGTGGCCGAGCTGGCCGACAGGCTGCTGGCGGTCATGCGGGCTGTGCCGTTGGCCTGCACTGCAGCGGTGTCTAATTGCAAAGCTGCACCCGTGGTGAGTGTCAGGTCGCGTTCGGCCACCAGGGTGGCGCTGCGCAGGTCAGTTGACTGGGTCGCCGAGATTTGCAGGCTGGCACCGGACTGGATGCTGGCTCGTGGGCCATCAATCGACAGGGCGCTGACGGTGACCGAGCCCAGGCTGGCCACTGTGCCGTCTGCAGTGCGCAGTGCGCCGCTGGCTTGCACGCCCAACTGCTGCACGCCGATTAACTGGCCAGCGGTGTTGTCGAGTGCGGCTGTGGTGACGGTTGTACGGGCATTGCTGGCGACCAGGCCACCCGCGTTGAGCAGTTCGCCCGTGCGCAGGGTCAGATCGGATTCGGCCACCAGGCGGCCTCGGGTGTTGTTTAGGGTTTGACCGGCGGTGTCAATGCTCAGGGTTTGACCGGCTTGCAGCAAACCGTCCTGGTTGTCCAGGGCCTGGCCCGTGAAGGCCAGTGCGCCGCCGGTGATGACGGTGCCGCCGCGATTGAGCAGTTGGCCGGCCTGCAGGGTCAGAGCGCCTGCAGCCTGGATGGTGCCGCCCTGGTTGTTCAGCGGCTGGCCTCTGGCGTTGAGGTCGGCAGCACTGGCAGAGGCCAGCACGCCACCAGCGCTGTTGTCGATGCCCTGACCCACGACGGTCAAGGCGGTGGTGGTGGTGCCCGTGGCAACCACGCGGCCTGCGACGTTGCTGAAAGCACCGGTGCCTGCGTCCAGGCTGACAGTCTGGCCGCCAACACTTGCGGCATTCGTGGTGATGCCGTTGGCTTGCACACTCAGGGCGCGACCGGCGATCAAGGAGCCGCCTGACACATACGTGCTGCCGGTGGTGGTGATGGACAGGTTGTTGGCAGCCGACCAGTCGCCACCCTGCAGTTGAGCACCGGTCAGTGTGAGGTTGGCACCTGCGGTGGCACGGGCGGCGGTGGCTTGAATCACACCGGCTTGCAGGCTCAGGTTTTGTGCAGATGACAACTGGGCGCCGCGCAAATCGGCGTCGCCCGTGGTGGTGATGGACAAATCCTGGTCGCTGAGCAACAGGGCGCCTCTGGCTTGCAACTGGCTGCCGGTGATGCGCAGCGCGCCATCGGTGCCCATGCGGGCCTGGGTGGCGGTGATGGCTTGTGCGCCGACGGTGATGTCGCCGGTGGCGGCGATCGTGGCGCTGTTGAGGTTGGCATTGCCAGATACGGCGACCGATAAAGCACCGCCACTACCCCATTGGGATTGGGCCGCTTGCAGGCTGGTGCCGCTGACAGCCACAGGCCCGATGGCATTGACCGCGCTTTGTGTGAAGTTCAAATCAGTCCCTTGCAGCGACACCGCAGCACCAGAGGCGATCTGGGCGGCTGAAAGGTCTAGCGCGGCTTGCGAGCGTATTTGCACATTGCCTTGGGCTGCGATGCGGGCACCGCTGGCGGCGAGCTGGCTGGCGCGCAAGTCGAGCGCAACGCCGCTGTAAAGGCGGGCTGCTGTGGCGTCGACAGCGCCGGTGGACTGGATGCTGAGCAAGCCGTCGGTTGCCACGCTGGCACCCGCCAACTGGGTGGTGCCTTGCACCGTCAGACTCATGGGGCCTGCTGCGACCAGTTGGCTGCCATTGGCCTGCAACTGGTTGGTGGTGATGTCCAAGGCGGCTGCGGTGCTGACCGTGCCCTGGTTGACGCTGACACTGGCAGCCTGAATGCTCACCGGGCCACCCGCCAGCAAGCTGGCACCCGTGAGGTCGGCAGCACCGGTTGTGGCGAGGGTGGCTGCTTGCTGGCTGGCCAGCCTGGCGGCACGCAGATCCATAGCCTGTGCGGCGTTGACCTGCAGGCGTCCGCCTGACTCGAAGGTGGCCCGCTGGCCGTCGATCGCCAGCGCGCTGACCGTGACCGAGCCACCACTGGCCAGGCTGCCATCGACCGTCGCCAGACGATGGGTGACTTGCACATCTAGTTGCTGACCGCCGATGATTCTGCCGCCAGTGTTGTCCAAAGCCGCTGCGGCCACCGTGGTCTTGCCGTTGGCGGCAATGGTGCCGCCCGCGCTGAGCAGGTCGCCGGTGTTCAGCGACACATTGCCCTGTGCCAGGATGCGGCCACCGGTGTTGTCAAGCGTCTGGCCTGCGGTGTCAATGGCAATGTTGCCACCGGCTTGCAGCGTGCCGCCATTGTTGTCCAACGCCTGGCCGCTGAAGCTCAGCGAACCACCTGTAGCCAGTGTGCCGCCACGGTTCAAAACCTGGCTGGCATTGATCTGCAAAGCGCCTATCGCCAGCACGGTGCCGCCCCGGTTGTCCAGGGGCAGCCCATTGGCATTTAGAACAGCGCCGCCTGATGAGGCCAGCACACCGCCCGAGGAGTTGTTGATGCCCTGGGCATTCACGCTGAGGGCGTTGGCTGAGGTGCCGTTGGCGACGATCCGGCCACCGACGTTGCTCAGGCTACCGGTGCCCGCGTTCAGCGCAACGGTTTCCCCGCTGACGGCTGCGCCATGGGTGACGATGCCATTGGCTTGAACCGCGAGTGCGCGCCCGGCTTTCAGGCCACCGCCGGACACATCGGTGATGCCACTGGTGGTGACGTTCAGGTTACCTTGGGCGGACCAATCGCCACCCTGCAATTGCGATGCGGTGATGCCCAGGTTGCCACCAGCAGCAGCCACAGCCCCTGAAGCCTGAATTTTGTCGGCCTGTACCTGCAGGTCGCCACCAGCGGACAACTTGGAGCCTGACAGGTCTACATCGCCAGAGGCACTCAGATTCATGGCGCCATTGCTGGTCAACTGCGCATCGCGGGCGGTGAGCTGGGCCGCGCGCACCGACAGGGCACCACCAGATTGCAGGCTGGCCTGGCTGGCGTCAATAGCGGCACCTTGCAGAGTCATGTTGCCCTTGGCAGATACCGTGGCGCCGACCAGGTTTGCGCTGCCCTGGGTGAGCAGATTGATGTCGCTAGCGCTAACCAGGCTGGCACCATTGGCGCGCAGGTCGCCGCTGTTGATATTCAGGCTACCTAACGCGCTGACCGTGCCTTGACTCAAACTGACGGTTGCGCCCTGCAGGCTGAGATTGCCGCCCGTCAGGACACTGGCACCCGACAGGTCGGCGTTGCCCTGCGTGATGACCTGCAGGTCGCCCTGGCTGGACAGTCTGGCGGACTGCGCCGCCAGCGTGTTGCCACGCAGATCCAGGCTGCCGTTGGTCTGCAGCGTGGCTTGCCCGGCCTGGATATTGACCGCCTGCACAGACAGGTTACCGGCTGCCGACAGCGTGGCGTTGTTGAGGTTGGCGTTGCCAGTGGCCTGCAAGCGCATACCAGCGGCGCTGAGGAGCTTGGCCCCTTGGGCTGACAGCTCACTGCTGTTGATATCCAGACCGCCTACAGCGCTGACCGTGCCCTGGTTCAGGCTGATGGTTGTACCGCGTAAGTCCAGGTTGCCGTTGGTCTGCAACGTGGCGTTGTTGAAATTGGCATTTCCGGTCGCCTGCAGGCGCATATCGGCGGCGCTGAGCAACTGGGCTCCTTGCGCTGACAGCTCACCAGCCTGCACATTCATCGCACCCACCGAGCTGAGCGTGCCCTGGTTGAAGCCAACCGTTGAACCTTGCACGGTCAGCGCACCACCCGATTGGACGGTGGCGCCCGTCAGATCGGCCTGGCCTTGCAGCTTGAGTCGGGCATCGCCCTGGCTGTACACGCGAGCACCATTGCCCAGCAGGGAGGTGCCTTGCATATCCATCGCACCGCCGCTGTAAAGACTGGCCTGGCTGGCATTAATCTGGTTGGCCTGGATGGCCATCGTCGTAGCAGATACCACGATCGCCCCGGACACATCGGCCGCACCCGCGGCCGAAATTTGCACACTGCTGGAGCCTACGATTTGGGAGCCGCTGGCTGCTACCTGCGTGCCCGACAGGCTGAGCGCGCCACCGGCGCTGATACCGCTGCCCTGTAATTCCAGTGCACCGCCTTGCACCGACAAGGTAGCCCCGGCAATCAGGTTGCCGTTCTGGCTGGACAGGCTGGCGGCGCCCGTGCGCAGATCCAGTGCTTGACCAGCCTGAATGACGCCGCCTTGGTTGTCCAGGGTTTTACCCTGGGTATCGATGCTGATCGTGCCAGCGCTGGCAATGACACCAGCGCTGTTGTCCAGGGTCGCGCCTGTCAGGGCGAGGTCGCTGGTGGTGAACAACTGGCCGCGTCGGTTGCTCAGGGAGCCCAGGTTGCGCAAATCGCCAGTGTTGCCAGACACCATGCCGTCGGTGTTGTTCAGCGCGCCATTCCGCGCATCCAGTTGCAAGCCGCCATTGGTGCGCAGCTGGCCACCGGTGTTGTCGATGCCGGTGGCGCGCACGACCAAGGCGTTAGACGCCGCACCCGTAGCCAGAATCTTGCCACCCTGGTTATTCAACTGGCCATTGGTCGCGTCAACGCTGATGTTGGCAGCGGACACGGTGCCGCCAGCGGTGCTGATGCTTGCGCCTTGCAGACTGACCTGGTCGCCCGCTAGTAGTTGGGCGCCACTGGCGTTCAGGGTGCCTTGGGCGGTGAACTGCAGGGATTGCGCTGCGCTGAGTGTGCCGTTGCGCAAGTTTGCTGTGGCGGCCTGAATGGTGAGGTTGTTGTTGGTGGCAACCGTGGCGCCGTTCCCCGTGACGCTGGTTCCGGAAGTCAAGGCGATACCGCCTTGAGAGGACAGCTTGCTCGCATTGACGGCCAGTTGGTTAGCGCTGACGCGAATGCCGCCATCGGCCAGTACCGTGCTGGCCGACAGGTCGGCCTGGCCGGTGGCGTCCACACGCACCGTGCCGCCAGCCTGCAACTGGCCAGACACGTTGCGCACGGTCTGTCCCGTTAACGCGAGGTCGACGTCGGCTTGCAGACGTTGGCCATTCAGATCAATAGTGGTGGCCTCCAGCGCCAAGGAGCCGCCTGCCAGCATCTGGCCTGCGGTTGTGGTGCCAGCAGCAGCAGCGGTCGCCAAACTGGTGGCCGACGAGGTGATGCTGGTGGCCTGGACGCGCAGGTTGCCAACGGTCTGGATGGTTCCGCTGTTGGCCACGGCTGAAGCCGTCAAATTGAAGTCGGATGCGTCCAACTGCAAAAGCTTGCCACTGTTGTCAAGCCGGGTGGTGGACAGATCCAGTTTCTGAGCTTGAGTGGTACCGCGGTTGACCAAAGCTGTGGGAGCCTGCACGCTGAGCTGGCCACCGGCCAATGTCAAGCCCGTCAGCTCGACCTTCTGGGTGCTGCTCAACTGAATGTCTTTGACGGCCTGCGTGTCTTTGAGCGTGAGATCGCCATTGGCTGACAGCTGCAGGTTGCCCTGCAAAGCGGCCAGGCGGCCTGTGCTGTTGACGCCCAGGCCTTTTTCGGTGGCCACCATGTAGATCTGGTTGGCATACATACCGCCCAGGTCCTTGATGTCGATGGCGAACTGTGGCGCGTTGCCAGTGGCAGCGCCAGGCGAGACGTCTTTTAGCGTGCCGTACAGAACCCGGTTGGCACCGGCCAACACATTCAGGTTTTGAGCCCAGACCTCGCCCTCAATCACCATGCCGCGGGCAATCAGATCCAGTTGCTCCTGATTGGCCGCATTCAGTCCTTTGTTGCCCACGCGCAGACTGCCACCGTTGACCGTGAAACCTGCCACGCTGCCGTCAGCACCATATTGGGTCTGGCCGGTGACCAGGCTGACACGACCATTGGTGTTTAAAAACCCGCAACCGTCGCACAAAATGCCATTGGGGTTGGCAATCACGATATCGGCCCGCTGGCCTGCCACCTCAATGGTGCCGCGCAATTGGCTGGCGTTAGTGCCCGTGACCTCGTTGACGATGATGCGGGCGGGTGTGCGGCCCAGTTGCAGATTGCCGGTGACCCAGCCACCCAGTTGCGTTTGCACATTGGTATTGCTGTTGTTCAGGATCAGGCCATTGGCCGGTACGTTGAACTGGTCGTACTGGTTGCGACTGACGCCGCCTGCGCTGGGCGGTGCGATGTGAACGATCGGTACGCCATTGGCAGCTGCATCGACTAAAGGCTTCTGACCAACACCCGCCCCGGGTGTTGCGACGATCTGACCCATTGCAGGGGCCGCCGCCAGCAGCGTCTGGCAGATGTACAAGCCGGTAAACAGCCGCGCAAACTGTTGTACCCACCGCTTCGGCGCAACGCTGGGGGTTGGCGTGTCCAATTGCGCACTCAGCACATGGTCGTGAGCACGTAGTCGATTGGCTTGCAGCTCAAGCTGTTGCACAACAAGACGATTCATTTTTTATTCCCTGAAATATCTCAAAAGGCGTAGGTTGCAGACGCGTAGAGGCTGTTGGCTTTTGTCTTGAAGCCATCAGGCGCGGAGACCGGTCGGGCCAAGCTGACGTCGAAGCTCATGGATCCGGCACGCCCGCGCAGGCCAACTGCGAGCCCGACCAACTTGCGCCCTGCCAGTGCCACATCGCTGGGGCCAAACACGCGGCCCATATCCAGTCCCAGCACCAGATTGCTGTCGACAGACTCAAACACTTTGACAGGCGTAGTCAATTCATTTCGCAGGACAAAACCACTTTCTGCTATCAACACGGCGTCGCCATCAAACCCACGAACCGAACCCCTTCCGCCAATGGCCAGCTGGTCAATGGACAGGGTGTTGGCGCGGGTGTACTGGCCACGCAGGTTTGCGCTGTATTGCACGGTGCGCGCTGGTTTGCCGTCGTTGGAATTTCCGACTGCAAACGCCGTGTTGAAAGCGGCGCTGGCGCTGACGATGCGTGGGCGCAGCGTTAAACCACCGGGTTGCGGGGAATCAAAGTCATCTTGGGCTTGTTGCCAAGGCATGCCCCGGCGCACCGCCAGATCCAGCTCCATTGAGGAACGCTGAAACAAGTGCTTGTAGCTCACCCCCGCCTCCAGTGTGGTGGTGCGCCGGCGCTGCACCAACAGTTCGACATCGTCCAGGTAACTGTTGGCGCGCCGTATGGAAACACTGGTGTGCGCAGACAGCTTGGCGCTGCTGGTGCGTAGCAAGGTGCGAGACACACGCACATCTGCTGAACGGCTGGTTCCGCTGGACAAAAAGCGAGCTGTTGTACCTTGCACGTATTGAGCAAACCGACTCTGGCTGGTACTTAAGGACAGGGTGTTGTAGCCCCAGGGCACGCTGTAGTTCAACGCCACGCTCTGGCTGCGGTGACTGGCGTTGGGTTGCTCCAGGTTGCTGCTCAAATTGAAATTAACCAGGTCGTTGAGTCCGGCCAGGTTGTCGATGGACACGTTTCCGGAAAACTGGGTTCGTCCCAATGCCTGGCCCCCTGAGTTGTCCAGACTGATGCCGCCGCGAACACGGTCGCGCAGCGCGGCTGGGGTACGTTCGATCAAAACCACCGTGGTATCGGGTTCGATTCCCGGAACCAGTCGGGTTGTCACGTTCTGGCTGGGTAAACGCTTCATTTGCTCAACGCCCTGCTCCAGGTCGCGGATATTCAGTACATCGGCCTGACTCACGGGGAAAGCGTTCTTCCACGTACCCCAATCCGCATCAACGTCTGAACCGGACGGGCGAACCATGCGCAGGTCGGCAACACGACCTACATGAAGATTCAAAAGTAGCTGCCCTGACTGCAGGTTTTGGACGGGCAAGCTGACCCGCGTGGTGGCGAATCCCAATTCGAGCAATTTTTCGTCGAGATCAGCGGCCAGTTGTGCCAGACGATTCACCCCAACGCACTGGTTCAAATAAGGCTGTGCCGCGTCTAGCAGCCACGAAAATTGCGTCGAGCCGCTGCCGGTCAACCGAACATCGCGTATGACGAAGCAGGAACCCGTTTCGGTAACTTGTGACTTGGGCGATGACGCAGTGGCGGGTTTGAGCACATCTGCCTTGGGCTCGGTCGCGCCTTGCTGAGATCGAACGCGCTCCTCTTGCCGCCGCAGGCCTTCTTGTACTGAGGCATCTGGTGCGCTGACCGACGGTTGTGCCCGTACATCACCTACGCTTCCCAAAACCAAAAGCACGGCAAGCCGCGTCAAAATCGGACGAAAATCCACCGACACTCCCTGACAAAATACTTACGAATTGTTGACCGTGGATCAACTATGTGACCCTCTGAAACGAATGTTCCAGGATTGCATAATTTGTGTCAATACGTTTGAAGGTTTTTGGAGAGATTCACCAACTCGGTGCGCGGAATTCACGTGACCGTAGCGACCTTGACAACTAACGATTTCCCGGGTATTGCAAGTAAGCAACAACTTTCCCTACAACGCCGGATCGCGAATCTCCCACCGCACTTTGTCGATTTCAGCCAGCAGTTCTGGTGGCAAGACAGTGCCCCAGGCGTTCAGGTCTTGTTCCAGCTGGGCCAGGCTGGTCACGCCGATGATGGTGCTGGCGACTTGCCATTTGGTGTAGCAGAAGGCCAGGGCCAGCTGGGTCGGGGTCAGGCCATTGTCTTTGGCCAACTGGTTGTAGCGGCGCGAGGCTGTGAGGGCTTCGGGGCGGCCCCAGCGTTGTTTTTTCATGGAGTCGTACACGGCCATGCGGCCCCGTGGGGCCTCGGGTGCGTCGATGCCCATGGTGTCGTATTTGCCGGTGAGCAGGCCGAAACCCAGCGGGCTGTAGGCCAGCAGAGACACATTCAAGCGGTGGCAGGTTTCGTCCAGGCTGTTTTCAAAGCTGCGGTTGATCAGGCAGTAGGGGTTTTGAATGGTCTGCATGCGCGGCAAGCCGTGCTGCTGGGCCAGGCTCACAAACTCATGTACGCCGTAGGGCGACTCGTTGCTCAGGCCCACGTGGCGCACCTTGCCGGCTTTCACCAATTGCCCCAGAGCCGCCAGCTGTTCATGCAACGAGGTGACGCTGCGCTCTTTGCTGGGCTCGTAATAGGCCATGCCAAACACCGGCACATGCCGCTCGGGCCAGTGGATCTGGTAGAGATCGATCACATCAATTTGCAGGCGTTTGAGTGAGGCATTGCACGACGCAGTGATGTCGGCTGACGTCATGCCGCCGCCTTCGCGCACCCAGGGCATGCCACGCGACGGGCCGGCGACTTTGGTGGCCAAAACGAGTTTTTCGCGCATGCCGGGGTTGGCGGTTAACCAGTTGCCGATGATGGTTTCGGTGGCACCAAAGGTTTCGGCCTTGGCGGGCACGGCGTACATCTCGGCAGTGTCAAAAAAGTTGATGCCGCGCTCGACAGCGCGGCTCATGATCTGGTGCGCATCCGCCTCATTGACTTGCTCGCCAAAGGTCATCGTGCCCAGGCAAATGGGGGTGACGTGCAGGTCGCTGGTGCCCAATTGAACGGTTTTCATAGGGGTTGCTGAATTCATGAATACTCCTGAAATGATAGCTTCTTGAGCAGGATTTATAAGGGCTGGTGGGTGTTTTTATCATCAACCGTGGCGGTTGCCACGTCACTCGCGATACACCCCGCCTCAATCGTGATGCGCCGCTCGCAGCGCGCCGCAATCGCGCGGTCATGCGTGACCAACACCAGCGTGGTGCCCTGCTCCCGGTTCAAGTCAAACATGAGTTGCATCACGGTTTCGCCGGTCGCAAAGTCCAGGCTGCCGGTGGGTTCGTCGGCCAGCAGCACCGTCGGTTGCACCACAAAGGCCCGAGCCAGCGCCACGCGCTGCTGCTCGCCCCCGGAGAGCACTTTCGGGTAGTGGCCCAAGCGCTGTGCCAGGCCGACGCGGTCCAGCATGTCGCTAGCCGCTTTGCGGGCATCTTTGCGGCCCGCCAGCTCCAGTGGCAGCATCACATTTTCTAACGCGGTGAGGTTGCCCAGCAGTTGAAAACTCTGGAACACGAACCCAACTTTCTGGGCACGCAGGGCTGCCCGGTCGTCTTCACTGATGGCAAACAGGTCCTGGCCAGCCAGGCGCACCGTGCCTTTGGTGGGCACATCCAGCCCGGCGACGATGGACAGCAAGGTGCTTTTGCCGGAGCCTGATGCACCCACAATGGCTGCGGTCTCTTGGGCAGCCAACGAAAAGTCGATGTCACGCAAAATGTCCAGCGTGCCGGTGGAGTCGGTCACCGATTTGAAGACATGTTCAACGGAAATGATGGAGTCAGACATGGTGGATGTGAAGGATTTTGAGATGCAAGTGCGCGGGTTAAACCGCAGGGACTGTATCGCGGCGCTGTTAGCCGCGGGTTACAGCGCGGGTATTGCGGCTGCTGCGCCCATCACGCTGGCGGTGGTCGGCGACTCGCTCAGCGCTGAATACGGACTGGCGCGCGGTACCGGCTGGGTGGCCTTGCTGGAGAAAAAGCTGGCAGCTGAAAAAATCGCCGCCAAAGTGGTCAACGCCAGTATCAGCGGCGACACCACATCTGGCGGGCGCTCGCGTCTGGCCGCCTTGCTGGCCGCGCAAAAGCCCACGCACGTGATTCTGGAATTGGGTGGTAACGACGCGCTGCGCGGGCTGCCCCTGTCCAACACGCAAGACAATCTGACGGCCATGACGCAGGCGGCGCAAAAAGCCGGGGCCAAGGTGCTAATCGTGGGCATACAGGTGCCGCCCAACTATGGCGGCGACTACACGCGACAGTTTGCCGCCATGTTCGAGACGGTGGCGAAGGCCAACAAAGCCGCGCTGGTGCCGTTTTTGCTCAAAGGCGTGGCTGACCTTGCCGATTCAGCCAAGCTGTTTCAGGCTGACCGCATTCACCCCAACGAAAAAGCGCAGGCGCAAATGCTGGCCAATGTGTGGCCCACGCTGAAGCCTTTGTTGAAATGAGCCTGACTCTATGAGCCTCACCGCCCTCCCCGCTGCCGACGCGCTGGCGCAACTGAATTTGTTCAGCGCTGTGATCGACGCGCGCAGCGAAGACGAGTGGGCGCTAGACCACCTGCCTGATGCGCTGAACTGGCCGTCACTGAACAACGAGGAGCGCATCGAGGTGGGCACGCTGTACGTGAAGGTCAACCCATTTGAGGCGCAAAAGCGCGGTGCCAGCCTGGTAGCCGCCAACATCGCGCGCCACATCACCCAGCACGTTATGCCCCTGCCACGCGACTGGAAGCCGTTGATTTACTGCTGGCGCGGCGGCAAGCGCAGCGGCTCGCTGGCGCTGGTGCTGTCACAAATAGGCTTCAAGGTCACCACCATTGAAGGCGGCTACAAGGCCTTTCGCGCCGCCATGCTGCAAGACCTGCCTGAGATGGCCCAGCGCCTGCCATACCGGGTGATTTGCGGTACCACCGGCTCAGGTAAAACCCGGCTGCTGAAGGCGTTGGCTGCCGCCGGTGCACAGGTGCTGGATCTGGAAGCCCTGGCCAACCACCGCAGCTCGGTGCTGGGCTCGATTCCCGGCCAACCGCAGCCCAGCCAGAAGCGCTTTGACACCCTGGTGTGGGACGCACTGCGCAAGTTTGATGAGACGCGCCCGGTGTACATCGAAAGCGAAAGCAAAAAAGTAGGCAACCTGGCCGTGCCCGACAGCCTGATCACCGCCATGCGCGCCAGCCCCTGCCTGCGCCTTGAGCTGCCAGAAGACGAGCGCGTGAAGCTGCTGCTGGAAGACTACGACTTCTTCGTTCGCCAACCCGAACAGTTTTGCCAGCGCCTGGACGCCCTCGTCGCCCTGCGCGGCAAAGCCGTGGTGGAGCAATGGAAAAGCCAGGTACTCGTAGGTGACTTCAACACCGTGGTGCGCGAGCTGCTGACCCTGCACTACGACCCGGGGTACCTGCAGTCCATCGAGCGGAATTTTGCGCAGTACGGCAATGCAAAATTGATAGCTGCTCGAGCAGGCAACACAAGGGCTATGGCCGCTTTAGCTTTGAAAATTATCGCTGAAGAAGTGTCGTGATTACACAGCAAGTCACTACGTTTTTGATAGCTGCTTGAGCAGTATCCATAAGGGCTGGTGTCTGCTTTGGCTTAAAACAGGCCCTCTAGGGTTGAGTTGACGCTTCGTATGCGCGTGGCACGGGCTCCGACTGCGGCCCCCTTTGTTCATGCCCAGCCACCATAGCGTGCAACAGCGCTACCAGCTGCTCACGCTGCGCATCGGTCAGCGGGGCGGTGATGCGGGTCTGGGCGCGTGCAACGGCGCGTTTCATGCGCAGCGCGGCTTGCTGGCCCTCTGCAGTGATCCACAGCAGCTTTCGGCGCTTGTCGGCGGCATCGGGTTCACGACGGATCAGGCCTTTGGCTTCCAGACGGCTGATCACAGAACCCGAGGTAGCGGCGTCAAACGCCACGCGGCCTGCTAGCGTGATCTGATCTTCTCCGGGATCGTCAATCAAGGCATTCAGAATCGCAAACTGCACTGGCGTGATGTCAAAGCCCGCCGTCTCTTCCATGAAGATGGCCACGGCCAGTTGGTGGGCGCGGCGGATCAAATGCCCTGGGGCGTGTTCAAAGTCAAAGCTCTTGGGCATCGAAGTAGACAGGGGCATGGGCCCAGTTTAGGCGCTGAGCGCTCGGGGTAAGCCCCAGAGTGGAGGTCGGCACCGGTGAATTAATATGTATGCATATGAATTGTGATTCCCAGGGTAGGCATAGACCCACGGCATCGCGCTACGCTTGGCACTTCATCTTTCACAACAGATTCACCATGAACAACGCCCGTCACGCCCATCGCCGTTTGCTGCTGTGCACTACGGTTTTGATAGCTGCTTCAGCAGTGTTTACTGGGGCTACAGCCCAAAAAGCCTCAAACTCTGCGGCTAACTGGCCTACCAAAACCATTCGACTCATCGTCGGCTTCCCCGGCGGCCGCACGCCCGACTTGGCTGCGCGCAGCCTGGCCGAGCCGCTGTCCAAGGCGCTGGGTCAGCCCGTCATCGTGGAAAACCGGCCGGGTGCGTCGGGCAACATCGCCGCTGACGCAGTAGCCAAGGCCACCGACGATCACACCTTTGGCGTCGTGATCAACGGCAACCTGACCTCGGCCAAGATGCTGTACAGCAAGCTGCCCTATGACCCAGCCAAAGACTTTTCTCTCATCTCGCTGTTGACCACGGCGCCATTGGTGCTGGTGACCACGCCGAATCAGCCCGAGGGCAGCGCGTTTCTCGATGCTGCCCGCAACGGGGCCGACAAGTGGAATTACGGCTCGGTGGGCGTGGGCTCGGTCGGGCACCTGGGCATGGAATACCTCAAACTCAAAGTGGGCAGCATGTCGGCGGTGCATGTGCCGTATGCAGGTAACCCGGCCGTGGTCACCGCGATGCTCGGCGGCCAGATCCAGATGGCACTGATACCGCCGGGCGTCGCCATGCCGCAGGTCAAAGCGGGCAAGCTCAAAGCGATCGGCGTGACCAGCTCGGGCCGCAGCGCGCTGGTTCCGGAATTGCCGCCGCTATCAGACGCCGGTTTGCGCGGTTTTGAGTTGGAGGTGTGGACAGCACTGGTCGGCCCGGCCAATTTGTCGGCTGCAGCGCAGACGCGTCTGGCGGCAGAGGTGCCGCAAATCATCAAGCAGGACGACACCCGCCAGCGCCTGTTTAACCAGGGCTGGCGCGCCGTGGGCAGCACGCCGCAAGTGCTGGCCGCGCGGGTGAAAAGTGAGCTGTCCATCATGGGCGGCATCATTGCCATGCGCA
Organism: Comamonadaceae bacterium; assembly: GCA_031414805.1. GTDB lineage: Bacteria > Pseudomonadota > Gammaproteobacteria > Burkholderiales > Burkholderiaceae_C > JAAFIW01. The sequence continues at coordinate 16,061 of JANOQJ010000024.1, forward strand.
ATATCAAGGTGGAATGAGCCCAGCCCACGTTCACGAACCCGCCCGCACCCTGCCCGTCTTTGGCGAGTTTGATGTGGTGGTGGTCGGCGGTGGTCCAGCCGGTCTGGCCGCCAGCGTGAGTGCCGCCCGGCGTGGTGCACGCACCTTACTGGTAGAGCGCTACGGTTTTTTGGGCGGCATGGGCACAGCAGGCGGCGTGACGAACTTTGCCGGGCTGTATGGCGTGCACCAGGGGCAGATGCAGCAGGTGGTGCATGGCGTGGTGGATGACCTGCTCGCCCGGCTGGATGCGCTGGGGGGCCTGAACCAACCGCAAGACGGCATGCAGGGCCGCATTCGGGTGCGCTCGTATGACGTGTCGGCCTATAAATGTGCGGCGGATCAGTGGCTGGTGGCAGCGGGGGTGAAGCTGCTGTTTCATGCCTATGCCAGCGGGGTGTTGATGGCGGGCGCCCCCGGCAACAAAAGCATCACGGCGCTCATCGTGGAAACCAAATCAGGTCGCCAAGCCATTCGTGCCAAAGCCTTTGTCGATTGCTCCGGCGATGCCGATGTGGCGCAGTTCGCAGGTGTGCCCTACGAGCTGGGCGACGGCGCAGGCAGCGCGCTGTTTCCCACCACCATGTTTCGTGTGGGGCATGTCGATGCAGACCAGGCGCTCACGGCGGTCGGTGAGTTCAAGGCCATCAACACGCTGATGGATGCCGCACGTACCAACAGCCCTGGCAAATACAACTTTCCGCGCGATGGGGCTATCTTGCGGCCTCAGAAGAACCCCAGCGAATGGCGCGCCAACGTCACGCAAATACGCAACGCGCAGGGCACTGCGATGGACGCCACCGATGCGCAGCAACTCAGCGACGGCGAGCTGGATGGCCGCAGTCAAGTCACCGAGTACTTCCGCTTTCTGAAAAACGAAGTGCCGGGATTTGCGAACTCGGCCATTGTGGACATTGCGCCGCAAGTAGGCATCCGCGAAAGCCGCCGTATTCAGGGCCTCTACCAGCTCACGGGCGCAGACATCCTGACTTCCGCCCGGTTTGACGACCGCATTGGCGTGAACGCCTGGCCCATGGAGCTGCACAACGCAGGCCGCATTGACTGGCACTTTCCCACCGATACCCAGCGTGCTTACAACGACCTGCCATGGCGCATGCTGGTGCCACAAACGGTTGACAACCTGCTGGTGGCGGGCCGCTGCGCGGCTATGGAACACGAAGGCCAGTCAGCCGCACGGGCCAGCGGTGCCTGCTTTGTGATGGGACAGGCGGCGGGCACGGCGGCGGCGATGTTGGGAGATGGCGCATCGTTTGCGCAAACGGATGTAGCCCAGTTGCAAGCGCGGTTGCGGGCTGACGGTGTGTTTTTTGGAGGCTGAGATGGATTTATCTGCGTCCACCATCAAGCAAACCCGCCAGGCGTTTTACGACGAGATCAGCCCGCTGCACCTCACGCCTTTGTGGGAGGTGCTGCACGCGCTGGTGCCACCGCAGCCCCGGTCGCCCTGCGTGCCAGCGCTATGGAAATATGAGCTGCTTGAGCAATACCTGCTTCGATCAGGGCAACTGATTACCGCAGAAGAAGCTGTGCGCAGGGTGCTGATTCTGGAGAACCCCGCGCTGCGCGGGCAAAGCTGCATCACGCAGTCTTTGTATGCAGGGCTGCAACTGATTTTGCCGGGCGAAGTGGCCCCCAGCCACCGCCACACCCAAAGCGCGCTGCGCTTCATCGTGCAAGGCTCGGGGGCTTACACAGCAGTGGACGGTGAACGCACCACGATGCACCCCGGCGACTTCATCATCACGCCCAGCATGACCTTCCACGACCACGGCTTTCCAAGCCGGGGTCAACAGCCCGATATTCATGGACATGAAGGTGACGAACCCATGGTTTGGTTGGATGGCCTGGACATTCCGATGCTGCGATTTTTTGACGCAGGTTTTGCCGAAAACGACATGCGCGCATCGCAAGAAATCTTACGAGCAGAGGGCTCCAGCTTCGCCCGCTACGGCCACAACATGACACCCTTGCGCACGGCCAGCCCTTATGGCGCGACAAGCCCAATCTTCAGCTATCCCTTTCAAAATGTGCTGGAGGCGCTATCAAAAATGCAGCGCTTTGACACAATGGATGCCTGGGATGGTTTCAAGCTGCGCTACACCAACCCGCTCACCGGCGGCTGGCCCATGCCCACCATGGGCACGTTTATGCAGTTGCTGCCAAAGGGCTTTTCAGGCAGGCCTTACCGGCAGACCGACGGCACGGTGTTCAGCGTGGTGCAAGGCGCGGGCATTGCGTACCTTGAGTCGCCCTCGGGCTCCGTCACCACACCAGCCGGGCAGACAGAATTTCACTTCGAACCGCGCGACCATTTCGTCGTGCCGTCGTGGCACACGCTACGCTTGACCTCCACCGAGGGTTGCATGCTGTTCAGTTACTCCGACCGCCCGGTGCACCAGGCCCTGGGCATTCACAAAGAAGAAAGGTTGACTTCATGAGCTTTGTTTTTCCGCCGTCGCCAGTGGTTTCGGTGGCTGTGATGGGCCGCACGGAGCGGTTTCCGGTTCACCGCGTCTACTGCGTGGGCCGTAACTATGAAGAGCACGCCAAAGAAATGGGTTTTACTGGCCGCGAGCCACCGTTTTTCTTTTTGAAACCGGCAGATGCGGTGGTGCCAGTGGAGGCGGGGCAAACCGGCTCGATTGACTACCCGACGCTGACGCACAATTTTCACCACGAAATCGAGTTGGTGGTGGCGATTGGCACCGGTGGCAAAAACATCAAAGCGGTCGACGCACACCAGCATATTTTTGGCTATGCCGTGGGCCTGGACATGACCCGCCGCGACTTGCAGGGCGAGATGAAAAAAGCGGGTCGGCCGTGGTGCATTGGCAAGGCGTTTGACCAATCGGCACCGATTGGTCCCATCACGCCTGCGGCGCTCGCGCCAGATGTGGAGACTGCCGAGCTGGCGGTGCAAGTCGGCGGTGCAGACCGCCAACGCAGCAACGTGAGCAAGCTGATCTGGAACATTGCCGAAACCATTGAGCACTTGTCTGCCGCGTGGGAGCTGCAACCGGGCGACTTGATTTACACCGGCACACCGGAGGGTGTAGCGGCTGTGGTGGCGGGCGATGTGATGGTGGGCACCGTGGCGGGCTTGGAGACGCTGACGGTGAAGATCCAGTGAAATTCTGGTCTTTTGATCAGGCATGGCTTTGCTCCCTCTCCCCTCGGGGAGAGGGCAGGGGTGAGGGGGTAGCGGGAGATGAAACCTTGTACAACGCGAATGCCCTCACCCCTGCCCTCTCCCGCACGCGGGAGAGGGAGAAAATCCTCCCGACCCATTGAACCCTGGAGATCACCTTGCCCATTCTCGAAAAACTAGCCCAGTTCTGCGCCATTCTGGCCGGGGTGCTGCTCACCGTCATCACGCTGATGACCTGCGGCAGCCTGATTGGCCGCAACACGGTGGGCATTTCCATCGTGGGTGCGTTTGAGCTGACCGGTGTGGCAACCGGTGCGGCCATTGCGCTGTTCATGCCGCTGTGCCAACTGCGTCGCGGCAACATCATCGTGGACTTTTTTACCGCCCGTCTCAGCGACAACGTCAACGACAAGCTGGACCGCTTTGGTACCTTGTTACTGGCGCTGATTTTTGCGTTGCTGGCCTGGCGCACAACTTTGGGCGGGCTGAATGTGTGGTCGGCCAATTCAGAGACGCAAATCATGGGTTTCCCTGAATGGGTGGTCTACGCCACCATGGTGCCGGCCTTCGTGCTGGCTTGCTTGATCGCGCTGCACCAAACCGTGTTTGGCTTCGCATCGACCGACACGCCAGAGGCCGCCATATGAATTCGCTGGGCCTGACGGCGTTGATTTTTGGCAGCATGCTGGCGCTGATGGCGCTGCGTGTGCCGATTGCGGTGAGCATGTTCAGCGCCGGTGCGATTGGCTACGTCACGCAGACGGGCTGGGCGCCGTTTGCCAGCTTTTTGAACACCCAAGCCTTTGCACGGTTTGCAGGCTACGACTTGTCGGTGATTCCGCTGTTCATTTTGATGGGCCACTTCGCCACCAAGGGCGGCATCAGCAAGTCGCTTTTCGAATTTGCGGCGGGGGTGATGGGGCGATTCAAGGGTGGGCTGGCCATGGCGTCACTGCTCGCCTGCGCTGCGTTTGGGGCCATCAGCGGCTCATCGGTGGCCACGGCAGCCACCATCACGGGCGTGGCCTTGCCAGAAATGAAACGGCACGGCTACTCAGGCCGCCTGGCCACCGCTACGCTGGCCGCAGGCGGCACATTGGGTATTCAGTTGCCACCGTCCATCGTGCTGGTCATTTATGCAATCTTGACCGAGCAAAACATCAGTAAGTTGTTTGCCGCGGCCATCGTGCCGGGGCTGATTGCCATGTGCGGCTACATGCTTGCTGTGGCGGTGTATGTGCGCGTAGTGCCGGGCCATGCGCCTGATGTGGGAGCTGACCGTCCGCCCCTGAATTGGAAAATCGCCTTCGGTGTGCTGCCGATTCTGGTGATATTTCTGCTGGTGTTCGGCGGCATTTACGGCGGCTTTTTCACGCCCACCGAGGGCGCGGCGGTGGGTGCGGCATCGACCTTCATCACCGCTGTGCTGAAGGGCGAGATGACGCTGTCCAAACTCAAGGACTGCTTTTACGGCACCGCCGTGAGCGCCGCCATGATCTTTCTGATCTTCATCGGCGCTGACCTGATGAACTCCGCCCTGGCGCTGACGCAAGTGCCCAACCAACTGGCTGCGTTGGTGGGCAGCTGGGGCTTGTCGCCGCTGATCGTGGTGGTGGCAATTCTGCTGTTTTACGTGCTGCTGGGCGCGGTAATGGACGAGCTGTCCATGCTGTTGCTGACCATTCCCATCTTCTTTCCCATGATCATCGGGCTGGACTTTGGCATGCCCCGCGAATCTGTGGCCATCTGGTTCGGCATCATGGTGCTGATGACGGTGGGCTTTGGCCTGATTGCGCCGCCTGTGGGTCTGAATGTGTACATCGTCAACGGCCTGGCCAAAGACGTGCCGATGGGCGAGACGTATCGGGGTGTGCTGCCGTTTCTGGTCAGCGATGTGTTGCGCACCACCCTCTTCCTGTTTTTCCCCATCATTCCGCTGTGGCTGGTCAAATACATCAGTTGACCGCCCAGGGAAAGCCACTAAGCCTGCCCTTCACCCCTTGCGTTAACTTCATCACCATCATCTTCTGGAGCGTTTCATGATTGCCCGCCGTACCCTACTCAAATCGTCTGCCGTCGTTGCCCTGGGCGCACCCACCCTGTCGGGCTTGGCTCAACAGGTCGTCACGCTGAAGTTCCACACCTTCATGGCACCCCAATCCAATGTGTGGCTGACCATGCACAAGCCCTGGATGGACAAGGTCGAAAAAGAATCGGGCGGCCGCATCAAGTTCGAGGGCTACCCCGCTATGCAACTGGGCGGCACGCCCGTGCAGCTGTATGACCAGGCCAAAGATGGCGTGGTCGATGTGGTGTGGACCCTGCCAGGTAACACCGCCGGTCGCTTTCCGCGCATCGAGGTGTTTGAACTGCCCTTCATGATGAATAACGCCGAAGCCACCTCGAAAGCCTATTGGGAATATGTACAGACCGTGGCACCCGACGAGTTCAAAGACGTGCAAGTGCTCGCGCTGCAGGTACACGGCCCGGGCATGTTCCACATGAAGGACAAGCAGATCAAAACCGCGGCTGACCTGAAAGGCCTGAAAGTGCGCGGCCCTACGCGTCAGATCACCAAAATGCTGGGCTACCTGGGTGCCACGCCGGTGGGCATGCCACTGCCGCAGATCCCTGATGCATTGTCCAAAGGCACCATCGACGGCTGCGTGATTCCCTGGGAAGTCGTGCCCTCGGTCAAGGTGCAAGAGCTCACCAAGTTTCACAGCGAGTTTGAGCCTGCGGGCGGCGCGCTGTACACCACCACCTTTGTGATGGCCATGAACAAGGCCAAGTACAACAGCCTGGCACCTGACCTGAAAAAAGTCATCGACGACAACTCGGGCATGGCCACCTCGGCACTTCTGGGCAAGACCCAGCAAGGCAACGACCCGATTGGCCGCAAGTCTGCGCAAGACCGTAACAACACCATCTACACCATTCCTGCTGCAGAGGCGCAAGAGTTCAAGCGCAAGGCACGCTTGGTGGAAATCGAGTGGGCGCAAGACATGGACAAGCGCGGCTTTGATGGCAAAAAGCTGCTGGAGACCGCGCGCAGCCTGATCGACAAGCACGGCAAGACCACCAAGGCTTGAGGCAGTTACTTTTGTACAGCCGCAGCCCCATCAAGCACTGCAAACACTGCGGCAGTGCCGCCGCCTACCGCTTGCCGGACGACGGCGATACCAAATTGCGGGCTATTTGCACCGCCTGCCAGACGGTGCATTATGAAAACCCGCTCATGGTGGTGGGTACCCTGCCCTTCTGGGGCGATCAGGTGCTGCTGTGCAAGCGCAACATCGAGCCGCGCTGGGGCAAGTGGACGCTACCGGCAGGCTTTATGGAGCTGGAAGAGACCACGGCCGAAGGCGCAGCACGGGAAACAGACGAAGAAGCCGGTGCGCAAATTGAAATGCTGGGCCTGTACACCGTGCTGAACGTGGCCCGCGTGGGCCAGGTGCACATGTTTTACAGGGCTCGGCTGCTGAGCGATCAGTTCAAGCCCGGCTTTGAGACCATTGAGGCACGGCTGTTTGCGCAAGACGAGATCCCCTGGGGAGAGATCGCTTTTCGAACGGTGAAAGAAACGCTGGAACGGTTTTTTGCCGACCGGCTGGCGGGCACATTCCCCGTTCACAGTGTCGACATTGCGTAATCCCATGAGCCTGATTTACAAGCCAAACAGGCCTCCAGCCCTTATAGATACTGCTCAAGCAGCTATTCTTTATATAGCAGCAACTAATTCCCGCTGATCTCCCGATCTCTGCGGATTTTGTCCATCTCTTGCCGTTCCAGGCAAATCGGGTGGCGCGCAAAGCGTGGCAGCGCACATTGCTCGTTCATGCACAACTGAAAGCTGATGAACAGCTTGGACTCACAAGCCGCACGCGGGTTTTGCGATGGAGCGGGCGATACCGGGGCCGGGCGAACGGGCTGCGCGACAGTCACCGGCGCGGGGGCGGGCGCGGGTTCTGGTTGCGGCGTGGGCGCTGTAAAGACGATCGCGGGGGCAGCGGAGGCTGCCTGCACCTTCGGTCTGGGACTACTGGCAGCTCGGGCAGGACGCGAAGCCGCCGAACTGGCCGGCGCGACAGCCAGTGGCGCAGCTGCTGGCGCAACGCTGGCAGACGTCGTGGTGGCTGAAATGGTGGCCGAGGGTGCTAACGCAACTGGCAGCTCGACAGCGGCAACAGACGGGCTGGGCGCGACGGGCAGACTGGCTTGCATGGCTGGCGCAACGTCGGAGGCGACGGCTGATGGACTGCTGGCTGCTTGCGAAGCTGGATCGGCCATCGCGATGGTGTCTGGCTGGCTGGCTGACTTGGGACTCCATAACCACCACCCCACGGCCAGCGCCATCAGTAATCCGGCCAAACCCAGCCAGACAGGCCGCTGAGATTGACGCTCTGGGGTCACCAGCTCAGCCGCTGTGTCTGCCGCACCGGCGCGCCGCTTGCTGGAACGGCTGCGCGTCTTGTCGCGCGACGATCGTCCCGCCGCAGGACTATGCAGGTTTCCGTCGGCCGACAGCGCATCTCCCTGCAGCTCGGCGGAATCGGTATCGGCCAGAAATCGGGTCTCTGCAAACTGTTCGTCCGGCGTGAGCGAGTAGGGCAGAGGCGACACGCTGCTTTCCATCAGCAGCGAGCTGGACGACAACGGCTGGGTGCGCGTGGGTTCTTTTTCATCTGCTTGTGGCGCCACCGCCTCGGGCGCCAGCTGTGAACCGCCATCCTGCTGTGGCGACAGATCCGCCAGAGGCAAGGTTCGCGTCGGCTTGGAGCCATCGCCTCGCATGCGGGTGACATCAGCGTCGGATCGTTTTTCTGCGCTGGCCATCTCTACCGCGTGCGGCATGGTCAAGGTTGAAAGGTCGGCGCCAGTGGCGAGTTTTTTCAGCCGACGTTGGGCTAGCGCGGCATAGATGCCATCCGGGAACTTCACCAGAAAATCTTCAAACTCCTGCATGTCCACCGAGTCTTTGATGTCTTTCCAGTAGACCAATTCCAGCTCTTGTGCCACATGCGCAGGGTTGGTTGCACCGACCACGCTGGAACCCTCGCCGCCGGTTCCCCGGCTACCCACGGTGGCCACAGCAGGCAGCGCCACAGGCTTGGGTATCACCAGCGTGGTGTCGCCTGCACGGCGGGTAGCGGCTTGCAGGGCTACCGCAAAGTCACGTGCGGTGGAAAACCGCTGCTCCCGATCTTTGGCGAGCGCACGGCCCATGACCGCATCAACATTGGGCGGCAAACGGGCGTTGTAGGTGCTGGGCGGCAGCGGATTCTGTCCGATGATTTGCTGAATGATGGAAAAGTCGTTGTCCCCATCAAAGGGACGCCGGTTGGTCAGTAACTGGTAGAGCACCACACCAACCGAAAAGAGATCCGCCCGGTTGTCAATCGACAGCCCCTGGACCTGCTCAGGCGACATATATTTGAGCGTGCCGACCATACTGCCCTGGGTCCGGGTGGATTCGCCGGAATCCTGAATGCGCGCAACACCGAAATCGGTCAGCTTGACGCGTCCACCGGGCTCAATCATCAGATTGGCTGGCTTCACATCGCGGTGCACGATGCCTTGCTTGTGGGCGTAATCCAGCGCAGACAGCAAATCCCGAACCATCTTGAGCGATTGCTCCAGCGAATAGCAAACGCCTTTGTCCAGGTGATTCTTGAGGTCGTCGCCCTGCACAAACTCCATCACCAGGAATGCAGTCCCGCCGTCCCGATCCGAGTCGTACACGCTGACAATATTGGGGTGTTGAAGTCGGGCAGCCGAGCGTGCCTCGGTGCGGAAACGGGCCTCGTACTCGGAAGCAGCAGCCTCAGACAGGTTTTCAACCTTGACCGTCTTGATCGCCACACGACGATCCAGATTGGGATCGCGCCCTTCATAGACGACGCCCATTGCGCCTTGGCCCAGCACGCGTATCAGGTCATAACGGCCAAGTTTTTTCGGGATCACAAGTTAAAAATATCTCTATAGTCGTGTCACCAATTGTAGTGCTTACTCATCAGGCAGCGTGTTGCGTTCCGCCCGCAAGCGCTGTACTTCCTGGTTGTACGTCTGAAGCGCAACACCCGCATCGTCGGCAGTCGCCTTTGCCGCGATCAGGCTGGCTTGCTGATGCGTTTGAATATCGGCGATTAACTCCTGCAAGGCCAACTGCGGTTTGATAAATCCAACACTGGCCACCCGACCGCCCAGCAAGTATCGCAGCTTGTTTTCAATTGTCCACTGGTTGTGCAGCGGGTTGTTGGATCGTCTGGACAGCAGCCCCTGCGTCTGTTGCGCCTGGCGCTCCCGCTCGCTGGGATGTTGGAATTCAAAATTCAGCAAAGCTGCCAGCCCCAGACGCACCACCCGGCCCAGAGTTTCGATCTCATCGACCGTTAAGCCGCCTATCCGCGACGGATCCAGCCCGACAGCCTTGAAAAAGACCGTGAGATCCGGCGAAAGCTGCAAGTGTGATGGCTCCGAGGCGACGGCCTTGCCCAGGGCGTCGGTCTGAAAGGCCCAATCGGCAAACGGATCGTGATCCGCGGCATTTATCTGCGTCGTCGACAGATGTAGGGGTTGGGAACGGGACATCAGCGCAACCGTTGGGGTGATGCTGTGATGAAACTCCATCGGTTCAACCACGGTAGCGTCGTCGCCCCCAGCGCTGCGCTCAGTCACGACCGTCACATACAAGCGGTAGCCGCCCAGGACCAGGGTCTGATCTTGCGGGAGCAGAGCCCGTGCGCCCGGGGGTACCTCGCCGCCAGGTAAATCAACGCCATTCACCGACGACAACACCCGAAACCACAAGCTACCCGACTGGTTCCAGACCGCCAAATGCCGCCTCGAAATGGTCTTTTCGGGGTCCGGCAAGCAGACATCGCAGGCACCATCGCGTCCAATGACCCGTTCAGGCGCCCCATCACGCAACAGGCAAGAGTGGCGAAAAGCTGGGTCGTCAGCCACACTCTCAATGAATAGTTCGAGCAGGGACATCTTGTCAGCGTGGCTCAATGTGCGTTATGCGCCAACCGCAAATTCAACCAACGGCGCGTTCTCTACATTGCGCTCGCATCCCAAGGCAATTTGCCCGCGACCCACCAGATAGCAGTCGGTTCGCCGCAACACCACCGGCTCGGTCTGGCTGCCCATGTAAACCCACGTGCCAAAACTGGACACATCTCCCAGCACAAATTGATCGCCCTGCCAGTGCACTACCGCATGGACCCGCGAAACCCGGGCGTCATTGATGGCCAGCGACGCCGTCGACGAGCGGCCGAGCGACAGCTTGTCTCCATGCGCATTCAGCCGCAGCGTTTGTCCGGCATAGGTGAGCGCCAGGCCCTGCACCTTCTGCAGTTTGTACATGGAGGCACCCATGATGGTGGCGTCTGCGTCCTGGTCATCTTTCCATTCGACGCGAAACACCTCAGTCGATTCCGACTTACCGCGCAAGTACATCGGGCCTATGCTGCGCAAGACAGTTCTTTGGGCGGGTATTAACGAATCGCGCACGCGATGGGTGGTGAGTATCTGGTCTGCACCGGCCAGATCGGACAGCCGGGCGGCGCAATTGACGGCATCGCCAAAGCAGTCGCCGTCAATTTCAACCACTTCACCCGATTCAATGCCCATTTGAATTTGTACCGGGCTGCCGTTGCCGCCTGGGTAAACCGGTTTTTCCTGCAAGCGGTTTTGGATGGCGATACAAGCAGCCAGCGCATCAGTTTCCGATTCAAAAATCACGAACAGGCCATCGCCCAGCAGCTTGACCACCCGCCCATGCTGCTTTTCAACCATCTTGCTCAGTGCGCCCGTCAGCTGCGAGACAAACTGCGAAGCGGTGGCATCACCCAGGCGCTCAAAAATGCCTGTACTTCCCACCAAATCAGCAAATACAACGGTTTTCACGTATGGCTTGTAGCGTGTGAATCGGACAAACGGCGTTGCCGCTAAAAATCTAACGGATTGATACAGAGCATAAAAGAAAAAGGGTTAGCTGGAAAACCCAACTAACCCTTTTTGTTTAATCTCTGTTCGTATTCATTGGTCGGTGTGAAAGGATTCGAACCTTCGACCCCTTGCACCCCATGCAAGTGCGCTACCAGGCTGCGCCACACACCGTTCAACTAACGATTATATGTCGCTAAAACACACAGTTTCACCGATGCGCAGTCAGCAGGTCGCGAATTTCGAAAAGCTCACGGCGAACCAGCATTAATTTTTGAGACGCCGGGTGATGGTCATCGGCGGCAGTGCTGTCTCCAAAGTCTTCAAACTCGCTATCTGGACCCGAGACTTCAATGACTTCGACACCTTCCAGCAGCACTTCACCCGCTTTGCGTTTATCACGCTCGGTTTGAACCAACTCCTGCAATTTGTTGCGCGCGCCGCTGATGGTGAAGCCCTGGTCGTACAGCAAATCCCGGATCCGGCGGATCATCAGGACCTCGTGGTGCTGGTAATAACGCCGGTTGCCGCGGCGCTTCATCGGCTTCAAATGCGTGAACTCTTGCTCCCAATACCGTAGCACGTGAGGCTTGACACCACACAAATCACTGACCTCTCCGATCGTGAAGTAGCGTTTGGCGGGTATCAAAGGGAGCGCTTTCTCCATTGAAATCAATGCTGTAGACGAGAAAGCTGCGAGGTTACTCTAACTTTTTGCAGCACGCAAAGGCTGCAGAAGCTGCTTGCCACAATTTATGACAATTGTTGTTTCAGATCACTCCGGGTCGGCCAAAGTACCTTGAATTTGCTCTTTGAGCTTATGGCTGGCATGAAACGTCACGACGCGCCGCTCCTGAATCGGTATGGCTTCGCCGGTGCGCGGGTTACGGCCCGGCCGAGGGGCTTTGGTGCGGATTTGAAAGTTGCCAAAGCCTGAAATTTTTACATCGACGCCGTCAACCAGGCTGGTGGACACCAAATCAAAGAACGCGTCGATCATGTCTTTGGACTCGCGTTTGTTCAGTCCAATCTGGTCAAACAGCAAGTCGGCCAACTGGGCCTTGGTCAGCGCCGGCGTCTCCAAGCTTTCAACGGAAAAATCCATGGTGTCGTCCTCTTTAATTCTTGTGTTTTTGTGGGTTATCCGAGCCGGGATCAGGTACGCAGACGTCCGCCCAATTGCTTTTCAATTTCATTCAACACCGCAGCCACGGCATGTTCAATTTGCGCGTCGGTCAAAGTTGCCTCGTCGCTGCACAGTGTCAGGCGCACTGCCAGGCTCTTTTCGCCTGCCGACAGACCTGTCGCGGCCTGTTTGGGCCGGTACACGTCGAACAGCAAGGCATCGCGCAGCAAACCGTCTGTTGGCGCTGCATGCACCGCTTGCATCAGAGCGGCGTGGGTCACGCTGTCGGCCACGATGACCGCAACATCGCGCTGCACAGACTGAAATTTGGGCACGGGTTCAAAAACAGGCACCAGGCGCGCCAGCACGGCGTCCAGTTCCAGCTCAAACAGCACCGGTGCCGATGGCAAATCCAGGCTTTGCCGCCAGCGCGGGTGCAGCTCCCCCACCCATCCAATGGCTTGGTCGCCCAAGTGCACGCGGGCGCTGCGGCCGGGGTGCAGGGCGGGGTGAGCGTCGGGTGAAAACTCAAGTTTAGAAGGTGCCAGCAGCGCCTGCACATCGCCTTTCACGTCGAAAAAGTCAACCAGGCGGGCAGCCGCGCTCCATTGCAAACCGCTGACATCGCCATAGGCCAGACCTGCAACGCGCATCGGCTGGTCGATGCCGCGCACAGTGGCATCGGTGGTGGCCACGGACGCATCGCGCAGGAACACGCGGCCAACTTCGAACACACGCACGCGGTCGGCTTTGCGGTCCAGGTTGTGCTTCAAAACTTGTAGCAGCGAACCCATAAGCGATGAGCGCATCACGCTCATCTGGCTGGCAATCGGGTTGAGCAGGGTGATGGGATCGGCATTGCCGGCGAAATCACGCTCCCACTGGGCCTGCACAAAGCTGAAGTTGATGGTTTCCTGGTAGCCCAGTGCGGCCAACTGGCGACGCACCGCAAACGTGTTGCTGAGCGATTCGGCGCGCAGCTTAGGGCTGATGGGGGCCTGCGGCGAAGTGTCGGGCAGTTGTTGGTAGCCGATCACGCGGGCGACTTCTTCGATCAAGTCTTCTTCAATGGTCAGGTCGAAACGATGCGGCGGTGGGGTGACGGTGAGCGTGCCATCGCCCGAAACAAACTGCAGGCCCAGGCGCTTGAAAACCTGCGCGCAATCGGCCTGCGTCAGCGGCATGCCAATCACTTTCCCCGCGCGCGCGACGCGCAAGGTCACAGGCCGTTGCTCGGGCAGCCGAGTCGTCTGGTCATCTATCGGCCCGGCTTGTCCGCCACAAATGTCCATTACCAGGCGGGTGATGTGCTCCAGGTGCACGACGGTGGTGCTGGGGTCAACCCCGCGCTCAAAGCGGTGGCCTGCATCGGTGGAAAAGTTGAAACGGCGCGAGCGACCCTGAATCGCGTTAGGCCACCAGAAGGCGGCTTCGATGTAGATGTTTTGGGTGCTATCAGACACCGCTGTGGCGTCGCCGCCCATGATGCCGGCTAGTGACTCCAATCCCTGGGCATCGGCAATCACGCCCACGGTTTCGTCCACCGTCACGGTGTTGCCGTTGAGTAGCTTGAGTTGCTCGCCCGGCTTGCCCCAGCGCACCTCCAGACCGCCGTGAATCTTGTCCAGGTCAAAAATATGCGAAGGCCTGCCGAATTCGAACATGACGTAGTTTGAAATGTCCACGAGCGGAGTCACGCTGCGCTGTCCGCAGCGGGCCAGGCGCTCGACCATCCACGCGGGGGTTTGCGCCTTCGTGTTCACACCGCGCACGATGCGGCCCGAAAAGCGCCCACACAGATCGGGGGCGCTGAGGGTGACAGGTAATTTGTCGGGGATCGATACTGGATTAGCTACAAATTCAGTAGCTGCTTGAGCAGTATTGGTAAGGGCTGCAAGCTCCCTGGCCACTCCATGCACACTCAGCGCATGGGCCAGATTGGGCGTGAGCTTGAGGGTGAACACGGTGTCATCCAGCTTCAGCCAGTCGCGAATGTTGCCGCCAACGGGTGCGTCGGGCGCCAGTTCCAGCAGGCCGCCATGGTCTTCGCTTAATTTCAGCTCGCGCGCCGAGCACAACATGCCCTGGCTTTCCACGCCGCGCAGTTGGCCAAGCTTGATTTCAAACGGTTTGCCATCGTCACCCGGCGGCAATTGCGCGCCGACCAGGGCGCACGGGACCTTGATGCCCACGCGGGCGTTGGGTGCGCCGCAGACGATGGATAGCAAAGCGCCCTGCCCCACGTCCACTGAACAGATACGCAACCTGTCGGCATTGGGGTGCTGCGCAGCTTCCTTGATTTCACCGATCACCACGCGCTCAAACGGCGGGGCAACCGGCCGCAGGTCTTCCACCTCCAGACCGCCCATGGTCAATGTGTCAGCGAGCTGCTGGGTGGACAAGGGCGGGTTGCAGAATGTGCGTAGCCAGGATTCAGGAAATTGCATAGGTCAAAAACGCTTGTTAGCCCTTATGGATACTGCTCAAGCAGCTATCAATTTAGATAATTGTGTTTTACTGAAACTGGCTTAAAAACCGCACATCGCCATCAAAAAACAGGCGCAAATCGCTCACGCCGTAGCGCAGCATGGTCAGCCGGTCCGGGCCCATGCCAAAGGCAAAGCCAATGTACTTTTCGGGGTCCAGGCCCATATTGCGCACCACTTGCGGATGTACCTGGCCAGAACCCGCCACCTCCAGCCAGCGACCAGCCAGCGGGCCGCTTTGAAACTGAATGTCAATCTCGGCGCTGGGCTCGGTGAACGGGAAAAAGCTGGGGCGAAAGCGCAGCGCCAGGTCGTCGCTTTCAAAAAAAGTGCGGCAAAAGCCGGTGAACACCACTTTCAGGTCTTTGAAGCTGACGTTCTCGCCCAGCCACAGGCCTTCGCACTGGTGAAACATCGGGGAATGGGTGGCGTCGCTGTCCACGCGGTAGGTCCGACCGGGTGCGATGACACGGATTTCAGGCATCACGGCACCGGGCTCGGCCAAGCCCGCTTTCACGGCCTCTGCGTGCTTTTTCACGTGCTGCTGTGCGTAGCGCACCTGCATAGGGCTGGTGTGCGGGCGCAGGTTGTAGGCAATGCCGTCTTCGCCCTTCATGTCCACATAAAACGTGTCCTGCATGGAGCGCGCGGGATGGTTGGGCGGGTTGTTCAGCGACGTGAAGCTGTGCCAGTCAGTCTCAATTTCCGGGCCATCGGCCACGTCAAAACCCATGCTGGCAAAAATCTGTTCAATGCGCTCCAGCGTCAGGCTCACCGGGTGCAGGCCGCCGGGGGCTCGCAGGCGGCCGGGTAAGCTCACGTCCAGCGCTTCTGCCTTGAGCTGGGCTTGCAGCTCCTGCTCGGCGAGGGCTTCACGGCGCTGGTTCAGTGCGGCTTCAATGGCCTGTTTGGCCAGGTTGATGGCTGCACCACGGGTTTTCTTGTCTTCGACACTGAGCGCGGCCATGCCCTTCATGAGCTCGGTGATGCGGCCCGATTTACCGGTGTACAGCGCCTTGGCGTTTTCCAGCTCGGCGGGGGTATGGGCCTGCGCAAAACTCTGCGTGGCGCTGTCAACGATGGCGTCCAGATCGGTCATGTTTATTCAGAGAATCGGTGTACATCTACCAAAACAAAGGGCTAGTGCCTTTTCAAGCTCTAGCCCTTGTATTTACTGCTCAAGCAGCTATCAAAAAGATAGTGTTTGAGGACTGATATCAAGCAGCCAAGTGGGTACGAACCTGGTTGACGATGCCAGCAAAAGCGGCTTTGTCGTGAATCGCGATGTCCGACAGCACTTTGCGGTCAATTTCGATACCCGCTTTGCGAATGCCGTTGGCGAACTGGCTGTAGGTCATGCCGCATTCACGCGCAGCGGCGTTGATACGGGCAATCCACAGCTGACGGAACACACGCTTTTTGGTACGGCGATCGCGGTAGGCGTATTGCCCGGCCTTCATCACCGCTTCTTTAGCGATCCGAAATACATTGCCGCGGCGGCCGCGGAAACCTTTGGCCAGAGCCAGAACTTTTTTGTGACGGGCACGTGCCGTTACACCACGTTTGACGCGAGGCATGAATGTTCTCCTTGTTCGTCTGGGTTAAATGCCAAAGCCGGGCAGCATCTGTGCCATGTGACCCATATTGGTCTCATGCACAGCGGTTGAACCCCGCAGGTGACGTTTGTTCTTGGTGGTCTTCTTCGTCAAGATGTGACGCTTGAAGGCTTGACCGCGCTTGACGGTGCCACCGGGACGAACGCGAAAACGCTTCTTCGCGCTGCTCTTGGTCTTCATTTTGGGCATTGCATGCTCCTTTTCATTTGTGCTCGTGAGGCGTCTGCAAAATACTTGCAGCCTTGTTGGCCCCGAGCCACTTTTTTGTGGTGAGTTTTAATTTCGCCACTTTTTTGTGGCGAGTTTTACTTCGCCACTTGTGTGAAGAGTTTTCAGGCTCTTCACTTGCTCAACGCACAGGCGACCTACCTGCGAATCGAATCTTTACGCTGGTGCTGCTTGCGCAACCTCAGCTGGCTTGACAGCCACTTTTTTCTTGCCCGGCGCGATCATCATGATCATCTGGCGCCCTTCCAGCTTGGGAAACTGCTCCACCACAATGATGTCAGCGAGTTCATCGCGGATGCGGTTAAGCAGTGCCATGCCCAGTTCCTGGTGCGTGATCTCGCGGCCCCGAAAGCGCAGTGTGATCTTGCACTTGTCACCCTCGGCCAAAAAGCGGCGGATATTGCGCAGCTTGATGTTGTAGTCACCGTCGTCGGTGCCAGGGCGGAACTTGATTTCCTTGATGTCGATAACCGTCTGCTTGGCTTTGGCTTCCGCCGCCTTTTTCTGCTCTTGGTACTTGAACTTGCCGTAGTCCATCAATCGGCAAACTGGCGGAACCGCTGTTGCGGCAATTTCCACCAGATCGACATCCAACTCGCCCGCCATGCGCAGGGCTTCATTGATGTTGACGATGCCCAAGGGTTCGTTTTCGACACCCGAGAGGCGGACTTCCGGGGCCATGATTTCCCGGTTCAGGCGGTGTTTGCGTTCCTCGCGCTGGCGGCGGTCGCGAAATTCAGTAGCGATGGTTCAAATCCTTATAAAAACTATGAAAAACGGTCAATGCTTTGCTGTGATGTCAGCTGAAATCTTCTGGATGAAGGCATCTAGCGGCATGACGCCGAGGTCAAAACCACCTCGGGCTCGCACTGCGACCGTCCCGGCTGCTTTTTCTTTGTCACCTACAACCAGTAGGTACGGCAGCTTTTGCAACGAATGCTCTCGTATTTTAAGCGTAATTTTCTCGTTACGCAGGTCAGACAGCACCCTAAGGTCTTGATTTTGCTGCGATTTTCGTAGTTTTTGGGCCACTTCGGTCGCGTAATCGGCCTGCGCGTCAGTGATATTCAGTACCGCGACCTGCGTTGGGGCCAGCCAGGTGGGCAGCGCGCCAGCGTGTTCTTCGATCAGGATGCCGATGAAACGCTCCAGGCTGCCGACGATGGCGCGGTGTAAAACGATGGGGCGTTTGCGCTGGCCATCGGCATCGACAAAATCAGCATCCAGCCGCTCGGGCAGGTTGGGGTCGACCTGAATCGTGCCGCACTGCCAGGGACGGCCCAGCGCGTCTTTCAGCGTGTATTCGATCTTGGGGCCGTAAAAAGCGCCCTCGCCTGGCAAATACTCAAAATCGCAACCCGAGGCCTTCAATCCATCGGCCAGGGCTTGCTCGGCCTTGTCCCAACTTTCTTCGGAGCCAATGCGGGCTTCGGGCCGTGTAGACAGCTTGTAGATGATGTTTTTAAAACCGAAGTCGGCGTAGACCTTTTGCAGCAAGGTGGTGAAGGCCACCACCTCGCTTTGAATCTGGTCTTCGGTGCAAAAAATATGGCCGTCGTCTTGGACAAAGCCACGCACCCGCATGATGCCGTGCAAGCCACCCGAGGGCTCGTTTCGGTGGCATTGGCCAAACTCGCCGAAGCGCAGCGGCAGATCGCGGTAGCTTTTCAGACCCTGTTTGAAGATGAGCACATGACCCGGGCAGTTCATGGGCTTGAGCGCGTAGTCGCGTTTTTCGCTCTCAGTGACAAACATGTTCTCGCGGTATTTGTCCCAATGACCGGTTTTTTCCCACAAGCTCTTGTCAATGATCTGCGGGCTCTTGACCTCCAGGTAGCCGTTGTCCTGGTAGACGTGGCGCATGTACTGCTCTACGCCTTGCCACAGCGTCCAACCCTTGGGGTGCCAAAACACCAGGCCCGGCGCGTGCTCGTCGATGTGAAACAAATCCAGCTCGCGGCCCAACTTGCGGTGGTCGCGTTTTTCGGCTTCTTCCAGCATCGTCAGATGCGCCTGCAACTCGTCTTTGGTGGCCCAGGCCGTGCCATAAATGCGCTGCAGCATTTCATTGCGGTGGTCGCCGCGCCAATAGGCACCGGCCACTTTCATCAGCTTGAAGTGTTTGAGCTTGCCGGTGCTGGGCACGTGCGGGCCACGGCACAGGTCTTCAAATGCGCCTTCCCGGTACAGACTAACGTCTTCGTTGGCGGGAATGCTGGCAATAATCTCCGCCTTGTAGTGCTCGCCCAGGCTTTTGAAATAGGCAACGGCTTCGTCGCGCGGCAGCACGCGGCGCTCGACTTTTTCATCCTTGGCGGCCAGCTCGGTCATCTTCTTTTCGATGACAGCCAGGTCGTCCAATGTGAAAGTTCGCTTGTACGAAAAGTCGTAGAAAAAACCGTTTTCAATCACCGGGCCAATGGTGACTTGCGCATCCGGGAACAGCTCCTTCACCGCGTAGGCCAGCAAGTGGGCCGTGGAGTGGCGAATGACTTCCAGACCGTCGGCGTCTTTGCCCGTGATGATGGACAGGTCGCTGTCCGACTCGATCAAGTAACTGGTGTCCACCACCTGCCCGCCCACTTTGCCAGCCAACGCAGCCTTGGCCAGGCCGGTACCGATGGACGCTGCCACGTCGGCCACCGTGACCGGGCCAGGAAATTCGCGTTGAGAACCGTCGGGAAGCGTGATGTGAATCATGGTGAAAGGGGCTGGTCTAAAACAAAAGCGCGGTAAATACCGCGCTTTACTATGAATTTGATAGCTGCTTGAGCAGGCTCTACAAGGGCTAAAGCGCTAAAGTGCTTACATTTTAACCGGTGGCCGATAGCTGTCGGTAAAAAAGCCCTTGCCACGACACTCCGGGCACGGCGTCATGACAGTTTGTCTTTCCACCTCAAACTGCTCGTTCACGCTGTCACTGTCCACCATCAACTTGCCCGTGCCACGGCATTTTTGGCAAAACTTGTGGTTCATGACAGTGTTGTCGTTTGCTTCGGTCATTTCGAACTCTTTCGACTTTTTAACTGCGATGAGTTTGCACGCAACACCGGCCACGCGCAAGAAAAACCCGTGCCTGGGACGCAAACCCTGAGTTTTCGATAACAAACTCGATACGAGCGACCCGCCAGGCGTGTGTCACTGCACACTCGGCAGCCCGTAGAAAATCAAAATTTAACAACAATCTTGCCGAAAGGCCCGCGGTCCAAATGCGCTAGCGCTGCTGGCAGCTCGGTGTAGTCGTACTCCGCAGCAATCACAGGTTTCAAGCCCGTAGCATCCACCGCACGAACCAAATCCTGCAGTGCTCGGCGATGCCCTACACCGATGCCTTGCACAACAGGTCGCCCCATCAACAAGGGAAACACCGAGCTGCTGACTTCGAGACTTTCCAGCGTGCCAATCACCGACACCCTGCCGCCTTGGGCTAAAGCCTGCAACGATTTTCCCAAGTTAGCGCCGCCTGCGATTTCCAGCACATGGTCTGCGCCGCGTCCGTCGGTGAGCGCGCGCACGGTGCTTACCCAGTCAACAGATTGGCGGCGAATCCCGTGCTGGGCCCCCAGGTCGCGTGACTTGGTCAGTTTCTCGTCGCTGCCCGAGACAACAATCACTTGTGCGCCGTGGGCCCTGGCGATTTGCATGCCAAACAAAGCGACACCTCCCGTGCCATGCACCAGCACGGTTTGCCCTGCGTGTAGTGCCCCGGTTTCTACCAATGCAAACCATGCGGTGAGCCCGGCGCAAGGAAGGGTGCTGGCTTCTGCTGCGGTGAGTGACCGGGGCGCTGCCACCAGCCACTGCTCGTTCAACACCACGTGGCTAGCCAACACGCCCGGGCCGGTGCCCCCAAGGGCGAAGGTTCCGACAGGGCACACACCGTCAATCCATCCCGCCCAAAAGGTGCTGATGACGCGGTCACCGTTTTGCCAGCGGCTCACACCCGGGCCCGTTGCCATCACCGTGCCGCACATGTCAGATGCGGGCGTGAAAGGCATGTCAACGGCCATGCCCATGCCGTTGTCAATCATCAGCTTGTCGCGGTAGTTCAGCGACACGGCTTCGACCTGAACCAGCACTTGGCCAGCCCCCGGCGCGGGTAAGGCTTGCTCGCGCAGGCTGAGGTTGCGTGCGCCAAATTGGCTGAGTTGCCAGTTTTTCATGATGCTGTGCTTTCTGATTGGGTTGGTTAAAAAACGGTCACGGCATATTTTTATTGTTTCCTTGGTATCTTCAGTGGTGAAAATTAGTCCACTTACTGGTGAAAGAATGGAGCCAATTAGTGCAAACCACAAACGACCGCCTGAGCGGTATTGAAGACTTTGTCGCGGCGGTAGAGGCCGGCAGCTTTGCACTGGCCGCGCGGCGCAGGCAACTCACGCGCTCGGCAGTTGCCAAAAGTGTGGCGCGGCTAGAACTGCGGCTGGGTACGCGCTTGTTTTTGCGCACCACGCGTAGCCAGAGCTTGACCAACGACGGTCAGGCTTATTACGAGCGCTGCCAACGCGTGCTGGCCGAACTGGACGCGGTAGACGCCCGAATGGACGCGGCACGCCAAATCCCCATGGGCCGTGTGCGGCTCAGCATGCCCGTGCTTTTTGGTCGCCTTTGCGTCGGGCCGCTGCTGCTGGAGTTGGCGCGCAGCTACCCGCAGTTGGTGCTGGAGGTGTCTTTCTCAGACCATGTGAGCGACTTGGCGGACGAAGGAATTGACTTGGTGATACGCAGTGGCACGTTACCCGACAGCAGCTCGCTGGTGGCCAGGTCTTTGGGCGTGCAGCGCATGGTGCTGTGCGCTGCACCGGCCTATTTGCAGCAACACGGTTGGCCTCGCAGTGTGGACGCGCTGGCGGGGCACCACTG
Source organism: Comamonadaceae bacterium (assembly GCA_031414805.1). Taxonomy (GTDB): domain Bacteria; phylum Pseudomonadota; class Gammaproteobacteria; order Burkholderiales; family Burkholderiaceae_C; genus JAAFIW01. Next base: position 37,538 of record JANOQJ010000024.1, read on the forward strand.
CGTGGTGTATCGGCGTAGCGGACACGTTAAACCATGGCTATTCAACGATGCGCGCGGCAAATTGCGCGAGGTCAACCCGACGTGGCGGCTATCGTTTGATGATCTGCAAATGATTGCCAGCGCCACGCAAGCGGGCATGGGTTTGGCCCGGCTGCCTGTGTGGCTTGTGGCCGACGCGTTACTTGAAGGGTCTTTGGTACAGCTATTTGATGAGCCGGTACCTTTTGGCTACGCGCTGAATATTGTGTGGCAACAAACCCGCTTTATGCCGCTGAAAAATCGTGTCGTGGTGGACTTGCTGTTGAAAAAACTGCCACCTTTGCTGGGTGATGCATCGCATACGTTTGATGAACCCACCCAGCGGTAACGATGAGGTCTCCGTGAAAGCGGGCAAGTCCAGTCAGACCCTTCGCTGCAAATCAGCATTTCTTTCAAAAAATGCTACTTTTTAATAGCTGCTCGAGCAATATCCACCGGGCCTAACGACCGATTAGGCACAAAAAAAGCCCACAGACAGGTCTGCGGGCTTTTTTGATGAAGGCTGGCTACCGCTTAGCGGTGACAGTTTAAATTTACGCGTGTTTCTTGTCGAAGAACTGCTCGTCTTCCGTCGAGCCTTTCAGCGCAGCAGTCGACGCATTGGCTTCAATCGTGGTGGTCACGGAGTCAAAGTAACCGGTGCCCACTTCGCGTTGGTGCTTCACGGCGGTAAAGCCGCGGTCGGCCGCTGCGAATTCTTTTTGCTGCAGCTCAACGAAGGCGGTCATGTTGTTGCGGGCGTAGCCGTAGGCCAGGTCGAACATGCCGTAGTTCAGGCTGTGGAAACCGGCCAGTGTGATGAACTGGAACTTGTAGCCCATGGCACCCAGCTCGCGCTGGAATTTGGCAATGGTTGCGTCGTCCAGGTTTTTCTTCCAGTTGAACGATGGCGAGCAGTTGTAGCTGAGCAATTTGCCGGGGAACTTGGCGTGGATGGCGTCGGCAAACTGCTTGGCAAAGGCCAGGTCAGGGGTGCCAGTTTCGCACCAGATCAGGTCGGCGTATTCGGCATAGGCCAGGCCGCGGCTGATGGCTTGTTCGACGCCGTTGCGGCTGCGGTAGAAGCCTTCCACGGTGCGCTCGCCGGTCATGAACGGTTTGTCGTTGTCGTCCACGTCGCTGGTCACCAGGTCGGCGGCTTCAGCGTCGGTGCGGGCCAGCAAAATGGTGGGCGTGCCCATCACGTCGGCGGCCAGGCGGGCAGCCACCAGCTTGCTCACAGCTTCCCGGGTGGGCACCAGCACTTTGCCGCCCATGTGGCCGCATTTTTTGGCGGCTGCCAGTTGGTCTTCAAAGTGCACGCCAGCCGCGCCGGCTTCGATCATGGATTTCATCAGTTCGAAGGCATTCAAAACACCACCAAAACCGGCTTCTGCGTCGGCCACGATGGGGGCGAAATAGTCGAGGTATCCCTCGTCGCCGGGGGCTTTGCCTTCGGCCCACTGAATCTGGTCGGCGCGGGTGAAGGTGGCGTTGATTTTCTTGACGACTTTTGGCACGGAGTCAACGCTGTAAAGCGACTGGTCGGGGTACATCTCGCCGTTGCTGTTGGCGTCGCCCGCCACTTGCCAGCCGCTCAAGTAAATGGCTTTCAGGCCGGCTTTGACTTGCTGCATGGCCTGGTTGCCGGTGAGGGCGCCCAGGGAGTTGACGAAGGGCTCGGTGTTGATCAATCCCCACAGCTTTTCAGCGCCGCGCTGGGCCAGGGTGTGCTCCACTTTCAGCGAGCCGCGCAGTTTGACCACGTCAGCCGCGCTGTAGCCGCGCTTGATGCCCTTCCAGCGTGGGTTTTCGGCCCAGTCTTTTTCGATAGCGGCGATTTGTTGTTCGCGGGTCAGATGAGTCCAGTTTGCAGACATGAAAGGCTCCTGTGAGGTTGAAAAAACGGTCGTCGGTTGAAAAAGGCCGATGCGAGACTTTAACTCTTCTATAAGACTTGTTTCGTCTCTTATGTCTTATAGAAGAATTATTTTTTATTGTTTTAAATCAACAGCTTACGGAGACAAGGCATGCAAAATCGCTAAGAAATCGGGTTTGACGAACGCTTCCTGCTGATGGCTTGCGTGTCTCAATTTCAAATTGCGAAAATCAAATTTCGCAATATGAACTTTATAAGCTGCTACCGCACTGAAGCTTGCTGCGCCCAGTCGCCGCTACCAATGACCGGCTTGCCCACGGTGTAGCGCGGGTTGATTTCGTAGACGATGCAGTCCAGCAACTGCCCGTTGACCCGCACCGGCATATGTCGCTTGAAGTACTCGTCTGTTTGCTGGGGATACAGTTCCTCAATCTCGTCCAGCGTGCGCTCCAGTTGCGCATTGATGGCGTACACCTCGCCGAACACTGCCGGGCCGCCTTCCTGTAGCAGCAAGCCCGGGTAGCGGCCGAGGTGGTGCAGGCTGCCTTGCACCTGGGCGGGGCCCACATAGCGTGGCGCGGGTTGCAAGTGGTTGATGTCGTTGGCTTGGCCTTTGCGCAAGGTGCCGTACACAAAGACGTGCAGGCCTTCGGAGTCGTGGGTCATAGTGGTTTTTTGACAATCTGAAAGTACAAAGCATTTTGACAAACCGATTCATCGCCTACGGTTGCCTGGCCCTGAGCATGTCGCTGGTGGGCAGTTACGTGGCCCTGTCCAAACCGCTGGTGGCCGTTATCCCGGTTTTTTTGCTGGCCTGGCTGCGCTTCGGCATTGGCGGGCTGGCCATGCTGCACTGGCTGAAAAAGCCCGCAGACGAAGCGCCGTTGGCACCGAAAACCCAGCGCTTGCTGTTCCTCGAATCGTTCCTGGGCAATTTCCTCTTTTCCATCTGCATGCTGTTTGGTGTGGGCCTGACCAGCGCTGTATCAGCCGGGGTGATCATGGCCGCCATACCGGCCGTGGTGGCATTGATGAGTTGGGCGTTTCTGCGCGAGCGCATCAGTGCCCGGGTATGGGTGGCGGTGGCTTGTGCCGCTTTGGGGATTGGTTTGTTAGCGCTATCGAAATATGAGCTGCCTGAGCAGTCTTTACAAGTGCTGGATGCCAATTTGGCTTCAAATTCACGCGCAACGCTCATTCCCGGCATCAGCGACATCTGGCTAGGCAACCTGCTGGTGTTTGGTGCCGTGCTGTGCGAAGCCGCGTATGTGGTGATTGGCAAACGCCTGACCGGCGTGATGGGGCCCAAGCGCATCTCGTCGCTGGTCAACTTGTGGGGCTTTGCGCTGGTCACGCCGTTTGGCTTGTACATGGCGTGGCAATTTGACTTTGCCAGCGTGTCCGCGCCGCTGTGGCTGCTGCTGGTGTTCTACGCCCTGGCCGCCAGCGTGTGGACGGTGTGGCTGTGGATGACGGGGCTCAAAAACATACCTGCCTCCCAAAGCGGCGTGTTTACCGTGATGCTGCCCATTTCGGCTGCGCTGGTGGGCGTGTTGGTGCTGGGCGAACGCTTGAGCGGGGCACAGATGTTGGCGCTGGGCGTGGCGCTGGTGGGCGTGGTGCTGGCGACTTTGCCGGGGGCGAAAGGCGGTCATTGATTTGACGCTCAAATTCATAAGATATTGGCTCTCAGCCCTTATAAAGACTGCTCAAGCAGCTATGCTAATAATAGCAAAATAACCTCTTTTCGCAACAGACACGGCTTTTGAAGACAATCAACAAATGAAATACCTACACACCATGGTGCGCGTCACCAACCTGGATGAGTCGCTGGACTTTTATTGCAACAAGTTGGGTCTGAAACTTTTGTCCAAGCGGGATGTGCCTGCGGGCCGCTTCACCCTGGCCTTCCTGGCCGCACCCGGCGACGACTCAGCGCAAGTGGAATTGACCCACAACTGGGATCCGCAGGAGTACGTCGGCGGCCGCAACTTCGGTCATCTGGCGTATGCGGTGGACGATATCTACGCCCTGTGCCAGCGCCTGGCCGACCACGGCGTCGTCATCAACCGCCCACCACGCGACGGTCACATGGCGTTTATCCGCTCACCAGATGGCATTTCGATTGAGTTGCTGCAACGCGGCCCGTCGCTGGCACCGCAAGAGCCGTGGGCGTCAATGGCGAATACGGGACAGTGGTGATGCGGTAAACCTTAAGATGCTATTTATTTCATAGCTGCTTGAGAAGTATTTATAAGGGCTGGTGCAGGTTTTTGCCTTGATTCACAACAAACGCTCAAGGCGCCACTGGCAACGGTGCAGGCTGCATTAACGCCTTGCGCTGCGCCATGCGGTCGACCAGGCGCTGCATATTGGTCAACGACGCCAAATGCAGCGACAGCCAGTGCAGATCGCCCGCGCGAAACATGGCCAGCACCTGCGCATCGGTCAGCGCCAGCAGCTTTTTCTCGTCTACCACCATCAAACCGTTGACGGTGAAGCTGCGGCCATCGGTTAAATCGGCGCGTGCGTTCATGTCGGTGAGCAGACCCGCCTCGGCCAGACGCTCGCAAAACGTTTCTGTGCGCTGGTATTCCTGTTGAAATTTGGTCAAAAACTCGACTGCGTTTTGCAGAAACTCCGTGCTTTGGCCCTGGTTATCAAACAAGGCTTGGCCCTTGGGGTCGTTCAGGTTTTTGCAGGCTTCGTCAATACACACACCCATATCTGCGCCCGTCATTTGTGCCAGCACAAACGGGTAACGCCGCACGAAGGCGGGAATGTATGTGGCTTGCCAGGCAAACTGGCTGTCGACGTACAAGTTTTCCTGGGCACGCAAACCCAAAATTGCCACCGGAATGACCTTGCTGCCGCCGCTGCGGGTGAACACAATGGCGTATTCCTTGACGGCTTCATTGAATTCAACCCCGGCCAAATACAAAGAATTGGCACGGCTGGCAAATTCAAATCCGTTGGTAGCCCCGACACGCAGCGCGCGGTGGGTGTCGCGGTTAAGCAATACGGGTTTTTCGTAAAACGCGGTGTCGGCCATATCGATGAATCCTTGTTAACTGTCTTCGTCTTCGCGCGATGGCATGGGTGCCGCCAGCAACTTGTCAATCCGTTTACCGTCCAGGTCCACCACCTCAAACACCCAGCCCGCGCATTCGATGCGCTCACCGGTGGTCGGCATGTGGCCGCTGACCGCCATCATCAAACCGGCCACGGTGTTGTAGCGGCCCTTGTCTTCGCCAGGCAGCTCGCGCAGGTTCAGGCGGGCCTTCAATTCGCTGACCGGCATCAGGCCGTCCAGCAGCCAGGAGCCATCGTCGCGCGGCGTCGCCCAGGCGTCTGACGGGGCGCCGGGCTGCAGCTCACCGGTAATCGCCTCCAACAAGTCACGCGGCGTCATCACGCCTTGCACCACACCGTATTCGTCAACCACAAACACCATGCGGCCCGACTTTTCGCGAAACTGCTCCAGCAACTCCATGCCGGTGAGCGTCTCGGGCACAAACAAGGCAGGTTGTGCGTGCGGCTCCACCGGCTTGTCAGCGTGCAGCGGCGACAGCTCGAGCAGACGTGCCACGCTGATCACACCCACCACGTCGTCCAGCGAGCCCCGACAAACGGGGTACCACGAATGCGCCCCACCGCTGCCCGCCTGGCTCAGGCACTGCGCCACGGTGAGCTGCGCACCCAGCCATTCAAGGTCCGAGCGAGGCACCATCAGCGAGGTGAGCGGCCGGTCGTCCAGATGAAACACGTTTTGCACCATCTGCTGCTCGTGCCGCTCAATCACACCGGCGTCCACGCCCTCTTCCAGGCTGTGTGCAATTTCTTCTTCGGTCATGCCACGGGTGGCGGTGGTGTCAATTCGCAGCAGCTTGAGCACGCCCTGCGTGGTGGCCGTCAGCAGGGCCACAAACGGGCTGACGGCCCGTGCCAGCCACCGCATGGGGCGTGACACCCAACGAGCGACCGGCTCGGGGTAGAGCTGGCCAATGCGCTTGGGCACCAGCTCACCAAAGATGATGGTGGTGAACGTGATCAGCGTCACCACAATGCCGGTTGCTGCAATTTTTGAGGCTTTTTCGGCCAAACCCAAACCCCCCAGCCAGGCCGCCAAATCGTCACTGAAAGCCGCCTCGCCCACGATGCCGTTGAGCACGCCAATGGAGGTGATGCCAATCTGAACAGTGGACAAAAACCGGGTGGGCTCGTCCATTAATTTGAGGGCGGCCTGCGAACCATGGTCACCGGCTTCGGCCAGGGCCGCCAAACGCGCTTTACGGCTGGAAGAAAGTGCCATTTCTGACATGGCAAACACACCATTGAGCAGGGTCAACAGCGCGATCAGTAAAAAGTCCATGAAGTGCGGGGAGAATCAAACACCATGGCACTTTACTTGATAGGCGACGTACAAGGCTGCAACGAGCCCCTGGGGCGCTTGCTGGCGCAAATTGACTTTTCCCCCAGTCGTGACACGATTTTTCTGCTGGGCGACCTGGTCAACCGCGGCCCCGATTCGGCGGGTGTGCTGCGTCGGCTGCGTCGCTACGGCAATGCGGCGCAATGCATTCTGGGCAACCACGATTTAAGCCTGCTGGCGGTGGCCCACGGGGTGCGCGCACCCGGTAGCCGCGACACGATGGACAGCGTGCTCAAAGCGCCCGACCGTGCCGCGCTGCTCGACTGGTTGCGCGAACGACCGCTGGCGATCTACGCCCACGGGATCTTGATGGTGCATGCGGGTGTATTGCCGCAATGGACACTGCCGCAAACGCTGGAGCTGGCCCACGAGGTGCAGCAGGTCATGCGCAGCCCCGACGCTCCCGCGTTTTTTACCCAGATGTATGGCAATGAGCCCACGCAATGGCAAGACAAGCTCAAAGGGCCAGACCGCCTGCGCCTGATCGTCAACACCCTGACCCGGCTGCGCTTTTTCAACCGGGACGGCAGCATGGAACTGAAGGTCAGTGCCCCACCGCAGCGCGCCCCCAAAGGCCTGGTGCCCTGGTTCGACATGCCGCAGCGCCAGACCGCCAGCACCACGGTGGCCTTTGGCCATTGGTCGCAACTGGGGCTGATGCTGCGGCCCGATGTGCTGTCGCTGGACACAGGATGCGTGTGGGGCGGTCGGTTAAGCGCGCTACGCCTGGGAATCACCCGGGCGCAAGACGAGCTGATTCAGGTGGACTGCGAGGCGTACTCGCCGCTGGAGTAGCCACCGCTCCCGCTGGCTGCGTCACTCGGCTTCAACACCATTTGCCGCGAACTTCTCCACCCATTGCGCAAAACGTGCATACAAGGTGGTCGCGTCGTCGGCTTGCCCGATGGATGCAGGAATGGTCTGTGCAAACACAGCATCCAGCGCGTTGGCAGCGCGCCGAGCGTGGCCTAGACCCCAATTTTGGTAGCTGCTCGAGCTTGCCAACACAGCATGCGCGCCCGATAAGGCTTGAAAAGCCAACCGACGATAGCGCCCCAGCAAAACTCTGACGATGGGACGCAACACCGACGGCACAGCGGTTAACAGCACCTCGGGCTGCACGCCGCGCACGTCCACCGCCACGGGCACGCGATGTCGCTGAGCAAAGCGTACGGCTGCGGCAGCCAGCGCCACCGTGGGCAGTGCGCAAATGATCGCATCGGGCATGGCGTCGCTATCGGCCAGCGCCTGCTGGCATTGCGCTCAAAGTCGCGAGCGGTCAAGCGGTCATTCCACAAACGGGCCAGAAGTCCACGGCGGTACCCCGGGCTTTGAAGAAAGCGTATTCGCCAGCCTCCCTGCCCAGGCAAGCCCACGTCCAGGTAAGGCGCCTGAGCCTGGGGCCAGTGCTGGTGCGTCCTGGGGTCAAAACTGCTGGCCCACCAGGTCACCACATGGCCGCGCCCTGCCAGCGCATGCGCCAGCAGGGCGGTGCGCGAGAGGCTATGAGAACCGTCGACCGGGAGTGCTTCGTCGGTGGTCATCAGCCAGATGTTCAGCACATCGTCAAACGGCGCAGCGTTCATGCGGGGGGAAGATCAGTGGAAAAAGGCCGCGGCTGCGTTTTTGTAGCGTACGTGGATGAGCTTGGCGCATCGTGTTGCAGACTGCCAGCAATCGCAACGCTATGAAAACAGTAGCCGTTTACTCACATGGGTTGTGCCGCGATTAACGCGGTGTGGCGTTGATCAAAGTTGTGATTTTCATCACAACTTTCGCCTGCGAATCTTTAAAGTTAAGTAAAGACCAGGCTAAAAACCACCCGAAATTTGATAAGTTGCATATAGTTTCAATTGTCATATATTTGTAACGCACTTAAATCGATGGTCCACGTTTAAGTAGCTCACCCTGAAAGCTAAGCATGAAACTAAACCTCATTTCCGCCGCCATTTTTGCCAGCCTGTTGCTGCCGAATGTGTCGCAAGCTGAATCCGACATCAACACACCGACGCCAGCAAACGGAACCGCCAGCGCCCGTGTGGACTTTCGCATCACTATTCCGCGTATTTTGTTCTTGCAAGTGGGAACGGGCACACCCTTTACTGACGCGCTCAACGGCACCAATATCAACTTAATTGACTTTGTCGTGACGCCCGCCAACCTTGGTGGCGGACCCATCGCCGCGACATCTGGTAGTGGCGATTTGGGAAACGGCGCCGTAACAGTTCGCGTGTTTGGCAATGACGGCAACATTGGCTTGACTTCCACCACAACAGGCAACCTGACAAATGCCGCGGGTGACACGATCCCCTGGACTGAAATCAATGTTGCAGCGGTCGCTGGTACCGCGTCTGGCGTCTTCCTACCTGCGATCATTCCCCATCCCACATTTGTGAGCAATGCGACATCCGCTTCGATTCCCTTGACCGCGACTGCCAAGCTAGTCCGCTCGGTCGGGAATTGGGCTTACACATTTGCTAACTCAACCCCCTACGCTGCTGGCAGTTACGGCGGTGTTGGCGTTCAAAACGGTCGGGTCACTTACACAGCAACGCTTCCCTGAGTCGCTTGAGCGGCATAGCCGCTGCAATTGAACATGGCAAAGGTTCGTCCTTTGCCATTTTTGTTTGTGCTCACTCGTTCTTAAAATGCCGATTTGCTAGAGAGGCTCAAGATGTCCAACTTAAGCGTTTGCAGACAGTGCATGTGTGTTGCTGCTGCTGTGACCATGATGGCTCCGATGGCAGTTCATGCGTTTGTCGTCACCATCACACCCGGAACGCGGGCCATTTACCTGCAGGTGGGAACTGGGACGGTTGCCGGTGGCAATTTCAACGCGGGCGGAACACCGCAAGACAACACAACCGTCAATCTCGTGTCAGATACCGTGCCTGCGGCCAGCATTGGCGGTGGTCCACGGGCCATGACGAGCAACAGCACGGTGGCACAAAGCCCGTATGACGGGTTTACGTTCTGCACACCTGGAGCGCAGGTTTATGTCGGTGGATTTTTTCGCCGCGCCGCTACCGGCGCTGGTGGCGATGCAACGCTCACCGTCACCACGCCGCCAAATCTGGTCAATGCGGCATCGGACGTCATCGCCTTCAACAATATTTCCTGGGTATCCAGTGGCATTGGCGACCCGACGCCAACTATTCCCTCGGGCACGTTTGTGGGTGGACTGCAAACTCTTTTGAACGTTGCGCGAAACACCTGGTTTGAGAGTTGCCTGGCATTTAGATATGCCAACACGCAACCCGTTGCTGCGGGCGTGTTCAATGGCAGAGCCACCTACACCCTGACGGCCCCATGAACAAGCGTTTGCGCGCAACTGCACGGAGACTGGCTACCGGTGGCGTTTTCATAGCCGCTTTACTGACCGCGCCGCTGGTTGTTGCCAAGGCCATCCGGGTCGATGACACGGGTACGGTTGTCAGCGATCCCGTGGTCGGTATGAAATGGAAGAACCTGGTCCCAGGGCGCGGCGCCAACCATACGGTTGAAGCCTCCACTCGGGTTGACCTGGCCCTCAACCTGGCTGCATGGTTGAACAAGCGTGCCCGTGTCTACATGGTGCTGGCACCCGCCGCAGACACGCAGGTGATGGCCCGCTGGTCGACCCAAGGTCGGCTGCTGGCAGGAAGCGTGCGAAGCGGTGAACGTGCGCTGGTGTTTGATGGCCTGGTGAACTGGGCCACTTTGCGCGAGTCGATTTTTTTGTACTTGCAAACCGATGGCCGCTACCTGACGCAAGTTCAGTCGCTTGATTTTTACTTTGAGATTGAGGTCACCCCATGAGCCGGTTTACGCGTTCAGCGTTTTTGACTGCCTGCTGTTTTGCATTGGCCTTGGGTATGGCGCTGCCTGCATTGGCTAACTTTGCTTTCTCGGTGTCTCCGCCACGCTTTGAGTTGAAGGCCGTTCCCGGCCAGCGCCTGCGTCAGGTGATCGAGTTGACCAACGTGGCCAATCAACCCACCGCGCTGCTGGTCAAAACCGCTGACTGGGTCTACCAGGCAGACGGCGGCGTGGCGTTCATCGACGAGCTGGCCACCGACAGCTGCCGCCCGTGGGTAGCGCTAGAGCGCCGGGAGCTGTCAGTCACACCCGGCAAGCCCTATCGCTTTCGTTTTGAGGTGACCACGCCAGCAGGGCAAGCCAGCACCGAATGCCGCTTTGCAATTTTGCTGGAGGGCAAAGAGCCGAGCCTGGCGGGTACGTCTCAGTCGATTCCCATTGGCGCCCGGGTGGCCGTGATTGTCTATGTAGCGGTCGGCGACGCCAAGCCGAATCTGTCACTTGTTTCGTCAACGGTCGAGCTGCGCGATGGGAAACGCGTCCCCGTGGTTCTCGTGCGCAACACCGGCACAGCGCATGGTCGTCTGGAAGGGTTTTTAGCCGGGACAGATGGCAAGGGCAAGCGGCTCGAAGCAACGCCGGTGAACAGCCCCATCTTGCCGGGCGAGACACGCAAGATTGTGCTGACGGTGTCGGAGCGTGAGGGTGCCGACACACCGATTGAACCGGTCTTTCCCATCACCCTCAAAGGCGCGCTGGAGTGGGGCAAAAACCAGGCTCTGGACATCGATCAAAGCTTCGGGCCATGAGCTTTGCGCGGTGCGCTGCGCTGTGGTTGACCACCTGCGCGGGCACGCTCGGTGCAGCCGCTAGCGGGCAGGCACAAACCCGACAAACTACCCCACCGACCGCACAGCCGATCGAAAGCGCTTACCTTGACCGGGTGTTGGAAGAAGGCCCACAGCCCGACCTGGTACCGACCGACTCAGCAGATGGCAGCGGATGGCTGCGGGGCTGGCGTCTGGACTACAACCTGTCCAGCGAGCGTGCCACGCAACAAAGTACCGCGCGTTCAGTATCGTTTTCCGGTTTTCTGGATACGCCTAACCACGGTGCACTTTCGCTCAACGCCAGCCAGAGTCGGCAAGACATGCAGAGCGGCTTGCAGCCCTCGCGTCGCACCACGCGCGCCTGGCGGATTGATCAGCTGGCTCTGCCGCTGAACAGAGGGTGGCTGGCCAACCACAGCGCTGGCAATGTGAACAGCTTGCAAGTGCCTTTGATGCAAGGATTTGGCCGCAACAACCTGACCTCGTCCCCGGTGCAGGGGCTGGTTGGTCAGTGGGCGCAGGGGCAGCGGTGGGTGCTCAACGCATCTATTGGCCAACCTGGCGTGTACGACGGATTGGGTGACGATGGCTTCGAGTTGGCCCGTGGTCGTTTGGCATCGGTCGGCGTGCAGTTTGCCTTGCCCGGCAACAGTGCGACAACAGCCAGCCTGGGATTTCAACTGAACCAGGCCAGCGCTGTGTTTGATCCGGCCAACCCCAACGGCACGCAGGACATTTGGTCGCAATGGAGCGGGTGGCGTTGGCAGGGGCAGGCACCGTGGGCCGATGCAGTGGCCAAGGGAGATGCCGCATCCGGGCAGCGCGACGGTGCCCTGGAATTGCAGCTGAATGCGTTCGCCAGCCAAACCACTCGACAACCCAACACCCTGTTGCCGCAGGGCTTGCCAGCGTCCGAAAGCGCTCAGGGCGTGTGGGCCGATGCCCAATGGCGCAGCGGCTGGCTGAGCCAGACCGCGGGCGTTTTCTACCTGCAGCCGAACTTGCGCTGGGGCGTGGGTAGCGCCATCTCGGACCTTCGGGGCGTTAACTGGCGCGCCGAGTGGAGCACCCGCCAGTGGCAGGCGGGCTTGGCGGCAGAGCTGGCTGACAGTGTGTCGGGCCTGTCATCGGCCAGCACCTTTGTGAACGCGTTTGGCCGCTACCGATTGACTGCGCGCGACAACCTGGCGGCCAGCCTGGCGCTGCGCGCGGGCAGCGCCGCGGGGCAATCGGCTCAGTTCACCTGGAGCCGCCGCTCCGACTGGGGCCAGACCCAGTGGCGCGGCGAGGTGGTTCGCGCAGCGCAGCGCCGGGCGTTGCGCGCCAACCTAGACCACAGCTGGCTGGAGGACACATCCGGCACGTTGGCAACCTCGTTGGGCTGGGAGCGTTTGCAGGAGCAGGGCTTGACCAGCCAGGCCTGGAACATCGGTGTGGTGGGCGGTTTGCGGCTGTGGCGAAGTGTTTCGTTGGACGCCAACCTGCGCGGTGCGCAAAGCCCGAGTGGGCCGGTATACAACGGTGCCTTGGCGTTGACTTGGGCCGTGGCCCGCGGCTGGAGGGCGTCAGTGCAATACAGCGCCATTCAAGGGCAAGCCAACCCGGCGCTGCAAGTCACGTCTGCTCTGGCCGCGGCAGCTGCCGACGCCATCGCGGCGACGCCCAACAGCCGGCGTTTGCTATTCACATTGCAGTATTCAGACAGCACGGGTTCACGCTTGGCACCCATTGGTGGCGCACCGGGAAGCGGATTTGGCTATGTGTCTGGCGTGGTGTTCTTTGATGCAGACGACAACGGTCTGCGCGAAGCATCCGAGGCCGGCGTGCCCGACGTAACGATCCGCTTGAACGGCCGTTTTCAGACGCGTAGCGACGCCCAGGGGCGTTACGAGTTTCCGGCGGTGGCCGAGGGTTCTCACCGGCTGGAAATCATCGCTGACAACGTACCCCTGCCGTGGAGTCCAAAAGACCGCACGGCGCAAGGCGTGCAGGTGTGGGTTCGAGACCGCACCATTTTTGACTTCGCCTTGCAGCGACAACGCTAGTAGTTGATTCACCGCCAAACGCCCAGAATTTTGATGAAATACGGCATCAGCCCTTGCAAATACTGCTCAAGCAGCTATCAATAATATAGCGCTTGGTAGCTGACCTGGCGTTGCAGTTCACAGGTCCGAAAACGGCTAGCCAAATAGGCCCCGCCACCTATCATGGCCCCCATGCTTGCCGACGCCCCGCATGCCCCCAACCTGCATCCGCAGGCCTGCTACCAGGCCATCCAGGCGCGGGATGCGCGGTTTGATGGGTGTTTTTTCACGGCGGTTACCTCAACCGGCATTTACTGCCGTCCGGTCTGCAAAGTGCGCATTCCCCGTTTCGAGAACTGCCGGTTTTTTGGGCTGGCGGCGCAGGCGGAGCGGGCCGGTTTTCGGCCTTGTTTGCGGTGCAGGCCTGAGTTGGCGCCCGGCTCGCTCGTGTGGTCCACGCAAGACGCCAGCCACATGCTGGCCTGGCAGGCCGCGCGGTTGCTCGACGAGCCCGAGGCCTGGGGTGACGGCGCACCTTCGGTGGAACAACTGGCTACGCGCCTGGGTGTGAGCAGCCGCCATGTGCGGCGGATTTTTGAAGCGCAACTGGGTGTGTCGCCTTTGCAATACCTGCAAACGCGCCGCCTGCTGTCGGCCAAACAGTTGCTGGCCGACACCGACCTGCCCGTGACGCAGGTGGCGCTGGTCAGCGGTTTTGGCAGCTTGCGGCGTTTCAACGCGGCGTTTGTGCAGCACTACGGTCTGAACCCCACGGCGATGCGGCGCGCAGCCCCCGCCGCCAGTGGCGCGCTCACGGTGGCGCTGGGCTACCGCCCACCGTATGACGCAGCGGCCATGCTGGAATTTTTTAATAAGCGCCTGATTGGGGGGACTGAGTGGGTGGATTTGTCTGCCTTGCGGCTGGGCCGCACCCTGCGCGTTGAGGCGGCGGGCCAGGTTCACACGGGCTGGGTGGTGGCTCAGTTCGACGCGGTGCACCACCGGGTCAAGCTGCAGGTCAGCGACTCGCTGCGCTCGGTGCTCCCGTTGGTGATTCGCCGCGTGCGCGCCTTGCTGGACCTGGACGCCGACCCCCAAGCCATCAACACCGCACTGAACGGACACTTTCCTGGCTGCGATGGCCTGCGCGTGCCCGGCAGCCTGGACGGTTTTGAGCTGGCGGTGCGCGCCGTGCTGGGCCAGCAAATTACGGTAGCCGCCGCCCGCACCCTGGCGCAGCGCCTGGTGGCACGGTTTGGCGAGGCCCTGGACGCGCCCTGCACGCCCTGGCCACAACTGACCCATTTGTTCCCCTCACCCGCCGTGCTGGCGCAGGCGTCGGGTGATGGTTTGGGTTCACTGGGCATCGTCAAACAGCGGCAAGCGGCCATCGTCGCCCTTGCCCAGGCCGTGGCCGAGCAACGCATCAGCTTGCACGGCGCCGATGTGCACGCCACGGTGCTGGCCCTGAAAGCGCTGCCCGGCATTGGCGACTGGACCGCCCAATACATCGCCATGCGCGCCCTGCGCTGGCCCGATGCTTTTCCGGCGGGTGATGTGGCGGTGCACAAGGCGCTGGGCGTGCAGGGTGACAAACACCCCGCACGTGCAGCCGAGGCCATGTCGCAAGCCTGGCGGCCCTGGCGCAGTTATGCGGTGCTGCGGGCCTGGCATGGTTTGGGAGCTCCTGTGCTATTAAATAAATAGCTACTTGAGCAATATTTACAAGGGCTAGAGGCACTTTTTACATGAAATACCACCCCCACACCGTTCAAACCCACTGGGCCAGCCCGCTGGGTCCGATGATCCTGGCTGCGAGCCCGCATGGCTTGTGCGGCGTCTGGTTTGCCGACCAACGGCATTTACCGGCTAGCGACCAACTGGCCTGGCCGCAGGACGACGCCCACCCTGTTTTGCAGCAAGCCGTTCATCAATTGAGCGCTTATTTCAATAGCTCGATCTCACTGTTTGATCTGCCACTCGATCTGAACGCCGGAACCGCTTTCCAGCAATCGGTTTGGCACGCGCTGCTGCGCATTCCCGCAGGCCAAACCACCAGCTACGGCCGCATCAGCCAGCAAATCAGCAACCCTCAAGCCGTGCGCGCCGTCGGCGCCGCGGTAGGCCGCAACCCCATCGGCATCATCGTGCCCTGCCACCGGGTGTTGGGGGCGGATGGATCGCTGACCGGGTATGCCGGTGGGCTGGGGCGTAAAGCGGCCTTGCTGGAGCTTGAGGCTGCAGGCAATCCTTCCCCGGACTTGTTCCCTCCCCTTCCGGGGGAGGGCTAGGGTGGGGGCAAGAGCGCCAACCCCCGCATACTCCGACAAGCCCCTCACCCGCATTCCCTCACCCCCGCCCTCCCCCGGAAGGGGAGGGAGCCAGATACTTACCTCCACCACCTTGAACACAACAACCACCCCCAACCGCCCCTGGGCCATCGACTTCCTGCTGCTGGGAGCCATTTGGGGCTCATCTTTCCTCTTCATGCGCATCGCCGTGGTGGACTTTGGCCCGCTGGCCACCGCATTCCTGCGTGTGGCGATCGCGACGGTGTTTTTACTGCCGCTGTTGTTGCTGCGCGGCCTTTTGCAGCAGCTCAGAGCGAACGCTGGCCGCGTGCTTCTGGTGGGTATTTTCAACTCCGGCATTCCGTTTGCCTGCTTTTCGTTTGCGCTGCTGTCGATCACCACCGGCTTGTCGGCCATCTTGAATGCCACGGTGCCGCTGTTTGGCGCGCTGGTAGCCTGGGTGTGGCTGAAAGACCGGCCCACGGGTTCGCGCGTGCTGGGTCTGGCAGTGGGTTTTGCCGGTGTGGCCGCGCTGGCCTGGGACAAAGCCACGTTCAAGCCCGATGCGGTATCTGGCATTGCGCCAGGCTGGGCGGTGCTAGCCTGTTTGCTGGCCACTTTCTGCTACGCATTGTCGGCAAGCTTTGCGCGGCGCTACCTGACCGGCGTGCCGCCCCTGGTCACTGCCACGGGTAGTCAAATAGGCGCCACCTTGGGCCTGGCCCTACCCGCCGCCTGGCTGTGGCCTGCTAAAACGCCGGGCCTCGTGGCCTGGTCGGCATTGGTGGCGCTCGGGGTGGTGTGCACTGGTGTGGCCTACGTGCTGTATTTCCGGCTGATTGAGCATGCAGGCCCGTCCAAAGCGCTCGCCGTCACGTTTTTGGTACCGGTGTTTGCCGTGCTCTACGGCACCTTGCTGCTGGGCGAGGCGCTGACGAGCTGGATGCTGCTGTGTGGCGCGGTGATTGTGCTCGGCACAGCGCTGTCGACCGGGTTGTTGAAATGGCCTACCAAGCGCCCTTAGGCTGCTTGGCTCGCACAAAAGCCGCAACCAATCCGGCAGATTCTGTGCGATTGGCACGCTGGGCAAAGTCGATAGCAGTCAGACCCAACTGGTTTTTTAGCAGCGGGTCGGCGCCGGATTCGAGTAGCAGCTTCACCGCAGCGGCGGTGCCGTATTGGGCGGCCATCATCAACGGCGTGGAACCGTTGGGCGACTCGGCGTCGATGTAAGCGTGGTTTTCCAGCAGCAGGCTGATGATGGCGATATGGCCGTTGGTCGCGGCGTAGTGCAGCGGCGTCCAGCCAGTTTTGTTCACGTCGGCGCCCTTGGCTACCAGCTGCGTGGCCAGCTCGGTGTGGCCTTTCAGCGCAGCCATCATCAGCGGTGTTTCGCCTTGACGGGTAGCCGCATTCAAGTCGGTTTTCGGCCAGGCCGCGAGCACACCAGCGGACTTCAGCGCGGGCTCGCGCAGGGCCAGATAAAGGCCGTGAAAACCGGCCGGATCACGGGAATTGGCGTCGAAACCGCGCTTGAGCAGACTCTGAACCGCCGCAGCGTTGTCCTGCTTGATGGCGATAAAAAAGTCGTCGTAGGAGCCAGCTTGAACTGAATTAAATCCAATTAAAACAATAAGATAGACAAGCTTTTTAATGTAATTTCGCATATTTAATCCTGGCAAAACTGGTTAGACCGCTGCGGGGAACAGTTGTTCAAAGTTGCGGCTGGTGATGTGGCCGATGTCTTCGACCGCGACGCCGCGAATCTGCGCAATCTGCTGCGCCACTTTAGGCACGTACGACGGGTTATTGGTTTTACCGCGATAGGGCACGGGAGCCAGGTACGGGCTGTCAGTTTCGATCAGCATGCGGTCCATTGGCACAAAAGCGGCCACGTCGCGCAAGTCTTGTGCGCTTTTGAAGGTCAGGATGCCGGAAAACGAAATGTAGTAGCCCAGATCAAGCGCCGCACGCGCCACCGCTGCGGTTTCGGTGAAGCAGTGGAACACGCCACCGGCGGCCGAAGCGCCCTCCTCGCGCAGGATTGCCAGCGTGTCGTCCGAGGCGCTGCGGGTATGGATGACGAGCGGCAAGCCGCTCTCGCGCGCGGCCCGGATGTGAACGCGGAAGCGATCGCGTTGCCAGGCCATCTCGTCGACGCTGCGGCTGTTGAGGCGGTAGTAGTCGAGCCCGGTTTCGCCGATCGCCACGACCCGCGGCTGCTGCGCCATCGCGACCAGGTCGGCCAGGTTCGGCTCCTGCACGCCCTCGTTGTCGGGGTGGACGCCGGCGCTGGCCCAGAAGTTGTGGAACCGGTTCGCCAGCGCGAGCACCTCGGGAAACTCCTCCAGCGTGGTGCAGATGCACAGCGCCCGATCGACGCTCGCCGCAGCCATCGCGGCGCGGATGTCGTCGATCCGCGCGGCGAGTTCGGGGAAGCTCAGGTGGCAGTGGGAGTCGACGTACATGCAGGGCCAGGCCACTTCGCCCGCAGGCTCAGGCAAGACGCGCGAGTGCTCAGATCGTCTGCGTCGGCTTGGCCGACGAGATCGAGGTGCCGAGGATCTCCTCGATCTTCAGTTTGAGGACGCGCGTCTTTTCGTCGCCCGGAAAGCGGACACCCACGCCCTGGGTTCGTCCGCCCGAGGCATTGGCTGGCGTGATCCAGGCGACCTTCCCGGCCACCGGGTAGCGCTGCGGGTCATCGGGCAGCGACAGCAGAAGGTAAATGTCTTCGCCGAGCCGGTAGTCCCGCGTCGTCGGAACGAACAGGCCGCCTTCGGTCAGCAGCGGCATGTAGGCTGCGTAGAGCGCGCCTTTTTCGCGGAACACCAACTGGATCACGCTCGGCCGCGCAGCCGTGGCAGACACTGCGTTGGCGGGGCCCCGGGCGCTGGCTTCAGTCATCGTGCCGAGTGTACCGAATCGGTTTGCGGGTGCTTCGGGCGCGGCAGCTCGCCGGCCAGGGCATCCCTGCCTTGCAGCACCAGCGCCTCGACCATCACGTCCGCCTTCCACGGGTGGTCGGCGTGGCGCGCGATACGCCGCAGCGCCTGGCCCCAATCGGTCAGGCGGCGCAGGCTGCTGGTCGCAGGCACGCTGCCGGCCGGAAAGAACCGCGGCGCAACGCCGCAGGCGCCCAGCATCGCGTCGTGACACAGCTTTTGCAGCGACTCGATCAAAAGCGCCAGCGGGAGACGCGACAGCGCCATCGAGTCCCCCGCCGCCACCAGCGACGGCAGGCGGGCCCAGAGCGCGCCGTCGAGCCCGAGTGCCTGGCGCTCCAGCGCTGCCAAAGGCTGGCCACCACTGCCCGCCAGCAACACGGCTGCATCTGCCAGCCCGGCAGCAGCCAGCCAACCGGCCGCCTCGGCAGGGTCAGGCGCGGGCAGCGCCACGGCATGGCAGCGGCTGCGTACCGTCGGCATCAGCGACGCCACATCGCTGCAGGCGAGCACGAAGCGCTGGCCGCCCTGCGGTTCCTCAAGCAGCTTGAGCAAGGCGCTCGCTGCGACCTGCGGCAGGCGCTCGGCGGGGTGGATCACGACCACCTTCAGTTGCCCGCGGCCGCGCGTCAGCGACGAGAAG
>JANOQJ010000025.1:0-25370 GCA_031414805.1 Comamonadaceae bacterium
CCCTGCACAAACCATGTGACCGAGCGAGTCTTGCGTCGAGATTGGGGTTTGTGTGCGCAGTCACGAGATATTCCAAGGCAATTGGCCTATTCAGACGGGAGTATTGGCGACGGTACTGTTGGGGTCACGGATTCAGGATAACGTATTGATCTCGTTAAGTGCCCGATTCAGCGGCCTTCTCCCGCAACGCCGTCTCATACAGCCCGTTGCGCGCGACGCCCGTGATGTCGCTGGCCAGCTTCACCGCTGTTTTCAAAGGCAATTCGGCCATCAAGAGTTGCAACACCCGCAGGCTGTCGTCCACCGCTACGGCGGTTTGCGGGTGCAGCACCAGCGCGAACTCGCCTTTGCTGCGCAGGGGTGAGGCGGCCAGCCAGGTGGAAAAGTCTGCGCAGGGCAGGGTGGCGATTTCTTCGAATTGTTTGGTCAGCTCGCGGCCCACCGTCACGCGGCGCGGGCCTAGCAGGGCCAGTGCGCTGGCCAGGGCGGCGATGCGGTGGGGGGCTTCCATCAGCACCACGGCGCGGGGCTCCTGTGACAGGGTCTGAACAGCGGTCGCCAAGGCCATCGCTTTGCTGGGTAGAAAGCCCACGAACACGAAGCCGCTGGCACCCAAGCCGTCCGCATCGCCCAGCGCCACCGCGCCAGCCACGCTGAGCGCCGCCGTCACGCTGCTGGCACCCGGCAGCGGCACCACGCGAAAACCAGCCGCGACAACGGCGGCCACCAGGCGCGCGCCAGGGTCGCTGATACCGGGGGTGCCCGCGTCGCTGGCGTAGGCCACGCGTTGGCCGTCGGTCAAGCGGGCAATCAAGGTTTGTGCCGCCTCCAGCTCGTTGTGCTGGTGCAGGGCCAGCAGCTGGTGGCCCGCCTTGTCGATGCCGCAGGCGCGCAGCAGCGACTGGGTGTGGCGCGTGTCTTCGCAGGCCAGGGTGTCGGCCAGTTGCAGCACATGCAGGGCGCGCAGGGTGAGGTCGGCCAGGTTGCCAATGGGCGTGGCCACGAGGTACAGCGCGCCTTTCGGATAATGCTGGCCACCGGCCACCTCTCGGGCGGCTTGCAGGGCCTGGACAAAAGAAGCGCTCAATGAAATTTCCTTTTTTGAAGACTCTGCTGGGGACCACCAGCGCAACAAAGCCGACCCAGTCTGCAGCCACAACCACCGGGCAAACCACCAAGCAGAAAGGCGACGGCGCCGAAGACCGCGCTCTGGCGCATTTGCAGGCAGCGGGGCTGCGGCTGCTCGCGCGCAATTATCGAACCCCCGGACGCGGTGGCGGCGAGATTGACCTGGTGATGAAGGCGGCCGACAGCACGCTGGTGTTTGTCGAGGTGCGCCAGCGCGCCGGGGCTTCGCACGGCGGCGCGGCGGGCAGCGTGGGGGCCATCAAGCAGCGGCGCGTTGTGTTTGCGGCGCGCCACTACCTGATGCGGCTGGCCAGTGAGCCGCCGTGCCGGTTTGATGTGGTGCTGGTGGAAGATGCACGCATCACCTGGTTGCGCGCTGCATTCGATGCGTCAAGCTGATTTGTTCCTGCTTTACTCCTGATTTAATAGCTGCTTGAGCAATATCTACAAGGGCTAGAAGCCTATTTGGCATGTAACCAGGGGTAGCCAAACGCGAGCAGTATCATCGCCGCCATGCAAGAACTCCGCATCCAACAGCACTTCATCGACAGCGCCGACCTGAAATACCAGTGCGCGCAAACCTTAAGCAAGCCGATTGCCGCCGCCGTGCAAGCCATATTGACTTGCGTGACCAGTGGCGGCAAGGTGCTGGCCTGCGGCAACGGTGGCTCGGCGTCTGACGCGCAGCACTTTGCCGCTGAATTCGTGGGTCGCTTCGAGCGCGAGCGCCCGGAACTGGGTGCGATTGCGCTGACCACCGACAGCTCCATCCTCACCGCCATCGCCAACGACTACGACTTTTCCCAAGTGTTTTCCCGGCAGGTGCGGGCCCTTGGCCAGGCGGGCGACATCCTGCTGGCACTGTCGACCAGCGGCAACTCGGCCAATGTGCTGGAAGCCGTGCAAGCTGCTCACGACCGCGACATGTCGGTAGTGGCGTTGACGGGGCGCAACGGCGGCAAGCTGGCAGCCCGGCTGCGGGAGACCGATATTCATATTTGTGTGCCACACGAGCGAACTGCGCGCATCCAGGAGGTTCACATCCTGGCCCTGCACTGCATTTGCGATGGTGTGGATGTTCAGTTGTTGGGTGATTTGGAAACGGTTGTATGAAAAAACATTTGAAACTGGGTCTGGTTGTTACTGCTCTGGCGGGTTTGCTGTCTGCCTGCGCACCCTTGATTGTGGGCAGCGCCCTGGTCGGCGGCACGCTGGTGGCCACTGACCGGCGCACCTCTGGGGCGCAGCTGGAAGACGAGGGCATCGAGCTGCGCTCGGCCAACCGGCTGCGCGATGCGCTGGGCGAGCGTGGCCACATCAACGTGAACAGCTACAACCGCCAGGCGCTGCTAACCGGAGAAGTCGCCAGTGCGCAAGACAAGCTGCTTGCCGAGCAAACCGTGGCCAAAGTGGAGAACGTGCGCGCCATCGTCAACGAGCTGGCCGTGATGGGCAGCTCCACTCTCACGCAGCGGTCGTCAGATGTGTTGGTGGCGGGCCGCGTGCGGGCCGCGCTGGTCGACGCGCAGGACCTGTACGCCAACGCCTTTCAGCTGGTGGTGGAACGCGGCACGGTTCACATCATGGGCCGCGTGACCCAGCGCGAAGCGGACCGCGCCACCGCGGTGGTGCGCAATGTCAGCGGCGTTCAAAAAGTGGTGCGCGTGTTTGAAATCATCAGTGACCAGGAGCTGCAGCGCTTGCTGCCGCAGCCCGCGAAGCCCAGCAACACGACGACGTCGGGCGCGTCGCCGGGCGGATGACAGATGACAGATGACTTCGGCTGCGCCGTCGATGAAAGATGATGAAGGCACGCTGCCTCCAGTTTTCTTTCATTGAAGCGAAGTGAAGTCATCCCGACATCAGAGGCGTTTGATCAAGCTCGACGTATCCAGCCGGTTACCCCCCACCGCCTGCACATCCGCATAAAACTGGTCGACCAGTGCCGTCACCGGAAGCCGAGCGCCGTTGCGTTTGGCTTCGTCGAGTACCAACCCGAGGTCTTTGCGCATCCAGTCCACCGCAAAACCGAAGTCAAATTTGCCGTCGATCATGGTTTTGCCGCGGTTGTCCATTTGCCAACTCTGGGCTGCACCTTTGCCAATCACCTCCAGCACCTGGGCCATGTCCAGCCCGGCTTTCTGGCCAAAAGCGATGCCTTCTGACAGGCCTTGCACCAGGCCGACAATGCAAATCTGATTGACCATTTTGGCCAGTTGGCCAGAGCCGCTGTCGCCTAGCAAGGTGAAAGCGCGCGAGAAAGCCATGGCCACAGGTCGGGCGGCTTCGAATGCCGCTGCATCGCCGCCGCACATCACGGTGAGCAAGCCGTTTTGCGCACCGGCCTGGCCGCCAGACACGGGTGCGTCGATGAATTGCAAACCCCTTGCCAGAGCCAACGCCGACAACTCACGCGCCACGCTGGCCGAGGCTGTGGTGTGGTCGACGAAAATCGCGCCGGGCTTCATGCCGGCAAACGCGCCACCGGCACCCCGGGTGCCGTTGCCCAGGTTCTCGCCCAGCACGACGCTGCGCAGGTCATCGTCGTTGCCCACGCAGCAGAAAACAAAGTCGGCATCCACCACCGCCAACGCCGGTGTATCGGCATATTTATGGCTTCCCGCCCTGGTGGAATCTGCCAGCCAAGCTATTGATTTTGTAGTAGTTCGGTTGTAAACCGTAACATGATGCCCAGCCAGCGCCAGGTGCATGGCCATGGGGTAACCCATCACGCCAAGGCCTAGAAAGGCGACGTGGCGGCTGGGGGTGGGTTCGTAAGTTTTGGGGTTGGTGCTCATAGAGAGTGGGTCGACCTTCAAGAATCAAACAATGGCCATGTGTTCTGTACCGGCTGCGAGGTCCGAGGTTTTCGCGCGCTGCGAATACAACTTGATCTGCAGACGCAGGTCGTTCACCGAGTCGGCGTTGCGCAGGGCATCTTCGTAGGTGATGATATTTTTTTCGTAGGTGTCAAACAGCGCCTGGTCGAAGGTCTGCATGCCCAGGTTGCGGCTTTTCTTCATGATCTCCTTGATCTCGGAGACGTCGCCTTTGAAGATCAGATCAGAAATCAGCGGCGTGTTCAGCATGATCTCCACCACGGCTGCACGGCCCTTGCCGTCCTGCTTGGGAATCAGGCGTTGAGACACCATGGCCTTGAGGTTCAGGCTCAAGTCCATCAGCAGCTGCGCGCGCCGCTCTTCGGGGAAGAAGTTGATGATGCGGTCCAGCGCCTGGTTGGCGCTGTTGGCGTGCAGCGTGCACATGCACAGGTGGCCGGTTTCGGCAAAGGCAATCGCGTGCTCCATGGTCTCGCGGTCACGCACCTCGCCCATCAAAATCACATCGGGCGCCTGGCGCAGGGTGTTTTTCAGCGCGGCTTCCCAGCTGTCGGTGTCCAGCCCCACTTCGCGCTGGGTGACCACGCAGTTTTTATGCGGGTGCACAAACTCCACCGGGTCTTCAATCGTGATGATGTGGCCTTGCGATTGCTCGTTGCGCCAGTCGACCATGGCGGCCAGCGTGGTGGACTTACCCGAACCGGTGGCACCCACCAGCACACACAGACCGCGTTTGCTCATCACCACGTCTTTAAGCACCTGTGGCACGCCCAGCCCGTCGATGGTCGGCAGGGTTTGCGGAATCACCCGCATCACCAGCCCCACCTGGCCCATTTGTACGAAGGCGTTGACCCGAAAGCGGCCAATACCCGGCGGCGAAATGGCAAAGTTGCACTCTTTGGAGGCTTCAAATTCCGCTGCCTGCTTGTCATTCATGATGGACCGCGCCAGTGCCAACGTGTGGTTGCCGGTCAGTGCCTGCGGCGAGATTTTGGTGACCTTTCCGTCCACCTTCATGGCGGGCGGGAACGCGCTGGTGATGAACAAGTCACTGCCGTTGCGACTGACCATCAGTTTGAGCAAGTCATTGATAAATTTCGATGCCTGGTCGCGTTCCATGTGTTGCTCCTAACAGTTCGGCGGCAGGTGCCGCGGGATCCAAATTCCAGAAATACCGCAGAACCGGCTTTGCCGGGCTGCCGGTATTGCCCCCAGCAAGGGGGGTGGCGCAGTGACACGCAGTGCACGAAGCCTGGGGGTGAACACGGCTACCCGGGGAAGTTTTCGGGGATTTTGGCTTTGCCGCGCGCTTCTGCCGCGCTGATCATGTTGCGCTTGACCAGATCGGTCAAATTCTGGTCCAGGGTCTGCATGCCAAAACCGCTGCCGGTCTGAATGGCCGAATACATCTGCGCCACTTTGGCTTCGCGAATCAGGTTGCGGATTGCGCTGGTGCCCAGCATGATTTCGTGCGCGGCCACGCGACCCGAGCCGTCTTTGGTTTTGCACAGGGTTTGCGAAATCACCGCTTGCAGCGACTCCGACAACATCGCGCGAATCATTTCTTTTTCTTCCGCCGGAAACACGTCAATGATGCGGTCAATGGTTTTGGCAGCGCTGGAGGTGTGCAGCGTGCCAAACACCAGGTGGCCGGTTTCAGCGGCCGTCATGGCCAGGCGGATGGTTTCCAGATCGCGCATCTCGCCCACCAGAATCGCATCCGGATCTTCGCGTAGCGCGGACTTGAGCGCCGCAGCAAAGCTCAATGTCATCGGTCCCACTTCACGCTGATTGATCAGGCATTTTTTGGACTCGTGCACAAACTCGATCGGGTCTTCCACCGTGAGGATGTGGCCGTACTCGGTTTCATTGAGGTAGTTCACCATCGCGGCCAGGGTGGTGGATTTGCCCGAACCCGTGGGGCCGGTGACCAGCACCATGCCGCGTGGCTTCAAGGCCAGATCGCCAAAAATCTTGGGTGCATTCAGTTGCTCCAGGGTCAGGATTTTTGAGGGAATGGTCCGGAACACCGCACCCGCACCCCGGTTCTGGTTGAAGGCATTGACCCGGAAGCGGGCCAGACCGTCAATCTCGAACGAAAAGTCCACCTCTAAAAACTCTTCGTAGTTTTTGCGCTGGGTGTCGTTCATGATGTCGTACACCATGGCGTGCACGGCTTTGTGGTCCAGCGACTCCACGTTGATGCGCCGCACGTCGCCGTGAACTCGAATCATCGGTGGCAGGCCAGCTGACAGATGCAGGTCAGACGCTTTGTTTTTCACACTGAAAGCCAGCAATTGGGTAATGTCCACTTAAGTGCCCTCGTTCGTTGATTGACCTGATGGATTTGATTATGACCACGATTTGCAACAAGCTTCAACAGGTTCAAGCCCGCATCGCTGCGGCCTGCGCTGCGGCAGGGCGCGAAAACGCATCCGTCAGCTTGCTGGCCGTGTCCAAAACTTTCGGGCCGCAGGCCGTGCGCGAGGCTTATGCGGCGGGGCAGACAGCCTTTGGTGAAAACTACATTCAGGAAGCGGTGGAGAAAATCGAGATGCTGCGCGACCTGCCCTTGCAGTGGCACTGCATCGGCCCGGTGCAGAGCAACAAAACCCGCCTGGTGGCCCAGCACTTTCACTGGATGCACACCGTCGACCGCCTGAAAGTGGCGCAGCGCCTCAGTGAGCAGCGCCCGGATGATTTGCGCCCCCTGAACGTGTGCCTGCAGGTCAATATTGACGGCGGTGCGGCCAAATCTGGTGTTGCGCCTGCGCATGTGCTGGCACTCGCGCAGGAAGTGCGCCAGTTGCCGCGCCTGGTGCTGCGGGGCCTGATGACGATCCCCGAGCCAGCAGCCGGGTTTGAAGCCCAGCGGGCGGTGCACTTGCGGGCCAAGGCTTTGTTTGACAACACGCGTCTAGCCCTGGGCGAGCCGGAGGACTTTGACACCCTCTCGATGGGCATGACGGCCGATCTGGAGGCCGCGATTGCGGCGGGCAGCACCTTGGTGCGTGTGGGCACGGCGATTTTTGGCGGGCGCAGCCCTTGATGTAGCGGGCTACATCAAGAACGTGCTTGGCTGGAAATATCGCTAGTCACCATCGCATCGCGCAGCAACTGCGCCAGATGCACGGTTTTGATGCCCAGTTCCTGGTGAATCTGCTCGCGGCAACTAAAACCGTTTGTGAGCACCACGCTGCCCGCAGGCATGCTGCGCAGCGCGGGAAACAGGGCTAGTTCGCCGATGTTGCGTGACAGTTGCACATGGTCGGGGTGAAAGCCGAAGGCGCCCGCCATGCCGCAGCAGCCACTGTCCAGCAGGGTGTGGGTGGCGCCCATCGCGGTCAGCAGGCTGGCCTCGGCCTGGTTGCCAAACAGGCTGCGCTGGTGGCAATGCGTGTGCACCACCACGTTGACAGGGTGCAACGCAGGTGTGTAGTTTTTGGCCACCAAAAAGTCGCCCAGTAGAAACGTGGCATCGCGCAGCCGCTGGGCACGCGGGTCGTCGGGGAACAGGCGAGGCAGTTCGTCTTTAAATACTGACAGGCAGCCCGGCTCCAGGCCAACCAGAGCAATCGGGGCGTTGGGGCCAGCCCCACCCACATCCATCTCGTCAATTACCTGAGCCAGCACCGCTTCCAGCCGGTTGCGCGCGGCATCCAGTAGGCCAAAGTCGTACAGCGGGCGGCCACAGCACAGGCGCTTGCGCGACAACACCGCGTCGAAACCGGCGTGGGCCAGCACCTGCACAGCGGCCTGGGCAATGTCGGTGTCAAAGTGGTCCGAGAAGGTGTCGACCCACAGCAGCACCTGGGGGCGGCCAGCAGGTGCCGGGCGGTGCGAGGCACGAAAGCTGTGGTGTGCAAACTGCGGCAGTTGGCGGCTGGTGGACACGCCCGCCAGGCGTTTGGCCAGATGGCCGATCACAGGTGTACGGTTCAGTGCATTGAGCACGCGCGGGGCCAGCATGGCCCACGGTGCCCAGTCGCCCATGCGGCCCATCACCCAGGCCTGGCGCGGGCGCCACTTGCCGCTGCCGCCCTCGCTGTCGGGCTGGTAGTAATGAGACAAAAACTCGGCCTTGTAGCTGGCCATGTCCGTGTGGGTGGGGCAGTCGCTGCGGCAGGCTTTGCAGGCAATGCAGGTGTCCAGCGCGGTTTTCACCGCTTCGCTGCGCCAGCCGTCGGTAATCAAGTCGCCTTGCAGCATTTCCCACAGCAGCCGCGCACGGCCCCGCGTGGACTGGGTTTCTTCGCCGGTGGCGCGAAAGCTGGGGCACATGCTGCCGCCTTGTGCCGAGCGGCATTTGCCCATGCCAATGCAGCGCTCCACCGCGCGCTGAAAGCCGTCTCCTTGCGGCGAGCGGAAGTTCAGCTGGGTATGCCAGTTGACGGTTTTATACGCAGGCCCCATACGCAGGTTTTCATCGACCTTGAAAGCCTTGACCACTTTGCCCGGGTTCAGCCGCCCGCGCGGGTCCCAAATGCTTTTGAACGTCTCCATGGCCTGCATCAAGCGCGGGCCAAACATCAGCGGCAAAAACTCGGCCCGTGCCTGGCCGTCGCCATGCTCCCCTGACAGCGAACCGCCGTAATCCACTACCAGCTTTGCCGATTCTTCCAAAAACGCCCGCCACTGCGCCACACCGGCGTGCGAGCGCAGGTTGAATGTGATGCGTGCGTGCACGCAACCGTCGCCGAAGTGGCCGTACAAACAGGTGCTGTAGCCGTGCTTGTCCACCACGGCCTGAAAGGCGCGCAGGTAGTCACCGAGACGAGCCGGGTCTACGGCGGCGTCTTCCCAGCCCACCTGTGGGTCCGGCTGCGCGGGGTCAATCGACAAGGCCGTGGCCGATGCGCCGGTTTCGCGGATGTTCCAGATGCGTTTTTGCTCGGCAGATGTCGTCACCACGCGCTGCGAGGGCACAGGGTCTTGGCGGTTGGCGCGTTGTGTCAAGCGCTCACCGGCGGCTTGGGCTTGTGCTGTCGCGTCGGCCAAAGTGCCTGCGCCAAATTCCACCACCACCCAGGCATGCCCAGCGGGCAGCAAGCTGATTTCGGGCGCGCACAGGCCACGCGCTTGCAGGCCTTGCACCATCACATGGTCCAGGCCCTCCACGGCAATCGGACCGGTGGCCATGATCTCGGGCGTGGCGTCGGCTGCCTGGTAAATGTCGGGGAAACCCAGCAGCAACAACACGCGCACCGCAGGGCTGTGTACCAGTCGCAGCCTGGCCCGCAAGGTCAGCGCGCAGGTGCCCTCGGTGCCCACCAGTGCGCGGGCCACGTGAAAACCGTTTTCGGGCAAAAGCTGGTCCAGGTTGTAGCCCGACACGCGGCGCTTGATGGTGGGAAAACGGCTGCGAATCTCGTCTGCGTACTCGTCGCGCAGCGCCCGTAAGGCACGGTAAATCTGGGCCTGGCGGCCTCCCGCGGCCAGGATGCGTTCGTATTCCTCGTCGGGCGTGGGGCCTGTCCAGAACTGCGCACCGTCATACGTCAGCACCTCCAGGGCTTCCACGTTTTCCACTGTTTTGCCCGACATGACCGAATGCGCGCCACAAGAGTTGTTGCCGATCATGCCGCCCAGGGTGCAGCGGCTGTGGGTCGCGGGGTCGGGCCCAAAGGTCAGGCCGTGGGCCTCTGCCGCATCGCGCAGCGCATCGCACACCACCCCGGGCTCCACCATGGCAGTACGCTGCATGGCATCAATTTCCAGAATGCGGGTGCAGTGTTTGGAGATGTCCAGCACCACCGCCTGGTTGACGGTTTGCCCGCACTGTGAAGTACCGCCCCCACGCGGCAGCACCGGTGCATCGTGTGAGGCGCAAATGCGCAGCGCCTGCGCAAACTCGTCCAGCGACCGGGGAATTACCACGCCAATAGGCACCTGTCGGTAGTTGGACGCGTCGGCGGCGTAAGCCGCCAGGTGGCCCGGGTCAAAACGCACGGCGTCGCCCAATGCATCCTTCAAATCTTGGTGCAGGGTGTGTGAAATGTCTTGCGGTGTTGCGGTGCTGGCGTGGGTCATGCAGTATTTTGGCGTCCGCCATGCGCTGCTGCCGCTGATTTCATTCCGGTGGGTTAGGATTTAGGTTTGAAACAAGGTGTTCGAACACCTGTTTTTTGCGCCGAATCAGCATGAAGGATTGAACTGCATGAAAACCTCTACCCAAACATCGCGTGGCTTGTTGGCCGTGTGCTTGTGCCTGGCCTCTCTGGCCGTGACCGAAGCCGCCGTGGCGCAGTCGGGCAACCCTTACGGCGGTGGTGCGCGCAGCGTGCGGGAGGAGTTTGTGCAGTACTTGAGCAGCCGCTGCCGCAATCTTTATGAATTCATCAACCGATCGGGCCGTCAGCGTTTGTCGGAGTTTGAAGCTCAGCGCGTTCGGGAAGCGAACAACGAGTTTGACGAGTACTGTCGCGGCGAAGTGACAGAAGCCATGGAGAAGGTTTACAAACGCAACTCACAGGAGCGCCGGGACACCCGTGATGCACGCGACACCACCAGTGAGTTGTCAAACCAGGCGCAGCAAGAGGAAAACCGCGCGCGCCAGCAATGCCTGGAGTCCAAACGCATCATTGCCACCAAACGTGAGCGCAAGGACATGACGCCCGGCGAGCTGCAAGACCTGGCGCGGTTTGAGGAAAACGTGAACAAGCGTTGTGTGAGCTCCGCTGCGCGATAAAGCCGGGTGGGCCTCAGCGCTCGTCGTAGCTGACCACCACCTCAGGCGACAGCAGCCGCGCCTGGCACGTCAGCACAAACCCGGCAGCCACTTCGTCGGCCTCTAGCGTGTAGTTTTTTTCCATGTGCACCTGGCCCTGCAACACGCGGGCCCTGCAGGTGCAACACACACCACCTTTGCACGACCAGGGCAAGTCCAGCCCGCCTTGAAGCGCAACGTCCAGCACGCGGTCTTGCGGGCCGCAGGCAAAACTGTGGGTTTTGCCGTCTTGTACCACCTGCAAATGGTGCGTTTTTAAGGCATTTGGGCCTGCAGCCCTTGTGGAATCTGCTGAAACAGCTATCGATTTGATAGTGTTTGGTGGTGTGGATGCCAGGAAGCGCTCGGTGTGAATTTGCGCAGCTTGCAGGCCTGCTGCATGCAGGGCGCGTTCCGTCGCGTCGATCATGCCTTCGGGACCGCAAATGAAGGCTTCGTCAATCGTGTGGGCGGGCAACACGGTGGCCAGCAACTCGCCCACCTTGGCCTCATCCAGCCGTCCATGCAGCAGCGCCACTTCCTGCGGCTGGCGGCTGAGGACGTGGATCAGGGTCAGGCGGGCGGGGTAGCGGTCTTTCAGGTCTTGCAGCGCTTCATGAAACATGATGCTGCCCACCCGCTGGTTGCTGTAGACCAGGGTGAAGCGGCTGGCTGGCTCTTCGGCCAGGGTGGTGGCGATGATGGACAGGATGGGGGTGATGCCCGAGCCGGCTGCGAAGCCGGCGCGGTGGATGGTTCCGGCGGCGAAGGCGGCTAGGTGGATGTTCTCAGTGGTGGTGGGCGCGCAGGCCCCCACCCCTGCCCTCCCCCAGCGGGGGAGGGAGTCGGGAGCTGCTGGCGTAAATCGACCGTCGGGGGGCATCGCGTCAACGGTGTCGCCAGGTTTGAGTTCTTTGGCAGCCCAGTTGGAAAACACGCCACCTTCAACCGGCTTGATGCCCACCCGCAATACACCCCGGCTCAAGGCACTGCGTGGGCTGCAAATGGAGTAGCTGCGGCGTTGTTCCACGCCATTGATGTGCTGGCGCAGGGTTAAAAACTGGCCGGGTTTGAACCCGAAGGCCTCGCGCTGCGCGGGAGGCACATCGAACGTGATGGCGACGGCGCCTGCCGCTTCGGGAGTGATGTGGGTGATGGGGAGGGCGTGAAACATCAATACGGTTTGAAGTAGTCGAACGGCTCCAGGCACGCAAGGCATTTGTACAGGGCTTTGCAGGCAGTGGAGCCGAAGTGGGAGGTTTCGGTGGTGTCGGCGCTGCCGCATTGGGGGCAGGGCACGGTTTTTAAGTCAAATTGGCTATCAGCCCTTGTAGATACTGCTGAAGCAGCTACTCTTTTAGGAGCGAATTGAATGACTTTGGTGCCGCCTTGGTCCGAGACGTGCATGGGCGGCGCGATGCCGTAGGCGCGCAGCTTGTCGCGCGTCGCCTCGCTCATCCAGTCCGTCGTCCAGGCGGGCGCCAGGCGGGTGGTGACGGTCACCTGGATGGCATGGGCGGCTAACGCTGCGCGGATGTCATCCTGAATTTGATCGACCGCCGGGCAGCCGCTGTAGGTGGGGGTGATGACGACTTCGAAGCCGTTTGGCGTGGCGATGATGTCGCGCAGGATGCCGAGTTCTTCGATGGAGACGACCGGGATTTCGGGGTCGGGGACTTGGCTGAGGAGTCTTCTGATGTCGTCGGTTTTGTAGTCTCCGGGGGGGCGCAAATGGGGGTCAGAGCCCGATTTCGTATTTGATTGGTCGCATGCCGGATCAACTGTGTCCTGAATCGGGATCTGACCCCCATTTGCTTGTTGGCGCTCACCAGAAGTCAAAACTCCCTCCCCTTCCGGGGGAAGATATCTGGCTCCCTCCCCCGCTGGGGGAGGGTTGGGGTGGGGGCATGCGCGATACAAAACCAAGCCCCCTGCGGTCACCACGTCGCCCCCGGATATTGCCGATGCAGGCCCTGCATCTCGGCCAGCAAATAGCTCAAATGCTCGCTGTGCTGGCCGGTTTTGCCGCTTGGCACAAAGCCACTGGCGCTGGGACGAGTCAAGGTGGCCTCGAGCAGAGCGTCGTTCACGCAGGTATCCCAATCGCCCTGCAGCAGCCGGGTATCGACCGCCACACCGTCGGCCACCGCAGCGGCCTCGTCGTCACTGACCGTCCAGAACTCTTGCGTCAGCGGCATCAGGTGGCTCAGGGCGGCTTGCATGCGGGTGTGCGATTCCGCTGTGCCGTCGCCCAGGCGCAGCAGCCAGTCGCGCGCGTGGCGCAGGTGGTAGCGCACCTCCTTGACCGATTTGGCGGCAATGGCGGCCAGTTGCGCGTCGGTTGATTGCTGCAGCGCGTCCCACAGCAGGTGCATGAGCGCGCTGTACAGGAAGTTGCGCGTGATGGTGGTGGCGTAGTCCAGCGGCGCGGCGGCGCTGGGGGCCAGAGGGCCACCGAGCGCGGGGAAATGCGGCAGCTCCAGCAGGGTGTAGTTTCGAAAGTCTTGGGGGTTGCGCAGGTAGGCCAGGCTGTCTTCGGTGGCACCGTTGCCTTGCAAAGCGGCGGCGTGCTGGTAGAGCATGCGGGCCTGTCCGATCAAGTCCAGGCTGATGTTGGTCAGCGCAATGTCTTCTTCCAGCACCGGGCCGTGGGCGCACCACTGGGCGTTGCGCTGGCCCAGCACGAGGGCGTTGTCTGCCAGGTGCAGGATGTAATTCAAATGCATCACATGTGTCCCACTTCGTCGGGAATGTCGTAGAACGTGGGGTGGCGGTAAATCTTGTCGCCCGCAGGGTCGAAAAACTCAGGCTTGTCGTCGGGCTCGCTGGCGGTGATGGCGTGCGACGGGATGACCCAGATGCTCACGCCCTCCTGGCGACGGGTGTAGACGTCGCGGGCCATTTGCAGGGCTTGCTGGGCGTCGCTGGCATGCAGGCTGCCAGCGTGTTTGTGTTCCAGGCCTTGTTTAGAGCGGATGAATACTTCCCACAGCGGCCATTCGCGGGAAGGAGTGGGTTGGCGCTCGGCCCCCCTCACCCCTGCCCTCTCCCCCAAGGGGGCGAGGGAGCCTGCATTCACCCCCTCTCCCGCGTGCGGGAGAGGGTTGGGGTGAGGGCCGGTATTCACGCCGCCTCCTTCAACGCACGTG
Organism: Comamonadaceae bacterium; assembly: GCA_031414805.1. Lineage (GTDB taxonomy): Bacteria > Pseudomonadota > Gammaproteobacteria > Burkholderiales > Burkholderiaceae_C > JAAFIW01. Next base: position 13,824 of record JANOQJ010000025.1, read on the forward strand.
CTTTCTGCTTGGCCGGGTAAGCCAGCGCCGCATCCCGCACCCACTGCCCCTCCTCATGCGCCTTCACCCGCGTCGCGAGCCGCTCTTGGTTGCACGGGCCATTGCCGCCGACCACAGCCCAGAACTCGTCCCAGTCAATCGCCCCGTAATCGTGGCATTGGCGCTCTTCGTTCCACTTCAAATCGGGGTCGGGCAGGGTTACGCCCAGCACCCTGGTTTGCGGCACGGTGGCGTCAACGAATTTCTGACGCAGCTCGTCGTTGCTGATGCGTTTGATGCCCCATCGCATGCCCTGAGCGCTGTTGGGGCTGTTGGCGTCGGGCGGGCCAAACATCGCCAGCACCGGCCACCACCAGCGGTTCACCGCGTCCTGCACCATGGCGCGTTGTTCGGCGGTGCCGCCCATTTGCACCATCAGGCTTTCAAAGCCCTGGCGCTGGTGAAAGCTTTCTTCCTTGCAGATGCGGATCATGGCGCGGGCATACGGGCCGTAGGAGCAACGGCAAATCGGCACCTGGTTCATGATGGCCGCGCCGTCCACCAGCCAGCCAATCACGCCCACATCGGCCCAAGTAAGGGTGGGATAGTTGAAGATGCTGCTGTACTTGGCTTTGCCAGTGTGCAGGCCGTCCAGCAACTGGTCGCGGCTCACGCCCAGTGTTTCAGCGGCGCTGTACAGATATAGCCCGTGACCGGCTTCGTCTTGCACCTTGGCCAGCAAGATAGCTTTGCGCTTGAGGCTGGGGGCGCGGGAAATCCAGTTGCCCTCGGGCTGCATGCCAATGATTTCGCTGTGCGCGTGCTGGCTGATCTGGCGCACCAGGGTCTTGCGGTAAGCCTCGGGCATCCAGTCTTGCGGTTCGATTTTTTGCTGCGCGTCCAGCTTGGCGTCGAAACGGGTTTGCAGTGCCGTTTGTGCGGCGTCCGTCGGTGCAGGCACGGCTTTCAAAACCGGTGCAGTGTCCAGTGATTGGGTGTACATGGCGGGTCTCCGTCCGCTCACCATGAGCGGCTAAGCGCCAGTTTAGCGAATTAACCAACCGAGCGGTTGGTTAATTAACTTCAGCCCCCGCCGTCTACCGTAAAACCCTGTCCGCGCCCACGTCCCAGCGCTTCCAGCACCGGCGGCAGTGCCGCCTGCAGGGCGGCTTTCAAGGTGTGTGGCGGGTTGATCAGGAACACGCCACTAGCGGTCAAGCCGGGGCGTGGGGCTTTCTCGTCCGGTGTGGTCACTTGTGCCATGTCGGCGTGCTGACCAATATTTAAGGTGGTGTGTAACCAGCTCTTGCCAGCCTGTGTGGCCAGAGTTTTCAGGCGGCGCGGCAAGTCGTGTGCCTCGGGCCGGGGAATCACGGGGTACCACACCATGTAGCTGCCGGTGGGAAAGCGTTTCAGGCAGTCGGCAATGCAGGTGGGCACGCGGGCGTAATCGGTCTTGACCTCGTAGCTGGGGTCCATCAGCACCAGCGCGCGGCGAGAGGGCGGGGGCAGCAAGGCCTTGAGCGCTTCAAACCCGTCGGCGCGGGCAATGGCCACCTGACGGCCCGCTTCTAGCTGGGCGATGTTGCCCTCCAGCGAGTTGTGGTCGGTGGGGTGCAGCTCGAACAGCTTCAGTTTGTCGCGTGCCTCGTGGCGCAGCAGGCGCTGGATCACAAACGGCGAGCCGGGGTAAACCTTGGGCTTGCCGCCGTGGTTGAAAGCGCCCACCAGATCCAAATAGTCTTGCAACACAGCCGGTTGAGTTGCTATTGATTCCGTAGCTGTTTGAGCAGGTTTTACTTGGGCTAGAGCCTTGAAAAGCTTCAAAACCCCGTCTTCCGCTTCCCCCGACTTACCTGCGTAGTCACCATCCAGCCGGTACAGGCCAGCACCGGCATGCGTGTCCACCACCATCAATGCTGCGGGTTTTTCGGTGAGGTATTTCATGGTGGCAATCAGCACCATGTGCTTGAGCACATCGGCGTGGTTGCCTGCGTGAAAGGCGTGTCGGTAGGAAAACATGCCACGATGGTAACCCCGGCACAAGCCCTCGGCATATAATCGCGGGCTTTGCAGCGCTTTAGTGGCCCCGCGGCAAAAGCAAATCTCCCACCTAAGAGGTTCTCAATTAGAAGAACGCCGACCGTGGAAAAGGGCCCGCCAAACCGGCTTGAAAAAGCTTTTTCGACAAGAGAAAACTCATGAAAACCTTCAGCGCAAAACCTGCTGATGTGGTGCACGAGTGGTTTGTGATTGACGCAACCGATAAGGTTCTCGGACGGGTAGCCAGCGAAGCAGCCCTCCGATTGCGCGGCAAACACAAGGCCATTTACACGCCTCACACAGACACCGGTGACTACATCGTCGTCATCAACGCAGCCCAGCTGCGTGTCACCGGCGCCAAGCCGATCGACAAAATTTACTACCGCCACACCGGCTACCCCGGTGGCATTCGCGAAACCAATTTCCGCGACATGCAGGCCAAGTTCCCCGGTCGCGCGTTGGAAAAAGCCGTCAAAGGCATGCTACCCAAAGGCCCATTGGGCTACGCGATGATCAAAAAGCTCAAAGTTTACGGTGGTGCCGAGCATCCGCACACCGCCCAGCAGCCCAAGCTGCTGGACATTGCCGGTGTTTCCAACAACGCCTTGAGAGCCGCTGCCAAAGCCACCGCCAGTGACCTGGCTCACACATCGAAAGAGGCCGCCAAATGATCGGTGATTGGAACAACGGAACTGGCCGCCGCAAATCCAGCGTCGCCCGCGTGTTCATGAAAAAAGGCACCGGCAAGATCACCGTGAATGGCAAGGACATTCAGGCCTACTTTGGCCGTGAAACCTCCATCATGATCTGCAAGCAACCCCTGTTCTTGACCAACCATGTCGAAACCTTCGACATCATGGTCAACGTACACGGCGGCGGCGAGTCGGGCCAGGCCGGTGCAACACGCCATGGCGTGACCCGCGCGCTGATCGACTACGACGCTTCGCTGAAGCCCGCACTGAGCCAAGCTGGCTTCGTGACCCGTGACGCCCGCGAAGTTGAGCGTAAAAAGGTCGGTTTGCACTCTGCACGCCGTCGCAAGCAGTTCAGCAAGCGCTAATCCGCTTCAGCGCAGCACAGGCTGTTGCACAACAAGCCGCCGAAACGAGAGTTTGGGCGGCTTTTTGTTTAACACTGCCACCCTGTTTCACTCCAGCACCCAGACATGCGCTTCAAGCTTCTCGCCCGACGCCTGACCGTCAGCGCGCCCCGCATGGCGGTGCGCAGCCACTTGCCGTGGCCGTTTCGCTGGGTGGTGATGGCGGTGATGTTGGGGCTGTGCGGCGCCATTGGCCTGTGGGCCTTCGAGTTTGGCAAAGGCATTGCTGGGCTGGACAGCGGCGCACGCAAGGAGCTCGATGCCTTGCGCAGTGAGGTCGCGCAGCTACGCGACGAGCGCGAAAAAGCCCAGTCGGTGTTGAACACCTCCAGCAGCCTGATGACCACGGAAAAAGCCGCGCAGGGCCAGTTGGTGGCGCAAATCCGCAAGCTGGAAGCCGACAACCGCGCCTTGCGTGATGACCTGGGGTTCTTTGAAAAACTCATTCCCGCCACCAACGGTGGAGACGGCTTGGCTATTCGCAGTCTCCAAGCCGAGGTGTTGGCCTCGGGGCAGATTCGCTGGCAGGTGCTGGTGCTGCAGCCCAGCAAAAACGCGCCGGAGTTCAAGGGCAAACTGGAAGTCAGCCTCATGGGGCAGCTGGCTGGCAAGCCCTGGAACATGAGCCTGCCGGGAGGCGCGCAGGCGCTGGTCTTCAGGCAGTACCGGCGCATGGAAGGTTTGATCGACATACCCGTGGGTGCCGTGGTAAAAAACGTGTCGGCCAAAGTACTGGAGGGCACAACGGTCCGTGCGGTGCAAACCAGCGCGTTGATCGCCCAGGTGCCGTCAGTCAGTAGTCTCAGTCCGTCAGTGACCCGCCCATAAAAGGATAAACACCATGTTTGGCAAGAAAAAACAGCCTCCCATCAAAAGCCTGATTGCACAAGGCAGCCAGATCGAAGGCAACCTGATCTTCACCGACGGTCTGCGGGTCGATGGCGAAGTGACAGGCGATATCCGCGCCAACACTGCGCAACCCAGCATCCTGGTGGTTTCGGAAAGTGCCACCATCACCGGCCAGATTCACGCCGATCACGTCATCGTCAATGGCACCGTGAAAGGCCCGATTTACGCGGCCGAGCTGCTTGAATTGCAGCCGAAAGCCAAAATTGAGGGCGATGTCTACTACAAGTCGCTTGAAATGCACCAGGGCGCCGTCATCTCCGGCAAACTGGGCTTGCTCACGGATGCAGATGTAGAAAAGCCCTTGCTGAAACTAGCGGCAAATAATCTTTGACCGTAGTGCCTTTGCCAATTGGCCTACCATCAACCCCCCACTTGAAACCGAAAGTCACACCATGAGCGCCGTAGCCGAAAACATCCAGACTGAAATGCCCATTGCTTTGGTGTTCAGCGACAGCGCGGCCACCAAAGTGGCCGACCTGATTGCCGAAGAAGGCAACCCCGACCTGAAGCTGCGCGTGTTCGTGCAGGGTGGTGGCTGCTCAGGTTTCCAGTACGGCTTCACGTTCGACGAAATCACCAATGAAGACGACACCGTGATGAGCAAAAACGGCGTGTCGCTGTTGATCGACGCGATGAGCTATCAGTATTTGGTGGGCGCAGAGATTGACTACAAAGAAGACCTGCAAGGCGCGCAGTTCGTCATCAAAAACCCGAACGCGACCAGCACCTGTGGCTGTGGATCGTCATTCTCGGCCTGATTGCCAAATCAGCCAACAGCCCTTGTCAATACGGCTCAAGCAGCTATCAAAAGTATAGTGATTGAATAACGTTTAACGCGGATACACACACCCCAACACACGGGCGCCTTGAGCGCCCGTTGCGCTTTTCAGGGCCAGTGCTTCGCGTCGCACCGCCTTGCGGGCCAGCCAGGCAAAGGCAGTGGCTTCTACTTGCAGCGGCGGCAGGCCCCAGATGTCGGTGGATTGCACAGGCACAAAAGGCAACAGGGCTTGCAGGCGCTGCATCAGGTGGGTGTTGAAGGCACCCCCGCCGCAGACGGCCAGCGCACTGGCATCTGGCGCATGGCGTGTCACGGCGTGGGCGCAACTGATGGCGGTGAGTTCGGCGAGCGTGGCTTGCACGTTTGCCGGGGCAATGGTGTCTGTCACGTACTGATCGAGCCAGGCGCGGTTAAACAAGTCTCGGCCCGTGCTCTTGGGTGGCACCAAGGCAAAGTAGGGCTCGGCCAGCATGGCTTGCAGCATCCCGGGCAGCACGGTGCCGCTGGCGGCCCACTGCCCGCGTTCGTCAAATGGCTGGCCGGTGTGCTGCTGGCACCAGGCGTCCATCAAGGCGTTGGCGGGGCCGCAGTCAAAGCCCAGCATCGCGCCGTCGGCGCGCAGCACGGACAGGTTGGAGATGCCGCCCAGGTTCAGCACGGCCACGGTTTTGCCGGACTGCGAAAAAATGGCCTGGTGAAACAGCGGTGCCAGTGGCGCGCCTTGCCCGCCCGCAGCCACGTCGCGGCTGCGAAAGTCGGCCACCACGTCGATGCCGGTCAGCTCCGCCAGCAGCGCGGGGTTGTTCAGTTGCCAGGTGTAGCCATGGGCAGGCTGGTGGCGCACGGTCTGGCCGTGGGCGCCGATGGCGGTGATGTGCTCGGGTTTCAAGCCAGCAGCAGTTAAAAGCCCGTTTACCACTTGCGCGTAAATCTGCACCAAAGCGTTGGCCGCCAGTGCAGCGCGGTGTAGTTCGTTGAAGCCTGGGGTGTTGAGCGCCAGCAACTCCGCTCTCAATTCAGGCGCAAGTTGTGCAGAAAGATAGTGGGTTACAGCTGGTTTTGGCGCTGAAAGATCGGCCAGCACACCATCGACCCCGTCCATCGACGTGCCCGACATCAGGCCGATGTACCAATCGGCCATGGACAGGCTTATTGCGCGCTGGCTTGCACCACCGAGCCAGCGGCTGCCAGGCTCAGTTTCATCGCTGCGGCGCTCTGCGCAAATGCTGCGCGTGCGGCAGGCGACACCGGCACCGTGTCGGCGCGGTTGGCAATCGTCATCGGGTCCACGTGCGCGCCGTTGATGCGGAATTCAAAGTGCAGATGCGGGCCCGTGGCCCAGCCGGTGGCACCGACCGCGCCGATGTTCTGACCCTGGCTGACGGCCTGGCCCTTGGCCACGCCAATTTTGCTCAGGTGGGCGTACACGGTGGTGTCGTTGTTGCGGTGCTTGATGAACACCACATTGCCAAATCCACCTTGCACACCCGCAAATTCCACAGTGCCATCGCCCACGCTGCGCACGGCGGTGCCGGTGGGGGCGGCGTAGTCCACACCGAGGTGCGCACGCCAAGTTTGCAAAATGGGGTGGAAACGCATCTTGAAGCCGCTGCTCACACGCGAAAACTCCAATGGCGAGGCCAGGTAGGCCTTGCGCAGGCTCTGACCGTCGAACGTGAAGTAAGCACCCTTGTGGGCCTGGCCTGCGGCATTCAAACCGGGCTCCTGAAACCAGGTGGCTTGATACGTTTTGCCGTTGTTCACAAACTCGGTGGACAGCACGCGGCCCGTACGCAGCGGCTCGCCGTCGGCTTCCAGCGCTTCGTAGACCACGCTGAACCGGTCACCCTTGCGCAGCGCGCGGTGAAAGTCGATGTCGCCGTCAAAAATCGTGGCCAGTTGCACGGCCACCGCGTCGGGAATCTTGGCGTCGTCGGTCGCAGCAAACAGCGAGCTGCGAATGGTGCCGCTGCCCAGGCGCGAGGCCGCTACCAGCGGCGCGGTTTCGATGCGTGACGTGAAGCCGTCAGCGGCTTTTTCGATGACCAGGCGGTTGAAGTTGCCCGACTCGTCACTGACCCAGCGCGCCGTTAACTTCAGCAGCGCCTGGCCTTCACTGGCCTCGGCCTGCACGGTGCGACCCGGGCGGCTGAGCACAGCCGTGCGAAAGTGCTTGTCATTGCGCAAAAACGCAGCGGCGGCCGCGTCTTGAATACCCAAACGCGCCAGCATGGCCTGCGCCGTGTCGCTGGAGCGGCTGGTTTCCGAGCGAAACAGCTGAAAGGCATGTGCATCGAGCGCGGCTTGTTGCGCTTGCAGCGGCAACGGCTGAACGGCTTCCAACACCTGGCGCACCGGCAGCTGCGATGCATCGGGTGCCAGCGCCGCCACGGCGTAGGCACCACCGCCTGCGCACATCAAGGTGGCGGCCAGCGCATAGGTAACTTGTTTGGGGTGGTGGGCGAGGGAGTGGGCTAAACGGGCTACCGGAGGGGCAAGTCGCGCAGTCAAGGCGCTGCGAACGGCGGAAAATGGTGTCAAAACGGCTGCTCCACAACGATTGAAGGCCTTGCTGCATTTTTGGGGTACACCAGTTCAACCGACTGGGCAATCTAAAATTGCAAGGTAATAAGTCACAAACCAACGCAAGGGGCGGAGTATAGCCATCCGGCGGCCACAATACCCACAAAATTACACGTACGCGTCCTACAAGCAGATACAAAAAAACCATATGAATCAAGCATCATCCGAAAAACCTGCGAATAAAAACAGCCCATCAGACAAAGTCCAGGCCGCCCTGGCCACCACGTTGCGCGGCTGCGACGAGTTGCTCCCCCAAGACGACTGGATCAAAAAACTCGCCCGTTCCGAGGCCACCGGCACCCCGCTGCGCATCAAATTGGGCCTGGACCCCACCGCGCCCGACATACACATCGGCCACACCGTGGTGCTCAACAAAATGCGTCAGTTGCAGGATTTGGGCCACACCGTCATCTTTCTGATTGGCGACTTCACCAGCCTGATTGGCGACCCCTCGGGCCGCAACACCACCCGCCCCCCGCTCACGCCTGAGCAAATCAAGCTGAACGCCGAGACTTATTACAAACAAGCCAGCCTGGTACTAGATCCAAACAAAACCGAGATTCGCTACAACAGCGAATGGAGCGACCCGCTGGGCGCGCGCGGCATGATTCAACTGGCCGCCCGCTACACCGTGGCCCGCATGATGGAGCGCAACGACTTTCACGACCGCTTCAAGGCCGGTACGCCGATCAGCGTGCACGAATTTTTGTACCCCCTGATGCAGGGCTACGACTCCGTGGCCCTGAAAAGCGACCTGGAACTGGGCGGCACCGACCAGAAATTTAACTTGCTGGTCGGCCGTCAGCTCCAGCAGGAATACGGCCAGGAACCGCAATGCATCCTGACCATGCCACTGCTCGAAGGGCTGGACGGCGTGGAGAAGATGAGCAAGAGCAAAAACAACTACATCGGCATCTCGGAAGACGCCAACACCATGTTTGCCAAAGTTTTGAGCATCAGCGACGTGCTGATGTGGCGCTGGTACACCCTGCTCAGCTTCCAGTCCGAAGCCGACATTGCCGCGCTGAAAGCGGAGGTGGACGCAGGCCGCAACCCCAAAGACGCCAAAGTCGCCCTGGCCAAAGAAATCACCGCCCGTTTTCACAGCGCGGCGGCGGCCGATGCGGCGGAGCAAGACTTCATCAACCGCAGCAAAGGCGGTGTGCCCGATGAAATCGCCGATGTTTCTGTGGCCTTCGCAGAGGGATCGACCAGCATGGGCGTGGGCGCCCTACTCAAAGCTGCACGCCTGGTCGAATCCAGCGGCGAAGGCAACCGGCTGATTGACGGCGGCGGCGTACGCGTGGACTCCAGCGTCGTCAGCGACAAGGGGCTGAAGTTGGGCGCTGGAATCTATGTGGTGCAGGTGGGCAAGCGCAAATTTGCACGGGTCACACTGGCTTGAGGTTTGCAGCAACTCCGGCGCTCTCGCAGACTGGTGCTGATGAATTTACGAGCGTCTAACAAGTGAGGAGTGCTCTAATTTTGCGATTGTTTTGTCTATTTTGTTATTTTGCCTACAATATTGTGATTTTACCGCCCTGAACATGCCAAACACAAATTCTCGAACCCAAGAAGACTGGGACGCGCTCCGCGCAGACATCACTGAAGCATTCTCACCCGGGGCACCGGTTCAGGAAAAAGACCTTTTCTCCGGGCGAACATCTCAAATACGGGCACTGATGGACGCCGTCAGCCAAAGAGGCAGGCACGCAATTGTGTTCGGTGAGAGAGGGGTCGGCAAAACGTCATTGGCAAATATTCTTAAGCTCGTGATGCATCGACCTAATCGGGAGTTGATGTATGTGAGGGTCAATGCCGATCCAAACGACACATTTACGACGCTGTGGAAAAAGGTGTTTAAGCGCCTGACTTATGAGACGCAAAATATCACAGGACAGCAAATATCAAAAAAAATAGCTGATGATTTTCTGGGTGACATATCTCCGGACGACGTACAGCTAGTGCTTTCCGAATTCACAGAAAACCACAACCCGATAATCGTACTGGATGAGTTTGATCGACTCAAGGATCAAGCCACTATTCATCTCGTTGCTGATTCAATTAAGTCGTTGTCTGACTACTCTGTCAATACAACTGTCGTAATTGTTGGTGTAGCGGAAGACATATCGAGTTTGATTCGCGGTCATGAATCGGTAACGCGTGCGCTCATACAAATAAGAATGCCACGTATGTCTCCAGAGGAAATAAAACAACTTGTTCTTACACGCTATTCTCGGTGCGGAATAACAACTGATGGAGACGCTGTTTGGAAAATTGCATTTCTTTCTAGAGGCCTTCCATACTACGCTCATTTACTTGCCATGAATGCTGCCAGGTACAGTATTGAAAGCAAGAAGACCACAGTAAATCATGGTGATGTTGACAAGGCCCTTGACAGCTCAATAGTGGAGTTGGATCAGTCTATCAAAGAGAAATATGTATTGGCAGTTAGAACACAAAAAAGCGATGGGGTGCTTTATCCATCAGTGTTGCTTGCTTGCGCGTTTGCTTCTACGGACGAGCTCGGACGATTCCAGCAAACTGCTGTAACAAGCCCCTTGAACAAAATTTTGCCTGAGAAGAACTATCAACCATCAACTTTTGCCCTGCATATGAATTCATTTTGCGAGGATGAACGAGGCAGGGTTCTTCAACGATTCGGGACCGCAAGAAATTACAGATACAGATTTTCTGATCCAATGATGCAGCCTTTTGTAATTCTTAAAGGACTTAATGAGGGAAGAATTACAGACCAAGTAGCGGATATTTTTTCCACAAAGCCTCAGTTGACTTTGGATTTGGAGTTCTCGTCTGAGCCGTTGCCGAGGTGATCACTCAAGCGTGCGTGAGTCACCTTTATGGTGTTGGCGAAACATGCTTTAAGCCCAATCAAGCATTGCTCAAGCAGCTATTGAATTCATAGTAAAAAAATCATGACCTTCACCCCGCTCGTCGAACACACCCGTGGCCCGCTGGCCGAGATCATTCACGCCGGTGCGATTGCCGTTGTCAATGCGCAAGGTCAGTTGCTGGCGCAGGCCGGCGATGCGCAGGCGGCGTGCTTTACCCGCTCCACGCTCAAGCCGTTTCAGGCCCTGCCGTTTTTGCTGGCTGATGGCCCGGCGCAGTTTGGTTTCACGCCCGCGCACATCGCCATGCTGTGCGCCAGCCACAACGGGGAAGACGTTCACGTGCAGGCGGTCGACGAGATGCTGGCCAAAGCCGGGCACTGCCACCGCACCTTGCAATGTGGCTGCCACGTGCCGCTGCGTTTGAGCTACTTTGGTATCGCGCCACCGGCCGATCTGGCTTACGACGAGCGGCACAACAACTGCAGCGGCAAACATGCCGGTTTTTTGGCTTATTGCACGCAGCACGGCCTGCCGCTGGCCGACCACCTGGCACCCGGTCACCCGCTGCAAGTGGCCATCCGCCAGCGCGTGGTGCAGGCCACCGGTTGCGACGACTCGCAGCTGGTGGCGGGCATTGACGGTTGCTCGGCCCCTAATTACGCCCTGCCGCTGCATAACCTGGCCTGGGCTTTTTCCCGGCTGGCCAGTGGCGCGGCCGATGCGCAATTTGGCGCGGCATTTGCGCCGTTGGCCGATGCGATGCGTCAGCACCCCGAGCTGATCTCGGGCACCGGACGTAACGACTTGGCGTTTACCCAAGCCGGGCGCGGCGACTGGATCACCAAAATCGGTGCGGATGGCGTGCAGGTGATTGCCAGCGTGAGCCGCCGCGAGACGATTGCTATCAAAGTGGCCAGCGGCCACATGCCCGCGCTGTACACCGCTGCGGTGGTGGCGCTGGATCAGCTGGGCTGGCTGGACGACGCGCAACGCGAGGAGCTCAAGCCCTGGGGGCCACGGTCGGTGCCCAGCGTGCGGGGCGAGGCGGTGGGGCAGGTGCGGGTTGCGTTCCGCTTGTAGAACGGCTGCTGGGCATGTTTACATGCAAAACAGGCCTCTAGCCCTTTTGGATATTGCTCAAGATGCTATGGATGCCCCCTCCCCACGGGGAACAGAGACCGGGGTAATTTGAAGGCCGTTGAACAGCCGTTTATCAAGGGGGATCCACACAAATCGGGTGGATCCTCTGATGGATACGGCATCAACGTGCCCAAACGTGATAGACCTTGGGTCTTCAC
>JANOQJ010000026.1:0-218512 GCA_031414805.1 Comamonadaceae bacterium
TACTCAGCTGTCTCTGCATTCTCTCTGGCGAAATACGAACCGTTCGCCCTGAGGTATCGAAGGGCTCGCGAGGGCTTCGATACCTCAGCCCGAACGGTAACCTCACACATCGGCGGACTGCATCAATAGCTGAGTAGTTACTTAAGTTGAACAATTCCTGATGAGCGGTTAATATAACAACCGTTATAACCGCGAGGTCAACTATGCACATGCTCAAACTCACCCAGATTGGCAACTCAGTCGGTGTGGTGCTGCCCAAAGAAGCGCTCTCGCGCCTCAAGCTGCAAAAGGGCCAATCCGTGTTTTTGACGGAGTCACCCGATGGCTACACGCTGACACCCTATGACCCGGCGCTGGACGAACAAATTCAAGCCGGGCGCGAGTTCATGCGGGAGTTTCGCGACACGTTTCACCAGCTTGCCAAGTAAAGCCGGCACATGGCGTGGAAATGGATTAGCAAGTCGGCCCTGCTTTTGCTACATGGCGAAAGTCTGGCCGAACACGGTGGTGGCACGGGTTTGCGCGACGAGGGACTGCTGGATTCAGCACTTTCCCGCCCCGTGAACCTGGCGAACTATGGCCAACCCGATATCGCTGAACTGGCCGCCAGTTACGCCGTGGGGCTAGCAAAAAATCACCCCTTTGTCGATGGCAACAAAAGGGCAGCGTTTCTGGCAGTGGGTATGTTTCTTTACTTAAACGGCTATCGCCTGAAAGCCGATCAGGCGCAAGCCACCTTGGTAGTCTTGGGAGTAGCCGCAGGCGACGTTCAGGAGGCTGAATTTGCCCGCTGGCTGCGCGAGCGCATCATTCTCAGGCAGCCAGTTTGATGGCCAATCACTCCTGAATTGATAGCTGCTTGAGCAGTCTATATAAGGGCTGCGGGCTGGAATTGTTCAAATTTCGCCCAAACCCTCACTTCACACTCACCGCATCCGTCATCCGGTAATACAACCCATACGGGTCGTCTGACAGCACCGAGAACTTACCCTCCACCACCACCGGCTCCAGGCTGTAGCGCACCGGGGTTTTGGTTTTGACTTCCACCATGCTCTCGGGCCCGCCGGGTGTGCAAAAAGAGCAGGTGAGCGGCACCGAGCTGAGCAGGAAGTGGCGCTGTTTTTCACCCGGCTCCAGCGGCATCATGAAGCCCTGCACGCGCTGGGTTTTGTCGTGCAGCTTTTGCTGGTCCGCGGCGAACACCGGCAGGATTTTGTTTTTCTCGGTCTTGGTTTTCACCGCGGTCAGCAGCGACCAGGGCAGCACGTCGTTGCGCTGGGGCAGCGGGGCAATGGGGCTGTTGGGGCTGTGCACGCCGGCACCCGAGCCACTGGGCAGGGAGCCTGCAGGCAAGGTGACCGGTGGTGTGATAGCGGGGGTGGGGGTCACGCCTGGCATGGGCGAACTGAGTTGGGCATGGGCGCTGGTGGCGACCCAAGCAACCAGAAGTGCGGCGGTGAGAATTTTCATGGTGGTGCTCCAGGTGTTGGTTCAGCTCAATGCTCGTGCTTCATTCCGCAATATTTACCAATCGCCAAGCCTTTGCAAGCGGCTTGCAGGTCTTTTTGGCACACGTCTTCTTTTTTGCCCGATTCCAGGCACTTGGCTGCTGCCTCGTGCGCAGCGGCCATGGCGCGGTGACGCTCAATGTCTTTTTTGGCGTGTGCATCCGGTGCTTGTGCCCAGGTGACGCTGGCAAACAGGGCAGTCATCAGCAAGGCAAAAATGGTTTTCATCGCAAAAGTCCTTTACCGAGATTGAAGTAACTGGCCGACATCTACGCGGTAGGCTCCCAATGCTGGAATGAGCGCCGCCAGCACGGCCACGGCTATGGCCAATGCAGGCACCCACAGCTCTTGCGTCAGCCAGACCCAGCCCGTGATCGCAATCGACTGGTCAGCCGCCAACAAGTAGCCTACCAAAGCCGTCAAGCCATGCCCAGCCAATAACCCCAAAGCGCTGGCCAGCACTGCCAGCCACAGCGCCTCGCACAGCAGCAGGCCCGCCACTTTGCCGGGTGAAGCGCCCAACATGCGCAGCATGGCCAAGTCGGCCCGGCGCTCGCGCACCGCTGTCCACAGCGCAATGAACACGCTCAAACCCGCCACCAGCAGCAGCACCGCCGCCAGCCCGCGCACCAGCTCGGCGCCCACGCCCAGCATGCGCAAAAGCCGGGTAATTTCCACCGCAGGCGCTGCGGCCTGCATCTCGGTGGTGGTGTTCACAAAGCGGGGAAACGTCACGGCGGCCAGCGGGCTTTTGTAGCGGATCAATGCCATCGTCACCTCGCGCTCGGCTTGCAAGGCCTTCTTGTCTTCCTCATCCACCGCCATGGTTTTCTCGTGGACTTGCCAGACTGATTCGGTAGCGGTCACGATGAGCCTGTCCAGCACGCAGCCGCAGGGCGCGAGCACGCCCACCACGCTGTAAGGCGCTTGCGTGTGCGCCTCGCCCCCGCCGCCCAGGCCGTGCGAGCCAGCAAAAGTGGCACCTGGCGACAGCTTGGCGATCTGCGCGGCCTGCGCCCCCACCACCGCCTGCATGGGCTGCGACCACAGCGCGCCCTGGGACAGTTGGGCCTGGTAGTGCGTGAGGTAGTCCGGTGTGCTCCCCACGATGCGAAAGCCACCAAAACTGTCGCCCAGGCTGATGGGGATGAGCTGCGCGACCTGCGGGTTTTTTTCGAGCGCTTGCACAGCCTCCAGCGGGATATTGCCCGGCGGCACGTCGATGTGAAACACGCCTGACAAGATGAGTTGCATCGGGCTGCCCTTGGCCCCCACCACCACATCAATACCCGCCAGATCCCGCTCGAAGGCCTGAGTGATTTGCGCCTGCACCAACAAGACAAACGTGATGGCGGCCAGGCCCAGGCTGAGCAGCAACAGGTTCAAGGCGGCGGCCAGCGGGCGCGAGAGCAGGTAGCGCAGCGACAGGGCGCTGGTTTTAGCCAGTTGATTCACTATTGAATTCATAGCTGCTTGAGCAGTATCTGCAAGGGCTGGTGGCCGATTTGCTTGAATTTCTCCTTCCCCTCCCGGGGGAAGGTTGGGATGGGGGCATGCGCATCAAACCCGTCGATTGGCGTCATCACGCGCTGCCCCCATCCCGACCTTCCCCCAGAAGGGGAAGGGGCAAGTCCTTTTCCCCCGGGAGGGGAAGGGGCAAGTCCAGGCAATGCGCATGCGCCAGCGCAGCACGCAAGCGCGCGTCATGCGTCGCAATCACCAGCGTCGCCTGACACCGCGCCGCACAGTGCGTCAACAGCGCCAGCGCCGCTTGCGCCGAGTCGTCGTCCAGACTGGCCGTGGGCTCATCGGCCAGAATAATTTTGGGGCGCAACAAGACCGCCCGAGCCAGCGCCACCCGCTGTGCTTGCCCACCGGAGAGCTGGCTGGGCCTGCGCGCGCCCAGGCCTTGCAAACCCAGCGCGTTCAACGCATCGTCAATAGCCGCATCGCTGCGCGGCAGATCTGCTGCAAAGTAGGCCAGGCCCAGGTTGTCGACCACGGTGAGCGCGTCGCTCAAATGCAGCTTTTGCGGCAAAAAACCCAGGTTGCGGGCGCGCCAGGCATCACGTGCCCTGCCCTTCAAATCCCCCAGGTTTTGCCCGGCCACCACCACGCTGCCGCCAGTCGCAGTGAGCAGCCCCGCCACCAACGCCAGCCAGGTGGACTTGCCGGACCCCGAGTTGCCGCGCAGCAGCAAGGTGCTGCCCTGGGACAGATCCAGGTCGGCAAAAGCCAGTGGTGAGCCAGACAAATACTGGTAGCGCAGCGCGCGGGTGGCGATCAAGCCCAGCCCTCAGCGCTTGACGCGTGCCGAAAACGTCTTGCGAAACTTCTCGACCTTGGGCCCGGCCACCGCCATGCAGTAACCCTGCGTGGGGTTGCGCTCAAAAAAGTCCTGGTGGTAAGCCTCAGCGGCGCTGTAGTTAGCCACCGCCGTCACCTCGGTCACGATGGGCTTGCCAAACAGCTTGTCGCGGCCCATCTGGGCAACCATGTCGCTGGCCAGTTGCTGCTGCTCGGGGGTGTGGGTGTAAATGCCACTGCGGTACTGCGTGCCGCTGTCGTTGCCCTGGCGGTTCAGGGTGGTGGGGTCGTGAATCAGGAAGAAAATTTCCAGAATTTCGGTCAGGCTGATCTGCGCTGGGTCATATTCCAGCTTGACCACTTCGTTGTGCCCCGTGCTGCCGCTACACACCTGCTCGTAGCTGGGGTTCAAGGTGTGGCCGTTGCTGTAGCCCGACTCCACGTCGGTGATGCCTTGGACTTGGACAAACACGGCTTCGGTGCACCAAAAACAACCACCGCCGAGGGTGATGGTTTGGGTAGGGGCGTGAGGATCAGTCATGAATGCACTCCAAAAGATAAAGACGGGGAATCTTAAAGGCCGGTGCTTGCCCCGCATTCATCACCGGTTACTCCTATATTGATAGCTGGTGGAGCAATAAAGTAAAGGGCTACAACCCGATTTCGCCTAAAGAACCCAAGTGACAGTCAAGCCGGGTTGCATCACTAAAATAACTCTAATTCAACCCCACAGCAGGACGCCCCACATGCTCATGGCCACCCAACCCAACGCTTCAGCCACCCGTAAAGCCGTCTTCAACTGGCAAGACCCTTTCCTGCTGGCCGACCAGCTCAGCGACGACGAGCGTGCCATCGTGGAGGCGGCGCACAGCTTCTGCCAGGACAAGTTGCAAACTCGGGTGTTGATGGCCGCGCGGCATGAAAAATTTGACCGCGAGATCATGAACGAGGCCGGTGCCATGGGCTTTTTAGGCTCGACCATTGAAGGCTACGGCTGCGCGGGTCTTAGCTATGTGGCCTACGGCCTGCTGGCCCGCGAGGTGGAGCGGGTGGACAGCGGCTACCGCAGCGCCATCAGCGTGCAAAGCTCGCTCGTCATGCACCCGATCAACGCCTACGGAAGCGAGGCGCAAAAGCAAAAATTTCTGCCCAAACTGGCCACGGGCGAGTGGGTGGGTTGCTTTGGTTTGACCGAGCCCAACCACGGCAGCGACCCGGCCGGCATGCTCACGCGGGCCAAACCCGTCGATGGCGGTTTCATCGTCAAGGGCGCCAAGATGTGGATCACCAACTCGCCGATTGCCGACGTGTTTGTAGTCTGGGCCAAGCTGGAAGACGCTGACGGGAAGGTCGGCGGACAGGAAGCCATCCACGGCTTCATTCTCGAGAAGGGCATGAAAGGCCTTTCCGCCCCAAAAATCGAAGGAAAAATGAGCCTGCGCGCCAGCATCACCGGCGAAATCGTGATGGACGATGTGTTTGTGCCCGAGG
This sequence comes from Comamonadaceae bacterium, assembly GCA_031414805.1. Classification (GTDB taxonomy): domain Bacteria; phylum Pseudomonadota; class Gammaproteobacteria; order Burkholderiales; family Burkholderiaceae_C; genus JAAFIW01. The sequence goes on from JANOQJ010000026.1 coordinate 5,307, forward strand.
CGAACTTGTTGCCCCATGTCAACGGCCTCAAAGGCCCGTTTGGCTGCCTCAACAAAGCCCGCTACGGCATTGCCTGGGGCGCGATGGGCGCGGCGGAAGACTGCTGGATGCGTGCACGCCAATACACCCTGGACCGCGTGCAGTTTGGCCGCCCGCTGGCGCAAAACCAGCTCATTCAAAAGAAGCTGGCCGACATGCAAACCGAAATCGCACTGGGCCTGCAAGCCGCCCTGCGCGTCGGCCGCCTGATGGACGAAGGCCGCGATGCACCGGAGATGATTTCGCTGATCAAACGCAACAACTGCGGCAAAGCGCTGGATATTGCCCGCATGGCCCGCGACATGCACGGCGGCAACGGCATACACGACGAGTACCACGTGATCCGCCACATGATCAACCTGGAAACTGTGAACACCTACGAAGGCACGCACGACGTGCATGCGCTGATTCTGGGTCGGGCGATCACGGGGTTGCAGGCGTTTTATTGAACCGACCCGGCGGGCTCAATTGCCCTGCTGCTGGCGCTGTTGCCGCCTTTCTTGCTGACGATCTTCCCGCCGTTCTTGCTGCGCCTCTATCCGCTCGCGGCGGTTGGGCTCTTGACCCCGGCGCTGCTCGCCACGCGCTCCACCCTCATCCGCACGCCTCTGAAAAGCCCGGTGCCGCTGTAAAAACTGGTTGAAATTCTGCTGTTGCGTCAGCTTGCCACGCGCCCTTAACTGCCGCTCCATAAAGCCGCGCAAACCTTGCCGATGCGCCAGCACCCGCTGGTCGTGCAGCGGGCCCAGACGGGCAAAGAAGCCGGGAACACCCGCATGCAGGCGTGGCCGTTCGCCTAAACGGCCCGCAAAACCGGCGGCATCCTGCGCAATGTCCAGTTGACCATCGGCATTGCTGATCGTGGTGCCGCCTTCAAACACCCGGTTGTGCAGGCCCGCAGGCAGGTCGGGCGTGGCATCGGCGTCCAGCACCAGCAGCAACTCATGGTCGGTGCCACGGATGCCCACGGTCGCCGTGCCGGCGTTGACCCGGTACTGGCTGGGCGCCCCAACCTTGCCAATCCAGCCGCTGACCGAGCGCAGTGCGCCGCGCAGCAGACTCATCACCGCCACATCGGTGGGCTCGCCTTGCGCCACGTACTGGTCAATACGCACGGTGCTGCTCTGGCGCACCGCCAGGTAGCCGCCGTCGTCAAACTTGGCATGCAGCTCGCCGCCAGGGCCGGTCTCCAGCGTGTCGCCCGCTTGCAAAGTTGTGCCCACGCGCGCTGCTTGCACGCTGCTGCCGCGTCGCAAGCTGACGCTACCCGCCACGAAATCGACCACGCCGACGGTGGCTGTCGAGGCCGTCTGGCTCCAGGAAGGCTGCATCGCCAGCAGGCCAGCGCCAGTGGCCAGCCGCCCTAACAGACCGAGGTGCTGGCGACGTGTGGGGTGCGGTGTCATTGCATTCATGTTGAGCTTCCGTGTTTTTTGTGCGGCTAGTGTGGTGCAGCCTCGGTTACCCAAGCGTCAATCGACCGTCAACCGTTGGTAAATCCATGCGGCGGCTATTCTGCGCAGCTTTGCAACCGGGAGTGTTCATTAGGACGCGAGTGCATGGCGAGGCGAGTTGCGAGGCAGTTCGCGCATTCGTGAGGCGGCAATAGCCATGCTAAAAGCCAACGAGGGAAGGTGTGAAATGGCCGCAAATCGTCCGCCAGGCACCGCGTAGGCCCGAAAGGGCCGCCTAATGAACAATCTCGGTTTAACCCGGAGTTTTTGATGAGCAATGCATTCGACGACGGTCTGGCCACCCGCAAGCAGGTGATGGGCGAAGATTTTGTGGCACGCGCCTTTGGCGGTACCACCGATTTCACCCAGCCGATACAAGAGCACATCACCCGCGCCGCCTGGGGCGACGTGTGGCAGCGCCCCGGGCTCGACCTGAAAACCCGCAGCCTGATCACCGTAGCCTTCCTCACGGCCCTGGGTAAACAACACGAGCTCAAAGGCCATGTGCGCGGCGCGCTGAACAACGGCGTGACGCCGCAAGAGCTGCAAGAGGTGCTGCTGCATGCAGCGGTGTATTGCGGTATTCCTGCCGCTGTGGATGCGTTTCGGACCGCGGCAGAGGTCGTGGACGGCCCTGTGAAGCCTTGATTTATTGCCAAATTGGCTTCCAGCCCCTTCAGAATATGCTGAAGCAGCTATTTAATTCATAGCAAAAAAGACTATGGACTACGCTACGCTGGAGCACATGCGGCTGAACCACCCGGCCTGGCGTTTGCTGTGCTCGCCGCATGCCGCCCTGGTGGGCAGCTTTTTGCAACGCGTGTTTATTACCCCCAATGTGCGGGCCATGCGGCAGTCGCAACTGGTGCTGGCCCTGGATGACGACCTGTTTGGCCTGCGCGAACGCCTGGGGCTTGCCGCGTTCCCGAAACTGGCCTTGGAGTACCTGAACGACTGGGCCGCCAACGACAAGGCCTGGTTGCGCAAGTTCTACAAAACCGATTCCGACGAGCCCTACTTTGACCTGACCCCCGCCGCCGAGCGCGCCATTGCGTGGCTGGCCACGCTAACGCAACGCAGCTTTGTGGGCACGCAGTCGCGGCTGCTCACACTGATGGATCTGCTCAAACAAATCGGCCAGGGCAGCCAGAGCGACCCGCAGGTGCGGGTGGCGCAGTTGCAGCAGCGGCGCGACGAAATTGATGCCGAGATGGCACGCGTGCTGTCCGGTGACATGCCGCTTTTGGATGACACCGCCGTGAAAGACCGGTTTCAGCAGTTCACCGCGCTGGCGCGTGAGCTGCTGGGCGACTTTCGCGAGGTGGAGCACAATTTTCGCGTGCTGGACCGCCAGGTGCGCGAACGCATTGCGCTGTGGGACGGCACGAAGGGCGCGCTGCTGCAGCAGGTGCTGGGCGAGCGCGATGCGATTGACGATTCCGACCAGGGCCGCAGTTTTCGCGCGTTTTGGGACTTTTTGATGTCGCAAAGCCGCAAGGACGAGCTCACAGCGCTGTTGCACCAGGTGCTGGACTTGCCGCCCGTGGTGCAGCTGAACCCCGACGAGCGCCTGCGCCGCGTGCACTACGACTGGCTGCAAGCAGGCGACAGCGCCCAGCGCACGGTGGCGCAGTTGTCCCAGCAGTTGCGCCGCTTTCTGGACGACCGGGCCCTGCTGGAAAACCGCCGCATCATGGAAATTTTGCGCGGCATCGAAGCCAAAGCCCTGGCCCTGCGCGAGCTGCCGCCCATCGGAACGGTGATGCACGTGGCCGACACGATGGCGCAGATTGAACTGCCCATGGAGCGGCCGCTGTACGCGCAGAAAACCCGCACGGTCATCGCCCGACTGGTACTGGAAGAAGGCGACGACGCGGTGGACGCCACGGCACTGTTTTCGCAATGGGCTGTCGATAAATTGGCGCTGGCCGGGTATGTCAACCACGCCCTGCAAACGCAGCAACAAATCAGCCTGGGCGAGCTATGCCAGCAGCACCCTTTGCAGCATGGGCTGGCTGAGTTGGTGGCGTACCTGGAATTGGCCAGTGACAGGTTCTCGGCGCAGGTTGACGACGAGGTGACCGAGTTCGTCGCATGGCGTGGGTTGGGGCAAGACGGCAAGGTGCAGCAACGGCAGGCGCGCTTGCCGCGTGTGATTTTTGTACGGTGAAATAGAGTTCGTCATTCCCGCGCAGGCGGGAAGACGTTGCGACTGGCGGTACTGCTGGCACTCTACGGTGGATTCCCGCCTGCGCGGGAATGACGGAAATGAAGTTTTGATCGACAGACTTTTACGGCTTTGCCAAAACGAGGATGACTGACAACGACACCGACGCACCCCCCGACAGCGCCCCCGCAGGCGACGCCCTGCCCCCGGTGGTGATTGCCCTGCTCAAAGGCGTGATCTACCAGGAGGCGGATGCGCATCTGTGGAACGCGCTGCACACCCTGCAAGCCCGCGTGCGTGACTACGTGCGCGTGCTGGGCCTTCAGCTGGTGCTGGACGAAGCGGAGGGCTACGCTTTTTTGCGCTCCCCACCGCAAGTTGACGACCCGGCTGATGACACGCCCGCCAGCACCGTGCCGCGGCTGATAGCCCGCAGACCCTTGGGTTTTCAGCAAAGCTTGTTGCTGGCTTTGCTGCGCAAAAAACTAGCCGAATTTGATGCCAGCGGCGGCGACACGCGGCTGGTGCTGACGCTGGACGACATGGTGCAAATGCAGCGCCTGTTCATGCCCGCAGGCAGCAACGAGGCGGGCTTGAGCGACAAAATCGAAAACCTGGTCAGGAAGACCGTCGAGCTGGGTTTTTTGCGTCAACTCAAAGCCACCGCCGATGGCGCAGGCGGTGCCCCCAGCTACGAGGTCTGCCGCATTCTGAAAGCCTTTGTCGATGCGCAATGGCTGGGCGAGTTTGAAACGCGGCTGGAAGGCTACCGACTGAAACTGCAGGCCGACACGGGATTAGACGACGATGCTTGACGACCTGTTTGCAGTGCCCCACACCGATGAGCCCGCCCCCGCAAGCACCCGGCCCGGCTTCCGCCTGCACCGCCTGGAGGTGCTCAACTGGGGCACGTTTGACAAGCGCATCTGGAGCCTGGAGCTGGCCGGGCAAACCGCCTTGCTCACGGGCGACATTGGCTCGGGCAAGTCCACCCTGGTGGACGCCATCACCACGCTGCTCATGCCCGCCAACCGGGTGGACTACAACAAAGCCGCCGGGGCCGACAGCCGCGAGCGCAGCCTGCGCTCCTATGTGCTGGGTTACTACAAATCACAGCGGCAGGAATCCGGCGTGAACGCCCAACCCGTGGCGCTGCGCACCGACAGCGACTGCTCGGTGATCCTGGGCGAGTTTTGTAACGCGAGCTATGAGCAGACTGTTTGCCTGGCCCAGGTGTTCTGGATGAAAGAGCCCCACGGACCGCCCGCGCGGTTTTTTGTGGTGGCACCGAACAGCTTGAACATCAAAAGCGATTTCAGCGACTTTGTCAGCGACATGCCGGCGCTCAAACGCAAGCTGCGCAACAAGGGTGCCGAGATTTTTGACAGCTTTCCGCCCTACGCCGGGGCCATGCGCCACCGCCTGGGCATCAAAAGCGAGCAGGCGCTGGCGCTGTTTCACCAGACGGTGTCCATGAAATCGGTGGGCAACCTGACCGAGTTTGTGCGCACCCACATGCTGGAGCCTTTCGACGTGGCCCCACGCATTGCCGCCCTGATTGCCCACTTTGACGACCTGAACCGCGCCCACGAGGCGGTGCTGAAAGCGCAGCGCCAGGTGCAATTGCTGCAACCCCTGGTGGCCGACGGCGAGCGTCACGAGCAGGCCACACAGCACGTCAACACCGCACGGCAACAGCGCAACCTGCTCAAGCCCTACTTTGCGCAGTTAAAGCTGGGCTTGCTGGCCGCACGCATCACGCAACTGAACGAGGAGTGGGAGCGCCACGATGCCAAGGTCGCGCAGTTCTGCCAGCAGGCCGGGCAGCAGGCGATGCAAAAAGAAGACTTGCAGCGCAGCATTGCCAGCAACGGCGGCGAGCGCATTGCGCAACTGGCGCAGGCCATAGCGGCCAACGAACAAACCCTTGCCAGCCGACGCGTCAAGGCGCAGCGCTACAAAGAGCTGGCCCAGCAAGCAGGCCTGCTGAGCATGGACAGCGCCCGTGACTTTGTCGACCAGCGCCAGGTGCTGCTGGCGCTGACACGGAGCACCCAGGACCGCGATGCCGCGCTGCAAAACGACGTGACCGAGCACAGCGTGGCCTTCAGCCAAGGCAAGCAAGCACACGATGCGCTGCAAGGCGAAATCACCAGCCTGAAAACCCGGCGCAGCAACATTCCGCTGGAACAAATTGCCATGCGCGCCGCGCTGTGCCGGGCGATGAATCTGCAGGAAACCGACTTGCCCCAACTTCTACCGTTTGCTGGCGAACTGCTGCAAGTGCGCGACGACGAGCGCGATTGGGAGGGTGCAGCAGAGCGCGTGCTGCGCAGCTTTGGCCTGTCGCTGCTGGTGCCCGATGCCCTGTATGCGCAGGTGGCGCAGTGGGTGGACAGCACGCACCTGAAAGGCCGTCTGGTTTATTTCCGCGTGCGCACTGGAGTGCGCGCCGAGGCCAGCAGCCCGCACAAAGAATCGCTGGTACGCAAGCTCGTGGTCAAACCTGATTCAGACTTTTACCCCTGGCTGACGCGTGAAGTGGCGCGCCGGTTCAATGACCTCGTCTGCTGCACCAGCCAGGACCAGTTTCGTCGAGAGGTGCATGCCGTCACGCAGGCCGGTCAAATCAAATCAGGCGGCGAACGCCACGAAAAAGACGACCGCTACCGGCTGGACGACCGGGGCCGCTACGTGCTGGGCTGGGTGAACACCGCCAAAATTGACGCGCTCAACGGCCAGCTGCGCCTGCTGGAAAACCAGCTCGGCGAACTGGGTAGCGTGTTGGGCCGTGCGCAAGCGGAACAAGTGCACATTCGCCAACGCCTGGCCGTGCTGGCCGCGCTCGACGAATACCGCGACTTCAGCGAGGTGGACTGGCAGGCCATGGCCACCGCTATCGCCACCCAGCAAGACGAAAAAAAGCGGCTGGAATCGGCTTCCAGCCTGCTGGCTGAACTGGGCGCGCAGCTTCTCGCTTTGACCGAAAAAATCATGGCCACCGCCACACAGCTGGACAGTGAAAAAGACCGCCGTGCCCAGACCAACCAGCGCCTGAACGATGCACAAAGCCTGCGTGGCACGCTCATGGCCGATGTAGACAGCGAACCGGTAGCCGACGCGCAGCGCGAGCCGCTGGATGCCCTGCTCACCCAGCGACAAGGACAACTGCAAAGCAGCGACAAACTCACGGTGGAGTCGTGCGACAAGCACGAGCGTGCGCTGCGCGACTGGTTGCAGCAAGACATTGACGCCCAAGAGCAGAAGCTGGGCCGCCTGCGCGACAGAATCATCAAGGCCATGGTGGCCTACAACGACACCTACCGCCTGGAAACTGCCGAGCTGGATGCCAGCGTCGAATCCGGCCCCGAGTACCGGCGCATGCTGCAAGCCCTGCAAACGGACGACCTGCCCCGCTTCGTGACGCGATTCAAAGAGCTGCTGAACGAAAACACTATCCGCGAGGTGGCCAATTTCCAGTCGCAAATGGCGCAGGAGCGAGAAACCATTCACGAGCGGGTTCTGCGCATCAACCGTGCGCTCTCGCAGCTGGACTACAACGCGGGGCGTTACATCCTGCTGCTGGCGCAACCCACGCCGGATGCCGATGTGCGCGACTTTCAAACCGAGCTGCGCGCCTGCACCGAAGGCGCGCTCAGCGGCGGCGACGATGCGCAGTACTCCGAGGCCAAATTTGTGCAGGTCAAGCAGTTGATTGAGCGCTTGCGTGGCCGCACAGGCCTGACCGAGCAAGACCGGCGCTGGACCCACAAGGTGACCGATGTACGCCAGTGGTTTGTATTTGCCGCCAGCGAGCGCTGGCGCCAGGACAAGGGAAAAGACGACCAGGAACACGAGCACTACGCCGACTCGGGCGGCAAATCAGGCGGCCAAAAAGAAAAGCTGGCCTACACCATCCTGGCGGCCAGCCTGGCCTACCAGTTCGGCCTGGAAGCGGGTGCCACGCGCTCACGCGGCTTTCATTTCGTGGTGATCGATGAAGCCTTTGGCCGCGGCTCAGACGAATCAGCCCAATACGGCCTGCGCCTGTTTGCGCAACTGAATTTGCAGTTGCTCATCGTCACCCCCCTGCAGAAAATCCACATCATTGAACCCTTTGTGGCGAATGTGGGTTTTGTGGACAACGAGGGCGGGAGAAAGTCACGGCTGCGCAATTTGTCGATTGGGGAATACCGGGCCCAGAAGGATCAAAGGTCGATTCAGACGCTATGAATTGAATAGCTTCTTGAGCAGTATCCACAAGGGATGCAAGGCGAAATTGTCAAAAAATGGTGTACCTCCATCAATCCCTTCAGCGCAACTCCTGATGCATCCCATCACCCCACCCTGGAGCCAACCCGCACAGCTACAAGCCCAGCTACAAAAGCGCTGGGACGCGGGCGATATGTTGCGTTGTCAGCTCACACAAGAGCCGCTATTTCCCTTGGCCTTGCGTTTGAAAACACCCAGCGCGCACGACCTGTCGCATCGCTTTGACGAGGTGCGTCTGTGGGCTGCGCAACTGCACAGCTTGCCGCATGGCCGCGTCGATACGCGCGAAACGCGCAACCGCCTGACCGGGCAAAACAGCGTGCCGCATGCGGTGTGGGTAGACACACGCGATCAGGCGCTGGCCTGGCTGGGCCTGCAAGCACAAGCGCAGGACTTTGCCCAGGTGGTGGCGCTGACGCGCCAGGCGCAGCCCCGCCTGCTGCCCTGGTTGGCCCAGCGGCCATTGCAAGCCGTGGCCTTGGCCCGCGAATGGCCAAGATTGCTGCAAGTGGTGGCCTGGTTGCAGGCGCATCCGCGACCGGGCATTTACCTGCGCCAGGTTGACATTGCGGGCGTGCACAGCAAATTTCTTGAGGATCAGAAAGCGGTGCTGATGCAGTTGCTGGACATGGCGCTACCCGAGCAAGCCATTGACGCGGCATGCGTCGGCATCTACCAATTCGAAGCCCGCTACGGCTTTTTGCGCAAACCCACCAGCGTGCGCTTTCGTATGCTGGATGCACGCACCCGGCTGCTGCCAGGAACCCATGCGCAGGACATCACGCTGGATGCTGACAGCTTTGCCCAGCTGGATTGCCCGGTGAGCCGGGTCTTCATCACCGAAAACGAAATCAACTACCTGGCGTTGCCTCCCCTGCCCGAAAGCCTGGCGGTGTTTGGCGCAGGCTACGGATTTGAGGCACTGGTCCGCGCGCCCTGGCTGCACCGCTGCGCGCTGTTTTACTGGGGCGACATTGACACCCACGGCTTTGCCATCCTGGACCAGCTGCGCGAGCACTTCCCCCAGGTGCAGTCGGTCTTGATGAACGAGGAAACCCTACTGCACTTTGAACCTTTATGGGGATTTGAGGCGACCCCCTGCCCTCGCACATTGCACCGCCTGACCTCGGCAGAGCAGGCGCTGTACACCCAGCTGCAAGAACACCGGTTTGGCCCGTCCTTACGCCTGGAGCAGGAGCACATTGGGTTTGGGTGGGTGCAGCAGGCTTTGCAGCGGGTGCTTATGCAATTGATTTAGTGCCAAATCGGCCTTCAGCCCTTGTAAAACAAGCTCATGATGCTATTAGTTCAGCAGCATCAAAATGACCGACAGAAGCTACCCGGCCATCAGCCGTTGCACCAAATCTCCAGTCGTTTTCGCCTTGTATTTGCGCATCAACCGTGCCCTGTAGATCTCCACCGTGCGGTGGCTGATGCTCAATGCTTTGCCGATCTGTTTGCTGGTCAAACCGTCCAGCACATAGGCGGCCACCTCGCGCTCACGGGGGGTGAGTTCGGCTTTCACCGGGCGCTTGGCGCTGAGGTCTTCAAAGCTCCAGATGCCAGCGCCCAGGGGCTGGCTTTGCACCACAGCCCGGCCGGTGACGTGGCACCAAAACGTTTCGCCGGCAAAGCGGCCACCCAGGCGCTTCATGATGCGGTCGTCTGCATACGTGCCGCGCGCATTCATGATGGGCACGATACGGGCACCGGCACGCTCGTATTCGTCGGCGCTGGGGTAGAGCAACTGAAACGACTGGCCGATCAGTTGATCTGGCGTGGCGCCAAACATCTCGCACACCCGCTGGTTGCAATCCACCATCACGCGGTTGTGCGACAGCACCAGCCCCACCGGGGCCAGATCGAACGCGAGACGGTAGTCAATCAAGTCTTTGGAAATTGCGTTTGTCATGGTTACGAAATACTACGTAGCAGGCTAAGTAGTATCGTGCGTCACTCAACGGCTCAACCACACAGGAGACTTTCTTGAACAAGATTTACCCCAGCGCCGCTGCCGCCCTGCAAGGCGTGGTGCAAGACGGCCAATTGTTGGCCGTGGGCGGCTTTGGTTTGTGCGGCATTCCCGAGGCGTTGATTGACGCACTGCGGGACAGCGCCATGAAAAACCTCACCGTGATTTCAAACAACGCCGGTGTTGATGGTTTTGGCCTGGGCAAGCTGCTGGAGACCCGCCAGATCACCAAGATGATTTCCAGCTACGTGGGCGAAAACAAGGAGTTTGAGCGCCAATACCTGGCGGGTGAGCTGCAACTGGAGTTCACGCCGCAGGGCACGCTGGCTGAAAAGCTGCGGGCCGGTGGTGCAGGCATTCCGGCATTTTTCACCAAAACCGGCGTGGGCACGATGGTGGCCGAGGGCAAGGAGCTACGTGAATTTGACGGCGAAACCTATGTGATGGAACGCTCGCTGGTGCCCGATGTGGCCCTGGTCAAGGCGCACCGTGCCGACAAGTCAGGCAACCTGCAATTTCGCCTGACCGCCCGCAATTTCAACCCCGCAGCCGCGATGGCGGGCAAGGTCTGCATCGTGGAAGTGGAAGAGATTGTGGAAACCGGGGAGATGGTGCCCGATCAGGTGCACCTGCCCGGCATTTACGTGCACCGCATCGTGCTGAATGCCACGCCCGAAAAGCGGATTGAGAAACGAACCATCACCGAACGAAGCGGAATCTAACAACCTTGCGGGACAGACCAAGCACGACACGCAGTGCGTGTTGCTCTGTCCTCAACAAACTGACAACCTTGCGGGACAGACCAACGACGACACGCAGTGCGTGTTGCTCTTTCCTCAACTGACTAGGAGATATTTATATGAGCTGGAATCAAGACCAAATGGCTGCGCGCGCAGCCCACGAGCTGGAAGACGGCTTTTACGTGAACCTGGGCATTGGCATTCCCACCCTGGTGGCCAACCATGTGCCGGCTGACAAAGAGGTATGGTTGCAAAGCGAAAACGGCATGCTGGGCATTGGCCCCTTCCCCAACGAAGACGAAGTGGATGCTGACTTGATCAACGCCGGCAAACAGACGGTGACCACGATCAAAGGCTCGTCGATCTTCGGCTCGGAGCAGAGCTTTGCGATGATTCGCGGCGGCAAGATCAACCTGTCCATTTTGGGTGCGATGCAGGTCAGCGAAAAAGGCGACCTGGCCAACTGGATGATTCCCGGCAAGATGGTCAAGGGCATGGGCGGCGCCATGGATTTGGTGGCTGGCGTCAAACGGGTCATCGTGCTGATGGAGCACGTCGCCAAAAAGAAAGACGGCAGCGTAGACCTGAAAATTTTGCCCCAGTGCACCCTGCCGCTGACGGGCGTGGGCGTCGTGGATCGCATCATCACCGACCTGGCTGTGATGGACGTGACGCCCGAAGGCCTGAAGGTGGTGGAGTTGGCAGCAGGGGTGACGCTGGAACAGTTGCAGGCCAAGACCGGGGTGAAGCTGATTTGAGGCCTACAGGCAGGGCTTGATGCTGACTCGACGCGCTCGAGGTTGGTGGCTGGCCGCATGGTTCAGCTTGTCTGCCGCGGGCGTGGCCGTGATCACCTGGACTGGTATTTCCCGCCTGGGCGCGGCCTTTGACACAGATGCCCGCATTGCCCACCGGCTACTGAGCCAGCGCACCGTCGAGCTCGATGCCGTGCTGGCAACACTGGCGCTGTTGCAGCCCAACGCAGATGTCAGTCTGCCAGAGCGCCGCCTGCCCTCTGTGTACCCGCAGATATTGACGGTGCAAAGGCGCGATCCCCAGAAATCCTGGCTGCGACCTGGCTTGGAGAACGCCGAGCAACGGTCCCGGTCACTACGCCAACCGTCGTTGGCTGAGGCTGATTTTTCTTCGGGCCAGTACACCTTGGTGCTGGCGGCCACCCCGGTCAGTTTTGCGCTTCTGATCGATATGAACCGGCTGGTGCCCTGGAGCGAATGGCCGACAGACCCGCAAAAGAGTTCTGCCAAGGTCATGCTGGATCACGCGGGTAAGCAGTTTGTCATTCAGCCGGGGCAGGAGGTCGGCGGCGTTTGGCAGTTCGATTTCCGCAAACGTCTGGCAACGGACAGTCAGCCTTTTGATTTGGTCGCATCGCGTCAGGTGGGATGGTCTGAATTGCCCTGGCTCGCGATGCTGGCCTGGGCTGTGATGGCCGGTGTGGCACTGAGTGGCCTGGCAGCGCTCATGCGCCAGCGGGAGCAACGCAAAAGAGCCGAAGAACTCCTGCGGCTGGGGCAGGTTGCGCGCCTGAACACCCTGGGTGAATTGGCGGGCGGCATAGCGCACGAGCTAAATCAACCGCTGACGGCGGTACTCGCCAACACCCAGGCCGCCCAACGGCTGCTGGCAGAAGAGCCGGTCGAACTGGCCACCGTGCGGGGCGCCATGGCGCAAGCGGTGAGCCAAGCCCGGCGCGCCGGCGATGTGGTGGGACGCCTGCGCACCTTGGTTGAGCGGCCCAACAAGGCAGCACACCTGCGCCCGGTTGACCTGCGTGACGCCGTACGTAACGTCTTGCACCTGTTGCAACCCGAATGTGCCAAGCGCAATGTGGTGCCTGCTTTTGCCGCTGATCGCCCCGTCTGGGTGATGGCCGAACCGGTTGCGCTGGATCAGATCGTCCACAACTTGCTGATAAACGCGCTTCAGGCGCTTGAACTGGTGCCGGCCAACAAGCGGACACTGCTGATGACTTTGTTGGCTGATTCCCGGTATGGCACGCTGACCGTCTCGGACAGCGGCCCCGGCATCACACCCGAGGCCATGCCCCGCCTGTTCGAGCCCTTCTATTCAACGCGCGAGGGTGGGTTGGGCTTGGGGCTGAGCCTCTGTGAAACCTTGGCCTCCAACATGGGCGGTACGCTGACAGCGGCCAATCTGGCACGTCAAGGCGCGACGTTCACGCTCACGCTACCCGTCGCAAATCGCCCGTGAATCGCCCGTGAAACGCCACCTTTAACCGCTGCTTGCCACCAATGAATGCACCGCTTTACCCGCTGATTCACCTGATCGACGATGACGCGGCGGTACGAGATGCACTGTCTCTGCTGATCAGCACGGTCGGGCTACGTGTCCAGGCCTGGGGCGAACCGCAGACCTTCATGGCCAATTTCGACCGCGAGAGCATCGGTGCCATCGTGCTCGATGTGCGCATGCCAGGCACCAGCGGCCTGGTCGTACTCGATACGCTGATGGCCCAGGGCGTCGACCAGCCCATTTTGATGCTGACCGGGCACGGCACGGTCGAGATGTGTCGGCGCGCGTTCAAGTCTGGCGCTGCCGAGTTTCTGGAAAAACCGGTCAACGACGAACTGCTGATTGAAGCGCTTCAAAACGCTGTGCGCCAGCATGTCAAGTCGCGTCAGCGCAACCGCGCTGACCAAGAAGCACGAAAGCGGTTTGAGCAGCTCTCGGGGCGGGAACGGGAGGTGTTGGGGTTGATCGTCGCAGGCTTGACGAACAAGGAGATTGGCCGCGCGCTCACGCTGTCACCCCGCACGGTCGAGACCCACCGAGCCCATCTGTTTGCCAAGCTCGAAACAACCTCCTTGGCGCAGCTGATCCGCCAGTATGCGGCGCTGGCTGATGACGATGCGGAGACTTATTGATACGGCCCGACAACGTATTGAATTTCCGTTCGGGCTGAGGTGGCTGTTCCGACTGTCCTGAGGTATCGAAGGAAGCCCTCGCGAACCCTTCGATACCTCAGGGCGAACGGTTAATGTTTCATTGGGCCGTATCACCAGCGCCCGGACCCACGGCCTTACCGAGTAGTTCTACGCAGGTTTTGGCGTGGCGTTACGAATAGGCACCAACGTTCGGGAAACCTAAAGTTTGGTCACGGTTGATTGAACCGTTTGCAACTGAAAGACACACCATGACCAAACACTTCTTCGTCAGTGCCGTTGCCCTGACCCTCATGTCCGGCCTGGCCCAAGCGCAAGCAGTGCGCACCGAGAAAAACATGTCGCTTGAACTTGCCAACCAGATTGCGGCCGCTGGTGTTTCTGCGTGCGCAGCAAGTGGCTACAGCGTGACCACTACGGTGGTTGATCGTGCAGGCAGCGTGCGCGCCGTACAACGCTCGGACAACGCAGGCCCCCATACCCTGGCGGCTAGCGAGCAAAAGGCCTACACCTCGGCCTCGGCCAAAAACAACACGTTGGCCATGATGGACGCAGCGCAGAAAAATCCGGCTGCTGCGAATCTTGTTCACATTCCCGGCTACCTGCTGTTGGGCGGTGGCGTTCCAGTGAAAGTTGGCAATGAAGTGATCGGTGCCGTTGGCATCGGCGGCGCGCCGGGTGGCCATCTGGACGAGCAGTGCGCTTTGGCCGCGCTGGACAAAGTCAAGGACTTGTTGAAATAAGTACGGTTTGATCTGCAACCATCAACCTGAACCCGCGGGAGCTTGAATCCTATGAAACAACCTGTTGACAGTCGCACGCTGAGGCGCTGCGTGGTGGCATCTATCGTTTTGACCTTGGCGTGCGCTGCTTATCCGGCCGCGGCGCAAGTGGCGCCCAGCCCCTCAGAAGCGGCGGCCCTGGTGGGCCTGCATGCTGCTGCGCTCGCGGGTGACACGGCGCAGATTGAAAAACTTGCCGCTGCAAAAGGCGATCTCAACGCCAGGGCGGGCTACGGTCGCACGCCCGTGCACGTGGCGACGTTTGCTCGCAAGCGAGATGCCCTCAAGGCGCTTGCCAAGGCGGGTGCGGATCTGAACCTGCTGGAAAACGACCGGTATGACGCCGTGACCATCGCCTCAGTGGCGGACGACGCAGAAACCCTGCGCGTTTTGCTGGCCCTGGGTGCCAGCGCCAAACAGACCACCAGCCGCTACGACGGCACCGCGTTGATCGCTGCCGCCCACCTTGGACATGACGGTGTGGTGCGTCAGCTCATCAAGGCGGGGGCGCCGCTGGATCATGTGAACAACTTGCACTGGACGGCTGTGATCGAGTCCATCGTGTTGGGAGACGGCGGCCGGCGCCACCAGGCGACCTTGAAGGCGTTGATTGATGCGGGCGCGAATCTGAATCTCAAGGATCGCACCGGCAACACCCCACTGCAATTGGCCCGCTCGCGTGGCTACGCGGACATGGTGAAGCTGCTGGAAGCTGCGGGTGCAAAGTAGCGACCGCCCTTCGCACAACTGAAGCGGGGCGAGTGTTGTGTGGCTTTCAGGATTTTGGATTTTAGGAAAAACCGCTGTTAGCCCTTGTATAGACTGCTCAAGCAGCTATCATTTTTGTAGCGGGCAGCGGTCAAATTTCACCGGAAGACGCGAGCCGGATCCGGATTGGTCCGCGCCAGGGTCCCGCGGGAGCCACCACTTGGCCGCGCTGGGTAATCTGCACGCGCCCTTGCAGCGCCAGGCGGCTGGCGGCATCGCGCACCAGTGGCATCAAGCCCCGCCAGTCCGTTGGCGACACCGCACGGGCGACATCGGAAGGGCAAGCGTTGGACTGCGGTCCGCGCTGCGCGACGATGGCCAGAAGGGTTTGCTCGATTTGCAGCTGCACACTCATGACGCGCTCTCAGGCCTCACCGCTTCCAACAGCGCCACCAACTCCCGCTGCCCTTTTGCTGTGAGCACCAGCGCGCGGGACTGGCTGTCGGGGCGCAGCCAGTCGCGGGCCAGGTGGTGTTGCAACAGGGCGGTGGCCAGCGTGCCGGCCAGGTGCTCGCGACGCTCCGACCAGTCCATGCAGGCGTAAGCCAAGCGGGTTTTGCTGGTCGTCGGTAGCTGCAGGTTCAAAGACGCTGCCCAGGTTTTTCCTGCCTCGCTCAGCTGCAAGCCATGATCCCCGTGCGCCAGGTATTTGCAGCGCAGCAGCATGTCGTATTGCGCCACCGCCAGCTCGCCAGCCATGTGCGCATAGCAGCGGCGCGCGCATTTCAGGGCCTGGTAGGCGGGTTTGTTCCAGCGATCGCTGACGGCGTCGCCCTCGGCCACCAAGGCCAGCGCCTCCAGCGCATGACCCACCTGCGCGTTGGCCAGTGAAAAGTATTTGTGACGGCCTTGTGCCCGCACGCTGACCAACGCGTTGTCTACCAACTGCGCTAACTGGGTGCTGGCTGCCTGCGCCGTGATGCCGGCTGCCCGCGCCAGTTCTCCCGCACTGCGGGCCTGGCCCGACAGCAACACGGCGAGCATGCGCGCCCGTGTGGGGTGGGCCATTTGCGCAGCAATACGGGAAAAGCGGGGTTCGGCGGACATGGTTTGAATTTACAGCTGCGCGGCTTGATTCACGGTTCCCGCCACACCGCGTACAAACGTTCGTTCTTCTTTCAAAATAAAGCGCAGTTCTTGCGCCCAGGCGAAGTTTTGCGCGCCTTCCGCGTCAGCACGCAAGCGGGTGCGGTAGGCCTCATAGGCGGCCAGGCTATCAAATGAAATCAGGCCCCAGGCTTCGTAGTTGGTGCCTTCATCAGGCAAAAAGTAGCCTATCAAATGCCCGCCACAGCGCGGAATGATGCGACCCCAGTTTTCGGCGTAAATCTTGAAGTGGTCTTTCTGGAAGGGGTCAATTTCGTAGCGGATGAAGCAGGTGAGCATGGTTTTTGCCTTAATGGGTTAAGTGGTGTGGGAGCTGGTTGCGATGGGCCATCTACCCATGTGTTTGCCTTGAATCTGATGGCGCTTGGTCGCGCTGCGCCATTCCGTAGTCGCGCAGCACCTGAGCCACGCGCAAGCGGTAGTCGCGTAACACGCCGTTGCGCCCGCGTGCTTGGGCATCGCGGTGTGCCGGGCGGTTGCGCCACGCCTGCACAGCCGCCTCGTCACGCCAGAACGACAGCGACAAAAATTTGCCGGGTGTGGCGCGGCTTTCAAAGCGCTCGATGGAGATGAATCCATCGATTGCTTGCAGTTGCGGGGTGAGCGCGGCGGCCAGCTCGAAGTACGCACTGGGCTGGTCAGGCTGGGGATTGTCCTGGGGCCAGAGTTCAAAAATAACGGCAATCAATCGGTCTCTCCTGAAAGGTCTGAGCCTGAATGGTGCGCCGGTTTATGACTGGGATGCTTCGGTCCGGGTCGAAGTGTCTGCCACAGACACACGGCAATCGCCCTGGATCTTGTCGTATTAAAAGTGCTTCCAGCCCTTGTAAATAATGCTCAAGCAGCTATTATTTTTGTAGTGATTGCGTCAACAGGCGAATCCGGATCGGCCCCCTCCACGGACCGGTAGGCGATACCGCTTACCCGCGCTGCGTGATGTGTACCAGCCCTTGCACCGCCAGACGGCTGGCCGCCGCGCGCACCGGTGGCATCAAGGCCCGCCAGCCTTCGGGAGCCACCATAAGGGCTACCTCGCAGGGGCATGTGCTGGCTCCCGCTACACGTTGGTGCAACAACGCCGCTAGGGTTTGTTCGATCTGCGCATCATTCATAGCCTGTCCGCTTCAATCGTCCACCCGGTCACCCAAAAACCCACCACTCTGGTGTGCCCACAACCGCGCATACAGTCCGCCGCGCATCAACAGTTCGGCATGCGTGCCCTCTTCCACCACGCGGCCCTGCTCCAGCACCACCAACCGGTCCATCGCGGCGATCGTGGACAGGCGGTGGGCGATGGCGACCACGGTTTTGCCTTCCATCAGTTGGTACAGGCTGGCCTGAATCGCGGCTTCCACTTCAGAGTCCAGCGCGCTGGTGGCTTCGTCCAGCAGCAGGATAGGGGCGTCTTTCAGCATCACGCGGGCAATGGCAATGCGCTGGCGCTGGCCGCCCGAGAGCTTCACACCACGCTCGCCGACGTGGGCGTCAAAGCCGGTGCGGCCTTTGGCGTCGGAGAGTTGGGCGATGAAGTCCTGCGCTTGCGCCCGTTGCGCGGCGGCCAGCATGTCGGCATCGGTTGCCTCGGGTCGGCCATACAAAATGTTGTCGCGCACCGAGCGGTGCAGCAGCGAGGTGTCTTGCGTGACCATGCCAATCTGCGCGCGCAGGCTGTTTTGCTGCACTTTGGCAATGTCTTGCCCGTCGATACGGATGCTGCCTTGCTCCAGGTTGTAAAAGCGCAGCAGCAGGTTCACCAGGGTTGATTTGCCCGCGCCCGAGCGGCCCACCAGGCCTATTTTTTCGCCCGGGCGAATCGTCAGATTCAAGCCGTCGACGACGGTCTTGCTGCCGCCATAAGCAAAGTGAACCTGGTCAAACACCACTTCGCCTCGGGTCACTTTCAACTCAGGCGCATCGGGCACGTCCACCACGCTGTGCGGTTTGGCCAGCGTGGTGATGCCGTCTTCCACCGTGCCGATGTGCTCAAACAGAGAGGCAAATTCCCACATCACCCAGTGCGAAATACCGTTCAGCCGCAGCGCCATGGCAGTGGCGGCCGCCACAGCGCCCACGCCCACCTGCCCTTGTGTCCACAGCCACAGCGTCATGCCGGCGGTGCTGCCAATCAACAGCATGCTCAAAATGTGGTTGACGATTTCAAAGCCTGTGACCAGCCGCATTTGCCCGTGAATGCTGCGCATGAACTCCTGCATGGCGGTCTTCACATACGTGGCCTCGCGCTGGGCATGCGAGAAGAGTTTGACGGTGCTGATGTTGGTGTAAGCGTCGGTGATGCGCCCCGTCATGAGCGAGCGGGCGTCGGCCTGGGTTTTGGCTACTTTGCCAATGCGCGGCACAAAGAAAAACACCGCCGCCAGATACAGCACCAGCCAGGCCATGAAGGGCACCAGCAGCCACACGTCAAACGTACCCACCACCGCCACCATGGTCACAAAGTAAATCACCACAAACACCAAAATGTCCGCCACGATGAACCAGGTGTCGCGCACCGCCAGCGCGGTCTGCATGACCTTGGTCGCCACCCGGCCAGCAAACTCGTCGCCATAAAAACCCATGCTCTGGCCCAGCATGCGCCGGTGAAACTGCCAGCGCAAGCGCATCGCAAAGTTGCCCGCCAGCGCCTGGTGTTTCAGCAAGGTTTGTAGCGCCACCACCAGTGGACTGGCCGCCAGAATGCCTGCCAGCAGCAGCAAGCTGTTTTTTTCCTGCGCCCACAGCTGGGCAGGTGGTATGGCACCCAGCCAGTCCACCAGGCGGCCCAGCATGGCAAACAGCAAGGCTTCAAAAGCGGCAATGAGGCCGGTGCACAGCGTCATGCCCGCAATAAACCAGCGCATGCCGTCGGTGCTGCGCCACAGAAAAGCGGAGAAGGTGGAAGGCGGTTGTGACGGCGGTGCGTCGGGGTACGGGTTGACGAGGTTTTCGAAGAAGCGAAGCAGGCGGGTCAAGAGGAAACTCCCTGGGAATACGATGCGCGGTCAGATCTGGGTGTTTGCTCCCTCTCCCGCATGCGCAAGAGGGGGTGAGGTGAGGTGAGGGCATCGGCTTTATACAAGTGTGGCGTGCCGCCAGCACCCTCACCCCTGCCCTCTCCCCGCAAGGCAGAGGGGGAAGGGCATCAGGCGCTGGCGGCCTCATCGGGCAATAACGCGCCTTCTTGTCGCGAAACCACTTCCCCCCGCAGCGAATGCGAATTCGCCTGCGTAATCCGCACATCGATCATCTGCCCCACCAGCCGCGCATGGCCTTCAAAGTTCACGGCGCGCATGCACTCGGTGCGGCCCATGAATTCACTGGGGTCTTTGCGGGCGGGGCCTTCGACCAATATGCGTTGCACGGTGCCCACGCGCTGCTCGCTGATGCGGCGCATGTTGCCGTCGATGTTGGCCTGCACCTCTTGCAGCCGCGCCAGTTTCACCGCATGCGGCGTTTCGTCGTGCAGGTTGGCTGCGGGGGTGCCGGGGCGGGGGCTGAAGATGAAGCTGAAGCTGTTGTCAAAGCCCACGTCATCCATCAGCTTCATCAGCTTGGCGTGGTCGTCATCAGTCTCGCCGGGAAAGCCCACGATGAAGTCGCTGCTGATGGCCATATCAGGCCGTATGGCGCGCAGTTTGCGAATGGTGCTTTTGTATTCGAGTGCGGTGTAGCCACGCTTCATGGCCATCAAAATTTTGTCGCTGGCGTGCTGCACCGGCAGGTGCAGGTGGCTGACCAGCTTGGGCACGCGGGCATACACATCGACCAGGCGCTGTGTGAACTCGTTGGGGTGGCTGGTGGTGTAGCGAATGCGCTGAATGCCTGCGATGTCGGCAATGGTTTCGATGAGCAGCGCAAAGTCGGCAATGTCTTGGGTCGAACCCATCAACCCGCGGTAAGCGTTGACGTTTTGACCGAGTAGAGTCACTTCTTTCACGCCCTGCTCCGCCAAACCGTTGACCTCTTTCAACACATCGTCAAACGGGCGCGAAACCTCTTCACCCCGCGTGTAGGGCACCACGCAGTAGCTGCAATATTTGCTGCAACCTTCCATGATGCTCACGAACGCGGTGGCACCGTCCACGCGGGCGGGGGGCAGGTGGTCAAACTTTTCAATCTCGGGGAAGCTGATGTCTACCTGCGGGCGCTGCAGGGCGGCGCGGGCGTCCAGCAATTGGGGCAGGCGGTGCAGGGTTTGCGGGCCAAACACCACGTCGACATACGGCGCGCGTTTGATGATGTCGGCCCCCTCCTGGCTGGCCACGCAGCCGCCCACGCCGATCAGCACGCCTTTTTTAGCCAGGTGGCGCACGCGGCCCAGATCGCTGAACACTTTTTCCTGCGCTTTTTCGCGCACCGAGCAGGTGTTGAACAAAATCAAATCCGCTTCGTTCACGTTCTGCGTGGCCTCGTAGCCTTGGGCGGCGTGTAGCACGTCGACCATCTTGTCCGAGTCGTACTCGTTCATCTGGCAGCCGAAGGTTTTCACGAAGACCTTGGGGGCTTTACTGGCAGCCCCTTGAGCTGGCGTGGCAGTCAGCGCGCTCATTGATTCACCCCTGGCGTAGCGGCAGGCTGGGTGACGGCGGTGGGGGTGCTGGTGGTAGAGGTTTTGCCTGCCAGGCTGTCCGTGATGATGTTGAAAATCGTGCGTTGACCGCCTGGCATGGCCCGCGCCTCCTCAGCGCTCAAGATCCACACCTCGTGCACCATCCCGGCCGCATCGCGCCGGTACACCACGGGCAAGTCCTGGCCCACCAGGCTGCCAGACAACACCATCAGGTTTTGCGTGTTGCGGATCCGCGCCCCCGGCGACAGCCGATCTGCCTGCCCATCCAGCGTGATTTGCGGCGGCAGGCCGATCTTCATTTCTGCACGTTTCACATTGGCCGGAACCTCCCGGCGCATGGTCTGTGCATCGGCATTTGAATGAAATGGGCCACCAGCCCATATGAATACTGCTGAAGCAGCTATTAAAAAAGGAGCGATTGACTGAGGTATGCAGCGGTTCATGGTGTGTATCCAGAGGCTGGTTGAGCGCTAGGCGCGAGGGTTGTGATTTTACGGGGCTGGCAAAGCACCGCCGTGCGCCGCCGCAGAGTTGTCAAAAAGCCGTCATCTAGGTTTCACGGGGCGCGGCTAACTTTCACAGGTTTTGCGGCTCGCGACGATTTATGTGTGCGATGTCACCTCTCAAGATAACCTTCAACCAGGATTTTTTATGGCTTTAGTAGCAGGTGATATTGCGTTTATCGGTTTCAACGCAGACGGAACCGACGGGTTCGCCATCGTGGCGCTGACTGCGATACCAGCGGGGACCGTCATTTACTTTCGCGACGACGAGTGGAATGCGACCACCTCGACGTTCAACACGGGCGAAGGCATCATGACCTGGACGGTAGGTGCGAGCGGCTTGGCCGCAGGTGCCATGGTGGAATTTGCCGCGACAAGCACAGCTACACCCACTGTGACAAGTGGGACCGTCACGATATCCGGCAGCATCAATTTAGGGGCTAGCAACGAGGTGCTGTCGGCTTACACCAGCACCGCAACGGCAACAACTGGCACTTTCACTTTCGTCACAGCATTTGCCAACAGCGGCTATAGCGTTACCAATGGAGAACTCGGCGCAGGCCTGACCAGTGGTGTGAATGCCAACAATTTCACCAATGGTTTCGACGTGTTTGCCTACAGCCCGGCGCTGGGTGGCAGCACTTTCGCAACACAGGCAACTGCACTGGCCGCGCTGACCAATACGGCCAACTGGGTGAGCCAGGACGGCACGGGCAACCAGGACGCCGATGCAACATCGCCAGACGCACCTTTTTTGACCAGCGCACCACTAACTGGCACCACGTTCAGCATTGGCGCAGCTGCTACCCCCACCGTCAACCTCTCCGTCAGCACCAACGCAGGCACCGAAGCTGGCACAACCCAAGTGACCGTAACGGCAACCGCATCTGCCGCCGTCGCTGGCGCGCAGACCGTGAATCTGGCTGTTACGGGCACCAACATCACGGCAGGCGACTACACCCTGTCGAGCAACGTCATCACCATTGCCAACAGTGCCACCACGGGCTCCGTCACCTTCAACGTCACCGACGATGCCGTGTCAGAAGCGCTTGAAACCGCCGTGCTCACCCTAAGCGGCCCCAGCGCAGGCATCAGTCTGGGTGCCACAGTCACGCAAAACGTCACCATCACCGACAACGACGCGGCCGCTGCTGGATTGATTTACGCGAACCCCTCGTTGAACGAAGCCAACCCCTTCAACGGCAGCGTCAACGGCAAAACCGTCATCACCCTCACCGGCGACACCTTCACCGGCGCCAATGGTGACAACCTGATCACTGCCAGCAAAGTCACCGTCACCAACGTACCCGCAGGCCTGACTGCTGTGCTGATTCGCACCAGCGCCACCACCGCCGAGCTGAGCTACACCGGCACCGCGACCGCTAACGCCAATGCCAACGATGTAGCAAACGTGACGGTGACCTTCGCCAACACAGCGTTCACGGGCAACAACGCAGCAGGCGTTACCGCATCCACCAAGGCTGACCTGGGCCTGAACTTCGCCGACATCGGGATCCCAGGTGCCGTACAGACCTTCACACCCAACGCCGGTACCACGCAAGACAGCTCGGATGCATCCACCGCGATTGCGCTGGACGCCAATTTCATGGTGGTCGGCGACGACGAAGCCAGCGTGCTGCGCGTGTACGACCGCGCAGGCGGCACGGCTGTTGTGGAGTGGAACTACTCAGCTGCGCTGGGCAACGGCGGCGAGCTGGACCTGGAAGCGGGCACCCTCATTGGCAACACGCTGTACTTCATCGGTTCACACAGCAACACCCGTGCAGGTGCCGACGCGAACAGCCGCGAGTTCATCTTCACTGTCACTGTGTCGGGCTCGGGTGCCAACACCGTGTTTACCTACGGCGGTCAAGCCAGTCTGGAAACCGCGCTGGCCACGTGGGACAGCAGCAACGCCCACGGAAAAGGTGCCAATTACTTTGGTTTCACCGCATCGGCAGCCAGCGGCGTGGTGCCCGAGCTGGTCAATGGCTTTTCCATTGAAGGCATGACCGCATCGCAAGACGGCTCGCAACTCTTCCTGGCTTTCCGCGCCCCGCATACCACTACGACCGCGCGCAACATGGCCGTCATCGTGCCCGTCACCGTGGCCAGCGTGCTCACCGCCACCCCGGTGTTTGGCGCGCCGATTGAATTGAACCTGGGCGGGCGTGGCATTCGTTCCATCGAAAAAGCCGCTGACGGCAATGGTTATCTGATCCTGGCCGGCCCTGCTGGCTCGGCCAGCGCCGAGGCGACCAACGACTTCCGCCTGTTCCGCTGGGACGGCGTGAGCACCAACCCGACTGAGCTGGACGTGAACCTGGATGCGCTGCGTGATGGCACTGGCGGCAGCTTCGAGACGATTGTTGACGTGCAAAGCACCGCGCAAGGTACCCTGGTGCAGCTGTTGCAGGACAACGGCGACACCATCTGGCCAGGCCAGACCGTCGCATCCAAAGACCTCGCGCCGAACCTGCAGCAGTTTCAGGGCAACTGGGTTTTGCTGGGTACCAATGTGGCGGCCGACACCACCGCCCCAACCCTGGTCAGCGCCACCCCCACCGACAACGCCACCGGCGTGGCACCCAATGCCAACCTGATGTTGCGATTCAGTGAGGGTGTGAAGGCTGGCACTGGCAGCTTCGTCATCAAAAAAGTCAGCGACAACTCGGTGGTGGAAACCATTGCCGTGGGCGACGCGGCCAAGGTCAGCATCGCCTTCAACACCGTCACCATCAACCCGGCGACGAATCTGGACCCCAGCACCGCTTATTACGTTGAAGCCGTGGCAGGCACGTTGACAGACACGGCCACGACACCCAACAACTGGGCCGGCTTGAACGGAGCTGCGGCCTACAACTTCACCACCAGCGCACCGTTTGTGGCACCCAAGTTGTTGATCACCGAAATCAACTCCAACGCAGGGCCTGCCGACTTTTTTGAGCTTTACAACTACGGCACCACCGCAATTGATTTGACGGGCTGGAAGTGGGACGACGACTCCGCCAACTTCAACGATGCCGCTGCCGCCACATTCGGCGCTGTGAGCATTGCCCCAGGCGAAAGAATCATCGTCATCAACACCACCGATGCCGCCGCTTTCCGCGCTGCCTGGAACAACCTGCCCAACACCACGCAGGTGATTGCAACGGGCGGCCCCGGTGTCGGCAGCCCCGACGCGATTGCCCTGTTTGATTCGGCGGGCAACCTGGCCACTTCTCTGAACCTGACCACGGCTTCGATCACCTCCAGCGCAACCACGGTGATCGCACCCGCCATTCGCGCTGACACCCTGACCATCACGGCAGGCCATGCGGGTGCAGCAGTGGGCGGCACCGCAACCACATCAGCGGTGTGGGACGGTCTGTCCACCACCGCCCCCACGTACACCGCTGCCAGGGTCGGCGACTTCGGCGGCTTTGCACAAACCGTCACGCCAGCCAACATTGGCTCGCCAGGTGCCGTGCCAACACCGGGCGTGGGCGCCAGCATCACGACGCCCCTGCTGCGCCCGTTCACGGCCAGCCTGGGCGACTTCACGGTGTTCAGTGTCGATACCGACACCACCAACACCTGGTTTCGCAACACCACGGGGCTGGGCGCGGAAGTCAACGGCTTTGCTGACACGGCACCCGCCAACGACTGGCTCATCACACGCGGCGTGAACCTGAACCTGACCGATGCCGAATACCTGAGCTTCACCACCTGGACCCGGTTTGTCGACACAGTGACCGTGAACCCTGAAGTCAAAATAAAGTATTCGCTGAACTACAGTGGCAGCGGCGACCCGACCACCGCGACCTGGATCGATTTGACCTACGTGCCATCGGCAGAAAACAGCCAGGTCATCACGCCGTCGGGCCTGATCGATCTGTCGGCCATCAATGGCACAAATGTTCACTTTGCCTTCCAGTACACCGCCACGAGTGGCTCCAATGCCGCCAGCTGGCGAGTCGACGATGTGAAGATTGAAGGCTATGTGGGTGCGGTGCTGACGATTGCGCCCACCAGCACCAACCTGATCGAAGGTGCAGCGGGCCCAGTCGCCCACACCTTCACGGTCACGCGTGCGGGCAACACCACCGGTGCCTCCACAGCCAACTGGGCTGTCTCGGGCACAGCAGATGCAGCCGATTTTGGCGGTGCCTTGCCGTCGGGCACCGTCAACTTTGCGGCCAACCAGACCACGCAGGTCATCACCGTGAACGTCAGTGGCGACACCACACCCGAGATCAACGAGAACTTCACCGTCACGCTGTCAGCCCCTGGCAGTGGCACCACCATCGTGGGGGCCACCGCCACCGGCAGCATCGTCTCGGACGACGCACCGCTCACCCGAATTCACACCATCCAGGGCACGGGCACCACAGCTGCACTCAATGGCCAGACCGGTATCACCATTCAGGGCGTCGTAACCGCCTTCAAACCCAACCTGCAGGGCTTCTACATTCAGGAAGAAACGGCCGACCAGGACGGCAATGCCGCCACGTCTGAGGGCATCTTTGTTTTCTACGGCACGACACCACCACCCGGCTTGAGCGCCACCAGCGTGGGCGACATCGTGCAGGTCACAGGCACCGTGGGCGAGTTCAACGGCATGACGCGGCTGACCACGCTCAGCGGCTTTCAGACCATCATCGACAACGCGGCGCAAACCCTGCCTGCTGCCGTGGCCATCACCCTGCCCGTGGCCGACCTGATCAACTGGGAAGCTGTTGAAGGCATGCTGGTGACGGTTTCTTCCGGTACGGCTGTTGGCGGCAGCCTGGTGGTGACCGACAACTTCAACTACGGCCGCTACGGCCAGCTGACCTTGACGTCTGACTCCCTGCTGGTCAACTTCACCGAAACCAACACACCCAGCACAGCAGGTTATTCCGCCTACGTCTCCACCACGGTAAGAGACCAGATCGTGGTGGACGACAGCACCACCGCACAAAACACCGATGTGCCGGGTGCCAACGGTGCGCCCCTGTCCGCCAGCAACACCTTGCGCGCAGGCAGCACCACCACCAGCGTGACCGGCGTGCTCGACCAGTCGACCACCGACCCGACATCCGCCGCCTACGAGACCACCTACCGCATTCAAACCACCGAACCCGTGGTCTACACGGCAGCACCGCGGCCCACGACGGCCAGCCTACCCACCGCGGTCACCAACGCCGAAATCAAAGTCGCATCCGTCAATGTGCTGAACTATTTCACCGATCTGGCCGACAACAGCGACACCACCACCGAGTTCAGCAACCCCTTCGGCACGGCCTTCTCGTCGCGCGGTGCCAACTCCGCCGCTGAGTTCACACGCCAGAAAGACAAGCTGGTGGCCAACATCATTGGCCTGAATGCCGACGTGGTGGGCCTGATGGAGATGCAGAACAACGGCTTTGGTGACGGCACCAGCGGTATTGATTCATTGGTTGATGCGCTGAATGCGGTGGCTGGTGCGGGCACATACGCCTACGTGGCAGGCCCGTACAAAGACGGCAATGGCGCAGACGCGGTCACTGCAGGAGGTGACGCCATCATGGTCGCGTTTCTGTACAAGCCCGCCAAAGTCACGCTCGTGGGTCAGGCTGTGACGCCCGACCTGAGCGATGCGGCCTACAACGCTTTTACATCCACTTATGGAAACCGTGCACCCGTCGCCCAAACCTTCAAAGCTGTAGGTGACGGTGAAGTCTTCACCGTGGTGGTCAATCACTTCAAGTCCAAAGGCAGCGCAACGGCCATCCAGGGCGTCGATCAGAACGATGGCGCGGGCAACAGCAATGCCGCCCGCCTGCTGGCTTCGCAGCAGTTGACCGCCTGGTTGGCCACCAACCCCACTGGCACGGCCGACCAGGACGTTTTGCTGATTGGCGACTTCAACGCATACAGCCAGGAAGCCCCGATCACCTATCTGGACAACAACGGCTACGACAAGGTCTCCACCGGGCTGTCGTATGTGTTTGACGGCCTGTGGGGTTCGCTTGACCATGCGATCAGCAGCAACTCGCTGACCAGCCAGGTCACGGGTGCCGTGAAGTGGGGCATTAACGCCGAGGAGCCCACCGTGCTGGACTACAACATCGAGTTCAAGAGCGTCCCCCAACAAACCTCGTTTTATGCGCCAGATGCTTACCGCTCCAGCGACCACAACCCGATTTTGATCGGCTTGAACCTGGATTCGCCCGCCGTCAACCTGAGCGTGAGCACTGCCGCCGCATCTGAAGCGGGTGCCACCGTGGTCACGGTGACTGCCACCGCCTCCAGCGCAGTGGCTGGCGCCCAAACCTTGACCGTGGCCACCACCGGTGCCGGCATCACCGCTGGCGACTACAACCTCAGTGGCACCACCATCACCATTGCCAATGGTGCCACCACTGGCACGGTGACCTTCACGGTGCTCGACGACGCGGTGTTTGAAGGCACCGAGGTGGCCACCTTGACGATCACCACGTCCAGCACGGGCATCAAGCTGGGTACCACCACTGCGCAGAACATCACCATTACCGACAACGAAGCGCCACCGCCAGCGCCGCCTGCTCCGCCACCCGCACCTGCACCAGCGGCTTCACCCGAGGACAGTGCGCCTGCACTGGTCGTCGCGGGTGCGGCACCCGGCGCAGTGGGCGACGGCAACGGCGACGGCGTGGCCGATTCACTGCAGGCCAATGTGCAATCCGCGCCTATCAAATCCCCTTCTGCGCCTGCCGACGCACCGGCCAGCTTTGTGACGCTGGTAGCCGATTCGTTGAACGGCAAAACCGACACCACCGACAGCAACACGGCACAAATTTCAGGCTTCACACAGCCCACGGCGCCTGCACCTGTGCCGTCGGCGCTCAACGCGCCCCTGGGTCAAATTGCTTTCACGGCGGGGCTCGGACAAAACGGGGCCACAGAGACCTTCAGCCTGTACGTAGACCCCGCTCTGGGCGTCAACGGATATTGGGCGCAAGACAAATCGGGCACCTGGGTCAACCTGTCCAGCGCGCCGTACGGCGGGCAGATCGTGACCGAAGGCAACAAAATCCGCCTGGACTTCAAGATCACCGATGGTGGCGTGTTTGATACCGACGGTCTGGTCAACGGCAGCGTGTCGCACACGGGGCTGGCCGGCAACATGACGCTGTCCATCGTGGGTCAACCATCAGACCTGGTACCGGGCGACGCGATTTTCTTTACCTGATCCGCACGTTTTAAGCGAAAAGTGCCTCCGGCCCTTTCAAATATTGCTCAAGCAGCTATTGTTTTCGTAGCGTTTGCGTGTAGCAATTGTGGGCAATAGCGCACGAATGTCACGCCAAACGAGCAAAGCATGCTGGATTAGGCTGGGTTACAGTGTCCGGCGATAGATGTGCCCACCAAACCTGTACCGCCCATGACCCCCACCCGCTACACCTTCGTTGCCCTGGGCCTGCACTGGCTGCTGGCCGTCATGATCGTGACCGCCTTCAGCGTCGGCATCTACATGGTCGATCTGCAAATGTCGCCCTCCCGACTGAAGCTTTACAACTATCACAAGTGGGCAGGCGTGACGATTCTGGCGCTGTCGGCCGCCCGCTTGCTGTGGCGTTTGTCGCACCCTGCGCCCGCGCTTCCCAGCACCATGCCGGGCTGGCAGCGCATGGCTTCGCACGGCACGCACATGGCCCTGTACGGGCTGTTTTTTGCGGTGCCGCTGCTGGGTTGGGCCTACAGCTCGGCGGCGGGTTTTCCTATCGTATGGCTGGGACTGGTTCCCTTGCCCGACTTTGTGGGCAAAGACCGCGAACTGGCGGAACTGATCAAACCGTTTCACGGTCTGTCGGCCAAGCTGCTGGCAGGTCTGGTCGTTTTGCATGTGGCGGCTGCGCTCAAGCACCACTTCATCGACAAAGATGCCGTCCTTGCCCGCATGCTGCCCTTTTTAGATCGGAAATAAATATGCTCTCCTGTGCCGTTAAAACCGCCGCCGTCCTGGCTTTGTCCTGCTTTGCTCTGGCCGCCAGTGCCCAGCAAAAACTCATTCCCGAGAAAAGCAGCATTGCCTTTATCAGCAAGCAAATGGGTGTGCCGGTGGACGGCAAGTTCAAACGGTTTGAGGCGCAAATTGCGTTTGACCCGAAAAAGCCGGACGCCAGCAAAGTCGGCTTCACCGTGGACTTGACCAGCGCCGACCTGGGCAACGCCGAAACCGAGCGCGAGTTAAAAAAGCCGGGTTGGTTTGACTCCAGCAAAGTACCCACCGCCACCTTTCAGTCGGCCAGCGTCAAAACCCTGGGTCCGGGCAAGTTTGAATTCACCGGCAAGCTGTCTATCAAGAACATCGTGCAAAACGTGGTGGTGCCCGTCACGCTGACTCAAAAAGACGGCGTGACGCAGGCCAACGGCAGCTTCGTCATCAAGCGCCTCGACTTCAAAATCGGCGACGGCGAATGGAACGACGCCACGCTGGTGGCCAACGAAGTCACTGTACAAATCAAGCTGGCGCTGTCCGGCATTGCTGCGATTTAACGATTTAATTTCCCCCAACCAACCCCTGCTCGAAAGGCACTCATGAAACTGACCCAAACCCTGGCAGCCATCGCATCCACCGCTGGTCTGGCACTCTTTTGCACGGGCGCAAGCGCCCAATCGGCAACCTACGCCGTTGACCCGACCCACACCTTCGTCACCTGGGAAGCCAAGCACCTGGGCGTTTCCACCAGCCGCGGGCGCTTTGACAAAAAAGCAGGCTCCATCACCATGGATCGCACCGCCAAAACGGGTAGCGCAGAAATCACCATCGACATGAATAGCATCACGACAGGGACGGCTCCGTTTGACGCCCACTTGAAGCGTGACGATTTCTTTGCCGCAGAGAAGTTTCCCGAGGCCAAATTTGTGGGCACCGGCTTTAAATTTGATGGCGACAAAGTCACCGAAGTAGCCGGCAACCTGACCCTGCGCGGCAAAACCAACCCAGCCGTCTTGAAAGCAACCGGCTTTACCTGCCGCGAGCACCCCATGCTCAAGCGCGAAGTGTGCGGTGGCGACTTTGAAACCACCATTACCCGCAGCCAGTACGACATGAGCTACGGCCTGCCCGGCATTCCAGACAACATTCGTTTGTTGATTCAGGTGGAAGCCATCAAACAGTAAGCAAACCACTTTTCTCGAGCGCCAACGAAAAAGGCCAACCAGATATCTGGTTGGCCTTTTTGCTGTACACACAGCGTTGTTCTATGGTGGTGATAGGTGGATTTGAACCACCGACATCAGCATTATGAATGCTGCGCTCTAACCAACTGAGCTATATCACCTGACCGGGCGGCATTATAGCCGGGCAAGATTTGTGGGCCCGGTTACAAGCGAGCCAGTTCGTCGCGGACCAGGCGCACGATCAGGCTATCCAGTGTGTCGACCGAATAGTTGCTCACGTCGTGCCTGGTTTCGCGGCCGGGGCCACTGGAAGGTCGGTCAGCCTGGGCGTACGTCAAAAACACGAAACGCCCGCCGGTGTATTGCGCAATTTGCCGCTGTATGTATTCGCCCTGCTTGTCCAGGCCGCTGGCACCCACGCTGAGCACTTTGATGCCCTTACCCAGGGCGGCCATCATGTCGTCGTCGTACTGGGGGCCACCGTAGTCCAGGTAAGGCGGTGCATCGGCCAGTAGCACCACCAGACGGGTGGCACCACTGCCGCGCCAACTCAGGTTGTGCACGGTCTCGTGCAGTGCTTCGTTCATGGCTTCCGGGTAGTCGCCGCCCGCGTCGGCGTGCAAGGCATTGAGCACGCGCTGAAAGTCATTCAGGTTGTTGGTCGGGTCGTGGCTGCGCAGCAAAAACGCATCACCCTTGTCGCGGTAAGCCACCAGGCCAAAACACAAATCGGGCTGGCTGGGCAAAGCGGCCACTTGGGCAGCGATAGCACGCAGGCTGGTTTTGAGCTTGTCGATTTCATCGGCCATGGAGCCGGTGGAATCGATCAGGAACACCAGGTCGAGCCGCGCCCGGCTGGCTTGGGAAGCGGACGCGGGCAGCACCACTTGCACGGCGCTCTTTTGTCCGCGTTGCAAGTAGCCGTTGGTGAGCTCGCTCAACGCGACATGTGTTTGATTTCATTGGAAAAAATTACCGGGACGAGCGCTCAACTGCTGTTTCTAGGTTTAAAGCCCCATCAACACCTTCAAATCCGCCAAACACGCCGCCTCGTGCAACGGCTTGTCTAACCTTCGGCGCAACATGCGCGGAAAGCGCACGGCCACGCCGCTTTTGTGGCGGGGGCTGTGGTTGATGCCTTCAAAGCCCAGCTCGAACACCAGGCTGGGTTTGACGCTGCGCACCGGACCGAATTTTTCCAGAGTGGTTTTGCGAATGACCGCATCGACCTGTTTGAACTCTTCATCGGTCAAACCTGAATAGGCTTTGGCAAACGCCACCAGCTGCAATTTGCCTGGCTGGGCCGGTTCGCGTTTTTCAATGGCTTCCAGCACCGCATCCGCCTCCGCTTTGTCCACTGGTGGGCGGCTCCACACGGCGAAGGTGTAGTCGGTGTAGACGCTGGCGCGGCGGCCATGGCCGGCTTGGGCGTAGATCAGGATGCAATCCACCGTGAGCGGATCCACCTTCCACTTCCACCAGGTGCCGTCAGCCTTGGTACGGCCTGTGCCGTAGGCCGACTGCTGGTTTTTCAGCATCAAACCCTCCACGCCACGCGTGCGGGCTTGCATGCGCTGGTCGGCCAGGGCTTGCCAGGTGTCGGCACGAATAAGGGGTGACAAGCGGATGCCGGAGTTCGTCAGCAAGCCTTCCAGCTGGGCGCGGCGCGCGTGCTGGGGCTGTTCGCGCAGATCTTGCCCGCCCGCTTCCAGCAAGTCGTAGGCAATGAAGCTGACCGGCGCATCGGCCAGCAGTTTTTTGGGCAGGGTTTTGCGGGTGATGCGGGTTTGAAGCTGGGCGAAGGGGGCGGGGTGACCGTCTGGCCAGAGGGCTTCAGTTGGGTTTTGTAGCGCGCTGCCCCCGCCCTCCCTCAGCGGGGGAGGGAGTGATTGCAAGGCCAGCCACACCACAATTTCCCCATCCAGCACCGTGCCATCGGCCAGCGGCTGCATCAGCGCCACCAGTTCGGGGAAGCGGTCGGTCAGCAGCTCTTCACCGCGAGACCACACCCACACCTGGCCCGCCCGTTTGACCAGTTGGCCGCGTATGCCGTCAAATTTCCATTCCACCTGCCAGTTGGCTACCTCGCCCAGCTTGGCGGGCAGATCGGCCAACGGCGCATCCAGTTGATGGGCCAAAAAGAACGGATACGGCTGCCCCGCGTCCAATACGTCGAAATTTAAGTCATTTAGGCCATCAGCCCTTGTAAATACTGCTCGAACAGCTTCATATTTGATAGCAGTTGGCATCGCTTTGCCATCGGTGTAGCCCATCATGCGTTGCGCCACCCGCTTGGCGTCAATGCCTGCGTGTGCGGCAATCGCCCGCTGCACCAGCAGCTTGCTGACCCCCACCCGAAAGCCGCCGCCCACCAGCTTGGTGAGCAAAAAGCGACCGGGTGTGTCCAACTCCAACCAGTAGCTTTTGATGCGCTGCGCAATCTCCTCGTCGGGCAAGCCGCGCAGGGGCAGCAAGCGCTCTTCCACCCATTGCGCCAGGCCCAAGCTCGACGCATGCGCAAGCGACGGGGGCAGCACATGCGCAATGGTCTCCGCGAGGTCGCCCACAGCCTGGTAGCACTCTTCAAACAACCACTCTTGCAGCCCCGCCACCTCGCAAGCCAGGGTGCGCAGGGTGGCGGTGCGCACCACCTGGCGCGGCTTGCCGCCGGCCAGAAAGTACACCGCCCAGGCGGCATCATGCGCAGGAACGGCATCCAGGTAGCGCTGAATCGCCTCCACTTTGGCGTTGGTGGAGGTGGTGGCGTCCAGCTCGGCGAACAGTTGGCTAAAACGATTCATGAAAAGCCGTCAAGACAAGACCAGAATGTCCTGTACAGCGGAAAAATCCCGGTCATGGGTGACCAGTGCATGCGCATTGATTTCCAGGGCCGTAGCCAGTTGAACCGCATCGGGCAGACGCAGCTTGTAGCGTGCCCGCAGGCGAGCGGCCTGCACAGCGATAGCCTCTGACAGCGGCACAACCTGAAACTCGTACAAAGCCCGCTGTATCTTGGTGGCCAGGGCTTCGCGGCCACTTTTGAACGGGCCGGTCAGCACTTCGGCCAGGCTGATGGTGCTCAGGGCAATGCGCACATCGCCCACCTCGGCGGCTAGAAACAGACCTTCAAAACGCGAGGCAAACAGGGCGTTGTTTTCCAGGTGGTAAATCAATGGGGCTGAATCGACCAGCAGCAGCGCGCCATTCGGCAAGTCGGCCCAGACCGGCACAGGCACCGGCACCGCCAAGCCGGTCAATCCCACTCCCTGCGCAGCGCATCCACGGTTGCGGCGGGGTTTTTGCCCCACAAACCAGCGCCCGCACCTTTGAGCGCGCGCCAGGCGCTGGGTAGGCGAGCAGCCCGCACCTCGTCCAGCGGAACCAGGGCCGCATAGGGTTTGCCGTGGCGCGTGATGAGCGTGCTGCGACCCGCGTGGGCTGCAGCCACCAACTCGGGCAAGCGGGCGCGGCTGTGTTCAATGCCGAGGGTTTGAGCGTGTGCCATGATTTATTTCCGTACAGTTTGTACAGATTTTAGTCGGGTTTACCGGGCTCAGCCTGCCATTGCTCCACTGCCTGCCGGTGCGTTGCCAAGAAAGCTTGCAGCTGCGCAAACCGCTTGCGCGTCTGGCGGTCAAACACCCAGGCCACTATGGGCTCCATCAACCCGCGCAACGCGGCTGGGCCAACAGTGAAGTTGTAGGTGTAGACCATCAGCGATTCCTGCTGCGAGATCGCCTTGTGGCGCATCGAGGCTGACCATTTCACAAACGGAAACGACTCGCCGAGCATCGTGGCCGCAGCCACATGCGGCCTGTCAAACGTGATGAACTGGGTGCGCATGGACAGCGCCCGCAACGGACCCCGCCCCCCGTTTTCGCTGATGGCCCCCACCGACGGGCATGGTGCGCCGCCCACGATGTGCGTGCCCTGCACCAGCGTGTCCCACTGGGCGCGCCAGTGGTGGAAATGAAAAGCGTCAAACACCACATCGGCGCGGGCGGGCATGGGAAATTGGAAGCGGTTATGCGGCATCGTTCGCTGCCTCATTGCCATATTCCGTCTCAAACGCCCCCGCCTGCAAACCCTGCTCGCTCAAGTACCGCACCATCACCGGCACGCTGCCATGCGTCACGATCACGCGCGGTGCGCCGGTGGCGGCGATGGCGGTCATCAGGCCCGGCCAGTCGGCATGGTCGCTGAGCACAAAACCGCGGTCGTAGCCGCCGCGCCGACGGGCCCCGCGCAGCTGCATCCAGCCACTGGCGAATGCATGACTGGCGTCGCCAAAATTCTTTAACCACGGGCCGCTGGCGGCGCTGGGTGGGCACAGCACCAAGGCCCGTTTCAAATCGGCTTTGTCGGGTACTTCGGTGAGCAACTTTGTATCGGGCAAGGCCACGCCCGCTGCGCGGTAAGCCGCATTCAGTGGCTGCACTGCGCCGTGCACCACCACCGGGCCAATTGACGCGTTGACCCCCGCCAGCACCCGCTGCGCTTTTCCAAAGCTGTAGCACATGAGCACGCTGGCGCGGCCTGCCTGCGCGTTGGCCTGCCACCAGGCGTTAATGTCCGCAAAAATTTCACCGTCAGGCCGCCAGCGGTAGATCGGCAGGCCAAAGGTGCTCTCCGTGATGAAGGTGTCGCAGCGCACGGGCTCGAAGGGCTCGCAGGTGGGATCCTGCGTGCCGCCCGGAGCCGTGAGTTTGTAGTCGCCACTGGCCACCCAGACCTGACCGCCGTGTTCCAGCCGCACCTGCGCCGAGCCCAGCACATGGCCTGCCGGGTGCAGCGACACCGTGACGCCGTGGTGGTTGATGCGCACGCCATAGTCCAAGGTCTGCAGCGTGATAGGGCCCAGCCGCTGACGCAGCACGCCTTGCGCGGGTGCGGCGGCCAGGTAGTGGGCGTGGCCGGTGCGGGCGTGGTCAGCGTGGGCGTGGGTGATGACAGCGCGGTCCACCGCGCGCCACGGGTCGATATAAAAGTCGCCTGGCGGGCAATACAGGCCTTCTTTGCGTTGTACGACCAAGTCTTGCATGCGCGAAGCTTAGTACCGCTTTCCGGCCGCCAGCAGCGCCAGACGCATCAAGCCATAGGCCAGCCAGTTCAGCACGCGCTGCACCACGGGCCGGGCCAGATAGCGGTCGGACTGAACCGGCTTGCCGCCGTTTTCCATGGCGTGGCACAGGCGGGTGCGCAGCTCGCTAGCAAAGGCGTCGTCGCGCACTTCCAGGTTGGCTTCGCGCGCCAGCAACAGGCTCAAGGGATCCAGGTTGGACGAGCCCACCGTGGCCCAGCTATTGGGGTGGCCTGCATCGACGACAGCGACCTTGGCATGAAGAAAGCTGGCTTCGTACTCGTATATTTCTACGCCCGCCGCCAGCAGTGCGCCATACACCGGGCGGGCTGCGTGGTACTGCATAAAGTACTCGTAACGACCTTGCAGCAACAGGGTGACTTTGACGCCACGCCGCGCGGCATGCACCAAACCGCTTTGCAGTTTGAAGCCGGGCAGGAAGTAGGCGTTGGCAATGATGATTTCGTGCTGCGCGGCGCCAATGGCCTGGCGATAGGCGCGTTCAATGCGGGTGCGGTTGCGGAAATTATCACGTAATAGCAGCCTAGCCCTTTCAGATACTGCTCGAGCAGCTATCTTCTTAGGAGCATCAGAGTCGCCATTTCGCGCTGGCATGAGGGCGCGAACCGAGGTTTGCGCATGCCCCATCAGTGATGAAAACTGGGCCTGGCGTGCCGCCTGCACCCCGTTGTGCAGCACGGCAATGCGTTGCCACAATTGCGCCATCGCAAATGCCACATCGTCTACGGCCGGGATGCCCTGTAAGCGCATGCCAAAGTCAAAACGGGCTGCGCTCAACGTGCCATGGTTGGGATCGTAAAAATCATCCAGAAAATTGATGCCGCCGCAGTAGGCAATGTGTTCGTCCACCACGCACAGCTTGCGGTGCAGTCGCCGCCAGCGCACCGGGTTCAGCAGACCGGTCCAACCCAGGGGTGAGAACTGCTGGCAGTGCACGCCAGCATCCGTCAGGCGCTGTTGCCACTCGCTGGGTAGTGGCCCGGTACCCACGCCGTCAACCAGCAAACGCACTTGCACGCCGCGCTGGGCAGCGGTCATCAGGGCCTGCGCCACGTCCGTGGTGTTGGGGTCCTGGCTTTTGACGGGGGACTCGGTGAAGTCAAAAATATAAGTCTCGATCCAGACGCGTTGCCTGGCCTGATGGATGTCGGCGATCAGCGCGGAAAAGAACGCACCACCGCCTTGCAAAAGCGTCATGGGTTGCGCAGCCAAGGCGTTTGCCGACTGCGTCGTCATAGACCAAACTCGGCAATCAGCGGTAAATGGTCGGACATGCGCCACCAGATGCGCCCGCGCGGGACGTGCACCGACAAAGGTTTGAGGCCCCGCGCATACACGTAGTCCAGCTGCGCCAGGGGCAGGCGCGCCGGGAAGGTGCGCACCGGCGGCGTGGTGGGGCAGTCGTGCAGGGCTAAGGCGTTCATCGCCGGGCGCAGTTGGCCGCCCCAGTCGTTCAAATCGCCCGCCACCACCAGCGGCAAGTCGCCGGGCACCTCGCGTTGCAGGTAGGCGCCCAGCTGGGCAATCTGGCGCGCCCGGCTGCCCGCAATCAGGCCCAGGTGCAGCACCACGACATGCACCGGGCGCTTGTCGATTTGCACCACCACATGCAGCAAACCGCGCTGCTCCAGCGGGTGGTCCGACATGTCTTCATGCTGCTGCGAGACCACGGGCCAGCGCGACAGCAGCGCGTTGCCATGCTCGCCGTGGCGGGTGAATGCATTGGTTTGGTACACCGCCTCATAGCCTTCAGGTGCCAGAAAGTCGGCCTGGGGCTGGTCAGGCCATCGATCGAAATGGCGGGCGTGCTGGTGGTTGTGTTTGCGCACCTCTTGTAGACACACCACGTCGGCGTCCAGCTGCTCCACAGCGTGCCCAAGGTTGTGAATTTCCAGGCGGCGCGCGGGACCGACGCCCTGAACGCCTTTGGCAATGTTGTAAGTGGCGATGCGAAGGGTTTTGATGCTTGGGGTTTTCACGGGCGCAACCTTAGCCCAAAACGGCGGGGGTATGCCTGCAACGGGCTGTTCGCTGACAAGCGCCGTGGCTCACAGTTCACGACAGACTGCTCCTTATTTAATAGCTGCTTGAGCAATATTTAAAAGGGCTAGCGGCTAAAATGACCACTAATCGCCAGACCTGTTAACACATCAGCTATCGTCCATGAAACACATCGCCACAGCAACGCTCTCCGTTCTCTTGACCTTACCGGGCTATGCCATCACCTGCGAGTCACTGAAAGCCGAGGTGCAGGCCAAGTTCAAAGCGGGTGGGGTTCAGGACTTCAGTATTGCCGTGGTGGCGGCGGACGCCGTGATACCCGGCAAAGTGGTGGGGACTTGTGACCTGGGAAAGAACAAGCTGATTTACGCGCCGGGCGCTGGCGCGGTGCCATCTTCGCTGGGCGCACCAGCCCTTGTCGCAAAAAAGACGAGCACCCAGCCGACAGTCATCACGGAGTGCAAAGACGGCTCCACCAGCACCAACGGCAGCTGCAAGAAGTGAGCGTTAATCGGGCAGGAACCGAGGCAACAACAAAATCGCCTCGGCGTTGGACGGCGAGAAACAGATATCAGCCGCTTCGCGCCACGGCAACCATTGAAATTCGGTGTGCTCTCGGGGATTCAGCGTGACAGGCGTTTGGGCGGGTACCGTGAGGCCAAACACACGTTCGCTGTTGCGTGTGATACCCGGCGGGTAGCGGTGCAGCCACTGCGGGTAAATGTCATAAATATTCTCCAGAGCCCAGTCCACAAGTTGATGGGCCGAGCAGACGATGCCGGTCTCCTCCAGCACCTCACGCTCGGCAGTGGCCTCGAACGGCTCATCTTCAAAATCTTTGGAACCGGTAACCGACTGCCAGCTGCCCATATCTGTTCGCCGGATCAGCAGCACGTCACGCGCGGGCGTGTGGATGATGACGAGGACGGATTGGGGGATTTTGTAGATGAGCGGGCTAGACACCTGCAGTCACCGCATCCAGAGCAGCAGTGACGTCGCCCGCGCGATGCTGTAAGGAAACCACACGCTTTTTCAGCAAACGAGCCGCCACCGGTGCAGCCAGATGCGGCATCAACGAAAGCACCTCCCCGTCGATTTCTATTTGGGGGCATAAATTGACCGGTACGCGCACCGCCCCGGCTGGCATGCGCGACAAGGGCATGACCAGCCGCGTCGGAAGGCCGTCGATCAAACTACTTTGAATGTCCAGCACATACGGCACAAACTGTCTTGAAGCCGCTTGCGGATTGGCGTACACGTCGTACTGAGCCACTGCGCCTACTCCGGCCAAGCCACCAAACCGTCGCACCACAGCCCGTGCTGCTCGAACTGCTGGTTTTGCTGCGCAATCCAGTCTTTGTAGGTTTCGTTGAACTCTTTTTTGCGCTGGCTCAGCGATTTGGATTGGCTGGCCAACTGCAAAGCCTGAAAGCTCTCATAGGAGACGATGACGGAATCGGGTCTACCGTCTTTCTCAATGAAAACGGGTTCTGTTTTGGCTTGTGCGCAAAAGTATCCGAAGCGGTTTTTGGCGACTGTGGCGGTGACTTGCATAGCGCTCCTTTGTGGTTGATGGCTATTTTAGCCATCAACCCGGTGCTGCCGGGCTAAACCGCGCTGCGCAATTTGATATGCAGCTCCCGCAACTGCTTCTCATCCACCGCCCCCGGTGCCTGCGTGAGCAGGTCTTGCGCGCGCTGGGTTTTGGGAAAGGCGATCACGTCGCGGATGGATTCGGCGCCGGTCATCAGCGTGACCACGCGATCCAGGCCAAAGGCGATGCCGCCGTGCGGCGGAGCGCCGTATTGCAGCGCGTCGAGCAGGAAGCCAAACTTGGCTTGTGCGTCTTCAGGGCTGATTTTCAGGGCGTTAAACACCTTTTGCTGCACCTCCGCACGGTGGATTCGAACGGAGCCACCACCCATTTCCCAGCCGTTGAGCACCATGTCGTAGCCCTTGGAAATGCATTTTTCCGGCGCACTGTCCATCCAGTCTTCATGGCCGTCTTTGGGTGCCGTGAACGGGTGGTGCACCGCGGTGTGGCGCTGGGCTTCTTCGTCGTATTCAAACATCGGGAAGTCCACCACCCACAGGGGCCGCCAGCCGGCCTCAAACAAGCCGTTTTTCTTGCCAAACTCGCTGTGACCAATCTTCACGCGCAGCGCGCCGATCGCGTCGTTGACAATTTTTTCCTTGTCGGCACCGAAGCAGATCAGGTCGCCGTCTTTGGCGCCGGTGCGCTCCAGAACTGCCGTCAAGGCCTTGTCGTGGATATTTTTCACGATGGGGCTTTGCAAACCGTCCCTGAATTTGGCCAGTTCGTTGACCTTGATGTAGGCCAGGCCCTTGGCACCGTAAATCTTCACGAACTCGGTGTAGGCATCGATGTCGCCCCGGCTCAAGCCGCCCTGCTCCACCGCCCCACCGGGCACGCGCAGGGCCACCACACGGCCGCCCTTCATGGTGGCGGCACCGCTGAAGACTTTGAAGTCCACGTCGGCCATCACATCGGTCACGTCGGCAAACTCCATCTTCACGCGCAGGTCGGGCTTGTCGGAGCCGTAGCGGTACATGGCGTCCTGGTAGGTAATCACCGGGAACTCGCCCAAGTCCAGGCCCAGGGTGTTCAAAAACACGGTTTTGATCATTCCCTGGAACAGCTCGCGAATCTCTTCTTCGGTCAGGAACGAGGTTTCAATATCGATCTGCGTGAACTCGGGCTGGCGGTCGGCGCGCAGGTCTTCGTCGCGAAAGCATTTGGTGATCTGGTAGTAGCGGTCGTAGCCGGCCACCATGAGCAACTGCTTGAACAACTGCGGGCTTTGCGGCAGCGCGAAAAACATGCCGGGGTGCACGCGGCTGGGCACCAGGTAGTCACGCGCGCCCTCGGGGGTGGACTTGCCCAGCATGGGGGTTTCAATGTCCACGAAGCCGTTGGCATCGAGAAACTTGCGCACTTCCATGGCCACTCGGTAGCGCAGCATAAGATTGTTCTGCATGTAGGGGCGGCGCAGGTCCAGCACGCGATGCGTCAGGCGGGTGGTCTCACTCAAGTTGTCGTCGTCCAGCTGGAATGGCGGTGTGACCGACGGGTTGAGCACCACCAGTTCATGGCACAACACCTCGATTTTTCCGCTTTTGAGGCCTTCATTGACCGTGCCTTCCGGGCGGGCGCGCACGATGCCTTTGATCTGCACGCAAAACTCGTTGCGCAGACTTTCGGCGGTGGCAAAGGTCTCGGCACGATCCGGGTCGCAGACGATTTGCACATAGCCTTCACGGTCGCGCAGATCCACAAAAATCACGCCACCATGGTCACGGCGGCGGTTCACCCAGCCGCACAAACTCACGGTTTCGCCCATCAGGGCTTCGGTGACCAGACCACAGTAATGAGAACGCATTTGAGACATAAATTTCAATTCTTGTTAAGGCTTGACGACAGATTTAGCAGGCGCTGATTTGGCCCCAGGCACCACCACGCCCAGGGAAACGATGTACTTCAAGGCTTCGTCCACATTCATTTTCAGCTCGATGCAGTTGGCCTTGGGCACCAGCATGAAATAGCCGCTGGTGGGGTTGGGCGTGGTGGGGATGTACACGCTGATGTGGTCACCATTCCCATCCCGGTTCACATGCTCGGCCACCTCGCCGCTGGGCGACCCCGTCACAAAACCGATTGTCCACATGCCCTCCAGCGGCCACTGCACCATGACGGCGGTGCGAAAGGCATTGCCATTGGGCGCAAACAGCGTGTCAGACACCTGCTTGACGCTGGTGTAAATCGAGCGAACCACCGGGATGCGGCTGAGAATGTGGTTGCTCCACGACACCAATCGGCGACCGAAAAAGTTGCTGGCGGCAGCGCCAACGGCCAGCACAATGACCACGGCCAGCAAAGCACCAATGCCAGGGAAATAAAAACCGAGCAGCTTTTCCGGTTGCCAGGCAGCGGGCAAGATTTGTAGGGTTTGATCCAGCAAGCGAATCACCCACTGCAACACAGCGGCCGTGATGCCCAGCGGCACGATGACCAACAGGCCGGCCAGTAGCCATTTGCGTAGAGACGCCATCATGATGCTTGGGAGCCAGAAGTGCCACCAGCCCTTGTAGATACTGCTGGAGCAGCTACAGAAACAGGAGCGGCCGTAGGAGCTGGGGCGGGCGATGAAACCGGGGATGCGGCGGGGGCGTTGGAGTCGGGCGCGGGTGAAGCGCTGTTTGCTTTGTCGCCGGCCTTGTCACCCGCCTTCTCCCCTGCTTTGCCGTCCGCCTTATCGTCCGCCGCAGCAGGAGCCGCCGTGTTGCCACCCCGAAAATCGGTGACGTACCAACCCGAGCCCTTGAGCTGGAAACCGGCAGCGGTGAGCTGCTTGCTGAAAGTGGCTTTGCCGCACTGCGGGCAATCGACCAGCGGGTCGTCCGACATTTTCTGCAACACATCTTTGGCAAAGCCGCAGGCGTCGCACTTGTAAGCGTAAATAGGCATGGTGTCTGGGTGTGAGCGGAGGCGGGACGGCTGAACGGTCGGATGGCGCAACGGCGTTGCACATCACATTCAGCCCGCCTGGAAAAGCCTCAAATTATAGGGGCGGGCCGTTGCGCTGCCATGAGCGGACCGTGAAACGAAGGGCTGGCATGAACGGTGATTTCACAGGGAACCGCTTTCCCGAGTGAGCCACTTGGCAGCCGCGCCACCAATTAATGACCAACTGCATGTTCGCAGGTGTTTTAGTGCTCTAGCCCTTGTAAATACTGCTCAAAAAGCTATCAAAAACGGAGCGATTGATGTTATGGACTTTACAAATGTTAGGCACATGCATCGTGAACCTCCCGACCTAAAGCAAGAGTAAGTCTTGCGCAAAGAACTGTGATCCATGAAATCCAATGTGAGGGCTCTAAGTTCCCACAAAACTGAAGGCCACTTGGCTCGGCTGAAGCCCAAATCCACCGAGGCTCGCCCTCGCTCCCGTACCAAACAGGACAAGGACCGTACCCGATCCAACCGTCCATGCTCTTATAGACTTCGCCAACTTTGGCCCACTCGGCTTCAGTTAGATCAATCGGCACGTTCAATGTGATGTCTTGGTCCATTCAGCCTAGTTCTTTCGATTGCGAAATGGCAATCTGCAAGGCATTCAGCTAGCCGCACCATGCTTAATCGGATGCCCCTGATTCCGAATGATCTGCGGCCCCAGCGAGCCCACAACCATCAACACAAACGACGCAAACAAGCCAATCAAATTCGCAGGCACCATCGTGCCGGGCACCAGGTATTGCATGAAGAGCCAGACCGACACACCGCCAATGGCCGAGAACAGTGCGCCCTGGGTGGTGGCACGTCGCCAGTAGGCACCGGCTACCAGGGGAATAAAGGCACCAGCCAAGGTGACGTTGTAGGCGTTTTGGACCATTTCGTACATGGTGCTGCGGCTGTTCATGGCAAACAGCAGGGCGCAGGCGGTGAAGGTGACCAGAATCACGCGCACCAGCAGCAATTCCTGCTTGTCGCTCATGCGGCCACCCACCAGGGGGCGCAGCACGTTTTCGGTGGCCAGCGACGCGGGCGCTAGCAGGGCGCCGCTGGCGGTGGACAAAATGGCCGACAGGAGCGCGCCGAAGAACATGATCTGCGCCCACAAGGGCATTTTGTTCAGCACCAAATCGGGCAGCACGCGCTGGATTTGGCGGGCATCTTCGGCTTTGAACAGTTCTAGCAGGCTGGCATCGGCGACCAGTGCCGCATACGCAATAAAAATCGGCACAAACGCAAAGCAGAAATAAAACACGGCGCCGATGATGGTGCCGCGCACGGCGGTTTTTTCGTCTTTGGCGCTGGTCATGCGCTGAAACACATCTTGCTGGGGAACAGAGCCAAAGGCGAAGGCGAAAAACGCACCTGCCATGGCCCACCAGCCCGATGCGTCTGACGGGAAGAAGTTGAACTTGCCCTCGGCTGCTGCCTGGGCGATCACTTTGGACGCGCCACCGGCCATGTCGCCCACCAACCAGGCCACGACCGACAGGCCGACGATGATAACGATGGTTTGCAACAAGTCGGTGAACGCAATCGACCACATGCCGCCAAATACGGTGTAGATCAGCACCACGGCAGCGCCCATCAGAATGGCGTCGTTCAGTGCAATGGCGCCGCCACTGAGTACGTAGATAACCAAACCCAGCGCGGTCAGTTGCGCCGATGTCCAGCCCAGGTACGAAATCACCACGGCCAGGCTGGTGATGACCTCGACGGTTCTTCCATAGCGTTGCTTGTAAAAGTCGCCAATGGTCAGCAGGTTCATGCGGTAAAACAGCTTGGCAAACAGCAAGGCTGCCAGCACAAGGCACACAGATGCGCCAAACGGGTCACCCGGAATGCCTGAAAGCCCATCCCGCGCAAACGTGGCAGATATCGACAGCACCGTTTCGGCACCAAACCAGGTGGCAAACACCGTGGCCACGTTCATGTACAGCGGCAAGCTGCGGCCGGCCACCATGAAGTCTTTGGTGGTGTGCACTCGCCTTGCCGCAATCAGCCCTACCGCAATGGTCACAGCCAGATAGGCCACTACAAAAACGATCAGCGAATTCATTTCACATGTCTCCTGTTACCCACAAAATTCTTGAATCAAAACAGCCGCACCCGAACGATGAACTGCATGAGCAATAACCCCAAAGCAAAACCAATGCCGCCGTAAATCAGGCCTTGCAGCAGCTTGTTGGTGCGCTTCTGCTCTGCCAGCAGCTCTTTCAGCGCAGCCTGTGACTCGTTAGGCGGCTTTTTCAGGTATTCGGCCAGCAGCCGGGGCAACTCGGGCAGCAACTTGGCGTAGCGCGGCGCCTCGGCCTGGAGTTGGTTGAGCAACTTTTGCGGACCGACCTGCTCCAGCATCCATTTTTCCAAAAACGGCTTGGCGGTGCTCCACAAATCCAGGTCAGGATCCAGGTCACGGCCCAGGCCTTCGATGTTCAGCAGGGTTTTTTGCAGCAGCACCAACTGCGGTTGAATTTCCACCTGGAAGCGGCGCGAAATCTGGAACAGACGCATCAGCACCATGCCCAGCGACAGTTCTTTCAGCGGCCGGTCAAAGTACGGCTCGCACACCGTGCGGATGGCCGACTCCAGCTCGTCTACCCGCGTATTGGCGGGCACCCAGCCCGACTCGATGTGCAGCTGCGCCACGCACTTGTAGTCGCGCCGAAAGAAGGCAGCGAAGTTCTGCGCCAGGTACTCTTTGTCGAACTCCGTGAGCGTGCCAATGATGCCGAAATCAAGTGAGATGTAGCGGCCAAACGAATCGGCCGCCAGACTCACCTGAATGTTGCCGGGGTGCATGTCCGCGTGAAAAAAGCCGTCGCGAAACACTTGCGTGAAAAAGATCGTCACGCCGTCACGCGCCAGCTTGGGCAGATCCACACCCGCCTCGCGC
Organism: Comamonadaceae bacterium; assembly: GCA_031414805.1. Classification (GTDB taxonomy): domain Bacteria; phylum Pseudomonadota; class Gammaproteobacteria; order Burkholderiales; family Burkholderiaceae_C; genus JAAFIW01. Next base: position 50,239 of record JANOQJ010000026.1, read on the forward strand.
AGCTTGGCGGTCTGGTTGATGGGCGTGCCCACCATGCGCTCCATCACGATCACCTCGGTCTGGCAATAGTCCCAAAACATTTCTGGAATCATCACCAAATCAAGGCCCGCCATGTTGCGGCGCAGTTGGGCGGCATTAGCGGCTTCGCGCACCAGGTCCAGCTCATCGTGCAGGTATTTGTCGAACTCGCCGACCACTTCACGCGGCTTCAGGCGTTTGCCATCGTGCGACGCGCCTTCCAGCCAGCCGGCCATCATGCGCATCAGGTCCAGGTCCTTGTCGATGACTTTGAGCATGCCGGGGCGTACCACTTTTACTGCCACATCGCGTTCGACACCATCACGGCCCATGAGCCGCGCAAAGTGAACCTGCGCAATCGACGCACTGGCAATCGGCTTGTGCTCGAAGCTGACAAAAATATCGGCCAGCGACTTGCCAAATGCGCGCTCGATCGTGGCCACTGCAATTTCGGACGCAAAGGGCGGCACGCGGTCTTGCAACATGGCCAACTCGTCTGCAATGTCGGGCGGCAGCAGGTCGCGTCGGGTGGACAGCAACTGGCCGAACTTCACAAAAATCGGCCCCAACCGCTCCAGTGCTTCACGCAAACGCTGGCCGCGTGGGGAGCTGAGGTTGCGACCCCAGGAAATGACCCGTGTGAGTGTGCGCAGCCAGGGCTGCTTGAAGCTGGACAGCACCAACTCGTCCAGGCCGTAGCGCAGCACCACCCAGACGATGAAGATGCTGCGGTAAATGCGCGTCATGCGGGAGCGAACGCTTTACGACGTGGAAGTGGGTGTGGCAGCGTCGCCAGCCGGGCTGGGTGCCACGCCCTTGACCAGACCCCGCAACGCGTCGGCCACCGCTCGGGCGGCCTGGCCCACTGCATGGGCCGGCGCATCGCCGATCACGCGCGAAAGGTCCTCTTCCAGATCCCAGCGCACGTGATCAACCAGCCAGTTGATTTCAGCGGCCAGTTGCACATCGCCCTCAATGCGCACAGCAGGCTTGTTGCCACTCAAAACGGCTTGAGCCAGTGACAGGGGCGACGCTTCGGTGACGGTAAGAACCAGGTCGGGCTTGGCCGTGGCATCAGCCAAATCCAGCAAGCCCGCCGGTGTGGCCTGCAGGCACAGGCTGAACTGCATCCAGCTGGCCTGCACCACCCGCCCCTTTTGACGCACCAGCCGACTCATGGCCTCGGGCTCTTGCATGAGCACATGGTTGAGCAGCAACACCACGCGGTGCTGCACCTCGTGCACCAGCCAGGGTGGGGGCTGCAGCTGGCTGCCCACCGCCTGAAACAGGCTGTCTAAAAAAGCAAAAGGGGATGGTGAGGAGGAATTGGCTTGCATGGTGGGCTGATTATTCACGATGCTGCTGAGCCAAATCACCCGCCAACCAAAAGCGGGCAAATTCAGTAGCGTTTTAAGTCAAAACAGCCACCAGCCCAAGTAAAGACTGCTGGAGCAGCTATGAAAAAGATAGTGTCCTGACGTTAACGTGCCTATTGCAAAGCCTGCACGCCTGCCACCAGCCAACCGCTGGCACCGCTCTTGGGCTTGGTCATGTTCCAGACCTCGCGGAACGGGCTGGGGCCTGCAGAAGGCTGTTCACGAATCATTCCGGAGAACTCGACGCTGGCCATGTAGTCGTCGCCCAGGTCTTCAATGCCCAGCAACTTGGCTTCCAGCATCACCACGTCGGTCTTGTTGACTTGTCCGGCCAGGTGCGATTCGCGCTCTGCCAGTTGGGTTTTGATTTCACCGACCATAGAGTCCGTCATCATCGAGCGCAGCAAGTTCAAGTCTGCGCGATCCCAGCCGTCTTGCAAGGTAATGAAGTTATTTTTAGCTGCGCCCAGAAAGCCTTCTGTATCAAAGCCAGCTGGAATACCCCAAGACTGGGCGCCCGCCAAACCAGAGCCAATCTGAACACCACCCGTACCAGCGCCTTCGCGCGCATCTTTGTAGCGACCCGCATCAAATGCCATGCTGCTGCGCTCCCAAGGACGGGCCGACGCATCGTTGCCCACCTTGTCGGGGTTGTAGCCTTGGGGCGAACCGGCTTGCGCACCCTGGAACGCCAGGCCGCCCGATGCAGACCCCGCAGCATTGCGCCGCCACCGCATGAACAGGCCAATTGCCACCATCACGGCCAGCACGCCCAAGGCAATCAGCATGAACTGACCAAACGCTTCGCCCAGACCCAGAGAACTGGCCAACCAAGCCAGACCCAAACCAGCGGCGAGCCCACCCAGCATGGCACCCCAAGGCCTGCGTGGCGGTTGCGCAGCTGCGGCCGCATTCGGGGCGGCGTTCGGTGCTGCCGCGGGCTTGGCAGCTTCGCGTTGCGTCACGTTGCCCGACTGTTTACCGACTGAGCCACCGCCACCCAGCCGCTTTGCCGCATCGGCATGAACGCTGGTCAGAGCCAGCGTCAACACCAAAATAAAAGACCACAATTTCATATCAGTTCTCCGTTTTCCATCTCACCAGGAACGCACCAGTCATGCACCAACAGGGGGGCTAACAACGTATTCCAACATGCAATGCCACAACCCCTCCCGTGAGGTTGTGATAGTCCACATGACCAAAACCGCATTTCTTCATGAGGGCTTTCAGGTCGTCCTGCGCAGGGTGCATGCGGATCGACTCGGCCAGGTACCGGTAGCTGCTGGCGTCACCCGCCACCCATTGCCCCAGCCGCGGCAACACATTGAATGAATACCAATCGTAGGCGGCACGTACCGGTTTGGCCACCTGGGAAAACTCCAACACCAGCAGGCGACCACCCGGTTTGAGTACGCGGTTCATCTCTGACAAGGCCAAATCTTTGTGCGTCATATTGCGTAGACCGAACGCCACGCTGACCACATCAAACTGTTGATCAGCGAACGGAAGTTTTTCGGCATCACATACGAGCGTGGGCAACGCCACACCAGCGTCCAGCAGGCGGTCGCGACCCACTTTGAGCATGGCTTCATTGATATCGGTGTGCACCACCTGACCCGTGGGACCTGCCTGGCGCGCGAAAGCCAAAGCCAAATCACCAGTCCCACCGGCAATGTCCAGCACCCGTGCACCGGGGCGAATGTTCGCCACACCCACCGTGAATGCTTTCCAAACCCGGTGCAAACCCATGGACATCAAGTCGTTCATCACGTCGTAACGCGGGGCTACCGAATCAAATACCCCGCGCACGCGCTGAGCTTTTTCACCTTCGTCAACCGTTTCAAATCCGAAATGGGTATTTGTCATATGGCGATGCTAGGGGCAAACCACGAACCACCTGTCACAACCCTGATAGGCCGGGGGAGAATTTGTCGTGATTTAGATGAAATCGGGCCCTAGCCCTTGTGAAATGTGCTCAAACAGCTATCTATTTAATAGCAAACACATATTCACGAAGATATCAATGACTGGCGCAGGTCGAACCTGCAGCCACCTGCATCGTGTCATCTCGCTGCGCGCCTGCAGCCTGTAGGCGTGCGAGGTACTTGGCCCACAGCGATTCCTGCTGTGAGCCCAAAAAATACAGGTAGTCCCAGGAGAAAAGCCCGGTGTCGTGCCCATCTGAAAACACCGGCTTGACGGCATAGTTGCCCACCGGCTCCAGGGCTTGCAACGTCACCTCGCGTTTGCCGGTCTGCAACACCTCCTGGCCAGGCCCGTGACCTTGCACCTCTGCGGAGGGCGAATACACGCGCATCAACTCAAATGGAATGCTGAAATCAGTCCCATCGGAAAACTGCACCTGCAAAACCCTGGATTGGGCATGCACCACCAATGAAAGCGGTGCAGGCGACGTCGTCGTGAGTCCAGCCATCGGTTTCTTAAAAGCGAACCGACAGGTTCAGATACAGCTTGTCGTCGCCTTGTCGAGGGGCTGCCGAATTGATGGTGAGCGGCACAGCGCTGCCAGTGATGACGCGGCCATAGTCAGCCGTCAGGGAAAACGGCCCAGCGCCATAACGCAAACCCAGCCCCATGCCGGCCACGCGGTCAGACGACGGTTTGGACGCGCCATTGGAGCTGTTGTTCGCCAGCCATCCGGCTTCCAGAAAGCCAACGAAACGCAGGCCTGGAGCCGTCTCGGGCGTGGTGATTTCAAATACGGTCGACAAGCCCTTGTCGCCAGAAATGGGCCGCTCGCCCGCACCCCGCACCGAAGCTTGACCGCCCAAACCAAATTGCTCGCCCGAAATCAAGACATCAGGGCTGAGTTGTGCCTGACCGCGCACGCTCCAGATCCAGTTACCGGCAAACGGCGCCGAGTAATTGGCGTTGGCACGCACAATTTTGAAGCGCGTGGTGGTAATACGGGGGTCTTCGTTTCGGTAGGCATCCAGGTTATTGCCATCACCTGAGCCCGTGTTCAGCGCCAGTTCGGCGTTGTAGCCCCAAACGGCAGCGTCGGTTTCGGTGCGAACCGTGTAACCCAGCGTGATGGGTCGGCTGCGGCGCAGTAACTGGCCCGGCAGTGCAATGTCGTTGATTTTGGTGGGATTGAAGGCCTTGTCGTCCAGACCCAGCGTCAGGTAGCTTCGCTGGCCGCCATTGGGGGCGAGGTACAAGGTGTAGTTGATGCCGAGCGTGCGACCCGCGCCGGTGCTGGTAAACGTGCCAAAGTTGCCCACCACATCCGAACGGGTGTAGTTTGCTCCAATCACCCCACCCCAGCTGTAGACGGGAATGCGATACGACAAACCCAGTTGCTTGACGTCTTCAAAACGCTCGAGCGACGTGGTGTAGGCCCCCACGAATTGATGATCGCGCTCAAACAAATTGGCATGGCTGCCCGAAAACGTGATGCGGTCGCGCCCGGAAGACGATGACCCGCCGTTGGACAGGCTGATGGCGAAGTTCCAGGGCTTGCTCTCTTTTACGGTGACGGTCGCATCAATCTTGTCAGGCGTATCAGACTCTCTCAATCCGATTTGAATCTGCTTGCCCGGGTTTTCGTTGGCAATTGCCGTTTCGATTGCCATGGTTTTGAAATTGGGCGTGCCGCCTTCTACCAATTCCGGCACACTGCGGCGAATATTGCTTTCGGAGTAAGCAGAAGCGCCCTGCACCGTGACCTTGCCAATTGCAAATTGAATAATGTTCAAGGTCACGGTATCGCCGACATCTTGTGGTGGCAATGCAACGCGGTGCAGCCCAAAACCCTTTTCCCGCAACGCGGTTTCCAAAGCGACCGTCGCTTTTTGAAGTGTTTCGATGGTTGCGTCTGCGCGTAAAAAAGGGGCTAATGCGCGGGTGGTATCACCATCACCCAGAGGATTGTTTCCGGTAATTTTGAACCCTTTAATGGCAAATACCGCGACGGGTGCCGTTGTTACCCCGGTCGCCGGCTGACTCCATGCGTGACTTAAAACCATCCATATGGCAGCGCCGGCGATCAGACGGTGGGTTCGTGGCAGGAAATTCATACGCGATTAACCCTCAAGATTTTGTATAGCCAAGACAAATTGTCGCATCGAGCCAACCGGCGTGCCACACCTGCAATACTATTTATCGCAGCGGTCTGGACGAATATTCAATTCGCCCAAAATACTGACCAGTTGCGGATTCTGGGTGGTCGGCAAAGGCATGCGATCAAAGTCCAAAAACTTCGGAATGGTATCGGGCCGCGCAGTACTGCCGTCATTGCCCGCAAAACCCGCTTCACCGCGACCCAGTTGCAGCACTTCGTTGCGGGTTAACACCTCGATATGCCCGTCACGCACGAATACAAAAAGACCTTCCTCGGTGTCCGGCACGCTTTGCGTGGAGAAAAGCCGTGGTGGCGCGACAAAGTCGTCTGGGCGGGGCTCCGGAGCAGGCGGTTGGGTGCTGAGTGACCGGACGCCTGAAGCCGATATGAATAAGCCCTCGCCAGCCTGTAGTACCTGCAAGGCACTGGCATTAGGCCCTGCGCCAGGCACATTCGGCGTCATGGTGATGGCCCCCAACCAGGCCCAGACGGACAGACCCTCATCCTCGCCCGTGGGGATTTCTCCCGCACAGGCTCCGGTGCAACTCAGGTCGACACCGGAGCCGCGAATGCCAATCGTGGCAGTCGCCGTGCTGTAGCCAACGTTGCGCGTATTGGCTTTGCCAATCAGACCCGTGAGCGCGCGAACCGAACCGCGTAGCAAACTCACCAAAAAGCGGCCTTCTCCCGCGTTTTTCTCGTCATACGCAAAGTTGTCGACCCGAAAGCGGGTGTTGGGGCCTAGCGTAATTTTGCTGTCGTCGCGAAACACCAGAACCGAACGGGTGTCTTTGGCGGTTTCCAGCAGATCTCCGGGGAAAACGCTAGCGCCATCGACCAGACGGCGGCGTTGCCCAGCGGCGTCTACCGCGTTGACTTCGCCCTGCGTGCCCGCCAGCTTCGCACTGGCCTGTACGGCATTGGGGCGGGCCGATGCCGTCACCCGACCCGACTCCACCGCGCAATCTTTGGCGCAGACACGTGCATCAAAATCAGTGCCCCGAATGCCAATGGTCGCCGTGCTGGTTTGTATGCGGGCGGCGTTCGGCGAGCTTTTTGCGATCAAGCCCGTGACAGCGCGAAAGCCACCACGCAACAATTGCATGACCAAGCTGTTATCCGGCGCGTTGGCTTTGTATTGGTATGTCTGCAACACCATTTCAGTGTTGGGGCGCACCGTCATGCGGGTGCCGTCTTCCAGTTTGATGACGGCGGAACCGCCCTCTGAAGTCGTCAGGCGGTCGCCTTGCACAAGGGCCAATCCCTTGCCCATGGTGCGCGGCGTCTGACCGGGCGTTTGCGCAAAGCCCACGCCGCGGGAAAATTCGACCTCACCGGCGCGTTGAGCATGGGCTGGGGTGACAACGCATACGAATGCGGCAGCCAAAGCGAGTGGGGCAAAATTGCGGACTGAAAGAACGGCGTGTCGCATGGAATAAGACCTCCAAAGTGTGCGGCCAATTCGCCACAACTTGTAAGCCCTGTACTTTAGGGGACTTTTGGCTTCATAAGCACACCCGCTTGACCGCTATTGCATCGATTGGCACGAATGCATGGTGCTTTGTTCACGAACTCGGCTGATTTTCAGGGAACAGCTCCGCCAGCCGACCGGCCAGTGCTTGCTCCAGACCACTGCGCTTTTGCCCAACCTCAGCTACTGCTGATTCGCCAACGTCGCGTCGTGGCAAGGCCCACACCGCATCGGGGAAATGGCTGTCCCACTCAAAGCGGGCAATCACGTGCCAATGCAGATGGGGCACCTGATTGCCTAGCGAAGCGAGGTTGATTTTGCGGGGTGCCAAGTGCTGGCGCAGCACCTCTTCGGTGGTCATCAAGGCCAAAAAACACACGGCCCGTTCATGTGGTGCCAAGTCGGTCAACTCCGCCACATGGGCGTTCCAGACCAGGCGGTAAAACGCGGGCAGGCCCGGCTCATCGACATGGACGACGCGAAACAAGCCGTTTTTAAACACCAGCCGCCCGCCGTGGCTTTCGCACAACGGGCAGGTCATCGTTAAACCAAAACCCGCTCAATACCACCCTGATTCGCTGCCGCCACATAGGTGGGCAACCAGTCTTTGCCCAAAATCTTATTGGCCATTTCCACCACGATGTAGTCGGCTTCCAACAGGCCGTTTTGCAGGTCGTTGCCGTAGCGGGTCAGGCCTTGCAGGCAGCTGGGGCAGCTGGTAAGAATTTTGATGTCCGCTTTCGCATCCAGGCCCGCTTTTTCGCGCAAATCTGTCTCGCCTTTACGCAGCTCTTCTTCTTTGCGAAAGCGTACTTGCGTGGAAATGTCGGGCCGCGTCACCCCCAAAGTGCCCGATTCGCCGCAGCAGCGTTCGTTTTGAAGCACGTTTTCGCCCACCAGGGCCTTCACGGTTTTCATCGGCTCTTGCAGCTTCATGGGGCTGTGGCAAGGGTCGTGATAAAGGTAAGCACCCCCACCCGGAAGCGTGATGTTTTTCTCTAGCAAGTACTCGTGAATGTCGATGATCCGGCTTCCGGGGAATATCTTGTCGAATTCATAGCCCTGCAGCTGGTCGTAGCAGGTGCCACAGCTGACCACCACGGTTTTGATGTCCAGGTAGTTCAGCGTGTTGGCCACGCGGTGAAACAGCACGCGGTTGTCGGTGATGATTTTTTCCGCTTTGTCGAACTGGCCAGAGCCGCGTTGCGGGTAGCCGCAGCACAGGTAGCCCGGTGGCAGCACGGTTTGCACACCGGCGTGCCACAGCATGGCCTGCGTGGCCAGGCCCACCTGGCTGAACAAACGCTCGGAGCCGCAGCCGGGGAAGTAGAAAACCGCCTCGGTTTCCGCCGTGGTCGCCACCGGGTTGCGAATGATGGGCACGTAATCGGCGTCTTCAATGTCCAGCAACGCGCGCGCGGTCTTTTTCGGCAGGCCGCCGGGCATTTTCTTGTTGATGAAGTGAATCACCTGCTCTTTGATAGGTGCCGGGCCCAATGTGGACTTGGGTTTGGCCGTCTGCTTTTTGGCCAGACCGCGCAACAAGTCGTTGGCCAGCCGTTGCGCCTTGAAACCCACACCCACCATGGCGGTGCGCATCAGTTTGATGGTGTCGGGGTTGGTGGCATTCAGGAAAAACATCGCCGCGGCGTTGCCAGGGCGGAACGATTTTTTCCCCATCTTGCGCAGCAGGTTGCGCATGTTCATGGTCACATCGCCAAAGTCGATCTTCACCGGGCAGGGCGACAAACACTTGTGGCAGACGGTGCAGTGGTCGGCCACGTCTTCGAACTCTTCCCAGTGCTTGATGGACACGCCGCGCCGGGTCTGCTCCTCGTACAGAAACGCTTCGATCAGCAACGAGGTGGCCAGAATTTTGTTGCGCGGGCTGTACAACAGGTTGGCACGCGGCACGTGGGTGGCGCACACCGGTTTGCATTTGCCGCAACGCAGGCAATCCTTGATGCTGTCGGCAATCGCGCCGATGTCGCTCTGCTGCATGATGAGCGACTCATGCCCCATCAGGCCGAAGCTGGGCGTGTAGGCGTTGGTCAAATCTGCATGGATTGAACCCCCACGGTCACTCACTTCGTGTAGCTTCCTGCCCCCCGAGGGGGCCGCTGCGCCAGCGGTCTGGCCAAGCCAGTCCCGCGGCCCCTGTTTGAAGGAGTCAGTAATGACAGTGGCATTTTTGGTATCTACCCCACTAAATTCGGGCGGCTCCTTAATTCGAAGCAATTTGCCCTTGTTGAACCGGCCTTCCGGGTCCACGCGCTGCTTGTAGTCGGTAAACGGCTGCAGCTCTGCATCGGTCAAAAACTCCAGCTTGGTGATGCCAATGCCATGCTCACCCGAGATCACACCGTCCAGGCTACGGGCCAGTTTCATGATGCGTTTCACAGCGGCATGCGCGGTTTGCAGCATGTCGTAGTCGTCGCTGTTGACCGGCAGGTTGGTGTGCACATTGCCGTCGCCGGCATGCATGTGCAGTGCGGCCCACACCTTGCCCTTGAGCACGCGCTTGTGAATGGCGGTGCACTCCTCCAGGATGGGCGCAAACGCGGTGCCGGTGAAGATGCTGGCCAGCGGCGCACGCAGCTGGGTTTTCCAGCTGGCGCGCAGCTCGTGGCTTTGCAGTTTTTCAAACAGCGGCTCTACATCGTGCAGCCAGCCCTGCCACAGCGCGCGCACTGCGCGCACCAGGCTCAGCGCCTGGCTCACACGGTCTTCGAGCAGCTCGGCCGACGGAATGGCCATCGCGTCATCCTGCTTGCCCAGCGGCAGGTTGCCTTGGGTGAAAAACGCTTCCAGCTCATCAGCCATGCGAATCTTGTTAGCCAGGCTCAGCTCGATGTTGATGCGCTCAATGCCGTCGGTGTACTCGGCCATGCGCGGCAGCGGAATAACCACGTCTTCGTTGATCTTGAAAGCGTTGGTGTGCTTGCTGATGGCGGCTGTGCGCTTACGGTCCAGCCAGAATTTTTTGCGCGCCTCGGGGCTGATGGCCACAAAACCTTCGCCGTTGCGCGAGTTGGCGATGCGCACCACTTCGGAGGTGGCGCGGGCCACCACATCGGCATCGTCCCCAGCAATGTCGCCAACCAGCACCATTTTGGGCAAGCCGCCTTTTTTGCTCTTGGTGGTGTAGCCCACAGCTTTCAGGTAGCGGTCATCCAGGTGCTCCAGGCCCGCGAGCAACACCCCCGTGCGCTTGGCTTCCGCAAACATGAAATCCTTGATTTCCACAATGCTGGGCACCGCGTCGCGCGCGTGGCCAAAAAACTCCAGGCAGACGGTGCGGGTGTGCTGCGGCATGCGGTGAAGAATCCAGCGGCCGCTGGTGATCAAGCCGTCGCAGCCTTCTTTTTGAATGCCGGGCAGGCCGCTTAAAAACTTGTCGGTCACGTCTTTGCCCAGGCCCTCTTTGCGAAAGCTCGGACCGGGAATGTCCAGCCGCTCAGTGCGCACAGGGGTTTTGCCGTCGGCCTCGAAGTATTTCAACTCGAAGCTGGCCATGGCCGCGTCGTGAATCTTGCTCAGGTTGTGGTTGAGGCGGGTGACTTCCAGCCACTGGGCATCGGGCGTCACCATGCGCCAGCTGGCCAGGTTGTCCAGCGCGGTACCCCAGAGCACTGCTTTTTTGCCGCCCGCATTCATGGCGATGTTGCCGCCGATGCACGAAGCTTCGGCGCTGGTGGGGTCGACCGCAAACACAAAACCAGCCGCTTCAGCAGCATCCGCCACACGCTGAGTGACCACGCCGGCTTCGGTCCACAAGGTGGCCACGGGTTGGTCAACGCCGGGCAGCCGCGTCATTTCGACCTTGCTCATGGCCTCCAGCTTTTCGGTGTTGATCACCGCGCTTTTCCAGGTCAAAGGAATCGCGCCACCGGTGTAACCGGTGCCGCCGCCACGCGGAATGATGGTCAGGCCCAGGTCAATACAGCCTTTGACCAAGCCGGCCATTTCGGCCTCGGTGTCCGGTGTCAGCACCACAAACGGGTACTCGACCCGCCAGTCGGTGGCGTCCGTCACGTGGCTCACACGCGAGAGGCCGTCGAACTTGATGTTGTCGGCAGCTGTCACCTTGCGCAGCGCTTTGGTGGCAAGTTGCCGCAGCTTGGCCACTTCAATAAACGTAGCATCAAACGCAGTAACAGCCAGGGCTGCAGCCGCCAACAGCTCTGAAACCAGCGTGTCACGAGCCGAATCAGCCGCCGGGGTGCGGCGCTTTTCAACCTCGCCCAGCCGATGGCGCAAGGCATCGACCAACTGGCGGCGGCGCTTGGGGTTGTCCAGCAAATCGTCTTGCAGATACGGGTTGCGCTGCACCACCCAGATGTCGCCCAGCACCTCATACAACATGCGGGCCGAGCGGCCGGTGCGGCGCTCGTCGCGCAGGCTGTTGAGCAAATCCCACGCCCGACTGCCCAACAGGCGGATCACGATCTCGCGGTCGGAGAACGAGGTGTAGTTGTAGGGAATTTCTCGCAGGCGCGGTGCCTCTGTGGCCGTGGCCAGCAACTGGTGCAGGGGTATGGGTGCGTTCATGTGGTTGTAGGACCCCCAAACCTGGGTGCTGAAACGAGGGCGTTTAAGGGCAAAAGCATGTTACCGCAGCAAGGCATGGCCCTATGGCAAACCCTGATTGCGGCGTTTTAGCCGGTGCGGGTTCAATGACCTACCGTATTTGGCAGGGTCTTGCCGACGCACTGTCACACAAGCTTCTTAATCTCCCAGCCTTTCCATCCGTCGTTTTCAGGAGCTTTCATGAAATTTCACCTCACCGCCGCCGCCCTGGCCGCAGCCGCCTTTTTTCCTATCCAGGCCCAAGCCCAAACTGAAATTCAGTGGTGGCATTCGATGGGCGGTGCCCTGGGCGAGTGGGTCAACGACCTGGCCAAGGACTACAACGCCAGCCAGAAAGACTACAAAGTGGTGCCCACTTTCAAAGGCAGCTATGACGAGTCCATGACCGCCGCCATCGCCGCCTTCCGCTCGGGCAATGCGCCGCACATCCTGCAGGTGTTCGAGGTGGGCACAGCCACCATGATGGCCAGCAAACAGGCCATCGTGCCGGTTTCGGATGTCATGAAAAAAGCCAATGTGGCGTTTGACGGCAACGCTTACGTGCCTGCCGTGGCCGGTTACTACACCGCCCCCAATGGCCAGATGTTGAGCTTCCCGTTCAACAGCTCGACCACCGTTTTCCACTACAACAAAGACGCCCTGAAGGCTGCGGGTGTAGACAAAGTTCCAACTACCTGGCCCGAGGTGGCGCTCGCCGCTGCGAAGCTCAAGTCCAACGGCCACAAGTGCCCGTTCACCACCAGCTGGCAGAGCTGGACCCAGTTGGAAAGCTTCTCCGCCTGGCACAACACCGAGTTTGCCACCAAGGGCAACGGTATGCGCGGCACCGATGCACGCCTTTCGTTCAACACCCCGCTGCACGTGCGGCACATTGAAAACCTGGCCAACATGGCCAAGCAAGGCCTGTTTGTCTACAAAGGCCGTGGCAATGCGGCAGACGCCACTTATGTATCAGGTGAGTGCGCCATGTTCACCGGCTCGTCAGCCCTGTATGGCAACCTGAAGCGCAACGCCAAGTTTGGCTACGGCATCGGTGCCCTGCCCTACTACCCTGATGTGGCCGGTGCACCACAAAACACCGTGATTGGCGGCGCCAGCCTGTGGACCATGTCGGGCAAGAAAGCTGAAGAGTACAAGGGTGTGGCCGGGTTCTACGCCTTCCTGTCGCGCCCCGAAGAAGCCGCCAAAAGCCACCAGCGCACCGGCTACCTGCCGCTGACCAAGGCTTCGTATGAGATGACCGAAAAGTCGAATTTCTACAAAGAAAACCCCGGCACCGATGTATCGGTGACGCAGATGATCCGCAAGACCACCGACAAGTCACGCGGCATTCGCCTGGGTAATTTTGTGCAGATCCGCGCGATCAACGACGAAGAGCTGGAACAGGTCTGGGCTGGCAAGAAAACCGCCCAGGAAGCGCTTGACACGGCGGTGAAGCGGGGCAATGAGCAACTGGAGCGGTTCCAGAAGGCGAATAAGAGCTAACCGGGCTTAGCCCCTTCCCCCGCTGGGGGAAGGTTGGGATGGGGGCATGCGGCGCGAAGCACTTCCAGACGGATAGTCAGCAGCACACATGCCCCCATCCCTGCCTTCCCCCAGAGGGGGAAGGAGAAAATACTAGTCAAATCGCCCTCCAGCCCATGTATTCATTGCTCAAGCAGCTATTATTTTGATAGTAAACAAGAATTAAACACCGTGGAAAAACGAGTCCGATTCAAATCCCGCTGGTTGCCCTGGCTGCTGGTGGCGCCGCAAATGGTGGTGGTGCTTGTGTTTTTCTTCTGGCCCGCCAGCCAGGCCCTGTACCAAAGCCTGCTCACGCAAGATGCCTTTGGCACCTCCACCGAATTTGTCGGCCTGGAGAATTTCAAGAATCTGTTTGCTGACAGCACCTACCTCGCCTCGTTTTACACCACCGCCGTGTTCTCGGTGCTGGTCGCCGTCAGTGGCTTGACGATTGCCCTGCTGCTGGCGGTGATGGCCGACAGCGTGCTCAAAGGCGCGTCGGCCTACAAAACCCTGCTGATCTGGCCCTACGCCGTGGCTCCCGTGGTGGCCGGTGTGTTGTGGGTCTTCATGTTCGCCTCGCCGATGGGCGTGGTGTCGTATGCGCTGCAATCCATCGGCATTCAGTGGAACCACCTGCTGAATGCCAACCACGCCATGACCTTGATCGTGGTCGCCGCTGTCTGGAAGCAGATTTCCTACAACTTCCTGTTCTTTTTAGCAGGCTTGCAATCCATCCCCAAATCACTCATCGAAGCCGCCGCGATTGACGGTGCCTCCCCCGCCCGGCGCTTTTGGACCATCGTCTTCCCGCTGCTGTCGCCCACCACCTTCTTCCTGCTGGTCATCAACATCGTCTACGCCTTCTTCGATACGTTTGCCATCGTGGACGCCGCCACCCAGGGCGGGCCGGGCAAAGACACAGCGATATTGGTCTACAAGGTCTACTACGACGGCTTCAAAGCCATGGACCTGGGCGGCTCGGCCGCGCAGTCAGTCGTGCTGATGGTGATCGTGATTGCGCTGACGGTGATTCAGTTTCGGTTTGTCGAGAAGAAGGTGAATTACTGATGGAAACGGGCGCGGGGATTTTTGAACGCAGAGGACGCGAAGGATCCGCAGAGGACGCAAAAGGATTCAGAAGCAGGAGAAAACTGAAATGAAATTAGCCGGACGACAGCTTTTGGGTTTCATTTTCCCCGGTTCTTTCTGCGTCCTCTGCGCAACCTTTGCGTCCTCTGCGTTCAAAAAATTCCCGCATTAAAAAACCATGATTGAACGCCGCCCTGTTGCCACCTTCATCTCTCACGCCGTGCTCATCCTGGGCGTGGCGCTGGTGGCGTTTCCCTTGTATCTGGCCATCGTGGCGTCTACCCAATCGCCGGACCAGATTGCCCAGTCCAACCCACTCTCACTCATCCCTGGCACGTACTTTCTGGAAACCTACCAACTGGCCTTGTTTGGCGGCCAAAACAGCCGGGGCAGCACGTTCCCGCCTGCGCTGCCCATGATGTGGGTCAGTCTGGTTACGGCGGTGGTGATTGCGGTGGGCAAGATCATCATTTCGCTGCTCTCGGCGTTTGCCATCGTTTACTTCCGCTTTCCACTGCGCAACGTGGTGTTCTGGATGATTTTCATCACCCTCATGCTGCCGGTGGAAGTGCGCATCGGCCCCACCTACGCGGTGGTGTCTGACCTGGGCATGCTCAACAGCTACGCAGGCCTGACGATTCCCCTGATTGCCTCCGCCACCGCCACGTTTTTGTTCCGCCAGTTTTTCTTGACGGTGCCCGACGAGCTGGTAGAGGCCGCCCGCATGGATGGTGCCAGCCCCATGCGCTTTTTCTGGGACGTATTGCTGCCCCTGTCAAAAACCAGTATCGCCGCGCTGTTTGTTATTCAATTCATCTACGGCTGGAACCAATACCTGTGGCCGCTGCTGGTCACGACTAACGAGAACATGTACCCCGTGGTGCTGGGCATCAAGCGGCTGATTGCCGGTGAGGCCTACACCGAATGGAACGTGGTCATGGCCACCGCCATCCTGGCCATGCTGCCACCGGCGCTGGTGGTGGTGCTGATGCAGAAATGGTTTGTAAAGGGTTTGGTTGATACGGAGAAATGAACTCGGGGACTTTTTGAACGCAGAGGACGCGAAGGATTCGCAGAGGACGCAAAAGGGAACCCGAAATTGAATTTACTTTTCCTTGTTATCTGTTTTTCTCCTTCTGCGTTCTCTGCGCAACTTTTGCGTCCTCTGCGTTCAAAACGGATTTAAATATGGCAGCCATCAAACTACACAAGGTCACCAAAACCTACGGCACAGGCCCCAAAGCCTTGCAGGTCATCCACGGCGTGACGGCCGACATAGCTGACCATGAATTCATCGTCATCGTCGGCCCCTCGGGCTGCGGCAAGTCCACCTTGTTGCGCATGGTCGCGGGGCTGGAAGAAATATCGGGCGGCGAGATCAGCATTGGCAACCGTGTCGTCAACAACCTGGAGCCCGCTGAGCGCGACATTGCCATGGTGTTTCAAAACTACGCGCTGTACCCGCACATGAGCGTGTTTGACAACATGGCCTATGGCTTGAAAATCAAGAAGGTGCCGGTTAACGAAATCAAGCAGCGCGTCGACAAAGCCGCGGGCATTCTGGAGCTGGGCCACTTGCTGCAACGCAAGCCTCGCGAACTCTCGGGCGGCCAGCGCCAGCGCGTGGCCATGGGCCGCGCCATCGTGCGCCAGCCGCAGGTGTTTTTATTCGACGAGCCGCTGAGTAACCTGGACGCCAAACTGCGCGCCCAAACCCGGCTGGAAATTCAAAAACTGCACCGCGAGCTGGGCATCACCAGCCTGTTTGTGACTCACGATCAGGTAGAAGCCATGACCCTGGCCCAGCGCATGATGGTGATGCACGCCGGCGTGATGGAGCAATTCGGCACCCCCGAAGAGGTCTACCACCGCCCCGCCACCACCTTTGTGGCCAGCTTCATCGGCTCCCCGCCCATGAACCTGTTGAAGAACGCACCAGGTGGCAAGCCCGGCACCATCACCGGCATCCGGCCCGAGCACCTGGACATTGGCAGCCAGGGCTGGGAAGTCACGGTAGACACGGTCGAACTGCTGGGTGCCGAGCGCCTGGTCTACGCCAAACTGGCCGGCGAGCCGTTGATCGTACGCATCGACGAAGGCAGCCGCTCACCTGCGCCGGGTGATGTGATTCATGTGCAACCGCGGGCGGACCGGTTGCATGCGTTTGATGCGGGGACGGGGAAGCGTTTGTAGCTCGTTATCGCTATAATTTATATAGCTGCTTGAGCAATATCTATAAGGGCTGGAGGCTTGTTTGATATTAAAACGAGCAATACTGATCAGATAGAACTGCCTGATGGGGTTCAATCTCTGACCGCGTTAATCCCGCAGTGCGCAGAATTGAAGCCAAAATGGTCTGCAGCCCCTGCCAATACTGCTCAACCAGCTATCAAATACATAGTCAATCTTGCATCCATGTCGCCTCGCCTACTTCGCGCACTGGCCCTTTCAGCCATCGCAACACTCACCGCCTGCAGCATCACCGACGGCAAGCTCAGTCTGAACTTTTCGGCGCAGCAGATTCAAGACGCCATCGCACCCAAATTTCCCGTCGAAAACTGCCCGCTGCCGCTGACATGCCTCAAGCTGCAAAACCCGACCATCAGCCTGCCAGAAGGCGCAGACCGGATTCAACTGGGGTTTGAAAGCACCGTCACCCTGCTGGCGCAGCCACTGACCGGCACCGTGGTGGTGTCTGCCAAGCCGCGCTACCAAAGCAGCACCGGTGAGATTTTTCTGGACGATTCGCAGATTCAAGACGTTCAGTTACCGGGCGTTTCGCAGCGCAGCCTGGACCTGATCAAACAATACGGCGCACCGCTCATGCAGCAAGCCCTGCAACGCTCGCCGATTTACAGCTTTAAAAACGCCCAGACAGAGAAAATCGCCCGCATGGGCATTGCCGATGTGAAGGTGCAAGACGGCAAGCTGCGCGTGGTGCTGGATCCTTCACTGTCTCAAGGCCCGAAAGGCACACCATGAACGACACCAGCGACGAAACCCCCTGGCCCTACCCCCGCTGGATTGCGCACCGTGGCGCCGGCAAGCTGGCCCCCGAAAACACACTAGCGGCCTTCCGCGTGGGCGCGGCGCACGGCTACCGCATGTTTGAGTGCGACGTGAAACTGTCGGCCGACGAGGTGCCGTTTTTGCTGCACGACAGCACCTTGCAACGCACTACCACAGACACCGGCACAGCCGGTGACCAGTCCTGGGCGAGCCTGTCGCAGCTCGACGCGGGCCGCTGGCACAGCCGCGCATTTGCAGGGGAGCCGCTGCCCACGCTGCAAAACATCGCCCACTTTTGTCTGGCCAACGGCCACCTGCTGAACATCGAAATCAAGCCCACACCGGGGCTCGAACAGCGAACAGGCCAAGTCGTGGCCAGCGACGCTGCCACGCTATGGGCAGCAGCCCCCGTGCCCCCCCTGCTCACCTCGTTCCGCCCCGAAGCCTTGCAAGGCGCAATGGAGTCCGCCCCCCACCTGCCGCGCGGCCTGTTGCTCGACACGCTGTGGACCGGCTGGCTGGAAACCGCCCTGATGCTGGGCTGCCAAGCCGTCGTCTGCAACCACGCCCTATGGGACACATCCACCGTGACCCAGGCCAAAAGCGCAGGCTTTCGCTGCTTGAGCTACACGGTGAACGACGAGTGGGCGGCGCAGCGGTTGTTTGACTTGGGCACCGATGGGGTGATTACGGATCGGGTGGATTTGTTTGCGCCTGGAAGTTAGAGAACGGGTTTACTTAAGCAATTGACTTTAATAATTTTTCAGAGTAATTTATGAAAAAATGAATTCACTCTGAAAAATGCTCACCCCGCTAGAACTGTCCCATGCCCAAACCCGCCAGTACATCGACGCAGAAGCCACTTTCCGGGCCTTGCGCGACACGCAAAAAGCGGCCACTGAGGTGCGCGGTTCCATGTTCTGGCGCGAGGTGGGCACGCAGCGCTACCTGATCCGCGTGGCTGCAACGGGCGCGCAAAAGTCGCTGGGGCCGCACACAGCTGAGTTGCAAGCGGTGTACGACCGTTTCATCGAGCGCAAAGCGTCCGTCACCCAGCGCCTGCAAAGCCTGCAAGCCGCCACCACCCAGCACCAGCGCAGCAACCGAGCCCTGCGCATCGGCCGCGCCCCGCGTCTGTTGATTGACACGCTGAACCGGTTGGAGCAATCGGGCTTGGGCAGCCACTTCATGGTGGTCGGCACCCACGCGCTGTACGCCTACGAGACCGCGTGCGGCGTGCGTGTGCAGGACGATGCCACCGCCACGCAAGACATCGACTTGCTGCTGGACACACGCAAATACCTCAGCTTTGTCACCACCATGGAACGGCTGGACACCTCGCTGCTGTCGGTTTTTCAGAAGGTAGACAAGACGTTTGAGCTGCGGGCGGACCAGAAATACACGGCGGTGAACGCTGATGGTTTCGAAATCGACGTGGTGCGCCGCGCCGCCAAAGACGCCGACCCGCACCCGCTGCGCCTGTCCACCCACGAAGAAGACTTTTGGGCGGTGCAAATCTCCACCGGCTCCAAGCTGCCAGACGGTGGCAATTTCGAGCAAGCCGTGGTGGCCACCAGCGGCCACATGGCCTGGATGCGCGCGCCCTCGCCCGCCACGTTTGTGCGCGTCAAGCAGCAGTTGGCCGCGATGCGCGAGCGCGACCCGCTGAAGGCGCGAAAGGATGCGCTGCAGGCGGAGATCGTGGTGCGGCTGATGCGGGAGTATGGTTTGGAGGAAGCTTGATCTGGATGAAATTGCTACTGATTCAGTAGCTGCTTGAGCAGTTTCGGCAAGGGCTGGAGCAGGTTTTCATCATCAACTCTTCGCCGCGGGCCGTTTTGACTCAAAGCACTGCTGCGCAGCCACTGGCGGCTCGCCCTCGATTGGGGATTGATCTAGCCTGCTCAGTTTGAGCACGGTGCCAAGCTGATGGACGAAGTGGGCCGCCTGTTCGGTGCATGGATCAAGGCCGTGCGCGCGGCGCCGTCGCGGTGAAGGGTCTTTGGTTGGCTCGCATGCAATCAGCTTTCAAAACCCTTTTTAGGCAAGGACAACACCACACGGAAACCAATGAAATGGTTTGAGAAGCCAGGCGGATAACTGCTGCGGAACGAAGTGCGCGCCCTATCAGCCTCCCCATTCCACGAGCCACCGCGTAGCGCCGGTAGGGCTGACTCCGCCCATTTTTCCTCTGTTAGAAGCCAGTCCTCAGGTTCTGCTCCGGAAGACAGCACCCCGCTGATTGTGGGTATCCGCTCCCAGGCCTTGTAGCGGCCCTTGCTCCTGTAAAGGTTGTCTTGCCACTCCCCCAGGTTGCCCGCCAGGTCGGCCAAGCCCAACGGGTTTAGTTCAAACAGGCCCACCACGCTAGGGTGGTCAATGTCACTTTGTTTTATGTTGGCGCGCAGCGGGGCCGATTCCCCTTCGTAGCCCCAGGGCCAACGTCGACGATCCGCAGTGCCCGCTGTGCCCGCTGTGCCCGCTGTGCCCGCTGTGGCTGCGCAGGCGGCACGCTCCCGCTGCGTCTCGGTTGGCAACAGCACGGCGTAGCCCGGCAGCTTGCTACTGAGCTCGGGCTCCAGCCTGTCGCTCAGCCACCGCGCATAGGCGCGCGCCTCAAACCAGTTAACACCGCACACTGGGCGGCTGCCATGAGCAGCTTGTATAGCCCAGCTCAAGGGTTGTAACAGCAGCGCATCGTTGCGGCCATCCAGATGTTTGTGCATCATCTTGTCGGCGGTTTTGGATGTCCACTGCATGCTGCGCCAGGCGATGCCCTGGGTGTCCCACCAGCTGTCGGTCTGGTAGCCGCCGTCAGATATGAATGCGGCGTACTGGTCTACCGTGGTCAGGGTGCGGGCGATGTAGAAATCGTGCGCAATGGTTGCCTCGCGCGGCAGGTTGTCGGAATCTTCCCGCGAGCCGATTGAAAACTTGCCAGCGGGCACGCGGACGAAGCCGGGGATGGGTTCTTCTAGTTCGCGGTTCTCCTGGTATCGGCTTTTCAGCAAATGCCACCGGGACGGTTCAAACCGGTCATCCATGCCCAATGCAGACCGCACATCAGCCCAAAGCTCACGCGTTTTGAGGCCTTCTAGACTGGTGATGGGGTCTCCCAACTCGCCCCCCTTTTCAACGTCTGCCACCAGCTGCCAGAAGGCAGGCCCATCAGCGCGAGGGATGTGGGGTGCCAGGTGCGACAGGCCGTGCAGCAGGCGGTTCAGGGGCTCCTTTTTGTGTTGGTCATCAAAGTTTTTCAGCCAGCTGATCAGGAGCTTGAGAAGTGTCAAGGACTCGGTAGACGACAGCACATCACCAAGCTGCAAGTTGCCGCTGGCGGCAACGGTCTGCTGCTCACGCTCCTCGGCAGAAATCAGGCATTGGTAGATGGCTCTGACATCTCTGCTGCGCTGCGAGGCGGGTGAAAACTGCGATGCGCTTTGTGGGTGGGAGGCCGCTCCGTCAACGCTTTCGTTCGGCATGGCATCAGGTTGCGCTGCCGCCTGAACTATTTGCACAACATCCAACCAGCGAGCGGCCGGCCCCTCCTCGATGCCGGAGGCCAGCACAGCAAAGTAGTGTCGGCTGGACCCCGCGTCCAGCGGCACCATCTCGCCGCTGCGGGCCAGGGCGTAAAACATGGCTAGGGCGTTGAATGCATGCCGCTGGGCAGCACGGTGATCCAGTAGGCAGTACAGCAAGGGCAGGCGCACCCGCTCGGCGGGACCGCGCTGGCCGTCGCGGTCGGGCAGGCTGACCAACTGCTGCATCAGTTCGTCGCGGTTTTGGGGCGGCTTACCTTCTGGCGTGAAAACCGCCCAATGCATCAGGTCTACATCCGACAGATCGGGGTGGAGATGGTTGGCTACATGGGCATCCATAAGTGAGTCAAAACCGACGCCCGAACGTCGACAGGCACGATACAAGTCTGGTTGAAACAGTTGCAGCAGGATGAAGCCGAGCAACATTCGCGGGTCGAGCCGGGCACCCACCGCCAGTTGCGCAAGACGCTGCCGTTGGTCTAGCACTTCTAGCGTCTGGTGGAACAGCTCGACGATTCGAATCAGTTTGCGCGGCACATAGGCGCTAAAGCTGTTGATGACGAGGTGGCCCAGGTTGTATTCAATTGAGCATTCTTCAACTGGCAATGCGCCCTTACGTGCCTGTGCCTGCGCGAGCCAGCTTTCAATCCCTGCCCCTGCGACCAGTGGCGTATTGAGCAACGCGTCCTTTAGCCCAGTATCGAAATGGCCCGCTGGCGAAACAACTTGAGTGCGCTGCTGCAGGCGAGCCGTGAACCACGGCGTTTCCTGCTGGCCTTGCTTCTGGCTTAGATAGTCCGCCTCGTAGCGCTTCAAGAACTCCAGCCCCTCGTTTCTCGTGAGCGCAGGCAAACGAAAGGGTAGGTGAACGATCTTTTCCAGGTACTCAAACCCGGTGATCGGCATCTCGGGCTTCTTACCTACAAAGTGGTAGTCGCGGTAGCGGTGGCCGATGCCGCGCTCCACCACCTCTTCATCCAGCGCCAGCACAAAGGCAAAGCTTTCCAGGTTGAACACGGTCTTAATGAGCTCCAGCACCTCCACGGCTTTTTCGGGCAGGCAGCGGTCCAGGTCGTCGATGAAGACGACGAAGTTGATGCGTATGGTTTCGCTCAATTTGGCCCCCGGCAGGTCGGCCTTGAGTGCTTCGTCTTTGCCTGGCCGGGTGATTTTTTGCAGGTACTCGTTGATCCGGTAGAAGTACAGGCCATCTGCGGTGTGGGTGATTTGATGTTTGGTTCGGACAGCGGTGGCATCTGCCTGTTTGGCTGCACGCTTCTTTTCTAGCTTCTCCAGGGCTTCGGGGGCACCGCTGGTGGCATCTGCCGCATCTTCCAGCCATTCACCCAGTTCATCTGGCAACTGAATACTGGTGCCAAACACGCTGAGGCTGCCGACAAAGGTTTGCAGAAAGGGAAACAACTTGGCTGCGGCAGCTGCACCTTTGTGAACGACGACCGCACCTGTGCGTGCGGCCAAACCGGCCTGGTTGGCCACCTCCCTCACCGCTGGCAGCAGACCCGGTTCTGACTTGAGGGCATCTTTCAATGCCGCCGTCACGTGCATGACCAGGGGCACATGCAAGTGCGACTCGTGCTCGTACTTCCAGGGTTGGAAAAACACGGGCACGGTGAGCGAAAAACCGGGGGTCTGGTCGCGGCTGGCCTGCTGCTGGCGAAGCTCTGTCTCAGCCTTGGCGCGCACCAAACTGAGCAGCTTGGACTTGCCCGCCCCCCATTCGCCAAATATGCCCACCACCAGCGGGTCGTCACCCAATTTGGCCTTGCCATCTGCGTCTTTGGCCAGCGCGCGGGCGATGCGCGCCCACAGCGTGTCGGCATAGACGCCGTAGCCCAGGTAGTCGCCGTCGGACGCGGTATCCGATGACGCAGGTGATTCGGTTTCGTTTGCCATAAGCCTCCCTGGCGTTGCAGCTTGTTGCGAAACATAAGCTTACCTGTGCGCAAGCTCGCGTTAAACAGCAATTGGCCACCTTGCGCGAGCGCGACCCGCTGACGACTAGAAAAGATGCGTTGCCAGGCGAGATCGTCTATGCGCTGGGGGAAACGTAAGGCACCTGATTACCCGATTAAGTTACTACCAAATTAATAGCTGCTTGAGCATTATTTACAAGGGCTATCAGCCACTTTCACTTGTTTTTAACCCGCCGCAGCCGCGGTATGCTGACGGCTTCATGTTCATCCTCGCCCCAGCCCTCACGCACGGCCGGGCCAGGCAACGAGCGCAATGCAGACGGGCCGCGCTGTTCGATAAACCCCGTCACCCAGTCAAACTGCTGCACCACGTTCAGCGCCGGCGCGTGGCCGCAGCCGGGGACTTCAATCACGCGAACGAGGCCTCGTGGGCCGGGGCCGCGCTTCAGCATTTGCGCAGTGGTTTCCCGCAGCACCAAATCAGATGCATCACCGCGCAGGCACAGCACCGGAATATCCAGCGCGTCCCAGTGGTGCCAGGTGGTGTAGTCGTGGGGGTGATGGGTGAATTGGTCGGCTATCGCGGGGTCGTAATGCGGGGTGACCTGGCCGTTGGGCAGGCGCCGGGTGGAGGTTTCGGTCAAATGAAGCCACTGCTCGTCGCAAAGCCAGCCATACGGCTGATAAGTCTGGCGAAAAAACAGCTCGAGCTGGCTCACGGTGTCAAAAGCAGGTGGCTTGCCCGCATAGGCTTTGATACGGGCCACCGCCGGTGCGGCCAGCTCGGGGGCGTTGTCGTTGAGCAGCAGGCTGGTGATGCGCGGGCGCAATGTGGGCTCCAGCAGACCGGAGGCGCAGACCATGCCCAAGGCACCGCCCATGGAGGTTCCTACCCAATGAAAGCTTTCCAGGCCCAACTGGTCAACCAGGTCACATGCCAGCCTGGCATAAAAGGCCATGCAGTACTCATCGACCGGGTTGACGGCCCACTGGCTCAGCCCGCGGCCAAGGGTGTCGGGGCACACCACGCG
Source organism: Comamonadaceae bacterium (assembly GCA_031414805.1). GTDB lineage: Bacteria > Pseudomonadota > Gammaproteobacteria > Burkholderiales > Burkholderiaceae_C > JAAFIW01. The sequence continues at coordinate 73,892 of JANOQJ010000026.1, forward strand.
CCAGCCGCGAGCGGCCAGGTGCGCGGCCAGGGCGTCCATGTCGCGCCCGGTGCGTGCCAGGCCATGCCAGGCCAACACGGTGCCACGAGCTGGCACGCCTGTGGCGGCGGGCCAGTCGGTGAAGTGAATTTCACGGCCCGCGCAGCGCAGGTAGCGGGAAGCGAAAGCGGTGGCTGACATACTGCAAACGCTTTATTTGAGCAGCTTGCCAGTACTGCCAATCACCGTGACCTCCACGTAGCGCGAGCCCACGTGGTTGGTGGGGGAGTAGTTCACCGTGATGCCACCCAGATCGAAATTCCCCATGGTTTCCAGCGCTTGCACCACCTTGCTGCGGGTGGGTTTAGGACCCGCGCGGTTCAGCGCTTCTACCAGCACTTTGGCGCCTAAAAACTGCTCGAAACTGGTGTAGTTGACGGCTTGGCCCGGCGCGTATTTGGCCAGCAGGCCGTGGTACTCGCGGATCACCGGCAGGTTGGGCATGTAGGGGTAGGGAACCACCTGACTGATGCCCAGACCATGAGCATTTTTCAAACCCGCCAACTTGACCAGCTCGGCCGGGTCCACCACCGAGATGTTGTAAAGCTGGGCGCTGCCGCCCGACTCCCGGTAGCGCTTGATAAAGGCAGCCGTGGGTTTGTTGACCGAGACCATGATGATGGCCTGCGCGTCTGAGGCCTTGATTTTCGTGACGGCTTCTCCCACGTTGTCAGTGTTGCGTTCGTAGCCTGCCGACGCTGCCAGCTTCAGGCCACGCTTGGCCAGCGCCGCCTCCACCCCCAGCAGGCCGGCTTTACCAAAACCGTCGTCCTGGTACATCACGGCAATGCGGTTCATGCCCAGCGTGGTCAACTGCTGAACCATGTGCTCAGCCTCGTCGGCGTAACCGGCGCGCACATGGAATATCCAGGCGTTGAACGGCGTGCGCAGCACCTCGCCACCGGTGTAGGGTGCCACCAGCGCCGCCCCGCCCTGCGCGAGCACGCCTTCACTCAGCAGCCGCCCGACATTGGCTGTGCCGGCAAAGCCGAAAAGCGCCACCACGTCTGGGCGGGCCAGCATTTCGCGCGTCAGGCGCATGGTCTCATCGACCTTGTAGGCGTCGTCGACCACCAGGTGTTTGATCTTCTGGCCGTGCACGCCGCCGGTGGCATTGATGTATTTGAAGTAGATGTCGCCGCCCAGCACCATCTGCGCGCCAGTGCTGGCCAGCACACCAGACAACGGTGCCACCTGCCCTACCACCAGGTCTGCTGCAAAAACCGACCCACCACCGCCCAGCGCCAGCACCGCGGCTGCCTGCTTGACCCATTGTTTCCATGTTTTCATGGTTTGTCTCCTGTCAGTTGAAGGGATGCCCCATCAATTTCCGTCATTCCCGCGCAGGCGGGAATCCACCCCAGAGCGCGCCCAAGTCCGCGTACCGCACAGTCATCGCGCTGGATCCCCGCCTGCGCGGGGATGACTGAGAAAGCGATGTTTCGTGAATCAAGCGTCAGTTAGGCACCACTAGGCTCGTGCCCGAAAAGCCGATCTGGTTCGCTGCAGCGGGGGTGGCACTGATGGGCGGCACATTGGCTGCCGTGATGGCTGGCGCGGCCGCTGGCACACCACCGCGCGGCGTGGTGCGCACGACCTGGCTCGGGGGTAGCGCGGTGCCGCTCTTCAAATGGGCATACATCGCATCCATGGCCTGGTTGAAGTAGGGGTGCAGCGGCACAAACCGGGTGTCAAATCCGCCCAGCGGCAGGAAGGCATCAAAGTGCTGCGCGTTGGTCACCTCGATGTAGGCCAGCTTGCTGGCGGCACCTTCCACCGCGCGGTTAAAGGCAGCATAGGCGCGCGAGTTGTTATTCACGGGTACCAGCGCATCACTGCGACCACTAACGATGACAGTGGGCTTGCCACGCAGATTGCCATTCACATACACCTCTGCGATACCTGCTTTGACCGCGGCACTCTGCGCAGCCGTGGGTGTGCTGGTGGCCGACAAGGGTGCGCCAGTGGCGGGGTTCGTGCCGGTCACCAGGGCGCGCTGACACAAAGCGTTGTCCAGCCCGAAATCAGCCACACCGGTAGAGGGCGACACCGCCAGTTGCCACGAGCGGGCGCCGCCCACGGAATCGTTGTAGATCACCGTGGCGGGCGTACCGTTGGCCGTGCCATTGGCCACCGCAAAGCTCTGGGCTTTGGCAGTGGCTAAAACGGGCACCGGCGCGCCAGTGGCATCGACTGCTGCGAAGCTGGTGTTGCACACGTTGTCCAGCGCCGAGAAGCGACCGTAGCCCACCGGGTACATGGCGGACAGGATGGGGCCGTTGCCCAGCGCATAGTGGGCGTTGTGCATCTGGTCGTGCTCGGGCGTCCAGCCGTAAGCACGCAGACGATTCAAGGCGTCCAGCGCCTGGGCGGCAGTGTCGGTGCCGGCCACCAGGCCTTTGGCAGCCAGGCTGGTGCAGCGGGCTGTTGCACGCGCGGTCATGCCGGCAATGCCAATGAAGTTGAAGGTGGACACCTCGGTCAATGCAGCGGGTGCTGCCAGCGCGGCGCAGGGCTGATACAGATTGCCCAGGGTTACAAAATCAGCCAAGGTTTTGCCATAGCCCGCCACCGCCACGCCGGCGAACTGAATGCCATAACCACTGGTTGTGGGCATTTCGGTAACAGGCTCGGAGGCCACCACACCGTCAATCAGCCCACTGGTGTCAGCCTCAGCCGCGCGCAGCACCGCTGCACCGCCGTTGGATGCGGAACCCGCTATCACCAGCGTGTTGGCCGCATGAAAGGGCACCGGGTTGGCAGCGCTGCCGTATCGCTCGTTCAGCACATAAAAGGCGTAGCGGGCAGCATCCAGCGTGTCGTTACCCCAGTCTTTTTCGGGGTTGAGTTGGGAATGCACCTGCTTGAGTGCCAGCCGGTTGGGAAACAGGGCGTTGTAGGCTGCACGCGCGGCATCGGTCACATTGGCCGCAAAAAAATTCAGCACACCGGCGTCAGCGCGGGTAGCGCGCGTGCCGTCAATGCGGTTCACGCTGTCGTCCATCAAGTCGTACAAGCCCACGCCCTTGCCTGCATCGGTCAGCGCCACGGCGCAACCGCGTTTCAGTCCCCATTCACCCGCCGTGCCAATCGCACCATACACACCGCGTGAGCCCGACGAAGGGCCGAGCACGATACAAGGCGCTGCAGTGCTGAAGCTATCAGGTACCTGCACCGCCATGACCACGCGTTTGCGCCCGCTGCCGTCATCCATCGAAGCAACAAATTCGCGCCCCGGAATCAGACCTTCGCTGGTGCCCACCACGCCCTCGGCGCTTATGTTGGGACCATACAGGCGGCCATAGCCACCATTGGCGCTGGGGTCCAGAATGCCCCGGTAGTTGGCGTACAGCGCGTTGCGGCGCAGCTCCGCGGCCGTAGGGCTGGCGGCGTTCGCGTAGGCGGGGGCAGCAGCTGCACCCAGGCCGGTGCGGCCGATGCCGCCTGTCAACAAATCCTGCGAGGCGGCACTGTCGCCAACGCCAACCGAGGTGGCACTGTAAACCGTCGTGCTGTGCTGGGTCATGCCAGAAGGCAAGGCGTTGCTCGGCAGGGCCGGATCATCAGAGCCACCGCAGCCACCAAGCAAAGCAGCTCCCGCCATGCTGGCCAGGCCGATCCATTTGCGGTTTTGTACGTGCTTCGTATTTGCTGACATGTCCGAGTCTCCTTACTGTTAAAAAAATTAATGCTGAGATGAAGTGGTGCTGCGCAGAGCACGCAAGCGCCCGACCACACCGGTGGGGAAGTAATAAACCGACAGCACAAACAGCAGGCCCAGCCACAGCAGCCAGCGGTCGGGCGACAGTAGAGCGGCCAGCCAGGGCAGACCTGATGCCGCATCGCTGCCCAAGCGCAACAGGTCTTGCAGGTAGCTTTGCGCCACCATGAACAGCGCCGCGCCAATGGCCGCGCCATAAATCGTGCCCATGCCACCAATCACCACAATCAGTAGCACGTCCATCATGATTTCAAAGCTCAGCGAAGTGTCGGGACCGTTGTAGCGCAGCCAAAGGGCCAGCATGGCACCGGCCAGGCAGGCAAACATCGCCGACAACACGCTGGACAGGGTGCGGTACACCACCACCCGGTAGCCAATAGCCTCGGCCCGAAATTCGTTTTCACGGATCGCTTGCAGCACCCGACCAAATGGCGAGTTGACGATACGCAACAAGGCCAACAGCAAACCCAGCGCCGCAAAAAACAGCAGGTAATAGCAGAGCAAGCGCCCATCAATATTCACGCCCAAAAACGGCTCGGCAAAAAACTGCGTGCTGGGCGATAGCACCTCGGGCACCTTGAAGTTCAAACCGTCCTCACCGCCGGTGATGTCAGACAGCTGCGAGGCCAGCGTTTGGAATGCCGAGGCCACAGCCAGCGTGATCATGGCGAAAAAGATGGCGCGCACCCGCAATGAAAACAGGCCTACCGCCAGCGCCAGCACCAAAGACAAAGCAAGAGCACCGCCCAGCCCCACAGCCAGCGCCTGCCAGCTGGCACCCATACGCGTGCTGGCCACGGCAATGCCATACGCACCAATGCCAAAAAACATGGTGTGGGCAAAACTCACAATGCCGGTGTAGCCCAGCAGCAGGTCAAAACTGGCAGCCAGCACCACAAACACCAGCACCTTGGCGGCTACGTTGAGTGCCTTCACGCCAGGGAATAAAAACGGTGCAAATGCGAGCGCAAGCAACAAGGCGACCAGCAACACGGCCAGCACCCGGCTGCGGGGGAAGTCGTTGGACAAGAGTCGGGTCAGCATGGTGAAAATGCACCGAGAAAACAAACTTGCGTCATTCCCGCGCAGGCGGGAATCCACGGCAGCACGCCAGATGCACCTGAATCTGCGGGGTCTTCGCGCCTGGATTCCCGCCTGCGCGGGAATGACAAATCTTTGAGGTGAGTCATCGATTCGCTACCGGATACACACCCTGGGGCCGCCACAAGAGCACGGCCATCATGAGTGCGATGTTGGAAAACAGCGCCACCTTGGGCACCAGAAAGCCGGTGTAGTTGGCCATCAGGCCCACCAGCAGCGCACCAATCAAAGCGCCCGTGGTCGAACCCAGGCCGCCAATGATGATGACAATGAAAATCAGCACATTGACCTGCGCACCCATTTGCGGAATGACGTTTTGCTGGTACATGCCCCACATCACCCCGCCCAGCCCGGCCAGCGCGCTGCCCACCACAAACACACCGACAAACAAGCGCTTGATGCGGTAGCCCAGGGCCTGCACCATTTCGCCGTCTTGCACACCGGCGCGAATGAGCAAACCAATCTTGGTGCGCGCCAGGGTGTACAGCAGCACGCCAAACACCACCAGCCCCACCACGACCGCCACGACACGATATTTTTCAATCGCGGCATCGCCCACCAGCCAGGCACCACGCATGCCACCGGGTAGTTGCAACGGGATCTGCTCAGGGCCCCAAATCACCTTGATGAGTTCTTCACCAATGATCATGCCGCCCATGGTGATGAGAATTTGTTTGAGGTGCTGGCCATACACCGGCCGCACCAAAAACCGTTCAAACGCCACACCCACGGCACTGGCCACTAGCATGGCAATCAGCATCGCGGGCAGCACCGCCACCAGGTTGCGCCACAGCTCGGTCGAACCTGTCCAGTTACTCATGCCGCCCAGCACGCTCGTGGCTACAAATGCGCCCAGCGCAATGAACACGCCGTGACCAAAATTCAGAACATCCATCAAACCAAACACCAAGGTCAGACCCGAGGCAATGATGAAAATAATCATGCCCATCGCCAAGCCCGCCACAGTCAACGTCAACCAGGTAGAGCTGGACCCAATGAACGGAAACACACCCAGCGCGAGCGCGGGTACCAGCGCCAGCGGCTTCCAGTCGAAATCGATTTGTTTGAGTTGGCTCATAGTGCAAGACCTAGCAACTTGCGCTGCAGTGGTTCATCTTCAGCCAGCGCGTGCATGCTGCCCGCATACACCACCACGCCGTTGTCCATCACAGCCACCTGGTCACCCAGGCGTTTGGCAAAGTTGATGTTTTGCTCGACCAGCAGGATGGTGACGCCGCTGGCTTTGAGCTGGGCAAACGCGTCAATCATGTTGTTGATGATGGCTGGCGCCAGGCCCTTGCTCGGTTCGTCAAAAATGAGCAGTTCACGCGGCTCCACGATGGCGCGCGACACCGCCAGCATCTGCTTTTGCCCACCTGACAGCTTGCCCGCCGGGTGGTTCCAGAACTTTTCCACGGCGGGAAACAGCGAAAAAATCCACTTCAACCTGGCATCGTCCATCTGGCTGGCGCGGGTGGCATTTCGGGCCGCGAGCAGCATGTTCTCTTTGACCGTGAGGTCAGAAAAAATGCCCATGTTCTCGGGCACATAGGCCACGTTGAGTTGTGCAATCTGCGGCGTGGCCAGGCGCGTGATGTCCTGGTCGGCAAACCGCACACTGCCCTTGGAGGCCTGCCACAAGCCCATGATGGTTCGTAACGTGGTGGTCTTGCCCGCGCCATTGCGCCCCAGCAGCAGGGTGAGCTGGCCGCGCGGCACGACAAGGTCAACACCATGCAGGATGTGATAGGCCCCGATGTGGGTGTGCACGCCAGCCAGCGTCAGCAGGTTGGCGCTCATGCAGCCTCCTGGGTCACGCCCAAATACGCCTCTTGCACGATGGGAGAAGCAATCACCGCCGCCGGTTCACCGTCAGCCACCAGGCTGCCGTTGTGCAGCACGATGATGCGGTCGGCCAGGGTGCGCACCACGTCCATCTTGTGTTCGACCAGCAACACCGTTTTGGTCTTGTCTTTTTTCAAATGGGCAATCAAATTCAGAATCACGGGCGCTTCATCGGCACTCATGCCAGCAGTCGGTTCGTCAAACATGAACACCTGCGGGTCCAGCGCCATCAGCAGCGCCACCTCCAGCTTGCGCTGGTCGCCGTGCGGCAGGCTGGCCACCTGGGTGGCTTGTTTGTCCTGCATGGCCACGATTTCCAGAATCTCCTGGGCGGCTGCGGTCAGGGCCTTGTGGTCACTCCACACGCTCCACAGGTTCAGGCCATGACGGTGTGCACCCTCTCGCTGCGCTTGTACCGCCAGCCGCACGTTTTCCAGCACGGTCAAATTAGGGAACAGATTGGTGAGCTGAAACGCCCGCCCCAGGCCCGCGCGGGTGCGGGCCGAGGCACTCAAGTTCGTCAACTCGTGCCCACCCAAACTCACTGTTCCCGCACTGGCCTTCAACTGTCCGGAGATCAGGTTGAAGTAAGTGGTTTTGCCCGCGCCGTTGGGACCTACGATGGCCGTGAGCGTGCCCGGTGCAAAGCTGCACGTGACAGCGTTGACTGCTACATGCCCGCCAAAGCGGATGGTGAGGTTTTGGGTAGTTAGCACGACGTGATTTCAGGGGCAAGTGCCAATCACGTAGTAGCCAGGGCTGGTCTGCTTAAGCGTGTTGGTCACAAACACGTTGTAAAGCCCCATGCTCTGGCCCGAGCCCTTGGCGTAGACGTAAACAAAGTTGGTGGTGGCCCGGCCTGCCAACACATGGGCGTAGTTGCTGGAGGTGCTACAGGTGGCCCCACTCGGCGCAGCGGCTGTGGTGCCGGTGGCCGCGGCCGATATTGCGCCTTCTGCACCCGCTGCATCCACTGCTTTCACGGTCCAGCTGTAGGCGGTGGCGGGTGCCAGGCCCGTGTTGGTGAACGGGCTGGCGGTCACCACCAAAGCATTGATCTTGTTTGCGCCCTGGTACACGTTGTAGCCAGCTGCGCCGCTGACACCCGTCCAGTTGATTTGCATGCTGCTAGTGGTGGCGTTGGACGTGCTCACAGCCGTGGGCGCAGCCAGCGTGGTGGTGCCGGGTGGTGGTGTGGTGCCGCCGCCTGCCGACACCTGGTCGACCATAGCCTTGATGGCCGCCATTTGTGGGCCTGATTTTTTGGAATAGTTGGCGCTGTCATAGCCCCACCAGTCCCAGCAACTGTTGGTGGCCGCCAAGCTGGTTTGTGGGTACAGCATGACGATGTTGTTGCTGTCGGCCCAGCGGTTGTAGCCGGTGTTGCGCACATATTGCTGCTGCACATCGCTGATGTTTTGCTTGCAACCGTGTAGCACCACGTGCAGGCGGCAGGTGACCGTACCACCAGCCTGGCAGGCTTGCGGAATGTAGGCCCAGCCGGTGGTGGCCATGCCGTGGTTGGTCACGAATTGGCTCTGGTTGAACTCCACATAGTTGCCTGCGGGCAGCGCTGCGTTGTTGCGGGCATTCAGGCTGCCGTACAGGTGACCCAACAGGGCACCGGCCAAGTCGAAATTACAGTCGTTGATGTAGGGCGCGCCCTTCACCGAGCATCCGCTGCCGTAGTCGTCGGTCACCATGGCGTGCTCGGCGGCGATGTCTTTTTTGTAGACCACATTGGCGGCGGGCACGAAGCTGTTGTAGTAGGTCTTCAGCGCGTCCATGGAGCCAGTTTTCACCACGCTGTCCAGCGTGCCCGAGAACATATAAACCCGTGAGCTTTGCAGGTTGGCCACCGGGTCAATCAAGCCCTGGCTGGCCCAGTTGTTGGTGGTGGTCACCAGCGCGCTGGTGGGTATCCCCGCCGGGCTGGCCATGCAACGGCCTGTGGCGTTGAGCACCGAGCCTTCAGCGCAGTAGAAAGGCCCTCCGGCCACGACACCCGCGCCTTTTTGAAACGTTGCGGAATAGGCTACGTGCAGTTGCACCGCCATAAAGCCACCGGCCGACAGGCCAGACAGGGTGGTTTGGGTTTTGTCGATTTTGAGCTGCGGCAGGGCTACGGCGGCACAGGCCGTGCCGCTGACCAAGGCAATGGCAAGCGCTGTGATGCGCGATAACTTGAACGTCATGATGCGTGTCTCCAGGTTGTGAGAAACCGGCCCCGGTGTGTCCCGGGTTCTGCAATCAAACAGCGAACAAAAAGAGGGGCGGCCGCCCCTGTGAAAACCTGATCAGCGCTTGTTGCGGATGGGCACGTTCATCTCGGCGGGCATGATTTCTTTGACCAACTGCAAGTCGGCCTGTGCACCGACTTTTGCGCCCGGTGCCACGCGGAAGTGATACATCGATTGCATGGCCTGGTGGTCCTCCTTGCGGAAGGTCATGGTGCCCTTGGGGGTGTCAAAACTCATGCCTTCCATGGTGGCAATCAGCTTGTCGGTGCCAGTGTCGCCATTGGTCTTTTTCAGTGCGGTGACGATGGCCATGGCCGATGCGAAGCCACCTGCGGTGAAGAAGTCCGGTGGCGATTTGTACTTTTGGTAGTGGTTGGTGACCAGGTGCAAATTGACCGGGTTTTTGGAGAAGCCAAAGTAGTAGTAAGCCGCGCCTTCCATGCCGGGGAACTGGTTGTAGGCCACCATGGCCGGCAAAATGTTGCCGCCCGTGGCAATTTCGATGCCGTAGCGCTTCAAGTCCAGGTCAGCAATTTTGAAGGGGTTACCCGCACCCGCCCACAGCATGAAAATCACTTTGCGACCCGGCTGGTCTTTCAGCTTGTCGATCAGGCGCTGGGCACCGGCGGTGAAGTCGGTGGTATTGGTGGGCAAGTACTCTTCATGCACGATTTTGGCGGTCTTGACCGATTCCTTGAACGCCTTGATGCCGTCGCGGCCAAACGCATAGTCTTGCGCCAGCGTGGCAATCGTCACCCCGGCTTTGTCCAGCGCCACCGCGTTGGAAATCGCGTCTTGCGAGCTGTTGCGGCCGGTGCGAAAGATGTATTTGTTCCATTTGTCGCCGGTAATGGAGTCGGCCACGGCGGGCTCCACGATCAGGATTTTTTTGTATTCCTCGGCAATCGGCAGCATCGCCAGCGCCACACCGGAGGAAGTTGGCCCAACCGCCAGATCAACCTTGTCGTCAGAGTAAGCCGCCGCCAGCAGCGACTTGCCCAAGTCAGGCTTGCCCTGATCGTCTTTTTCGACCACAACGATCTTGCGACCATTGACCATCATGGTGCCGCCCGTGGCGTAGTCCAAGCCCATCATCAAGCCGGTGGCCGTTTGTTTGCCATAGGCCTCTAGCGGGCCAGTGCGGCTGTAGATGTGGGCGACTTTGATGTCTTTACCCTGCGCTTGCGCTTGCACGTGTGCGAGGGGCGATAGAACTGAAATGGCGGTGGCTGCGGCCAGTGCAGCCCAATGACGACGATTCATGCTTGTCTCCTGTTTTGTGCGAAATACCTGCACAGTCATTGCATAGGGCGTGCCAGGAGACAGACTGTTGATTTTGTTGACTTATTTTCGTGTCCTGATTAGATATGCCTAAAATTCAGTCATATTTATATGACTCAATTTCAGACAAATGTCTGATTGTCAGGCAATTGATCAAGGCGACCTTGTTTAGGTATGTCTCAGACGTCTACAAATCCGTCATTCCCGCGCAGGCGGGAATCCACCTGAATGACTTACAAATCTTCCCGTCTGCGTAGTCCTCGCGCCTGGATTCCCGCCTGCGCGGGAATGACGGGTCTGGGGCAGGTCAGAAATGCGATTGATTTTGGTCGTTTTGGGCCTCTAGCCCAGGTATTCATTGCTCAAGGAGCTATATTTTTCATAGCAATCAAGACTTTATCAAGCACTCAACCGCTCATAAAGAGTAGCCCGCGAGATGCCCAGTAACTTGGCTGCAGCCACCTTGTTGCCCCGCGTAGAGGCCATGGCGTTGGCAATGGCTTGCCGCTCCAACTGCGCCACCTGCTCGGCCAGCGGGCGGACCACGCCGGTGGTGGTTTGTTCGGGGGGTGTGACGGCAAGGGCCGAAACAGGCAAGCTTTTCACGCCCGCCTCGTCCAGCACCTCCTGGATCTGCTCGGCGCTTATGTGGGGCGAGTCGCCGCGCATAGCGGCTTGTTCCAGCACGTTGCGCAGCTCGCGGATGTTGCCGCGCCAGGTCTGCGCGCTGAGCAAGGCCAGTGCGTCTGCCGCAATCTCGGGCTGGGGGCTGCTGCTGCGGTGCGCCATGTCTTCGCCCAGCACCTCCACCAGCGCCGGAATGTCGCTGGCGCGCTCCCGCAGCGCGGGCACGCGGATCGGCAGCACATGCAGGCGGTAATACAGGTCTTCACGGAATTGCCCTGCCCTGACCAGCGCGCCCAGATCGCGCGAGGTAGCGGCGATGACGCGCGCGTCAAACGGCACCAGCTTGTTGGAGCCCAGCGGTTCAATTTCGCCCTCTTGCAGCGCGCGCAGCAGCTTGGCCTGCAGGCCCTGCGGCATGTCGCCAATCTCGTCCAGAAACAGGGTGCCGCCGTCTGACAGCTTGAACTTGCCGTCGCGCCCCTTGCGGTCTGCGCCGGTGTAGGCACCCGCGGCCACGCCGAAAAACTCGGCCTCCAGCAAGGTGTCTGGCACGGCCGCAATGTTGACGCTGACAAACGGGCCCTTGGCTCGGCCCGACGCGGCGTGAATGGCATGCGCCAGCAGCTCTTTACCAGTGCCAGTTTCACCCAGCAGCAGCACCGGACTGGACGATTGCGCCGCGCGCCGCGCCTGGCGCTTGACCTCCACCGCCGCCGGGCTGGAGCCGACAAAGCTGGCCAGCGTGTACTTGCTGCGCCGCTGGCTGGCCAGCTCACGCCGGGCATCGTCCAGGTCTCGCTGCAGGTGGGCAAACTTGCTGATGAGCGGTTGCAGCGTGGTCTCGGGGTGGTCAAACAAGACGATGCCCAGCGCGCCGATGACCTGACCCTCGTCGCCGCGCAGCGGAATGCGGCTGACCACAAAGGTGCCCGCCTGGTTGGTGAGCAAATCAATCAGCACCGGCTTGCCGGTTTCCAGCACGCTGCGCATCAGCGTATTGGGCACCACGTCTTCCACCAGATGGCCCACAAACTGGTCTGCTGTGGCAAACCCCAGCAGCGGCAAAAACCGCTGGTAGCCCTCGTCTACCCACACCACACGCCCGGCCCTGTCCACCAAAAACATGCCCTGGCTGACGCTGGACAAGGTGGTCAGCAGCGAGCGGGCAGCCAGCTCCAGAATGCTGGCGGAGTCGCGGGGAAGGTCTGGCTTGGATGGCATGCCGTGATAGTAGGCGTGCGACACGCCACCACCAAGGCGTGAAAACCAGCAGCACGGCTTCTATTCGCTATAAATTAAATAGCTGCTTGAGCAGTATTTATAAGGCCCTTTGTTAGCTTTCGGCACTGATGGCACTGGTGGGGTCAGCGATTGGAACTGAACTCAATCGTACGGCTGTCAACACTACGGGCGGACACCAGCACCTTGGATCGGTCTGAATTGTCGACCATGTGAATCGGCTCGCTATCGCCAGAATTGAGCAAGCGACCTGCTAAAAAATCGCCTGAATCAGCGGCCTGAGCAAAAGCCATCGCGTTGCTGAAAAAGACACGGCCAAAATGGGGCACTGGAAAGAACAAGCCGTCCGTTGGAGACGTGCCGGTCCGCTCGATGTGCCAGTGAGCAACATTCCCGCTGACCGCGCGAGCGCTGGGCGTCCGTACAAGCGCTGACCCACCCACGCCAGAGGTCAAGTTTGAATAGAAAATGATGGCCGACGTTGGGTCAACTAAACAGATCATGGTCGAGACCAGGTCGCCGGCTCGAATCGCGTCAGGCCCTGCATCGTCGGAGCCAGCGAAGAAAAAACCGTCAGGGATCAGAGGGTCGTTGTACGCACCCATCACTTGTCCTGAAAAGTAGCAGCTTTGACTTGCCGCCCATGGTGTCTCGCTTGCCTGTACAGACATTTGCAGACCTGCTGACACGCCACTCGAGGAGAACAAGGCACTCGAACCATTGGTGATCGCCACAAGGGCGCCCATTGCGCCCCCCGAAGCCCCGCGAGGATAGAGATTTGGAACTGTCATCTCGGCTGCCACCCACGCCAAGTCGTAACCGAAGGCTGGCCCCACGGAGGTTCCAGCGAAATGCGGCGCTGCGGCCGGCGCCGAAAAACCACCGTCTACGGTTGTGGACCTAGGCCCGACGGGCACTGAAAACGTCAACGGCACGCGTCTCACACCCAAAATACTCCGCTCCCAGACGGCCATGAGTTCCGGATGACCGTCTGGGCGCTTCGGATACCCGTACTGAATCAGCTTTCGTGGGTCGGCCTTGCGTGGATCAAATCCTTTCGGCGGCAAAGGCATCGAACTCACCGTGCCCCCATTTTTAAAATGCAATGTCTTGGACGAGGTCGGTTTACTTATTGCCATTTGTAGCTCCTAAGGTTTAACCCGGATTGTCCATCATGGTTAAGCGGTCTGGTGGATGTCGTTGGGAGCACGCCACCAGTTCCAAAATGCTGGCGGTGTCACGGAGCAGGTCAAGCCCGGGCGTCATGCGGCAAGACTCTATTTGCTATAAATTGAATAGCTGCTTGAGCAATATTTATAAGGGCTGATGGCCGAAATCGCTCTAAAACGCTCAACAATGCGCCTGGATGTAGGTCTGTATGGGCTGCACATCAGCCGCCATTTCAGTCACCCGTTTGGGCAGGTTTTCAATGCCTTCAAACTGTGGCGGGCGTGGTGGTTCCACGCCCAGCGCCTCCACGATGGTGGCAGCAAATTTGATGGGTAGCGCCGTTTCCAGCACCACCATCGGAACCCCCGGTTGCAGGTGCTCCCGCGCCACCTTCAGGCCGTCGGCGGTATGCGTGTCCACCATCACGCCACACTGCTGGTAAGTCTGTTGGATGGTGGCCAGCCGGTCGCTGTGTGTGCTCTTGCCACTGGCAAAACCATAGCGACTAGCGGCCTGTTGGAACAGCGGGTCCCGGCTCAAATCAAACCGACCGGTTTTCGACAGTTGCGCGCCAAACAGGTGTTGGGTGCGCGCGCCATCCCGGCCCAGCAGGTCAAACACAAAGCGCTCAAAATTGCTGGCCTTGGAAATATCCATCGACGGGCTGGAGGTCTCATGCGTGTCAGCGCTGCCGCGCGCGCGGTAGATGCCGGTACGGAAAAATTCGTCCAACACATCGTTCTCATTCGTCGCCACCACCAGTTGGTCAATTGGCAAACCCATCATGCGGGCCACATGGCCGGCGCACACATTGCCGAAGTTGCCGGAAGGGACGGTGAAGCTGACCCGATCGCCCTGCCCTGGCTGACTCACCTGGAGATAGCCGGAAAAGTAATACACCACCTGCGCCAGCAACCTCGCCCAGTTGATCGAATTAACGGTGCCAATTTTGTATTTGCGCTTGAAAGCCAGATCATTCGACACGGCTTTCACCATATCCTGGCAATCGTCAAACACGCCGTGTACGGCAATGTTGTGAATGTTCGCGTCCTGCAAACTGAACATCTGCGCCTGCTGGAACGGGCTCATGCGACCCAGCGGGCTGAGCATGAACACCCGCACGCCTTTTTTGCCCCGCATCGCATATTCGGCGGCACTGCCCGTATCACCGCTGGTGGCACCCAGAATATTCAGTTGCTCACCGCGCCGAGCCAATTCATATTCAAACAAGTTACCCAGCAACTGCATCGCCATGTCTTTGAAAGCCAGCGTGGGGCCGTTAGACAGGGCTTGCAGATACAGCCCGTCTTGCAGTTTTTTAACCGGGACAATTTCGGGCGTGCCAAAAACAGCTTGCGTATAGGTTTTCCGGCAAATTGCCCGCAAATCTGGAGCAGGAATATCGTCGATATACAGCGACAGTATTTCAAACGCCAGATCGGCGTAAGGCAACGCCCGCCATTTTTCGAGCGTGGCGGTATCGACCTGCGGATATTGCTCTGGCAAATACAAGCCACCATCGGGCGCCAAGCCCTCCAGCAAAATTTCACAAAAGCGCTTGCGGTCTGGGTGGCCGCGGGTAGAGAGGTAGTTCATTTGTCAAATAGAGTAGCTCAACCGTTGATTGCCGGAGCTATCAGTCGAACCAATGGAAAGTAGGTTTTAAAACGGGCCTGATCGCGGGTCAAAATTGTCCAACCCATCGCTTCAGCCTGTGCGCCGATATAAAAATCGGGCAACACCATTTTTTGCTCGCCCTTGTTCTGGCGATATTGTTCGTAAGCCTGCGAGGCGCGCCAGGCAGCGGCTGGTGTGATGTCGCTGAAAACCAGATTGAGTGTATCCAGCGTTTGCGTGAACTGCAACTGGCTTTCAAACGAAGGGGCAACTTCTGCATAAATTACCGCATTGATTTTGAGTCCTTGGCTTTTGCAGTTGTTCAAGGCTTCGACCGACCATTCATGCCAGTGCGGATCCAGATCAAATACATCAATCAATACACAGCTGTCCACCAAGATCATCGCATCGCATCCTCTCCCCGTGTTTCGCGCATGATTTCTTCGGTGGGGCGTTTGCGAATACCGACCCCCAGAAACTGACGGAACGGGTTGTCGAACTTGGGTGGCTGTACCGCAAACATACGTGCACTCCCATCAGGCAGCGGCTCATAGTCCACCTCGCCCCCCGGTAGCACATTGAGGTGCTCACGAATCGCCTTGGGCACGGTGACTTGGCTTTTGGTCGTTAAGGCATAGCTCATGAAGCACCCTGCAAAGTAATACCGTAAATTGTATTACTTTTGAATCCCCGAAAGCCCTTGCGTAGGGGCGTAAGGGTGGCGTTCTTGCTGGTTTATAGGTGAAAAGTGCTTCCAGCCCTTGTATATATTGCTCAAGCAGCTATCAAAAATATAGTAATTCAAGCGACCAGGCACACAAGCACGTGGTGCTCACCGACACAGGTACTTCATTCGTTACTTGCTTGGGGGTCGGGGCGTGGGGCAGAGTTGCTGGGTGCTTCCAGCAACTCTGCCAGGCTTTTGGCTTTTTCCGCCAGCTCGGATCCTCTTTCTGGAAATCGCTTGATCAACTGGTCTAAAAGCGATTGCGCCTCCACCAAAACAGCCTGGCGATCTTGCGTTCCGGGAAAGGTCGCGACGCGCACCAAGCCGTCAAACAGATCGTCCATTTGTTCTGGCGTGTCGCCCAGCCGCTTGAGCAGGGCGCGGGATATGTCCAGGCTCTCCCTGTAAGCGGCCCCAGCGACCACCCAGTCGCCCTGGGTTTCCGCGACCTGGCCCAGGTTGTTCAGCGAGATGGACAGGTCGCGCTGCGCCTCGGGCGTGTCGCCCAGCCTCTTGAGCAGGGTGCGGCGTATTGCCAGGCTTTCCCGGTAGGCGGCTTCTGCGGCCTGCCAGTCGCCCTGGGCTTGCGCCACCCGGCCCAGGTTGTCCAGCGAAACCGACAGGTCGCGTTGCGCCTCGGGTGTGTCGCCCTGCCGCTTGAGCAGGGCGCGAGATATGTCCAGGCTTTCCCGGTAAGCGGCCTCAGCGGCCTGCCAGTCGCCCTGGGCTTGCGCCACCCGGCCCAGGTAGTTCAGCGAAACCGACAGGTCGCGTTGCGCCTCTGGCGTGTCACCCAGCCGCTCAAGCAGGGCGCGGCTGATCGACAGGCTCTCCCTGTAAGCGGCCTCAGCAGCCAGCCAGTCGCCCTGGGCTTGCGCCACCTGGCCCAGGTTGTTCAGCGAGACCGACAGGTCGCGCTGCGCCTCGGGCGTGTCGCCCAGCCGCTTGAGCAGGGCGCGGCGTATCGCCAGGCTTTCCCGGTAGGCGGCTTCTGCGGCCTGCCAGTCGCCCTGGGCTCGCGACACCCGGCCCAGGTTGTCCAGCGAGACCGACAGGTCGCGCTGGGCCTCGGGTGTGTCGCCCAGCCGTTTGAGCAGGGCGCGGCGTATCTGCAGGCTCTCCCGGTAGGCGGCTTCTGCGGCCTGCCAGTCACCCTGGTCTTGCGCCACCTGGCCCAGGTTGTCCAGCGAGATGGACCGGTCGCGTTGCGCTCCGTCGGTACGGCTTGGGTCGCTGGCTTCTTCAGAATCAGCGAGTCGCGCACGGGCCAAGTCCAGGGCTTGCTGGGCAACCTTGATCGCCTCAGCGAGCCGACCATCGCGCCGCAAGGCATCTGCCGCCATCCAGCCGAGTGGCAAAGAAACTTGCAGTGGGCTTGCGGCACGCTGAACGGCTCTCAGCCAGTCGTCGTAGGGTTGCTGCGGGGCAGTCGAATCACCTTCATCTCGCGGTTGGGGTTCGAGGGGCTGCGCCCGCACCGCCGGGCCGAAACTGTCGCCCGCACGGTCAATCGGCAGCTGGCTCGGCTCCACCAGCTCTTCGCTCAGCGCGCGTACATGCCATAAATCAGGTGCCAATGCCCGCACATCAGGTCTTGCGTCGGGCGGAAAAACCAGAACCAAGGGGCGCTTGAGGTCTCGCTCCAGCAAATAGCGCCGCTCGTTCAGCCGCCCCAGCAGCCCGGCCCGCACCGCTGTCTCCACAGGCGACCAGGCCTGCTCGTTGATCTGCAACCAGACCGCGCCGTCTTGAGCGTTCCATTGGTCGATCTGGCCGATCACGGCGTCCACCAGCACATCACCGCCGCTGCGACCGAGCTGCCCGGCATTGACGCGCTGCAATTTGGCAGCCGACAGCTGCAGGCGCTCATCGAGCCAGTTGGCCATAGCAACATCAGCCCGGGGGCTGGCAAACAGGAAAATCAATGAAAAACCGTGCTGCGACCATTCCAGAAAGCGCAGCAGGTTCAGGGCAACGCGCTCGGTCGGCGCGTCCAGTTCAAGCGCTTGTGACATGCGCATCCACCACAGCGCGCAACAGGGGGTGTATGTCGTACCAATCGCTGCCGTTGCGGTAGTTGAGAACCAGCCGGTTGTCTAAAAAGTGCGCCAGCGTAGGCAGCTTGGTGTCACTGGCCAGGCAGGTGTCGTGGGTTTTGGAAATTTGCTTGAGCCAGTCTAGATGATCTGCCGGTATGGGCAGCATCTCGTTGCGGGCGGCGCTTTCCGCATGGGCCACACGATCAGCAGCCAGCGGCAACTGCGAATCGTCCGACACAGCCGACAGACACAAACGCAACAACCGGAAAAATTCGCGCAAATCACCACCCGAGCTGATCGCCAGGCGGTCAACCGCCTCTGGCTGGAATACTTCCTGCCATTTTGCGTATCGCACGGCAATTACCTGGCGCATCAAGGAGAGCCCGACTTCATCGACCTGGCGAGACCGGTCTTTAAAGATGTGGGTGCTGACAAGACGGCGACTGGTGGCACCACCCATGATGGAGCCAGCCCCAGCAGCCAGCACCGACAGATAAGGTGGCACGGTGTAAACAATGTGCAGCGGCGGAATTCGCAAGGCTTCACCGTGCGCAAAAAACAGGTTGCGAACGCTTTCATAGACCTGCATAGCTTCATTGCCAACGCCACGGATGCGCTCGACCGAATCGAGGATGAAGACGACCTTGAGATCCGGGTCGCCCGACCTGTTGCGCGCCAGGAAAACCACATCGCGCACAAAAGCATGTGCACCTTCAATTAGTTGCGTCACATGGCCGCGCAGCTGCTTTTGAACCTGCTCCTTGAAGGTCGGATCACGCTTGAGCGCTGCTTTCACGTCAACGCCACCCAACTTGAGGGTAGATGAATCTATCGCTACATCACTTTGCATGAAATCCACGAACCTGACCCAGTACCCTCTGCCAGCGGGATCTTCCCCATAAGCGGCCTTCACCTGTTCCGAGAGGGCACCACACATGGAAACCAGAAAGTCGCTGATCTCGATTTCTTTGGTGGTCAGTATGTATTCCGACATGTCCGCATAGAAGCAGACCATGCCCATGTCTTCCAGTTTTTTCTTCAGCCGCTTCAATTCAGTGCTTTTGCCAGTTCCCCTTTGCCCCGTGAACAACGAGACACCTCCGCCATACTGGAAGTCGATCTCGTTGGCAATGGCACTGATGGCATCGCCACCCGACTCGCTGTGCTCATTGAGCTGCGGTACATAGATAGGATCATTCCACTCCAACACCCTGTCTTGCAAGGCGTTGAACAGCGTTTTGAGTTGTTCGCGGGTGAGCGGGGTGAGTGCCATATATGCCTACGAAGTGAATTTGCGTGCAGATTCAAGAATTTTGTCACTTTGAAGTTGGGCAACTCGTGACCAAAGTCAAGCCAACTCTTCCTTGCGAATTCGCACAATCGGCGCCAGCACCGTGGGCAGCGCCTGCATTTGGGCCATGGCGTCGTTCATCGTGCGTTCACACACGTCGTGGGTCAGCATGATCAGGTCGGTGAAGGTGCCATCTTCTCCCGCCACTTCATCGGCTTCGCGTTGCAGCACCGCATCAATGCTGATGCCTGCCTGGGCCACGATGCCGGTGACCTGGGCGAGCACACCGGCCTTGTCGGCCACTTTCAGGCGCAAGTAGTAGCTGGTCACCACCTCGGTCATCGCCAACACGGGCAAATCGCTCATGGCCCCCGGCTGGAAGGCCAGGGCTGGCACACGCTGGGTGGCGCTGGCATCCGCCAGGCGGGCGATGTCGACCAGATCGGCAATCACCGCACTGGCGGTAGGCTCGCTGCCTGCGCCTTTGCCGTAATAAAGCGTGGTACCGACTGCGTCGCCATGCACCATCACCGCGTTCATCGCGCCTTCGACGTTGGCAATCAGGCGCTTGGTGGGCACCAGCGTGGGGTGCACGCGCAGCTCGATGCCTGCAGCGGTGCGCTTGGATATGCCCAACAGCTTGATGCGGTAGCCCAGGTGCTCGGCATATTTGATGTCGGTAGCGGTCAGCTGGGTGATGCCTTCGACGTGCGCCTTATCAAATTGCACCGGTATGCCAAAACCCATGGCGGCCATGAGCGTGGCTTTGTGGGCGGCGTCTACGCCCTCGATGTCAAAGGTCGGGTCGGCCTCGGCATAGCCCAGGGCTTGAGCTTGCTTGAGCACCACGTCAAAGTCCAGACCCTTGTCGCGCATCTCGCTCAAGATGAAATTGGTGGTGCCGTTGATGATGCCGGCGATCCACTCAATGCGGTTGGCCGTGAGGCCTTCACGCAGGGCTTTGATGATGGGAATGCCGCCAGCCACAGCGGCTTCAAACGCCACCACCACGCCTTTGGCCTGCGCGGCCTGGAAAATTTCCGTGCCGTGCACGGCCAGCAAAGCTTTGTTGGCCGTCACCACATGCTTGCCAGCGGCAATCGCTTCCAGCACCAGGGCCCTGGCGATGCCGTAGCCGCCGATCAACTCGATGACGACGTCGATGTCTGGGTTGGCTATAACGGCGCGGGCGTCGCTGACAACTTGGGCTGCATCGCCCACCACGGATTCGGCGCGGGCGGTGTCCAGGTCGGCCACCATGGTTACTTCAATGCCACGCCCGGCGCGGCGGATGATTTCGGACTGGTTGCGCTGCAACACGTTGAACACACCGCTGCCCACGGTGCCAATGCCTAACAGGCCTGCTTGAATCGGTTTCATATCGTTTTTAAGTAAAAAGTGCTTCTCGCCCTAGCAAACTATGCTCGAGAAGCTACTAATTTGATAGCGGATGGTTTGGTTTGAACCGGTTGATCGGTGCCATTGCTCTTGCGATAGCCCTCCAGAAATTTGGCGATACGGTTGATGGCCTCGCGTAAATCGTCTTCGTGCGGCAAAAACACAATGCGGAAATGATCGGGCGCAGGCCAGTTGAAGCCCGTGCCTTGCACCAGCATCACACGGGTGGCTTTGAGAAGTTCCAGGAAAAATTGGCGGTCGTCTTCGATGGGGTACACCGCCGGGTCGAGCTTGGGGAACATGTACAGCGCAGCCACGGGTTTGACGCAGCTGACGCCGGGAATCGCGGTAATCAACTCATAAGCCAAATCGCGCTGGCGGCGCAGGCGGCCGCCTTCACAGGTCAGGTCGTTGATGCTCTGGTAGCCACCCAGCGCGGTCTGAATCGCCCACTGGCCGGGCACGTTGGAGCACAGCTTCATGTTGGAGAGCATGTTCAGGCCCTCGATGTAGTCGGTGGCGCGCTTTTTATTGCCCGAGACCACCAGCCAGCCCGCACGAAAGCCGCAGGAGCGGTAACTTTTACTCAAGGAATTGAAGGTCAGCGTCAGCACGTCAGTAGACAAGCTGGCAATCGCCGTGTGGTGCACGCCGTCATACAGCACCTTGTCATACACCTCGTCAGCCAGGATGACCAGACCGTGCTCGCGGGCGATCTCCACAATGCCTTGCAGCAGCGCGGTGGAATACAGCACGCCGGTGGGGTTGTTGGGGTTGATGACCACGATGCCCTTGGTCTTGGGCGTGATCTTGGCGCGGATGTCGGCCAGGTTAGGCATCCAGCCGTTGGCTTCGTCACACAGGTAGTGCACGGGCGTGCCGCCCGAGAGGCTGGTAGAAGCTGTCCACAGCGGGTAGTCGGGCATAGGCAAGAGCAATTCGTCGCCGTTGTCCAGCAGCGCGTTGGTGGCCATGGTGATGAGTTCGCTGGCCCCGTTGCCCAGGTAAATATCGTCGAGCGTGACGCCTGCGATGCCCTGCTTTTGGGTCTCATGCATCACGGCTTTGCGCGCTGCGAAAATGCCCTTGCTGTCGGAGTAACCCGCCGAATTAGGCAAGTTGCGAATCATGTCCTGCTGAATTTCTTCGGGCGCATCGAAGCCAAATACGGCCAGATTACCCAGGTTCAGCTTGATGATTTTCTGACCCTCGTCTTCCATCTGACGCGCCGCATCCATGATGGGGCCGCGAATGTCGTACAGCACATTGGCCAGTTTGCTGGATTTTTGAATGGTTTTCATAAGGCCTTCGCTGGAGGTTTGCAAGGGTGAAAACCTATAATTTGACCACACCCTATGAAGCTACAACCCGAAAAGTTCAACGTTCAAACCATCAGCGCACACGGACCCGGTTGGGTGCTGGTGGTGCAAGGTGCCGAAGGTGAGAAAGTCACCCACAGCGTGGTGCTCAGCTCAGCGGGGCTTCGCCAGCCTTGGGCCTGTAACGATTTCTCTGACTTGAATGCCAGTCACTTTGCGCCACTGGCTGAGCTGGATTGTGAGCTGGTGGTCTTTGGCAGTGGCAACCGCCTGCGTTTCCCGCACCCCTCCTGGCTTGAAGCCTTGATGGCGCGCGGCATCGGACTTGAAACCATGGATACGCCAGCAGCCTGCCGCACCTACAACATTCTGGCTGGTGAGGGTCGCAAGGTGGTCGCGGCGCTGGTGTTGGAGCCCGCAAATGAATCGTCAGGCGACGCGAGAGGCGTTTCGGGTTAAAATCGCGGGTTGCGACGAAGCTAGGCAGCTTGGTTGCAAAGCAAAAATTCACCCCAAGGTAATACAGCACGAAGTCAGGGGCCCAAAAACTGCGCCCCACACTTTGTGTTGCAAAACCAGTCATACGAGAGAGAGATTTATTAATGGCGATCATTGTCGACAAACCCCTCTCCGAATTTGAAGCAAACGCCACCGGCGGCGTGAAAGTCAGCAACATCTCGCACCTGGGCCAAACCATGGTGCTTTATTTTTATCCCAAAGACAACACCCCTGGCTGCACCACCGAAGCCATGCAGTTTCGCGACAAATACAAAGACTTTGCCAAAGCGGGAGCCGCAGTGTTTGGTGTGTCGCGCGACAACATGCGCTCGCACGATGAGTTCAAAGCCAAGCTGGAGTTGCCATTTGAGCTGATTGCGGATTCCGAGGAAAAAATGTGCCACATGTTTGGTGTGGTCAAAAACAAAATCATGTACGGCAAAAAAGTTAAAGGCATCGAGCGCAGCACCTTTTTGGTGGGCGCTGACGGCATTTTGAAAGCCGAATGGCGTGGTCTGAAAGTGCCCGGCCATGTGGAAGAAGTGCTGAAAGCCGTCAAAGCGCTAAAAAAGGCGGCTTGATTTTTTTAAAGATCAGCGTCACCGGCGCTGTGCATAATGTTTTTATGCGA
This sequence comes from Comamonadaceae bacterium, assembly GCA_031414805.1. Lineage (GTDB taxonomy): Bacteria > Pseudomonadota > Gammaproteobacteria > Burkholderiales > Burkholderiaceae_C > JAAFIW01. The sequence goes on from JANOQJ010000026.1 coordinate 96,675, forward strand.
CTGACCTGGATGCCCTGCATCTTCACTGCCAACCACGAAAAAGCCGCCCGGCCCGCCTGGCGGCTTTTTCGCTTTTTCATTCTTACTTTATCGAGTCTGCCGCCTTATGCCCTTGCCTCCTGCCCCCAACAAGCGCGCCGCCCTGCTCTCCCCGGAAGCCTACGACGCACCGGCCCGTGCGCAACCCAAGGCCGCCCGGAAATCGCAGACGCAGTTTGCTGAGCCGCTCGTCACCGAAAAACCGCAGGCGCTGGACTTAGATCCGCGCAGTAGCCTGGGCGGAGGTACTGCCCCGGCATCTGAGCATCCAGCCGCTTTTGTGCCGCCCACAAGCGCACCCGTGACAGAAGCGATGGTTCAAGTGGAAACACGCAAACGCACCCCGCCCGCCCCCGCAGTGCAGCCCGCGCCACGCGCCAAGAAACCGAAATCGACCGGTCCCGCCAAGCTGTTTGTGCTGGACACCAACGTGCTGATGCACGACCCGATGTGCCTGTTCCGCTTTGAAGAGCACGACATCTTTTTGCCGATGATCGTGCTGGAAGAGCTGGACGGCCACAAAAAAGGCATGACCGAGGTGGCCCGCAACGCCCGCCAGACCAGCCGCACACTGGACGCACTGGCTGGTGGCGAAGGCGCGGACATCACCGCGGGCTTGAAGCTGTCGACCACTGGCCACCGTGAAGCCACCGGCAACCTGTTTTTTCAGACTCAGCCGCTGAATTACACGCTGCCCACCAGCCTGCCCCAGGGCAAGGCCGACAACCAGATTCTGGGCGTGGTGCAGGCGCTGACAGACCTGCACAAACAACGCCAGGTGGTACTGGTGTCGAAAGACATCAACATGCGGGTCAAAGCCCGTGCGCTAGGGCTGGCTGCCGAGGATTACCAGAACGACAAGACGCTGGACGACGGCGACCTGCTGTACTCGGGCGCGCTGGCGTTACCCGCCGATTTTTGGGCCAAGCATGGCAAAACGGTGGAGAGCTGGGTCTCAGGCCAGCACACGTTTTACCGTATCACCGGGCCCATCGTGCCCAACCTGCTGGTCAACCAGTTTGTTTACTTTGAAGCGCCGGGCGAGCCGAGCCTGTATGCACGGGTGACGGAAATTCGCGCCAAAACAGCAGTTTTCAAAACCCTCAAAGACTACAGCCACGCCAAAAATGCCGTGTGGGGCGTGATCACCCGCAACCGCGAACAGAGCTTTGCCATGAACCTGCTGATGGATCCCGAAGTGGACTTTGTCACGCTCACTGGCACTGCAGGCACCGGCAAAACGCTGATGGCGCTCGCCAGCGGCCTCACGCAAGTGCTGGACGATCGGCGCTACACCGAAATCATCATGACCCGCGCGACCGTGAGCGTGGGCGAGGACATTGGATTTTTGCCCGGTACCGAGGAAGAGAAGATGGGTCCCTGGATGGGTGCGCTGGACGACAACCTGGAAGTTCTGGCCAAGACCGAGACTAGCGCCGGTGAATGGGGCCGTGCCGCCACCAACGAGTTGATTCGCTCACGCATCAAGATCAAGAGCATGAACTTCATGCGGGGCCGCACTTTTTTGAACAAGTACGTGATCATTGACGAGGCGCAAAACCTCACGCCCAAACAAATGAAAACGCTGATCACCCGCGCCGGACCGGGCTCCAAGATTATTTGTATGGGTAATCTGGCGCAGATCGACACGCCGTACCTGACCGAGGGTTCGTCGGGCCTGACGGCGGCGGTGGACAAGTTCAAGGGCTGGCCACACAGCGGTCACATCACCCTGGCGCGCGGCGAACGCTCGCGGCTGGCGGATTTCGCGAGCGAAGTGCTTTAGTTTTCGCTATATTATTTATAGCTGCTTGAGCAGCATATACAAGGGCTATAGGCTGATTTGGCGTTAAATCGAGCCTGCAGGCTCATTGTGATCAGCTGGCTGCTAAACCCGCCAACTCATCCAGCAAATCGTCGTCGGTATAAGGCTTGGTGACGTAACGGGTCACGCCGGCATCTTTGGCCATTTGGCGGTGCTTGTCCATCGAACGGCTGGTGATCATGACCACGGGCAGGTTTTCCAGGTCGGCGCGGTTGCGGATGTGGCGCGTCAAGTCCAGGCCGTTCAGGTTGGGCATTTCCAGGTCAGTCAGCACCAGCGTGGGCTTGAGTGTGGCCAGTTGGGTGATGGCATCCATGCCGTCAAACGCAGTCACCGTGCGGTAGCCGCTGTCACCCAGCAGCTGGGTCAGCGAGCGGCGCACCGACAGGGAGTCGTCCACCACCAAAATGAGTGGCCGGGTGTCTTGCTGCGTGGTACGTACGTCTTGTGTACGCAGCGTCGCTTTATCGCGCAGCAGACTGGGAATGTCCAAAACAGGCGCCACGCTGCCGTCCGGCATGATCGCCGCGCCCAGCAGGCCGGGCAGGTTTGCCAACGCGGGGTGCAGCGGTTGAAGCAGCACCTCGCGCGAGGACACCACCGCTTGTACGGCCAGCGCGACATCGCCGTCCGGGCCACGCACGATGACCAGGGGCTGCTGGTCCATGGTTCCATCCAGTGATGGATCGTCTGCAATACCCAGTGCAGCACCCATGCGCCGAACCGGCAAGGACTGCTGGTTGTAAGTCAACTGCCAGCCTGCGCTGGTTTCCGCCAGGCTACCCATGCCGGGGGCCAGCGCGGTCTGCACCACCGAGGCTGGCAGCGCGAACAACTGGCCGCCCACGCGGACAAACAGCGCAAACAGCAACGCCCGTGATGCGGGGAACCGCAGGGTAATGGTGCTGCCCTGCCCCGCAACCGAGGCAATCTGCACACTGCCACCCATGCGCTCCAGGCGCTCGCGCACCACGTCCATGCCCACGCCGCGTCCTGACACCTCGGTGATACGGCTGCGGGTGCTGAAACCCGCTTGCATGACCAGACGCATCAGTTGGGCTTCGGACGGCTCCTCGTCGGCAGCCAGAAGGCCGCGCTCGATGCCTTTTTGCCAGATGGCGTTCAGGTTCAGCCCTGCACCATCGTCGCGCACCACGGCCTCGACTGCACCGGCCTGCTCGCGAAACTGCACGCTGACCATTCCTTGTGCACCCTTGCCTTGCGCAAGACGCACAGCGGGGGTTTCGATGCCATGGTCCACTGCGTTACGCAGCAGGTGCAGCAGTGGCTCGCCGAGTTGGTCGAGCACCTCGCGGTCCAGCATGACGTCCTCACCCAATACTTCCAACTCAGCCTCTTTCTGCGTGCTGCGTGCGGTCTGGCGCACATTGCGTTTCAAGCGCGCGGTCAGCGTGCCGGCAGGCACGAGTCGGGTGGTGAGCACCAGGCGCTGGAAGTTGCGGGCGGTGAGCTCCTGACGTAAGGCCTGCGTCGACAAACCGCCCAGTTTCTCCTGCACGGTGTCGGCCATGTCCTTGAAGTCGGCACTGGATTCGTACAGTGCTTTGGTCAGGCCATACAGCTCGTTGTATTGGTCCAGCTCCAGCGCGTCCAGGCCACCGGCAGCTTGCTCGGCCTGCAGCGAAATACCGCGCAACGACACGGCGCGATCCAGCTCAGCCAGACGGGTTTGCATCGAGAGGTTTTGCGCCAGCAAGGCCTTTTGGCGTGCCAGTGCGTCGTCGAGCGCCAGGCGTAACTGGGCAGAGCCCAAGTAGAGCTCGCCCGAGGTACGCAAAAACTCGTCAATGCGGCGAACCGAGACCCGGGTGGTGACGTCTTCTTCCGGGTTAGCGGTAACACCAGCAGGTGCTCGTGTTGCCGCCAAAGGCATGGGAATAACAGGCATCGCGGGCAACTGCGCCAGCGTGAAGGTCGGCTGCGCATCAGGCGCGGCGACGGCTTCGGGCATGACGGGTGCCGCCTGTGGAGCCGCCGCCGTAGGTTCCTGCTGCACCGGTAGATCAAACTCAAAGTCAAGCCCTGCGTCTTGGCCAAAAGACCCATCTGCTACTATTTCAATAGCTGCTTGAGCAGATTCCACAAGGGCTGAAGGCCCATTTGTCTTTAAAATATAGTCCCAGTCCATCACTGCCTGCAGCACCTGCTGGGCGTTGTCGGGCGGGGACTCTTCACCCATCACGGCATATACCTGCTGCTCCAGCGTGGCAGTGGCATCTTGCAAGGTGTCGGACAGTGCTTTAGGCAAGGTGGGCACTTCAGGCAGGCTGGCCAGAAAATCCAGAATATCTTCCAACCGGTGCGCCAGACGGCTGATGCCGCGAATGCCAATCATGGCCGCGACGCCCTTGAACGAATGCGCGATCCGTCGAGCCTCCACCAGCGCTGCACCCGTCTCGTCCTGACCTTGCAGCACCTGCAGCACCAGCACCGACAGCTGCACGGCTTGCTCTGCAGCATCGTCCATGAAGGCTTCGTACACCGGCACCTCGACGTCGGCCGGAACCTGCAAGTCAGTATCAGCCAGCGTGGCTATTTCCTGCTCGGCCATGGGTTCGTCAAATTCCTGCGGCAACACAATTGGCTCAGCCAGCATGATTTGCAGCTGGCCGATGCCCTCTACATCGAGCGGTAACAGCAGCCGGGGATCAGCCACGCAATCCAGCAAGCCCAGGCTGGTCGCTTCGCTGGTGTGGTCCTGCAAGTAGTCAACCAACGCACCGGGCCACTGGGCATGTGCTTCAGCCCAGTCCAGGCGCTCGGTTTCGCTGGCATCGTCAAGCACAGCCAGGCTGTCCAACAGCATCTGCAGCCACTGCGCCAAGGCAGACAGAGACAACATGCCGCAGGTTTCCTGGGTACGCTCCAGTTGGCTGCGGTAGGCATCCAGCGCCGGGGCGCGTGGGTCTTGAGCCAAGGCTTCCAGCCAGGGCATCAGGTCGCCCTGGACGAGTTCAACCTCAGCCTTCAGGGCACCCAGAATTTCGCTTACTTGCATGAGACAGCGCGCCAGTTATGAAACTGTTGCGGCAATTAGCGCGGCTTGAGTTTGAACACCGACACCGTGTCAACCAGCCGCTTGGCCGATTGCACCAGCAGATCGGCGCTTTCGCTTTGCGACTCAACCTGCCGGGAGGTTGTTTGGGTCGATTCGACAATCTCGTCCATGCGCAGCTGCAACGCCGTGGCTATTCGCACCTGATCCACCGAGCTGCTGGCAATCCGCTGCACCAGGTCCACCAGTTCGCGGGTAGACGCCTCCGTGTTGTTCATGTCTTCACCCGAACGTGTCGCCATCTCGGAGCCCTGCACGACCTGGTCGATGGTTTTGTTCACGGTGTTGATGGTGTCGTTGGTTTCAACCTGGATGTTGTAGACCAAGCCTGCAATCTGGGTGGTCGCCCCCCGGGCGTTGTCAGCCAGCCGCTGAACCTCTTCGGCCACCACGGCAAAGCCACGACCGGCCTCTCCAGCCATCGCCGCCTGCATGGAAGCGTTCAGCGCCAGCACGTGCGTGCGCTCAGAAATCTGATTAATCAGGTTCACGATCTGCGAAATCTCCTGTGAGCGTTCGCCCAGCCGCTTGATGCGCTTTTCCACCTCGGAAATCGTCTCGCGAATCGACACCATGCCTTTGACGGTGCCGGCCACCGATTGCTGCGCAGATTGCGCAGTGGTAATCGCCCTTCCGGCAAGCTCGCTGGAACTGTCGGCCAGCTTGGCCACCCGCTTGATCTCATCCGTCGCTTCTTCCAGTTCCATGGCCATCGTGAGCACCGAGTTGCGCTCGGCGCTGGCCGTTTCTGCCACCGTAGTAGCCTGCGACTTCACGTAGCTGGAGGCCGCATCGACCTGGTCCGCCACCTCGTTTACCTCTGAGAGAACTTTCTCGGTTTCTTCCGTCAGGTAGTTGATGGAGTCGGCCACCGTGCCAATCATGTTTTCCATGACCGGTGCGCGCACCGTCAGGTCGCGCTGCGACACCAGGGAGACGGTTTCCAGCAAGGTAATCACGGAGCTGTTCAGGTCTTCATTTTCCTTCTGGGCATCATCCAGCGCCTGCAAACGGTCGTCCAGCAGGGTGTCCAGCGACTTGCCCAACACCTCCAGCTCGTCACCCGTTTTAATATTTGCACGGGCAGAAAAGTCGCCAGCCTGCAACTGCTGCACCGTGGTTGTCAGCTGTGCAATGGGGCGTAGGAAAGACCGCAAAAATACGGCAATGGCGAACGCCGCGACAGCAAGAACGGCTAACGCTGTCAGGCCGGCGCGCAAGGCGGCGTCCTGCGCCAGCTGGGCAATGGGTGCGAACAATTCTTCAGTGTCCTGCTTGGCCACAATCACCCAGTTCAAGCCTTCAATACCCAGCGGCGAATAAGCCCCAAACACCTCATTACCCAAATAGTCGGTAAATTGCTCCGCGCCAGCGCCGCCCGCCGCCGCCTTCTGAAGTGCGGTGGATTTGATTTGCACCAAACCAATCGAACTGGTTTTTAAACTGGCCTGCAACGCAGCTTCTGGCGTCATCCCCGCCTTGGCCTTCGCCAGGAATGCGGGAGTGTCGCCGTACAGCAGACGAGCGTCTGAGCGCATGAAGCCGTCAACGCCGGCGACGAACACCTCGCCGGTTTTACCCAAGCCCACCTGCTCCCAGCGCTTGCTGGAAGTTGTGATGGATGTCAACTCTTCAATCGGGATCTGAACCGCCATCACCGCAATTTGGGTATCGCCATCGAAAACCGGCACAGCAATAAATGAAGCCTGATCGTTGTATGAAGGTAAATACGTCTTGTAGTCGGAAAGGACGTAATCGTCAGGCCCCTTCGCACTCAGCATGCCATTCACTGCAATATCCAGCGGTGTTTTTGCGGCAATACCTGTCTCAAGCTGACTGGCGAAATCCGTCTCTTTTTCAACCGAGTACATGACCCGGCGCAAATCAAGGTCGATCAGGAAGAAATCGTAATAGCCCAGCTTACCGACCATGGCAGCCAAGCCAGGGTGTATGGCGGCGTGGATTTTCGAATATGCCGAGCCGTCAGAAGCATTATTCAAGAGCTTTTTCTTGCCAATTGGATTGGCGTTGGCAACGAGGTAATAGTATTGCAAGACGACGCTGGTATCGTCAAGCTTCTCAACATAAGCGGCCACGTTGCCCAGTGGATTGGCATTGCGCCGCTTGAATTCGTTACCAAAATCATCGGTATAAAACTTCAACAGCGCTGCCCGATACTCTGCAATTTTTGCCGGCGCCACATCTTTGGCAACCCCCGGATAACTGGCTTTGAGCGCTTTCGCAGCCTCAATAACCGTTGTGGAACGACCCAATGACTGCACACCGCGCACCAAAGTATTAAAGTACGCCTCTACCTGCGCACGCTTGTCCTCACGCTGCGCAATCAGCCGCGCTTCCGTTTGGGCTGTCAGGGCATTCCTTGCGCTGTTGTAAGTACCTTGCCCCACCACCAGGGCCGTAATAGCCACCGGTATCAGCGCCAACAGCGCAGCACCCAGCAAAAGTTTATTACGAATATTCATAGTCGCTCCAGATATCGTTATTCTTCACGCGCTGTTAAAAAGGAATCTTGCATGGTGCCACGCACGACATTCAAAGATGATCTGCATGTCATAAAAAGAGTTACGCGCCGACGCTGCGGGAGAACCACTCGGCCAGTAACACGCCACTCAAGTGATGCAGAACCTGGGGTAGCTCGTCGCCCGAGCCGAGCGCACTAGAACCTTGGGCGGTGTGGCGCATCTGATTCCAGGGCAAAACAGCGTCAACAGTGTTAGCCAGCACGATTGGCAAGGCATGGGCGTCGCTGGGGACCAAGGGTTGTGGCAGTGATGCCGTTGTGACTGTGAACGGCAGCGTGTGGACGCCAATAGCAATGCGCTGCTGCTGTCGGCCAAACAGCAGGTGAAACAACGGCTTTTGCGGGTTGCCATTCGGGTTTTGCGCTCCAACATCAGAAGCCCAGTCGACTACAGGCACCACATATCCGTTCAGGTGCGCCAGCCCCTTGAACCAGGTCGGCGTATTGGGCAACCAGGTGGTTTCCAGTGGATCGACCAACTCAGTGGCCTCGTCAAACCCGGTGTAGCACCACACCGAACCGACACGAAAGGCCTGATAAGTCGCCGCAGCAACCTCGGACGCCGGTGTCGTGGCAACCTGTTGATCGCTTGTATCAACCGCCAACTGTGCTTGCACGTCTATCCCAGGGTTTTGATCTGATCAAGAATTTGGTCGGGGTGGTAAGGCTTGGTCACATAGCCTTTGGCACCGTTCATGGTGGCCCACACACGATCAGCTTTTTGATCTTTTGCACTCACAAAAATGACTGGGATGTCTTTGGTCGCAGGGTCATTGCGCAGGCTGCGGGCCGCAGCAAAACCGTCCATCACGGGCATGTTGATGTCCATCAAAATGACCTGCGGGTTGTCCGATTTGGCCTTGGCCAAGCCTTCCTGGCCGTCGTGTGCCAGCGTCACGGTGTAGCCTGCGCCAGCCAGCAGGGTCTGAAGATGGACCCGTTGTGCAGCGTCATCTTCAACTATCAATACGCGGTTAATCGGCATGGGTTAAATCTCCTGTGAAATGGATGTGTCAGCGATGTTTGGTGGGTACAGGTGTGCTGCTTTTCTTGGTGTCGCTGTCTAAAAACATGGAACTGTCTCCACGACCCAGCTCGGCCAGAGCAGCGCCTTCGGGCAAGAATTTGACGATCGCATTTAGCAACTTTTCTTCGTCAATTGGCTTGGTTAAATAGGCATCACAACCAGCCATTTTTCCGCGAATTTTGTCGAACGTCCCGTCGCGGCTGGTCAGCATCACCACCCGGGTGGCATTGGACTCCCTGCTCGCCTTGATCAGTTTGCAGACCTGATAGCCATCCATGCCCGGCATGACGACATCCAGAAACACGCAGGTGTACCGCTTGGTGCCGGTCAGGCCAATGGCTTGCTCGCCTGAAGCGGCATAGTCGACATTGATGCTGAACTGTTGGAGCTTTTGCGCCATGAAGCGACGCACGGCCAGGTTGTCGTCCACCACCAATACCCAGTCGGCATTGATGTTGCCCAAGCTAGCCGTGTCGGCCGTACGAATCCGGGCTGGGCGCTCGGCAGCTGAAACCATCGAAATCACGTTGCTGGTAGCGGTTGCACCCACGGCGGGCGCATCTGCAGCAACCGGTAGCCTTGGCATCAGATCCACGACGACTGCAGCCGGTGCCTGCGCCTCGGCCTTTGGCTGTGCAGACGGCGTGTCGAGGCGCAGCAGGTCAATACCTTCGCTAGCGGGCAATGGCACGGTGTGCGAAGGCATGGTCATCGTGCTCGCCCAAGCGTGATGCCCCGTGTCAGGGTTGCCTCGGTCCGCGTCAAGCTTGGCTTCGAGTGCTTGATCCAGGGCCTTGAAAAGGCGCAGGAAGCGTATAGGTCGTTCGACGTGTGTGCAGTTGTACCGGGTAGGTAGGCGAGCCGCTACCACCACCGGTGGATACTGGGTATTTACCTTGCGGGACAACATCTCTTCGACTGCTTGCGGATTGTCTCCATCGACCAGAAGCAGGTGCGCTGGCTGGGGGTAACGGGCGTCCCAACGGGCGTACACCACCTCGCGGCGGACAGACAAGGCGAATGTGGCGGCCAGCGTTTTTTGCTCAGCGGCATCAAAGCCTAATGTTTCAACTGTGCAAACCATAGGGATTTATCGAGGTGTTAGAACTTAGCGTTTATAGCTAAGTGCTGATATGTAATAGGTTGTTAGAATACCACCCCAAGGTCAGTCTGTATACAGAATTCCCCCGCTTGCTACAAATGTGTGAAAAAGTTACCAAGCTTCTGTGAAAACACACATCAATGTGCATGATTTGTGCAACCAGCGGTTCAGCACCTACTTGCTGCCTAACCCCATCCCCCGCGAAATCACCTCCTTCATGATTTCATTCGTTCCGCCGTAAATCCGCTGCACCCTCGCATCTGCAAATGCACGGGTAATCGGGTATTCCCACATGTAGCCGTAGCCGCCGTGCAGTTGCACGCATTCGTCCATTACCTTGCATTGGAGGTCGGTGGTCCAGTACTTGGCCATGCTGGCGGTTTGCGTGTCCAGCTGGTCGTGGCACACCAGTTCAATGCATTTGTCGACAAACACCTGCGCCACCTGCACCTCGGTGTGCAGCTCGGCGAGTTTGTAGCGTGTGTTTTGAAAGCTGGCAACCGGTTGTCCAAACACATGCCGCTCTTTCACATAGGCCACGGTCCAGTCAATAGCTGATTGAGACGCGGCGACCGCTTGAATAGCGATTTGCAAACGCTCCCAGGGCAACTGCTCCATCAGGGCGATGAAGCCCTTATTTTCATGCACGGGGCCGCCCAGCAAAGCGGTGGCGGGCAAGCGGGCATTATTGAAAAACAGCTCGCTGGTGTCTTGCGCCTTCAGCCCCAGCTTGTGCAGGCGCTTGCCTTTGTCGAAACCCTCCATACCGCGCTCGACCAGAAACAGACTCGTGCCCTTGCCACCCAGCTCTGGGTTGGTTTTCGCCACCACGATCACCAGATCGGCGTGCCAGCCGTTGGTAATGAAGGTTTTGCTGCCATTGAGCAAATAGCTGCCATCACTTTGCCGGATAGCGGTCGATTTGATGCCCTGCAAATCACTCCCCGCCGCCGGCTCACTCATGGCAATCGCACCAATCATCTCGCCGCTGGCCAGTTTGGGGATGTAGTGGGCTTTTTGCTCGGGCGTGCCGTAGTGCAGCAAATAGGGCGCGACGATTTCGCTGTGCAAGCTGTAGCCGATGCCTGTGAAGCCCGCACGGTTGATCTCTTCAATTTGCACCACGCTGTACAGCTTGTCCGCCCCGGCGCCGCCAAATTCTTCGGGCATGGTCATGCACAAAAATCCGTTCTCACCGGCCTTGTTCCACACCTTGCGGTCAACGTAGCCCTGGTCTTCCCAAGCGGCATGGTGCGGTGCAATTTCTTTGTCGATGAAGCGGCGAAAGCTGTCTCGAAACGCCTCGTGGTCAGAGGTGAACAGGGTACGGGAAATCATGATTTGGCTCCATTCATGGCTTGTTTGACGATACGCGCGTAATTGCCGATGAAGATACCGTTCAGCGCCGCTTCAGTCAGGCCACGCTTGACCAGATTGTTGGCCACCGCTGCCAGGTCGGCATAGTCTGTCATCAAGCGACTGGGCCACACACCCTCCATGTCGGTGCCAAACGCAACATGCGCTGGGCCTATCAAATCGCTCATGCGCATGATTTCGTCCGCATAGGCGTTGATGCTGTCGACCGGATACGCCGGGTCGCCTCGCACCCGCAAGCACCACAGCCCTACCGCGCCACCCTGCGCAGCAATTTTTCTGGCGGTGGGCAAGGCCAAAGAGCGGGCGATGTACCCAGGGCTTTCGTGCGAACCTCCGGCAGGGGTGATCCACGAGTGCGACCACACCATGGCGGCGTCGCTTGCAGCCAGTGCACCATCTACTAGAGCGGGCGTGCCGTGCGCCAAATCCACCACCAAGCCCAAGCGCTTGCACGCCGTCACCACCTGCGCGCCCAGCGCGGTCAGGCCGCCGTGTACAGGCTCTGCTGTCTGGTGATCGCCCAGCGGGCTGCGAATGTAGTGCACCAACTGCAAATGCCGCACACCCATCGCGTGGGCCGTAGTCAAACGATCAACCTGCCCCTCCAGAAAGTTGGCTGACTCGCAGGCCAGCAGCAGGCGAGGTTGGCCCGCCAGGGCAGCGTCAATGTCGGCAGGATTGAGCGCCTGGGTGACGTTCCACTGTTTAAGGCGGCCTTGATAGTCAGCCATGCGGGCCTGAAAGTAGTCCCACAGCTCGCCGGCTTTGGGTGTGGATGCTTGCTGCAGTCGCCCACTGGCCGATGTCATCCACTTCTGGTCGTCCACCACGGCCCAAGCCAACAGCATGATGCTGTTTTCCTGCATGTGTTTGTTCAAATCAAGCCCGAACAAGCGGGGCAAAAACTGACCATAGTGCGAGTGCATGTCCGCCAGCAATGGCCGGGCAATTCGCTCCACGTTCTGCGCGCAAGCGGGTGCGCAGACGCTCGCAAGCGCACTCGCAAAAAGTGATGCGCATTGACGGCGGTTCAGGGTCATGGTGTTTACCGGTTCGCAGTGGCTGGGCCACTATTTTCACAGAGCGCCCGCTTGGTGAAATGCATATACTGGAAATGAAACGAATTTTCAGAGATTTCAGGAGCGCAACATGACCAACACCCAACCCCAAGCCTATGTGTACGACGCCATCCGCACCCCGCGCAGCAAGGGCAAAAAAGACGGCAGCCTGCACGAGGTCAAGCCCGTGAGTCTGCTGGCTGGGGTGCTATCAGAACTGCAGCGGCGTAATGACTTGGATACCTCGCAGGTGGACGATGTGGTGATGGGTGTGGTCTCGCCGATTGGCGAGCAGGGCTCGGTGATTGCCAAGGTGGCTGCGCTGAAGGCCGGGTGGAACTTTCGTTGCTCGGGCGTGCAGCTCAACCGGTTTTGCGCCTCGGGTCTGGAAGCCGTGAACATGGCGGCGCAAAAGGTGCGCAGCGGCTGGGAAGACTTGGTGGTGGCGGGCGGCGTGGAGAGCATGAGCCGGGTGCCGATAGGCTCGGACGGCGGTGCCTGGGCGCAAGACCCGGAAACTAACTCGGCCACGGCCTTTGTGCCGCAGGGCATTGGTGCCGACCTGATTGCCACGATCGAGGGCTTTACCCGCGACGATGTGGACGCCTTTGCGATGGAAAGCCAGATTCGCGCGGCCAAAGCGCGTGAAGGCGGCTTTTTTGCGGGCTCGGTGGTGCCAGTGAAAGACTTTCTGGATCAAACCATTCTGGATTTCGACGAGTTCATCAAACCCCACACCACGATGGCCGCTCTGGCCTCGCTCAAACCCGCCTTCGACCAGCTCGGCGCCATGGGTTTTGACCAGGTGGCGCTGACCCGCTACCCGCAGGTTGAGCGCATCCACCACGTACACCACGCGGGCAACTCGTCGGGCATCGTCGATGGGGCGGCGGCCATTTTGATTGGCAGCGAAGCGGCGGGCAAGACGCACAACTTGAAGCCGCGCGCCCGCATCGTGGCTGCAGCGCTCAGCGGAGCCGACCCCACCATCATGCTCACCGGCCCCATGCCCGCCGCGCGTAAGGCGCTGGCCAAAGCGGGCTTGACGATTGACCAGATTGACCTGTTTGAAGTCAACGAGGCCTTTGCCGCCGTGCCCCTGCGCTTCATGAAAGAGCTGGGTGTGCCGCACGAAAAAGTCAATGTGAACGGCGGCGCGATTGCCATGGGCCACCCGCTGGGTGCCACGGGTGCCATGATTTTGAACACGCTGATTGACGAACTGCACCGCCGCAAGCTGCGCTATGGCCTGGCGACTTTGTGTGTGGGTGGGGGGATGGGGATTGCGACGATTGTGGAGAGAGTCTAAAAACTTTGCGGGACAGACCGACGGACGCGGCAAAGCCGCCCCCGAAATTTGCCCCTTTGTCTGTCTGTCCTCAACTAATTAAGGTTCTCTGTGAGTCCTACCAATTTGCTTTTCCCCTTCCCCTCTCGGGCCTCTCAGGAGAAGGCGCAACACCCCCATTTACAAGCCTTTTAGCCCTCCAGCCCTTGTAAATACTGCTCAAGCAGCTATCTTTTTCATAGTACGTAAATTATGCAAAACATCCACTACACCCTGAGCGAAGGCATCGCCACCCTCACGTTCGACGAGCCTGACTCCCCCGTGAACACCATGTGTACGCAGTGGCAAGCCGATTTGATCGAGGCGACTGCGCAAGTCGTCAAAGACAAAGATGCGATCAAGGGCATCGTGCTCGCGTCCAACAAAACCACCTTCTTCGCAGGTGCGGACTTGAAGGGTTTGATGCGCAACCAGGCATCTGATGCTGCAGCGTTTTTTCGCGAGGTTGAGGTGATGAAAAAGTGCTTTCGCACGCTGGAAACGCTGGGTAAGCCGGTAGTGAGCTGTTTGAACGGCTCGGCGCTCGGCGGTGGCTGGGAGGTGGCCTTGATTGGCCATTACCGCGTGGCCACCGATAACCCCAAAACCCAATTCGGCTTGCCCGAAGTCACCCTGGGCCTGATTCCCGGTGCCAGTGGCATCACCAAAATGACGCGGCTGCTGGGCCTGTTGGGCGCGCAGCCCTATGTGCTGGAGGGCAAGCTGTTCGACCCGCGCCAGGCGCTGGCGCTGGGTCTGGTACACGAACTGGTGGGCAGCGATGCTGAGCTGCGCCCCGCCGCGCTCGCCTGGATTGCGGCCAACCCGACGTCCATTCAGCCGTGGGATGCCAAAGACTACAAATTGCCAGGCGGCTCACCCAGCAACCCCAAGATTGCCGGCGCGCTGACCGTCGCGCCCGCCATGCTGAAGAAAACCACGCGGGGCCTGTACCCCGCGCCGGAAGCGGCCCTGGCCGCCATGGTGGAGGGCGCGATGGTGGACTTTGACACCGCGCTGCGCATCGAAAGCCGCTACCTGGCCCAGATCGCGGTGCACCCAGTGGCCAAGAACATGATCAACACGTTCTTTTTCAATATGAACGCCATCAAAAGCGGGCAGTCGCGTCCTGCGGGTCCGCTACGGGACGGCGGATCAATCCCACGGTACAAGCCGCAAAAGGTGGGCATTCTGGGCGCCGGGATGATGGGCGCCGGCATTGCGTATGCGCAGGCCAGTCGCGGCATCGCCACCGTCATCAAGGATGTATCCCTGGAAAAAGCCGAACTGGGCAAGGCCTACAGCGCCAAGCTCACACAGCCAAGGGTCGACAAGGGCACCATGAGCTCGCAAGACCAAGCCGCGCTGCTGGCCCGCATCACGGCCACAGCCCAAGCGGAGGATTTGGCAGGCTGCGATCTGATCATCGAAGCCGTGTTCGAGCAACGCGAGTTGAAAGCAAAAGTCACCCAAGAAGCCGAACCACATCTCGCCAATACACCAGAGTTCAGCGGCTTTTTCGCCAGCAACACCTCCACCCTGCCCATTTCCGGCCTGGCCCAAGCCAGCACTAACCCACAAAAATTCGTCGGCATTCACTTCTTCAGCCCCGTGGACAAGATGCAGCTGGTGGAGATCATTCGCGGCGCGCAAACCGACGACGAAACCGTTGCCCGCGCCTTCGACTACGTGCAGAAGCTGGGCAAGATTCCCATCGTGGTGAACGATTCCCGCGGCTTTTACACCAGCCGTACCTTCGGCACCTTCGTGATGGAAGGCGCGGCGATGCTGGGTGAAGGCATACCGGCAGCGGTGATCGAAAACGCCGGTATCCAATGCGGCATGCCGGTGGGGCCGCTGGCTGTGCTGGACGAAACCGCGCTGAGCTTGAGCGTGCATGTGTTGGATCAAACGCGTGCCGACTTTGCCGCCGAAGGCAAAACCTACGAAGCCACGCCCGGCGAGTTGCTGGTCGAGCGCATGGTCAAGGAGCTCAAGCGTCCGGGTCGCTCTGGCGGCGCTGGTTTTTATGACTACCCCGCTGAAAAAGGCGCAAAAAAATCGCTGTGGCCCGAGCTGAAAAACCAGTTTGAAAAACCCGCCTTGCCCTACGACTTGCAAGACATCAAAGACCGCCTGCTCTACCGCCAGGCCGTGGAAACAGCCCGGTGCTTAAGCGAAGGCGTGCTGACCACCGTGCACGACGCCAACATCGGCTCCATCTTCGGCATCGGCTTTCCGGCCTACACGGGCGGTGCCATGCAGTTCATCTATGGCATGGGGGTTCCAGCGTTCGAGGCACGGGCCGCCCAATTAGCAAGCCAGTTTGGCCAGGGATTTGCGTTGACCGACGCGATCAAGGCCAGTATTGCCAAGCACCAACCGGTTTACTATTGATACAGCCCGATGAAATATTAACCGTTCGCCCTGAGGTGGCTGTTCCGACTGTCCTGAGGTATCGAAGGAAGGGCTCGCGAGGACTTCCTTCGATACCTCAGGACGGTCGGGACAGCTACCTCAGCCCGAACGGGAAACTAAATACTTTTTCGGGCCGTATCAACAAATTGAACCCGCGTCGGATGACTGGCTGAATTTCTGTTGCAGAAATTGCGAATGGTTCAAGAAGGCTTGCGCGTCCTGGCTTGCCAAATCGTCGGTTAACTGCAGGACCTTGCCGCTCAGATCAGCCAAGGTCAGTTTGAAGGTTTCTTCAGCGGTCTTGCCGTTGCTGAGCAACTTGATCGTGGCAAAGGCTTTGGGAATTGACAAGTAGGTTTTGAGCGCATCGGGCAGGTATCGCAAAGCAATATGGCGCGCGTGAAAACCCTCTTGCAGCGACAACTGGCCTTTGCTGCGGTCCCATTGATCCAGCAGGTTGGTCAATTGCTGGCACAACTCCAACACCCGCGTTTGCAACGCGCCCGACAGCCGCCCGTCGGGGTTGTGCTGAACCAGCTGTTTGACGGCTGACAGCGCGTTCAGCATGCTGGTGCGGGCATCGCCATCGTCTTCAAACGCCAGCTCGTCCCAGGCTTGGCCTCGCAGCTTGGGAAAGCCCAACCACAAACCGCCAACGCCAAACCCAGCCCCATAACCCAAAGCCGCCAGACCAGCTGCACCCAAAGCACCACCCGCGGCCACACCGCCGCCCGACAGCACCAACGCAACAGTTCCCAAACCCAAACCGCACCAGTTGGCCGGTGACTGTAAAAAGCGGCCAGCTCGTTGCAGCATTATTGAAATGCCCGTATGTCTTTAAACACGGTGTACAGCAAGGCCTTACGGGCATCAAACAAACGGCCGCCCGTGATGGCCACGAGGTCTTTCAAATCGGACTCGTTGGCTTCGCCAAACAGCACCATGAACACGGGAATGGCTTTCACATCTTCTGGAAGCCCCGCATAGTCTGTTTTGAATTGCGCCAGGCTGCGACCTTTGTTGTTTTCACCGTCGGTAAAGGCTACAACCGAATACTGATAGCTCGGGTTTTTCTGGCGCTCTGCATTCATATTTTGCAAGGCTTGCAATACCGCGTCATACAGCGCGGTACCGCCATTCATGGTCAAACCCTCGGCGTAATCGCGTACTTTGCCCAACACCGCCTGTTTTGCCGCTGTATCAACTTGGATTTGCACGCCCTTCGCATCGTTTTTGCCTGCGGGTAGCTCAAAGTAGGTGGTAGGTTGGAGTACGTCAGAAAATGGAAGCATCCAAACTTTTTCGCGGCTGGTCAGACGTGCCACTCTCCCGGTTAAAGAGGCATCGTCGCCAGCGATGTATTGCAAAGCCTGTACCAGTTGCTGGCGTCGTCCCCCGCCGTTCATGCTGCCGCTGACATCCAGCACAAAAGTTGAGGCAATCGGTGCCCGAAATTCGTTCAGATAGGCATCAATCAAACCGTCGGCCAGCGCGCGATCCGGTGAAAACGGAAGTTCCACCAGCACGCTGCCGGCTGGAAACAGACCCGCGTGGGTTTGCGCCACATGCGGGCTGACCGATCGGCGTAGTGTGGTCTGGGTCAACCAGTTTTGAGCCTCATCGCCTTTCAGGTAGGCCACGACTTTCTGGTAATCCTCCCGTTTGCCGTCGTTGAGCAGCATCAGCGGATAGTCGGCTGTCGCCACGCCTTCCAGCGGGTAAATCAGCCGCAATTTTTCTCTCAACTTGCCCGACTGATTGAGCGACAGCAGCCAGCTTTCGTAGTTGATAAACGCATTGACGCGTGGCCCTTGCTGCTCGATGAATTTTTCGCTCAAGTAAGTGCTGTTGTCACCTGGTAGTTTGTAGCCCTTGATAAAACCTGCAATCGCGGCCTTGTTCACATCCTGCGCAGACAGGGCTTCCGCTTTTTGCGACGCTGCTGCGGCCACGCCCATGAGCGCCATGAAGCCCTGGTTGGAGGTTGCAGGGTTGGACAACGCATATTTGAGTTGCCCTTCCTTGGCGGCTTGGGCAATGGTGTTCCAGGTAATTTTGGCTGCCACCTCCGGCTTGTCCCAACCCAGTGCTTTGGCGTGGCTTTCATTGACACCCACGACGATTGGCGAGAGCATGATTTTGTCTTGCAGCTTGACACGCGATTGACCCTGCGGATCGGATAGCAGGTATTTGGCGTTGGCAAACCAAGCAGCGTCCGCCTGGGCTTTGCCATTCAGCACCGCCTCGGTGCTTTCCATCGTGCCGCCGTATCGAAAGCGCAATTTCACGCCGGTGGCCTTCTCCACCATTTTTTCCAACGGCTGGGCATCACGCAGATCACTCGTGGCCAGCACCTGGAATTCATTGCCCACTGCGGCAGGCGCAACTGCCACCGGCGGCGGACGCTTGTCGCCGCAGCCCGCCAGCAGAGAGATCGCGGCAGCCACTGCCCAGTACATCGTTGATTTCATTACGCCTCCGTACATCAGTTGTGTTTACTGGCCCATCTCACGGGCAATCACGTCAATCATCTCGGCCATCAGATCAAAGCTGGGCGGGTCAATGACCTGGGTGATGCGCTCTTCAAATGCCAGCCCGGTCGCTTTCACGACCTGCGCAAAGTGGCCACTGTCGCCAATGCGAAAACCGTACTCCACTGCAATACGCTGCAACTCGGTGTTGTCCAGCAGCAGTTGGCCTAGTTTCTTCGCGCGTTCACTGGTGGACACGAACACGACCTTGTTCAAAATCGTCGGCTGCGGGTAGAGCAGCACCATGTCAGCACCGATGCCCTTTTTCTGCAGCGCATAGCTGACCATCTGGTTTTCGTAGATAAATGCCATCGGTGTCTTGCCGATGCCAATGCTGGCGTAGTCGTCAAAATTACCATTGACATAGTTTTCCTGATAGCCCTGCCGCTTGAACAATTCCGCCACCCGAAGCGCGGTTTTTTGTGCCGTGGCTTTATCGGTGACCACATCACCGCCGTTGATCGCGAAGCTGGATATCGCCAGATACATCGCAGCCGAATTGCTTTTTCGCACGTCCGTGGTGGCCACCAGCACACTTTTTCCAACCGGGTAGGCCTGTGCTTCTTTCAAATCGCGCCAACGCTTTTTGTCCAGCATGATTTGGGTGAGTTTGGAAAAATCAACGCTCCAGACTTTGGGGCTTATCTCTTTAGCCATGCCATTCGCAGACAGAATTTGTGCAATCGGCGTCCACGAAGCGATCACCATTGGCGTGTAAAAAGGCGAACTTGCGGCGGTGGCGATCTTGGCGTTTTTGGCCGCATCGGCAATCTGGTTGGCCGCCACCACGCCCGACGGAAAGAAAAAATCTGGCACTTGGCCGGGCACCACTCGTGCTGCCATCTCGCGCGACCCGATGCGCGTGGTGACCACCCGCAGTTTGTTATTGGCCAAGACAGCCAAAACGCGTGGATCTTTAAAGTAAGGCTCCACGTCCAGGGAAATCAAACCCGTCAATTCCACCGTGTGAGCTTGCGTCAATGCAGCGCCCGGCAGCCCCAGCGGTGAGCCGCCCTGGCGAAACGACATGTAGGCCGCGCCGCCGAACGCCGCCAGCAGCAATGCCGTGATCACGGCTTTGGTGATGGTTTTCATTGAATCAATCGATATTTTGCTACATATTTAATAGCTGCTTGAGCAGGAAACACTTGGGTGTTGACACCTTTTGGCTTCAAACCTCGGATTACAGGGCTTTTGCCACAAACGTGTCGCACTGCTTGAGGTTCCCCGTCTTCAGCCCCACACCAAACCATCGCTGGCGTTGCGCGCTGGTACCGTGGGTAAAGCTCTCGGGCACCACCGCCCCACCTTGCGCGCGCTGCAGGGCATCGTCGCCAATCTTGGCAGCGGCGTTCATGGCTTCTTCCACGTCGCCTTTTTCCAGAATCTGCCGCTGGTTTTGGGCGTGATGCGCCCATACGCCGGCAAAGCAGTCTGCCTGCAGCTCCGTGCGCACACTCAGGGCGTTGAACTGGGCTTCAGTCATGCGCTTGCGCATGCTGTCGACCTTGTCGCTCACGCCAATCAGTTTTTGAATGTGGTGACCCACCTCATGTGCAATCACATACGCCTGTGCAAAGTCGCCAGGCGCGCCCAGGCGGGTACGCAAGGTGTCGTAAAAAGCCAGATCGATGTACACCTTTTGATCAGCTGGGCAGTAAAACGGGCCCATGGCCGCCTCGCCGGTGCCGCAGCCGCCGGTGCCCGTGCGGCCCCGAAACAGCACCAGTTTGGGCTCTTGGTAGACGGCACCAGCCGCTGCAAACTGCTGCTTCCACACATCTTCGGTGTCGGCCAATATGGTGGAGATGAACTTGGCTTGCTGGTCGTTGGCTGGTGGCTTTTGCGCCTGGCCTTGCGGGCCTTGGGCCACCTGAGCTGTGGGTGCACCGCCGCCCAGAATGCCCAAAATTGTCATGGGGTTGATGCCGAAAATCCAGCCGCCCACCAGCGCAATCACGATGGTGCCAATGCCCACGTTGCGCCCGCCGAGCAAGCCGCCGCCGCCAAAACTTCGCCCGCCGCCGCTGCGCCGGTCTTCCACGTTGTTTGATTCCCGGTTGCCTTCCCATTTCATGCTGTGTCTCCTTCAACTAAAGTTCCCGCATGGTAGCTGTCCGATCCACCCGTCTCAAATTCTCAGGCAAGGTACTGGTTACCGGCTTCGCCCCTTTTGGGGGCGACAGCGTCAACCCCAGCTGGCTGGTAGCGCAGGCCCTGCACAAACGCCAATTCGCCCGGCGGGTGGCGGTGGCCGCCCAGTTGCCCACTGAGTTTGTAGCGTCAGCACAAATACTGCGTTCACTGATTGATCGACACCAACCCGAGGTGGTGTTGTGTCTGGGGCAGGCCGGCGGGCGCGCAGAACTGTCGCTGGAGCGCGTGGCCATCAACATCAACGACGCACGCATTCCCGACAACGTGGGGGCTCAACCCATCGACACGCCGGTGGTCGCTGGCGGTCCGGCGGCTTATTTCACCAAGCTGCCGATCAAGTCCACCGTGCAGGGAATGACGTCCGAGGGCATTGCCGCGCAGGTATCGCAAACGGCCGGCACCTTCGTGTGCAACCATGTTTTCTACACATTGATGCATGAGCTGGCCCAGCGCCCTGCTCTGGCCCACACGACCGCAGGCTTCATTCATGTGCCCTGGTTGCCGCAGCAAGGCAGCCCGTCGATGCCACTGGCCGACATGGTTCGAGGCATTCGCCTGGCTATCCACTGCGCCTTGGAGCGATCGGAAGACCTGCACGCCACTGGGGGTGCTCTGCATTGAAGGGGCCGCCCGTAAAATGCCCCGTGACCCCAATATCTGCATCCCCCGCCGCTGCACAGGCAGCCCAGCCCCTCACCAACACCCTGAACGCAGATTTGCACTGCCACTCGGTGGTCTCTGACGGCACCCTCACCCCCGAAGCCCTGGCGGCCCGCGCCGCTGCCAACGGCGTGCAACTGTGGGCCTTGACCGACCATGACGAAATTGGCGGTCAGGCGCGTGCCCTGCAAGCGGCGCAGTCCCACGGCATGAAATACCTCACCGGGGTTGAAATCTCGGTCACGTTTGCCGGCAAAACGGTGCACATCGTCGGTCTGGGTTTCGATGCGCAAGACCCCCGGATGCTGAAAGGCTTGCAAGACACGCGTGGGGGCCGTGGCGAGCGGGCCAAGGAAATGTCAGAGGGCCTGGCCAAAGTTGGCATCAAGGGCGCTTACGAGGGCGCATTGAAATACGTGGGCAACCCTGAGCTGATCTCCCGCACCCACTTTGCGCGCTACCTGGTGGAAGCCGGTGTGTGCCAGGACACCTCCGAGGTGTTTCGCAAGTACCTCACCGACAACAAACCCGGCTTTGTGCCCCACCGCTGGGCCAGCCTGAGGGACGCCGTCACCTGGATCGTCGACTGCCAGGGCGTGGCCGTGATTGCCCACCCCGGCCGCTATGGCTTCACGCCCAACGAAGAGTACGCGCTGTTCAGCGAATTCAAAGCCCACGGCGGCCAGGCTACCGAGGTGGTGACGGGTAGCCACAGCCCGGCCGAGTATGTGAAATACGCCGCCACGGCGCTGGAATTTGGTCTGGCTGCGTCGCGCGGCAGCGACTTTCACAGCCCCGATGAAAGCCGTATCGACCTGGGCCAGCTGCCCCCGTTGCCCGCGACGCTCACGCCCGTTTGGGACCTGCTCACGAGCCGCATTCAGTGATGACGTGGCGCAGGAGCAATGCCCTGGCGGGTATCGGCCTGGCGCTGGCCGCCGTAGCCTGTTTTGCGGTGCTCGACACGACCACCAAATACGTCAGCGCGACAGTGCCAGTGCTGATGGCGCTGTGGTTTCGCTACGCGTTTCAGGCGGTAGCCAGTACGGCAGCCGTGTTGCCCCGGCGGGGCTGGTCTGCGCTAAAAACAGCTCATCCGCGCTTTCAGTTGCTGCGTGGGTTGCTATTGCTGTTGTGTAGCCTGTTCTCGTTTTTCAGCCTGAAGTACATGCCGGTGGGCGAGTTCACGGCCATTGTGATGATCACGCCGCTGGTGGTAACTCTGCTGGCCGCCACCCGGTTAAAAGAACGCGTATCAGCCCTGCGCTGGGCCCTGGTGACGGGTGGCTTCGCGGGCACGCTGGTCATCATCCGCCCCGGCAGTCAGGCGTTTGAGTGGACGCTATTGCTCCCGCTGGGCCTGGTCACCGCCAACGCCTGGTTTCAGGTGCTCACCAGCCAGCTGGCCAAAACCGAAGATCCGGGCGCGATGCAGATTTACACCGGCTGGGTGGGCACCCTGGCCGCATCAATAGCGCTGCCATTTGTCTGGACATCTGATCTGCCCTGGCAGCTATGGACGGCGATGCTGCTGGTGGGGTTTATGGGCACCGTGGGCCACTTTTTGCTGATCCACGCCTACGCGCGCGCCCCGGCGTCCACACTGACACCCTATCTGTATGCGCAAATTGGCTTTGCCATGCTGGGCGGCTGGCTGATTTTTTCGCACGTACCCGATGTGGTTTCGACGGTCGGCATCGCGCTGATTGCGGTGTGCGGCGGCTTGGGGGCCTGGCTGGCTGTGCGGGAAAGTCGGGTCAAGGTGGAGGCGGTGGAATGACGCGCAAACCATGAATGCGGGGGCTATTGAACGCAGAGGACGCGAAGGATTCGCAGAGGACGCAAAAGGAATGCACACGTCAAAATACCTTTCTCAACAGGTCTTCTTCTGCGTCCTCTGCGTCATCTTTGCGTCCTCTGCGTTCAAAAATTGACCCATGTCCCAACTCTTTGAAGTCCACCCCGACAACCCGCAACCCCGCCTGCTCAAGCAAGCTGTGGGGCTGCTGGCGCGCGGCGGTATTGCTGCGGTTCCCACCGACTCCAGCTATGCCCTGGTCTGCCACCTGGACGACAAAGCCGCTGCCGACAAGCTGCGCCAGATTCGCGGTGTAGACGACAAACACCACCTGACTCTGTTGTGCCGCGACTTGAGCGAACTGGCCAACTACGCGCGGGTGGACAACCGGCAATACCGGCTGCTCAAATCCGCTACGCCGGGTGCCTACACCTTCATTCTGGAGGCCAGCAAAGAGGTGCCACGCCGTGTGAGCCACCCGCAGCGCAAAACCATTGGCCTGCGCGTGCCAGAGCACCGGGCCTTGCAGGCGCTGCTGGAATTGCACGGTGCGCCTCTGTTGGCAACCACGTTGATTGCGCCCGGCGAGACCGAACCGCTGAACGATGCGCAAGACATCCGTGCGCGCTTCGAGCATCAACTGGCGGCTGTGCTCGACGCGGGTGCCTGCCCCAGCCAGCCCACCACCGTGATTGACCTGACCGAGATGGCAGGCGGCGGCGAACCGGTGGTCGTGCGCGCAGGTCGGGGAAGTCTGGCCGCCCTAGGCCTGTAATTCTTTCCAACTCACTTTTTCTTCATAGTTGACAAAAACAGTCTGACACAATCACCGCCATGGATTTTTCAAATTTGATTCAAACGGTGGCGATTTATGCGCTGCCGGTGCTGTTTGCCATCACCATTCACGAAGCGGCGCACGGTTACGCCGCGCGTCATTTTGGTGATAACACCGCCTATGCACTGGGCCGTATCACGCTGAACCCGCTCAAACACATCGACCCCGTGGGCACCATCCTGATGCCGTTGATGCTGTATTTCGCCACTTCAGGCGCGTTTTTGTTTGGCTATGCCAAGCCGGTTCCTGTCAATTTCGGGCAGTTGCGCAACCCCAAGCGGGACATGATCTGGGTGGCGCTGGCCGGACCTGCATCCAACTTCATTCAAGCCATTGGCTGGGCTGTTTTGCTCACCGTGTTGGTTGGCACCGGGGTAGACGAACGCTTTTTCATCGAAATGGCGCGTGCCGGTGTGTTGACCAACCTGGTGATGTGGGCCTTCAACCTGTTTCCTTTGCCACCGCTGGACGGCGGTCGCATCCTGGCGGGTGTGTTGCCTCGCCAACAGGCGCAGTGGTTGGACCGGATTGAGCCGTACGGGTTTTTCATTGTGATGGGCTTGGTGATTGCGGGTGTGGTCGGCAGTCTGTGGCTGCGGCCCCTGATGTCCGTCGGCTCGACGGTTATTGGTTTTATGTTGTCGCCTTTGAACGCCATCCTGCAGTAACGCGCCATGACCACCACCCGCATTCTGACCGGCATCACGACCTCCGGCACACCGCATCTGGGCAATTACGTGGGCTCCATCCGCCCCTCGGTTCAGGCCAGCCGCACGCCAAATACCCAGTGTTTTTACTTTCTGGCCGACTACCACGCCCTCATCAAGGTCGACGACCCGGCGCGTATCCAACGGTCGACCCTAGAGATTGCTGCTACGTGGCTGGCTGCCGGGCTTGACCCGGATAAGGTTTTTTTCTACCGCCAGTCCGACATTCCTGAAATCCCCGAACTGACCTGGTTTCTGACCTGCGTGACCGGCAAGGGCGTGCTCAACCGCGCCCATGCCTACAAAGCCGCCGTTGATAAAAATGCGGCAGCGGGTCACGACACCGATACCGATGTAACCGCCAGTCTCTTCATGTACCCGGTGCTGATGGCGGCGGACATTCTGATGTTCAAGGCGCACAAAATTCCCGTGGGCCGCGACCAGATTCAGCACATTGAAATGGCGCGCGATATGGCCGCCAGTTTTAACCACTTGTATGGCGACCATCTGGTACTGCCCGAAGCGGTGATTGAAGAGTCTGTCGCCACGCTGCCGGGGCTGGACGGCCGCAAGATGAGCAAGAGCTACGACAACACCATTGCGCTGTTTGCGCCGCGCGAACAAATGCGCAAGCAGATTGCCGGCATCGTGACCGACTCCAAAGCGCCCGGCGAACCCAAAGAAGTTGAAGGCTCAGCGCTCTTTCAGATTTACCAGGCTTTTGCCAGCGCACCGGAAACACAGAGCTTGCGAGACGCCTACGCACACGGCATCTCCTGGGGCGATGCGAAGCAATTGCTGTTTGAGCGCGTGGACCGCGAGATTGCACCGCTGCGCGAGCACTACGAGTCGCTGATGAACGACCCCGCGAAGATAGAAACCACGTTGCTGCAAGGTGCTGAAAAGGCCCGTGAGCTCTCACACAGTCTGATGTCGCAGCTGCGCCAGGCGGTGGGGTTGCGCGCGTTGGGCGGGCCAACGGCCACGCCTGCCAAGACACACAACAAGTCGGCGCTACCTGCCTTCAAGCAATACCGCGAAGCGGACGGTCTGTTTTACTTCAAATTAGTTGAACCCCAGGGCACCGTATTGCTTCAAAGCCTGGGGTTTGACTCACCGCGCGACGCCGGGCGTGCGATTGGCCAACTGCAGCAACTGGGTGCAGACGCCCTGCCCGGCTTGCAATCACGCCTGAGCGCCCAAGATGGTATTTCACCCGAGCAAATTCAGGCAGCTCTAAAGCTGCTCAGTCACTGACGTTTGGAGACCCACGATGAACATTTTTGTAATTGACGACCACCCCCTGATGCGCGAAGCCATTGTGATGCTGCTGCGCCGCATGAACTCCACGGCCAACGTCGTGGAAATTGATCGTCTGGGCGGGGTTGAGGCGGCCATCAAAAAACACGGGGATCCCGAGTTGATCTGCTTGGATTTGAAACTGCCAGACGCAGTGGGCACCTCGGGCGTGCGCGACATGAAAGCGCGGTTTCCCGGCATTCCGCTGGCGGTGCTCTCGGCCTCGCCTGCCGCCGAATGGGACGATGCGTGTATTGATGCCGGGGCTGATATCTATATCGAGAAATCGGCTGGTGCCACCGAAATCACGGCAGCCCTGCGCGCGCTGCTACAAGAAGACAGCGGATTTGATGACGTTGCGCCCACCGACAACAAACTGTCCAAACGCCAAAAACAGCTCATCATCATGCTGGATCGTGGCCTGTCCAATCGCGACATTGCGACCGAACTGGGGATCAGCGAACACACGGTGAAAGTCCATCTGTGGCGGCTGTTTCGCAGGCTGGACGTCAAAAGCCGCACCCAAACCATTCACTACGCACGCACCCACGGTTTGCTGGGTGGCTAAACAGGCGACCTTTTAGCTATTTAATTGATAGCTGCTTGAGCAGTATTCATAAGGGTTTAGGCCTCTTTTGGTCTGATTTAGGCATTGCTACAGCCCTTTGCCCCGCGCCACATCCATCACCACCCGCGCCGCCAAGTACAACCTGGCCTCCACCGTCTCCAGCAGCACGTATTCGTTGTCAGCGGTGTGCCCGCCAAAGCCCTGCAAGCCAAAACGCTCTACCACAGCCGCCTGGGTTTTCAAAGCGGCAAATGCAGCATCAGTACCGCCGCCTTCGGGCTGGTCGTCCACCACCAGTTGACGGCCGAGCTCAGCGTAAATGGTTTGCGCATGTGCAGCCAGTTTCCGGTTGGCAGCGGTCACTTCCAGCGGTGGGCGGCGGCGCTCGAAGTTCACGGTGACTTTGGCGTCTGGCAACAACTGTTTTTTGGCCCGCTCGCGCACCGTGGCTTCAATGCCGTCGTAGTCGGCTACACGCAGCACGCGCACATCGGCCTGCGCAGTCGCGTAGGCCGGAATCACGTTGCGGTTGGTGCCCGA
The DNA here is from genome assembly GCA_031414805.1 of Comamonadaceae bacterium. Taxonomy (GTDB): domain Bacteria; phylum Pseudomonadota; class Gammaproteobacteria; order Burkholderiales; family Burkholderiaceae_C; genus JAAFIW01. The sequence continues at coordinate 123,561 of JANOQJ010000026.1, forward strand.
CTGTGAGACCGTCCAGTTCAGCTTCAGGCCTTTGTCGTTTTGCGACAAGTCACGCATTTGCATGATTTGGTGCGACAGCTCATACAGCGCATTCACGCCGCGCTCAGGCGCTGCGCCTGCGTGCGACGCCCGGCCTTCAATTTTCAATTCAACAGAGGCAATACCGCTGGTAGCCAGCGACAGCTTGTCGCTGTTGACGCGTGAGGCTTCAAATGACAGCACGGCATCGTGCTCGCTACCGGCTTTCGTCAGCTCCGCACGCGAACCCGGCGAGCTGATTTCCTCGTCGCCATTGACCAGCACCGTGAGCGTGCCGTACTCGTTGAAGTTGAGCGCTTTGAGCATGGCCACCACATGCACCACCATGGCCACACCCTGCTTGTCGTCGGAGATGCCCAGGCCGTAAGCCTTGTCGCCATCAATACGAAACGGCTGCTTGGCCGCCATGCCTTTGGGGTAGACCGTATCGATGTGCGCAATCAACATGATGCGTTTGGTGCCCGTGCCCTTGAACGTGGCCTTGACCATGCGGCCAATTTTTTCGGGTGTGTCCATCATGCGGTAGTTGGTGGCTTCTTGTGGTTCGATGAACTGCACCTGCCCGCCCAGCGCTTTGAGCTTGTTGGACAACAGCTCGGTAGCCTGTTGAATACCTTCAAAGTCGCGGCTGCCGGTTTCAATGTCAACAAACTCTTTGAGTGAATCCAGCAGCGGCTGCTTTTGGGCTGCGGCGGCACGCTGCACGGCCACATCGAGCGAGGGGGCGAGCTGGGCGTAGGCGGGGTTGGCCAGCCAGCTCGTGCAGGCCAGCGCTGCACTGATCAGAAAGTGGGATCTTTTCATCGGGTGTCTCCTGTTGTACGGGCTGTCAGGATAGCGCGGCGGAATCTGGTGGGGGTGACGCGATGGGTACAGTCGTGGCATGCCGCACACCCCACCGAAAGCATCCACAAGCCATGCTCCCACCATCGCATTGCGTGATCCCCAACCGGGCGATTTAGGCTGGGTGATTCAACAGCACGGCGAAATCTACGCGCGCGAATACGGCTGGAATAGTGAGTTTGAAGCGTTGGTGGCGGGCATCGTGGCCGGCTACATCAAGAACCTGCAACCCGAGTGGGAGCGCTGCTGGATTGCGCAACTGAACGGCCAGCGGGTCGGCAGCGCCTTCGTCGTGCGCAAAAGCAAAACCGTGGCCCAGCTGCGCATGCTGATCATCACGCCGCAGGCGCGCGGACTGGGTCTGGGTGGGTGGCTGAGCGACGAATGCATCCGCTTTGCACAGGACAAGGGTTACCGCAAGCTGGTGCTATGGACCAACAGCTGTCTAAGCGCGGCGCGGGCCATCTATGCAGCGCGCGGATTTGTTTTGACGCACAGCGAAGCCCACCACAGCTATGGCCACGACCTCGTGGGCGAAACCTGGGAACTCAAGCTGTGAGCCTGGTTTGTATTATTGAGGTAAATCGGCCTGTAGCCCTTGTAAATACTGCTCAAGCAGCTATGCATTTCATAGCAATTGATATCGTGCAAGTACTACGCAACTGCGCAAGAAACGTCCGGTCCCCGGTTTTAGATTAAGGGCTTCTCAACCCTACCGGAGCCCTTCATGCAAACCACCCCCCAAACCCACGCCATCCGCATCATCGGCATCGAGCTGCGCACTTCCAACGCAGTTGCCGCGCAAACCATTCCGCCTGCCTGGCAGCGCTTTTTCGAGCAAGGCGTGCTCGCGCAGATTCCGGGCAAGCTGACCGATGAGGTGTATGCCGTCTACACCCACTTTGAGAATGCGGGCCTGAACAACGAAGGCCTTTACTCGCTGATCATTGGCGCGGCAGTCAACAGCGCGCAAGAGGTACCCGCTGGCATGACGCACACCGTCATGCCAGCGGGCCCGCGCGCGGTGTTTGAGGTGCCCCAAGGCCAGCCCCAGCAGGTTGGCGCCGTGTGGCAAACCATCTGGCAGCGCCATGACCTGGCCAAGACCTTTGTGGCCGACTACGAGCGCTACGGCGCCGATGGCAAGATTGACATTCACATCGGACTCACGAACCAAAAATGAACGCCGCTCACGGTTGGACCGACTACCACGCGCGCATGAGCCGCGTGATCGCCCATGTGTACGAGCACCTGGACCAGCCGCTGGACTTGAACCACCTGGCAGAAGTAGCCCACCTGTCGCCCTATCACTGGCACCGCGTGTACCAGGCGCTGCATGGCGAAACCCTGGCCAACACGGTACGCCGCCTGCGCCTGCACCGCGCCAGTGCCTACCTGGCCAACACGGCGCTGCCGGTAACGCAAATCGCCAGCCGTTGCGGTTACCCCAACGTGCAATCGTTCACTCGCGCGTTTCGTACGTTGTATGGCGCAAGTCCGGCGCATTACCGCCTGCACGGCAGCCACGCTGAGTTTCGGCGCGGGCAGGCCTGTATCAGCAGCCAATACCGCATCGAGATACGTGAGGTTCCACGCGTGCGGCTGGCGGGCTTGGCACACCGGGGTTCCTACATCGGCGTGGGCAAGGCGTTTGAATCGGCCTACGCGCAACTGGCCGCACGCCAGCAAGTGGGTCCCGGCGCGCGCTGGATGGCGGTGTATCTGGATGACCCGACCGCCGTGCCCGAATCGCAATTGATCAGCCACGCGGGGCTGTCGGTGCGCCATGACTGCGCCATAGAAGCGCCGCTGATCTCGTTTGAGGTGGGCGGCACACCATGCGCGGTGCTGCGCCACACGGGGCCGTATGCCAGCATGCGCGCCGCCTATGAGTGGTTGTATGGCTTTTGGCTGGTGCGCAGCGGGTGCGAAGCGGCTGACCTGCCGGTGTTTGAAGAATATTTGAACAACCCGCGTGACACCGCCCCCGCAGACTTGCTGACCGATATTTTTCTGCCGCTGGTGCCCGTTGCGTCAGGTGGTTCTACTTCAACGGGTTGAACGGCTCGTTGTCTTTGATGGCTTTGTCACTGCGGCACGCCGAGACTGCCTTGGCATTTGCGCTGTAAATCTGCTTGATTTGCTGTGCCTGCGCATCGACTTCAACGCGCAGGCAAGCGCAGCCATACCCATAGCTGCCCGCACCGGTTTTGACCCACTGCTTGCCGCCGAAACGGGGCCAAGCGCCTTTGGCTGCGTCTGCGCCCTGAACAGAAATCGTCCACGTACCGTCGCGATCAATCAGCGTGGCGTTTTGTGGGCTGGGGTTGTCAAACCAGCCGCAGCGCAGTTGCCTGGCGGCTTGTGACACCGCTGGTTTGTCCACCGATCCCAGCGCGGCCGACGCCCAGAGCGCACTGGCTGCCAACAGATACACCGAGGTACGCATTCAGTGACCGCCGAAGCGGCCGAACGGATCGGGTGCGCCTTGTAGTTCGGGCACAAATGGCACAAAGGCAGGAAACAGCCTCACCGGGCGCGACGCCACCAGGATGGCCTCAAACATGACTGCGATGGTGGCAATGCTGGCCGCGTGGTCGCTGCCGTTAACCATCGCCCGTGCGCCGACGTAGTTGCTACGTGTGGCGGAAAAATACCGCGCAAACGTGCGGCCATTGGCAAACCCGTCGCCTGTGCGCATGCCGTGGGCCATGATGGCGTAAGCCACCGCAGGCTGTTTCACCAGCTCAGGGTCGAGCAGCAAATCCAGGCCCCGGCCAATGGCAGCGCCGGTGGTGGCGTAGTTGGACCACCAGGTCAGCTGCACATAGCCACGCCCAAAGTAGGCATGCTCATCACCGGTATCGTCCACATAGGCTTTCACCGCCGCGCCGCCATCGGTGGTGCCCATCGACGCCTTTTTGGTTAGCGCCTTGACCTTGCCTGCCGTCGTCACGCTGAACTGGTCGCCGTCCTGCTCAGTCACCTGTACGCTGCCGTCGGTCAATGTGCGCACCTTGACCGGCTCGTGGTAATTGCGGCCCTTGCCGCGTCCCACCTCGTCCACCGGCGCCATGGTCATCAACCACACACGCGATTTCACGACTTCCGGTTTGCCGGTTTTCTTGCTAATGACTGGCTGCCCTTTTTTATTTTTGACGGCGATTTCGACCACCTTGGGGTACGTGGTTTCCCACAGCACCGTGGCCAACATGTAAGCGGCCCAGCGCATGTCGGTGATCAGCGTATCGCGCTCAATAAAAGTGAGCAGCTCAAACATCGCCGGAATCGCTCCCGGGTCGTAACGACCATTTTTGGAAAACCGCTTGGCAAACTCGGTTTGGAAGATAGCCCGGTCGTAAGAGCCTAAATACAGATAGCTTGGAAGTGCGGTGGCCATAGTTGAGATTGGAGTTTTAACGTGAGCAAGTATGACCAAAGTATGCAGTGTGCCGCACGCTCGTGGTTTGCCAGCATGCAACAAAGGCGTAACTTGGGTTGCTGAATGACAAGGCAAACAGGCCTTTAGCCCTTGTGAATACTGCTCAAGCAGCTATATTTTATATAGCACATTAGTATCGGCTCGACACGCCGCGTCCAGCTTTGCTGACCATACCCCCACGCCGCCAACATTTCTGCGCCAGCCAAAACGCGCGACCCATGCTGCCTGGTGAAATATGCGGGCTACACCGTGAAGGGCAATGAACTGGTTTTGATGCGTGTTGGGAGGCGTATTTGCTTGTAGGGCATGGGTTGTTCGCCCAATATGGTGCACGCCAGCGTTTGGGCCTGTCGGCCAATCGGCTCAATGTAGCGGCTGACCTGGCCATCAATGGCAACGCAGTCGCCCAACGCGTGGATGTTGGGAATACTGGTGGCCAGCGTCCCGGGCTGAACGTCTATGCCGTTGTTCCACGCCAAGCCCGCACTCGTGGCCAAAGCACTGGGCGTTTGCAAACCAGCCGCTACAACAATGTGATCCACCGCAAACACTTGGCCACACGCCGTGGTGATTTGCTTCTCACCAGGCGCGGTTTCTAACGACACATTCTTGACCTCAACGCTACCCACAAAGCTGAGTGGCAGCGATTGCCAGGCACCCAGCAACCGAGCTGATTGTTCAGGTTGCAACATCCCAGCCAGTGGCCGATCAGCAATGTCCAGCAGCGTGATCTGGTGCCCCGCCAGCGCCAGGTCATTGGCCAGCTCGCAACCCACCAGGCCTGCACCCACCACCGCTATGCGTTGGGGTACATGGCCCAATGCGCCGCGAAATCTGGCATAGGCCTGCAGGTGGTTGATGCGCCAGCACAGTGTCGATGGAAGTTGCGGCAAGGATCGCGCCTGGGCGCCATGGGCCAATACCAGGTGCTCGTAACGCAGCGTGCCGCGGCTGGTACGCAGTTGCCGACTTCCAGGCGTGATGCGTACCGCCTGGGTGTTGGTTAGCAACTTCACCTTCAAGCGCCGCGCGGCATCGCTTCCTGTTTCCCGCGGCAGTGCCTGCACCGAAATGCCCCGCGCCAGGGCAACGGACAACAGCGGTTTGTCGTAAATATCACCGTTGCACGCCGTGACCAGGGTGATGGGCATGTTGGCGTCACGCGCGCGTAAGGCCTGCGCCATCTGCCAGCCCGCGCGGCCCGCGCCAACGATGACGGTGCCCGGGTGAGGCCTGACACCGGAGGGCGTGCCTGACTGGTTATCAGCAGCACGGACTTGCCGTGGGGACTGCTCCACATACGGTTCAAAGTCCGCCTTGGTCACACCGCATAACGGGCACGCCCAGTCCTGCGGAATGTCGGCAAACCGGGTGCCCGCGACCAACCCACTGTCCTCGTCGCCTTTGCTTTCGTCGTAGATCAGGCCGCAGGCTTTGCAAATGAAGATTTCCCATGCCAAGCCGCTCGCATCGGTTTTCCGTACGGAGGCACTCACGCTGGCAGCTCCTCGGCCGACAGGCGTGCGATTTCTTTGCGCAGGTGTTTGATGGCGGGGGTGACGATGGCAACGAAGTGCGATTCACGCACGCGGCGTTGCACGTCGGAGCTCATCAAATAGCCGCGTGCCCCCTGGTGCAGCAAGGCCGACTGGGCGGCACGCAGCGCCAGCTCTGAAGCATGCGCGCGCACATCCAGCACATCAATCAAAAACGCCTTGTCGGTACCAAAGGGCGTTTTTGCCAGGGACATGATGCGCGCGGTGAGGTCATCCAGCTCGCTTTGTAGATCGTCTGGCCGGTCGTCCAGGAATTCGTTCACGTGCCCCAACTGGCGCTCCACCGTCCACATCGAATCAATCGCGCCTTGTGCCACGCCAAGCCCCATGCCCGTTTGCAGCAGGATGAAGGCTGCGCGGATGCGGCCGATGAAGGGGCGCACCGGGTCTGCCATCATTTCGTCGCTCCCGACAAAATAATCCGTCAGGCGCACCGCCCAGGTGTTGGTGCCCTCCATGGCCGAAAACGAGGGGCAATGGCGCAGTTCAACGCCGGGTGCATCGCAACGCACCAAAAACATGATTTCGCTTTTGCTGTCACTGTCCGCCAGCACATCGGCCACGGCACCAAAGTAGTGGTCTGGCCCCAGGTTGCTGACCCACGGCAGTGTTCCATTGACGACATAGCCGTCTTTCATTTTTTTGGCGTGGAGCAAAAAGGTCTCGATGCCTGCAAAGGTTTTCATGGGGTTGGACATACCGGTCGCCCCCAACGTTTGCCCGTTTGCGTGCAGGGTGAGCGCCTCCCCCATCAGCGCCGGGTTGCCCGACTGTTCCATATACACGCCGCACACATCGTGACACCAGACCATGAAACCGGTTGCGCCACACACACGGGACACTTCGGCCATGGCAGCAATGGCCAAGCCGTAGTCTGCTGGTTTGCCCGGCTCGGCCATGTGCGCCTTCAGCGCGCCCATCTCCCCCAGCCTGTACAGGATGGATTTGGGGTAGATGCCCCGGCGGTCAATGTCGTCAGCCAGTTCAGCCAGCGGGCCTTCGGCCAGTTCACGCACGGACTTGACCAGGTCTGGCCCCTGCGAAACCTGAACGGGTGGTCTTTCAAGCACTTCCATAAAAACTCCAGGTGTATCGATAGCGATGACTTCGTGGATAAGGGCGATCCCTTCAAACAGGGGCCACAGAACTGGCTTTGCCAGGCTGTAGGCGCAGCAGCCCCTCGGGGGGCAGGGCGCTACACGCAGTGAGCAACCGTGGGGGCCAGTTCGATTTCAAACGGAATCGGGTTTCGCATGCTGTTGGCCACGGGCGAGTAAAAGTTGGCGTGCTGCACGATCTCGTCCAGCACCTCACGAGGGGCATCACCCTCCACCACCACCTTCACACGAATCGCCTGAAAACCCATGTCTGGCGCTTCTTTCTTGGCACCGCCAGCACCCCAGGCGGCGGGGTTGCCGATGTCGCCCTCCAGAAAAATCTCCAGCTTGGTGAGCTTGACTTTTTTCCATGTGGCCACCGCCGTGATGCCCACCGCCAGGCAACCACCCAGACCCGACAACACAATTTCGCCCGGTGCAGGTGCCGTGTCTTCGCCAAACAAATGCAGCGGCTCATCGACCACCACCGGCTGATGGTTACCCACATAGCTGAGGGACCGGTACATGCCTTGCATCACGGTTTTGACTTTGTTGGTGCCGCGTGAGGCCGGATTGGCGCAACCCTTGGCAGCAAAGGCGGCAAGGCCTTCGCTGTCAATCGGCTTCAAATAGGCCTGGACGGTGGTGGGTGCGTCTAGTGTTGCAGTAGTCATTCGGTTGTGTCTCCAATTAAAAGTGGTTCATGCGGCCATGGCTAAAACCGGGGCCTTGGCCTTGATGATGGGCACTGAGGTTTCAATGGGCAGCGCGTCATCACGCGACCACTCGTTCCAGGAGCCGAAGTACATGCGCACGTCGGAAAAGCCTGCCTGCTTGAGTGCCAAAAATGTGTTTGATGCACGTGCGCCTTTGAAGCAATACAGATACACGGTGTCGTCCGTTCCAATGCCGGCGGTGGCGCATTCAGCCTGCACTTCCAGCGGTGACTTGAACACCGGGCCAGTGCTGGACGGCTTCATGAAGCGGTACCACTCAATCCACTTGGCACCCGGCAGACGGCCCTTGCGCGGCGCAAAGTCTTTGCCGTAGGGGCTGGAGCTTTCGCCGGTCCATTCGTCGATATCGCGCACGTCCAGCAGCTTGATGTCCGTGTGCAATGCGGCTGCCACGTCGTCTTTGGTCAGCATCACGTCGGCCCCCTCCAGGTCGGTCGGAAAGGTCTTTACCTGCGGTGCTGACGCGTCGGTGCTGACGGTCAGGCCTGCGGCCTTCCAGGCCGAGAAGCCGCCGTTGAGCACCTTGATCTTGGGGTAACCCAGCCAGGTCAGCAAGTAGTAGCCGCGGCATGACTGGCCGTAGCCGCTGTGCAGGGCGTCTTCGTAAAACACGGCCGTCTCCGAGCCCGACAGGCCAACGGCACCAAAATGTTCGGCAAATGTGGACTTCAGTGCCTGCAAGCCTTCGGCGGTCGAGGTCGCCAAGAAGGTAAAAATCTCGCGCAAATTGACCGCCCCTGGCACATGGCCCGCTGCATAGGTATCTGCATCGCGGGTATCGATAACGACGACTTGCTCGCCGTTCATCATGCTGGACAGTTGTTCGGGGGAAATCAGCACGCTGGGTAACGAAGAAGGGGTCATGAGCAATCTCCAGTAGGTTCACGGCACATGCCGTCCCCCACTTCTTTGCAACGGACGTGCCAAGCGTCCATCAAGCGCCACCGCCCGGCATCAAACAAGCATTTAACCCAATCTAGATAAGCTTAGGCAGCTACTAATTCAGTAGCGATTCAACTCGCTTCAAGATAGCCATTGCCAACAAAATGTCTACAAATTGTCGCCATTGTGAAGACCCATTTTTCGCAGCCGGTAGCCAAACTGCCGCACCGTCAAGCCCACAGACTGCGCCGCCCGCGACTGGTTTCCGCGGTGTGCCAGCAGGGCTTGCTGCAGTTGCGCCGCCGAGTGGGATTGCGCCCCGAGGTAGTCGCGTACCAGTGGCGGAACATGCGCCGGCACGGCCTTGAGTGACGAAGCGCTGGCGGACACGATCAACGCAGCGTCAGGCGTGGCGTCCTGCCCGGTCGGCAAAAACCGCTGGAGTTCCCGGGCTTGCACCATGGTGCTGTCAGTCAGCAGCACCAGTCGCTCAATCACATTGCCCAGCTCACGAATATTGCCGGGCCAGGGGTGTTGCTTCAGGCTTGCCAGTGCCTCGGGGGCCAGGCTCACATTGCGCTGGTTGTCCTGGTTGGCACGGTTTAAAAAGTGCAACGCCAGCGCCTGGATGTCCTGCCGCCGCTCTCGCAAAGATGGCAAACGAATGGGGATGACATGGAGCCGATAAAACAGGTCGCGCCGGAAAAGGCCGCTCTGAACATCACGCTCCAGGTCGCGGTGCGTCGCCGCCACCACGCGAACCGTGACCTTGATCTCGCGCTTACCCCCCAACCGCACAATGGTTCCCTCTTGCAGTGTGCGCAGCAGCTTGGTCTGCATGGGCAAGGGCATCTCGCCGATTTCATCGAGAAAAATCGTGCCCTTGTCGGCCTGCTCAAACCAGCCCGCACGCGCCGATTGCGCCCCGGTGAACGCGCCGCGCTCGTAGCCAAACAGCTCCGACTCAAACAAGGTGTCTGGAATTGCCGCGCAGTTGACCTTGATGAACGGCTGGTCGCGGCGCTGGCTGGACAGGTGCACGGCGCGTGCAAACAGCTCCTTGCCCGTGCCCGATTCGCCCAGCAGCAACACGCTGGCCGAGGCTTCCGCGACCCGCTCCAACTCGCCCAAGGCCTGCAGCAGCGCGGGTGACGTGCCGATGATCCCGTAGCGCGCTGCGGCGGTTTCCAGTGCGCGGGTGAGCAATTGGTTTTTGGCTTGCAGGGCCCGGGTTTTGTCCCCCACCAGCGCTTGCAATTGCAGCAGCTGGCCGGCCAGTGTGGCCAGGATTTTGAGGATGGCCACATCGTCATTGAGCTGCCGGTCACGGCTGCGGATACGGTGGCAGGCCAGCACGCCAATCACTTCGCGATTGACTTCGATCGGCAGCGCGATATAGGCCACCACCTCTTGCGGCAGATGCGCTCGGGCAACCGCGCGCCCCAGAAATTGCGGCTCGGCGTCAATATCCTGCACGATGATGGGCTGAGCCGTCGCCAGCACCCGACCCGTGATGCCTTCAGCTGGGCCATACCGACCACGCGCCATTTCGGCTTGGGTCAGCCCGTAGGCATAGCGAATGGCCGACGCCGGCCCGGCGGTGATGCTGGAGCGCGCGCTGGGCTTACGGTCAGCCAGTCCCTCCAACGCGATGTCACCGACAAAATCTGCCAGCACAATTCGCCCCCGGTTCAGGCCCAGCAACTCATTCCAATTCTAAATTTTATTGTCAATAATTGGGCTCCCAACCACCAGGAGTCTCTATGGCACGTCCATTTCAGGGTCAGCAGTACATACAGGCGGCGCAAGAGCAACGTGACAACGCCAAAACAGCCCAGCAGTTGCGACAGGCGCTGGCGGTGCTGTTGCCGCTGGAGTGCGGCCTGAACCTGCAACAAACTGCGCAAGTGCTGGGGCGCTCACGAGAGGCTACTTGCCGCCTGCGTACAGGTTTCTTTGCTGCGCAACAAGCCACACCCAGCCGTGCGCAATTGCCCAGCCCGGCCAAGGCTCGCCTGAGCAAGCAAGCGGCCATCCTGGATGAAGTGCTGGCCGATGCCGCCCAAGGCGGTGTTGTGGTGGTGCCCCCACTGAAAGCCCTGGTAGAGGCCAAGCTGGGTAAAACGATTTGCCTGGCAACGCTGTACAACATGCTGCACCGCCACGGCTGGCGCAAGCTGGCACCGGACACCGTGCAGCCCAAAGGCGACCCCCAGGCGCGAGAAGACTGGAAAAAAAACTGCCCGCCGACCTGGCACAAATCAAGCTGAGCTTTGAAAAAGCGCAGCCCGTGCGGGTGATGTTTCAAGACGAGGCACGCTTTGGCCGCATCAGCCAGTGTCGGCGCTGCTGGCACAAGAAGCCAGAACGCCCCGTCGTCAAAGCCATGCTCACGCATGAGTACACCTATGCCTACGGCGCTGTCAGTCCAATCGATGGACGCTTTGACTCTTTGGTGCTACCCCAGGTCAACGGGCAATGGATGCAGGTGTTTCTGGATGAGATAGCAACGCGCTACGCGGCTGAGAACATCATCATGGTGGTCGATGGCGCGGGCTGGCACAGATCCCAGGCGTTAAAGCTGCCCCAGAACCTGCGACTGCACTTCTTGCCGCCCTACAGTCCGGAGTTGAACCCGCAAGAGCACCTTTGGGACGAGTTGCGTGAGAAGCACTTTCACAACAAAGCCTTTGACAGCATGGATGATCTGGAGGATGACTTGGTCAAAGGCCTACAGGCACTGGAGGCCGATCAAAGCAGGGTCAAGTCCATTGCAGGGTGGGAATGGATAATTAGTGCTGTTGAAAATTAGAATTGGACTAATGGGCGCTTTTGCTACCGAAAAGTTGGTTTACGTGGTGGTTTGGATGACATGGCTTTCAAATAGCAGCCTCATGTCGCTGTATTCAATTGATACTTTTGCAGGTGTTTTTTATAGTATCTATGGCATGAACGATTTTATATTCATGTTGTTCTTCTTTTGGGTATTTATCGCGCAGCGTCTCAAAGCAGATACATAACGGATATAGCCGTCACACCCACATTTGAATCAGGGCTTGGACTCAGTAATGAACCCAATCTTGCGCAACCCCGCCTGCTGCGGCACTGCCATGGTCTGGGCAACTTTCCCGACAACTACAGGCGCGCTGCGCAAGCAACCAGATTCGCTAAACGCGGAACTACGGGCCGAAGGGCTTAGGCAGCTCGATTTTAAAAGTGGCTCATGCAATCAGGCGCCCTCGCCGGTCGTACACAGTCAAGCTCACCGGCGCGAGAGGGTTGGGCTTTGATGCATACCACTGTGCCGCATACCCACCAAAATTAACCGCAGGCGATGAACCCAACGCCTCCGAGAGCGCCTTGGGTGTCAAGCCACGCGCCCGCTTGGCGCTTTCAATGAAAAGCGTCGCGCCAATCCAGGCTTCCATGCTGTGAAAAGACGGCGTAATGCCGTGCCGCCTACAGAACCCGCTGTGTAGGCGGCTGATGGGTGTGGTTTCGGTGAGCGCGAACGGCACCACTTGCGTCACTGAGATACCAGATGCCAATTCGTTCAACCGCATTGCCAGACCCTGGCTACCCACACTGGACAGCGCGTACAGATAACCCTTGAACCCGGCTGCGCGTACGCCCCGTACAAACTCTGTGGAGGCCACCTCGTTACTGCCCAGAATAATGGCCTGTGGCTGTTTGGACATGATCGTTGCCACGGCGCCGGGCACGGTGTATTCACTGCCTGCGGGGTCAATATGAGTGAGCGTGACATCTGTTCGTCGGCGTTCGTCGAGCAACTCAAGCATGGTGTTGCGCATCTCTAACCCCATAAACGTCAGCTCGTAGACCAACGCGAGACGTGACACACCAATCAACTCGGCGTGATTGACGATGTATCGAATTTCGTCGGCATGGCTGGCTCTGAAGATGTAAGTACCCGGACGTCGCGAAGACCGTAGCTCCACTGAGCCCGAGACAGGGGCTACGTAGGGCAGTCCTTCTGCGGCAGCAGCCATGGCACCTGCGCGGTCAGCACCTGGCCCCACGAATCCAAACAGGGCATGGGCACCGAGCTGCGTCGCAAGGCGTTTGGCCTGGGTTGCGGTCACCTCAGGTTGACCCTCATCATCCAGCGACAGCAGCTCAAAATGCAGGCTATCGGATCCCCGGGCGTTATTGGCCTCTTCGAATGTCGCCAACGCGGCCGCCTGATAGGAGCGACCCAAAATCGAGTAAGGGCCGGTCAACGGAAGCACCTGCCCAAGCCGTATGACATTCGCTTTGTTGACCTGCGTCTGTCCAATGGCCACTGCGCAGGTGCCCATAGCACCCGCAGCCATCAAAACGCTTCGGCGCGTCAAGCCCTGGTTAATGGCTGTGACATGAGACATAACATTTCTCCTTCGGTTCGTTCAAAGTGCAATTACCAACGCAAAGCAGGCGTGTGAACCGGCGCGTCCCAAAGCGATTTCAATTCGGCATCTAATGCCGTCACGGTCAATGAGGCACCCGCCATCTCTAGCGATGTGGTGTAGTTACCAACCAGCGTACGCACCGGTTTGAACCCAAAAGATCGCAGCGACATTTGGGCGCTGTAGTGAAGCATGTAGAGCTCCATCAGCGGGGTGCCACCAAACCCATTGACGTGCAGCAAAACTTCTGAACCTGCGGCAAGCTTGAGGTCGCGCAAGATGGCGGACAGCAGTTCATCCACGATTACATCAGCGCGCTGTAACTTGCCACGGCGGCGACCGGGTTCACCATGAATACCAACGCCTATTTCGATCTCGTCAGCGCCAATATCGAACGTAGGCCGCCCTGCGGCTGGAACGATACAGCTAGTGAACGCAACGCCCATTGAGGCAGTCGCCTTATTCGCTCGATCCCCCACTGACTTGCAATCGGCTAGATCCGCTCCCGCTTCAGCAGCCGCGCCGACCATTTTTTCTACAACGACAGTACCGGCCACGCCCCGGCGTCCGGTGGTGTGGGTTGAGTTTTCCACCGCCACATCGTCGTTAACCAACACGGTGGCGTTATTGATTTCCATCATCTCGCTTGCCATCTGGAAATTCATCGTGTCGCCGGCGTAATTCTTGACAATGAAGAGTACGCCCGCGCCCATGTCAACAGCCTGCGCAGCGGCAATCATCTGGTCGGGCGTGGGCGAGGTGAAGACCTGACCCGGACAGGCAGCGTCGAGCATTCCCTGGCCAATAAAACCCACGTGCAAGGGCTCGTGACCCGAACCACCGCCCGATAGCAGCGCTACTTTCTTTCTTTCAGACGGCTTGGCACGGCGAACGAATGTGGGATCAAAGTGCGCTGCCAGCAGGTCGGGGTGGGCCATCTCCATGCCACTTAACGCCTCCCGCAGCAGCGTCTCGGGGTCATTCAGAAATTTTTTCATTGCGTGCTCCGGTTAGCGGGCAAGAACGGCTGCACAAACGGCAGCGATGATGACTTCGCAGCTCTTGCAGCCTGGATCGATATGCCCCAGTGCACGCTCGCCCAGCGAACAGGCGCGGCCTTTGGTTGCAATCATGTCCCGCGTTGCCAGCATGTTGCGCGTTGCGTCAGCGTTGAGCTGCCTGCACAGGTCGCCGAGCAGCACGTTTTCGTCGGTGAGTTTGATCAGTAAACGCGACGCGGGGATCAACACATCCAGCATAGTTTTTTCGCCGACATCTGCCTTGCCCCGGTGCTTGATAGCCTCCACCCCAGCAGCGAAGCCCTGCGCAAACTCGTGACGTGTGGGGTCAGACTTATCGCTAAGTGACTTGCCTAGCGCCATGAAAAAGCTCGCGATCAGCGGGCCTGACGCACCACCGATGGTGGACAGCAGCTTCATGCCAATGGCATTCAGTGCCATGCTCATGGGCATGCGATCAAGATCTGCGCGCATCGCAGTCAGCACTTCACATCCCCGTTTGATGTTCAGGTAGTGGTCTCCATCGCCAATGGCACGGTCAAGCGACTCAATATCGGCTTCGTTGGCAACGATAGATTGATGCACTGCATCCAGGCTGGCAACGATTAGTGATGTGGTCATGTGTTGAGTTTTCTGATTTGGGTACGACGTGTATGAAGCGAGACACGAACCGTCCTGTCGTGTCTTGGCCAAGAAAGCTTGTGGTGCGCCCTTTCAAACCTGGACGCACCACAGCAACCTACCAGGCTAGTTGATGACGTTGGCGTAGAAGCTCTTTTCCATAGCCGCCATGTCTACCGCTGCCAAGTCAGCGCTGAGTACAAACTTGTCGGCATCGGCATGTACCTTGGCTTTGTCAAATGCGTTGGCATCGGCGATGAAATCGTTCAGCACGTACTTCTTGGTGTCAATCTCGATGGCTGACTGACCAATCGTCTTCAGGGTGCGGAAGAACAAGTCCCACGCAGCGAGGTCATGTTCCCCCCACCCTTTGCGCTTGGCCATGTTGCCCTTGAAGGTGCGGTGGATTTGCAAAAGACTCTCCGTGCCATAGCGCGGACCGTAGTTGGACTTTGTTTGCGGCAAGGCTTTGAACACAATCTGGGCGGCCGCGCGCGGGTTGCGGTCTGCAAACTCGGAGCCCATCGCCCAGCCACGCAGGTATTTCTGGAGGAATGCCTTGCGCACGGGGTCCTGAATGTCAGCACGGCGCACAACCAAAGAGTTGGAGGGCAGCGGGGACCCACGCATTCCCAGCCAGTAGTCGAAATTCAGACCCTTGGCATCCAGGTCAGCGCGCAGGCCTTCCCATGCCAGGCAAGCGTCACCCTGGCCGCTTTGCAGCGCTTTGGTCCAGGTGGGCCATCCCGCCTCTACATATTTAATGCTCTTGGGATCCACGCCCGCCGCAGCAAACATGGGGTCTGCAATTGACTGCCAGGCGGCTGAGCCCAGAAGAACCGTTTTGCCCGACAATTTTTTTAAATCCTTGACGCCTTCGCCCTTGCGAAAAGCAATGTTGAACAGATCAAGCGCGCCACTGCCATAGACCGACACCAAATCCATCTTGTTGTTGATAGCAAACGACAAGACGCCGGGTGACGGGAAACCCATATCCGCTTGGTTCACGGCTAAAAACTTAACCACCGCGGTTCCATCTGAAGGGCCTGCTTCCATCTTGGTTTGCACACCCAGGTCACCGAAGTAACCGAGCTCCTTGGCGACCCAATAGGGATAGTCGTCCATCACCTCGATGGTTCCACGTGGGGAGATCCAGGTGTGTGGCCCCTTGTAGGCGGCTGCCTGTGCGGATGTGCCCGCCAACAGCGAGCTCCCCATCGCGGTTGCCGTCACCACGCCGGAGGCACTGATTTGAAGAAAGTGTCGGCGGGATGTGCCGGGACTGCCAAACTGCGTTGTCATTGAAGCTCCTTAAAGTTGTTGTGCCGCTGTAAAACCATGGTGCGTTGCAGATCACGTAAGCGGCCCTTGTGACCCCGACGTGCTCTCAACTCTCCCAACCGGCAAGCTTTTTGCCAAGCCAGAAGAAAAACAGGTAAATAAGAATTCCGAGTAATGCGAGAACCAGAATGCAGGCGAAGAATTCAGGCATACGGATAACCGACGAATAAGTCGTCAGGCGACTTCCGAGACCGAATCCACCGCCTGCCATTTCTGCGCCTACGGCGGTGATCAGCCCAAAAATGGCACCAATCATCAGCCCAACGATGACCATGGGCATGGCCATGGGCAGGCGGATTTTTGCGAAGATTTGCAGTGTTGTTGCGCCGTACGAACGGGCCAATGCGATCTTGCCGAGGTCGACCCGCCTGAAGCCGGTTGCCGAATTGATCATCACCATCGGCCCGGAGGCCAGTGCCACGGCAATGATGCGAGGGGCATAGCCGAAGCCGAAATTCAGAATCAGCAAAGGCACGAGTGCCAGCATCGGGGTGGTGACCAACAGCAGGATGTAGGGAGCCACAATTTTTTCGGCAAACGGAAACTGCGTGATGATGGCTGCCAGCAACAAGCCGATTGATGCGCCAATTGCATACCCTGCGAACAGCTCAATCAGCGTGTAGCCGAAGTGCTCTGCAATGGTGGGCACTTCGCTAGATAGAAACACGCTGGCGATAGACGACGGCGTGGGCATGATGTAAGGCGGTACCTCAAAGAACCTGAGTAAAAACTCCAGCCCGCCCACAATCAGCACCGCGAATGCCAGCACGGCCATCAACTCACCAGTCGATTGAATGTTGATGCCGCCAGACAGGCCTGACAGATTGCTGGCTCCGGTGGAGCCAGCTTTGTTGCCAAACTCAGGAATCTTGTCCCCCAAAACTTTGTCGCTCATTGCGTGGTCTCCGTTGCAGTAGTTGCTTTGATGGTTTTTGACCCGGGCTGGTGCTGAATCTCGGATTTGATGGTGTTGACCAAATCAAAGAACTCTCTGGTTTCCATGATTTCCAGCGGCCTTGGCCTTGGGAACGGAATGGTGAAAGTCTTGGCCAGGCGGCCAGGGCGTGCACTCATGACGTGCACCTTGTCAGACAGGAAAACCGCCTCGGGAATGCTGTGCGTGATGAAGACAATCGTTTTGTGCGTCTCCATCCAGATTTCCTCGACCAGGAGGTTCATCTCATCGCGGGTAAACGCATCCAGCGCGCCGAAGGGTTCATCCATCAAGAGAACTGAAGGGTCAAAAGACAGTGCGCGAACGATGGAGGCGCGCTGCTGCATCCCTCCTGACAGCTCGCGCGGCATCTTTGCGCCAAAGCCACCGAGACCCACGCGGTGCATCAATGCGTTGATGCGCTGGGGATCTGATTTTTTGCCGCTAATTTCAAACGGAAACTCAATGTTTCGCTGGATGTTTCGCCATGGCAGGAGGTTGGCATCCTGAAACACCATGCCAATTTGAGGGTGTGGTCCCACGATGGGCTCGCCGTCTAGTTTGATGGCACCACTGGTCAGTTCGTGCAAACCCGCCATGGACCACAGCAGCGTAGTTTTTCCACAGCCGGATGGGCCCACGACAGACACGAATTCCTGCTCATACACGTCCAATGACACGTTATCCAGCGCATGAACGCGACCTGTTTTGGTTTCGTAGTGTTTCGTCGCCAGCTCAATTGACAGCTTGGGCTTGGCGCGTTGGGGAGTTAGAAAACTGGACACTGGTAATTTCTCTCTGGGTATTCGTGATCACATACTTTTGAAAAAGCGGCTGTTTTTAGGCCTCGACGGCCAGCAGCTCACGAAGGTGTTTGTCAACCTGCACCATGTAGTCGGGCTCAAAGCCGTTGAGCGCCATGTGCCCTTCGATTGAATGCAGGACTCGCAGCTCGCCGCCAGGAATCAGCTTTTGCTCCGCTTCACAGTCACGCACGGGAAAAATCATGTCGTGACTAATAGGCAGCGTGAAGACTTTTGCCTTGATGCGCGACAGCGCTACCTTGAGGTCACCGTTGGTGTGTCGCGCCACGTCACCGCGCTGCCATTTCCAGGCTTTGCACAACAAATTATTGGGATCCATGGGTGCGAAATAAGCCCGCATCACGCCGTTAATGAAGTCGCGTTCCGAGGACATTCCGAGCAAGCTGCTCCAGCGTTTTCTCTCGTAAAACTCGGTGCTCCAGCCCATCACCGCAAAAATCTTGGCAACTCGGCTCAAGCCATCGCGAACCGCGTCGCACGACGGGTACCAACCACCATTCCAATTCGGGTCTGAGGTCAACGCCTCAACTAGCGTCTCGGTGAACATGAAGTCATGAAATGTGTTTTGCGCAGTCGCGGCAATCGGAGCCGCACGCTTGACCATGTCGGGGTAGCGCACTGCCCATTCATAGACTTGCTGCCCACCCATTGAGCCCCCAACCACCAGCGCCAGTTGCGTTACGCCCAGCTTTTTTGTCAGCAGCCTGTGCTGAGCGTTCACGTCATCACCAATCCTGATTTTTGGAAAGTACGCCATGGTTTGTGGCCCTGGCGTGTTGTGCGGCGAGCTTGACAGCCCGTCCCCAATCTGATCGACGATCACCACAAAATACTTGTCAGGGCTAATGGCATGCGTTGTTCCCACATACACATCCTCCATAACCTTGCTGGTACCGGAGAACCAGGTGGTCACCAAGATTGTGTTGTCGCGCGCTTCGTTCAGCTTCCCGAAGGTTCGGTAAGCCAGCTTGCAACCTCTGAGCGTTTCGCCTTCTTCAAGCAACAAGTCTCCCACCTCAAACACCTCATAAACGCCCTGTGTTTCAGGGGAATAGAAACTGTTTTGAATCACTTTTATCTCCAACAAAATGCCCGTAGTCAGGCTGCTCAAAAAAAAATTAAGTCTCTTGAAAACCAACCAGAAACTCGGCTCGGCGTGCCCGCCTTTGCTAAGTGGTCCGTTGCCCTTGATTGACTTGAACTTTAATTGAGGCAATAAATAAATCAATCAATGATTACCCTAATCACATCAAATCCATCTTTTGATAAGGCTGTAGCAGACCCTGTGCGCAATGGCGGGGTTCGCACGACGAAAGAATCTCGGCGAAACTACGACTGATTTAATTTTTGCCAACACCTCACGGTTTCGCCATGACAAATTCGGTCACCATCACCCAAATCGCTGAAGCGGCGGGCGTCAGTACTGCCACTGTTGACCGCGTGCTGAACAACCGGCCGGGGGTGAACCCGGCCACCGTGCGCAAGGTGCGCGAGTCCATTGCAGACTTGGGTGCCAACACGCCGATGCGGGGTCGGCCAAGGTCGACCTCTAACTACCGCTTTGCCTTCGTGCTGCCAGCCACGCGGCTGGGGTTTATTGATCTGGTGGATCGGGTCATCGCACAAGCGGCAGGCGAGTTTCGCCATCAGCACATCACGGAAGTTACTCACCGCTTGCCGGTGACCGATGTGAATGTGTTTGCCCAGGAGCTGGAAAAATTGTCCGATCTGGATGGGATTGCCTTGATGGCGCCCGATGTGCCGCCGGTGAAGCTGGCCATCAACGAGCTGGTGCGCGCCGGGGTGCATGTGGTGACGCTGTTTTCGGACATACCGGGCTCGCTGCGCGAAACCGCTATTGGCGCTGACAACCGTGCGGCGGGGCGTACCGCGGGTTTGTTGCTGGCACGGTCATTGCCCAAGAGCGGCCCGGCACATTGCGCGGTGTTGTCACCAGCCACGCGCTATGCATCGGAAATAGATCGGCGCATTGGCTTTCAGCAGGTGGTGGAAGAGCGCTATCCACAGGCTGCGGTGCTGCGCCTGTTCGATCTGCCAGAAAGCGAAGACGGGGCCTATGCCTATGCGCGCGACATGCTGCCCGCCGCCACATCAGCCGAGTGCATCCACGCGCTGTACAACGTGGGGCCCGGCAGTTTTGGCGTGGCGCGCGCTTTGGCTGAGCTGGGTTACCCGCAAGACTTGATGTTTGCCGCCCATGATTTACTGGAAATGCACCGATCCATGCTGATCAACGGCACGCTGGCTTACGTGCTGCACCAGGACGTGCACTACGCCGTGACCGCGGCGGGGCGCGTGCTGCGCTCGCTGTGCGATGGGGTGCGCGGTGCGCTGGCCATCAGCAACCCCCGGGTAGAGATACTGACTTCGGAAAACCTCGCCTGACTGATACTGATTCACACCGCCATAAATCTCTGAAGCCATGAAAAAATTGATCAATGCCGCGCAAGACCTGGTGCGAGACAGCGTTTCGGGGCTAGTGCTCGCCCACCAGGACCTGCTGGCCGTCAACGACACACCGCTGTACGTGTATCGCAAACAGGCCAAGCAAGGTCGCGTGGCGTTGGTATCTGGCGGTGGCTCAGGTCACGAGCCACTGCACACCGGCTATGTGGGACGGGGCATGCTGGACGCCGCCTGCCCCGGCCAGGTGTTCACAGCCCCCACGCCCGACCAGATTGCAGCCGCCGCACAGCGGGTGCACGCAGGCAAGGGTGTGCTGATGATCGTGAAAAATTTTGGCGGTGACTGCGCCACGTTTCAAGTGGCCAGCGACATGCTGGAGATGGACTGCGCGGTGCTGCTGGTCAACGACGATGTGGCGGTGGAAAACTCCACACACACCACGGGCCGACGTGGCGTGGCGGGCACCTTGATTGTGGAAAAGATGATTGGCGCTGCCGCCGAGGCCGGGGCTGATCTGTACGACTGCAAAGCACTGGGCACACGGGTCAATGCCTGCACCGCGTCAATGGGCGTGGCACTGACCAGCTGCGTGGTACCCGAGGCGGCCTACCCCACCTTTGACATTGGGCCGGGTGAGATGGAGGTGGGCGTGGGCATACATGGCGAGCCGGGCCGCTACCGGCGTGCGGTGATGTCGGCTGACGACACCGTGGCCTTGCTGCTGGAGCCGGTATTGAATGACCTGAAGCTGTCAGCCGGGCGCAATGTCTTGCTGCACATCAATGGTTTTGGCGGCACGCCGTTGATTGAGCTGCACCTGCTGAACAACATTGCCACCCAGCAATTGCGTGCCCACGGACTGAATGTCACCCGCTGGCTGGTGGGCAACCACACCACGTCGCTCGAAATGGCAGGTGCATCGGTCACCGTTACCGCACTGGACGATGAGCTGACGGCGCTGTGGGATGCGCCGGTGACAACGCCCAGCCTTCGCTGGTGAGGGGTCTCAAGGCTTGGGCTCGGTAATAAACCCGATCTTGCGCAACCCCGCCTGCTGCGCCGACGCCATTGCCTGGGCGACCTTCTCGTAGCGCACGTCTTTGTCGCCGCGAATGTGCAGCTCGGGCTGGGGGGTTTTGGCGGCTTCGGCTTGCAGCAGGGCGGGTAGCGTGGCTTCTTCGACGCGGGCCTCGTTCCAGTAATACGCGCCTTGCGCATCGACACTCAAGCGGATGGTTTGCGGCTTGGCGTCTTGAGGCTGGTTGGTGGCGCGGGGCAGGTCAATGTTGACCGCGTGTTTCATCACGGGCACAGTGATGATGAAAATGATGAGCAGCACCAGCATCACGTCGACAAAGGGCGTCATGTTGATTTCGTTCATCACCTCATCGGTGTCATCTTGGGTTCCAAAGGCCATGTCAGGCTTTCTTCATGGGGATGACTTTGCCATCGCTGGTGGTGCCAGTCACCCTTGCGCCCGTCACAAAGTAGGCATGCAGGTCGTGCCCAAAGCGGTTCAGCTTGACCAGCACGCCTTTGTTGCCGCGCACCAAGGCGTTGTAGCCCAGTACGGCGGGGATGGCCACCGCCAGGCCCAGCGCGGTCATGATGAGTGCCTCGCCAATGGGACCGGCCACTTTGTCGATGGTGGCCTGGCCGGCCGTGCCAATGGCCAGCAGCGCGTGGTAGATGCCCCAGACGGTGCCAAACAAGCCCACAAATGGCGCGGTGGAGCCCACTGAGGCCAGGATGGCCAGGCCCGACTGCAGGCGGGCTGTCGAATCATCGATGCTGTTGCGCAAGCTGCGGGTGATCCAGTCGCTGATGTCCAGGCTGTCGTGCAGTTGCGGCTTGCTGGAGCCGTCTTTGTGCTGCAGGTGGTTGACTGCTTCACGCCCTTCAATGGCCAGGGCGCGAAACGGATTCGCCGGGTCAGTACCCAGCTTGGCTACACCGTCGGCAAAGTCGGCGCTGTGCCAGAACGGCTCGGTGGCGCGGGCTTGCTGGCCAAATTTGCGCAGGTCCAGCACCTTGAGCAGGATGACGATCCACGACGCCAGCGACATGCCCAGCAGCAGCAGCGCCACAGCCTTGGTCACCAGGTCGCCCTGCGTCCACACATTGATCAAACCAAATTGCGTATTCATCAGCACTCACTCCAGAACAAAATTAATCGGTACGGTAAACCACATGGCCTCGGCCACACCGCCGCGCTTGCCAGGCACGTAGCGCCAGCGCTGCACGGTGTCCAGCGCGGCTTTATCCAGCCGGTCGAAGCCGCTGGACTGGCGGATTTCGGCCTTCTGCGCAGTGCCGTCCACACCAATAAGTACCCGCACCAGCACCTTGCCCTGCTCGCCCAGGCGACGGCTGGCGGCGGGGTAAGCGGGGCTGGGGTTTTGCAGGTAGTCGGCGTCGCTGGAGGGCAGCTCCACCTTGGCGGGGGCGGGTGCTGGGGCTGGCGCGGGCGGCGTGGGGGCCACGGCCACCGGTGCCGCAATCGGCGGGGGCGCGGGCTGCGGTGCTGTCACGCCAGTGGGGGCGTTGGGCGCGGGCGTGGGGTCGGGAATGGCCACCGGCATGGGCGGCGGGGGCAGGCTCGGAGCCGTGCGTTTGACCACCGGCTCGCTGGGCGGTGGTGGTTTGGCGGGTGGCGGCGGTGGCGGCGCTTCTTTGGGCTTGGGCGGCTCGATGATCTGGCTGAGCAGTTCCACCGGCACCACCACCTCCATGACGCGGCGCACCAGACCTGCCTGCATGGCCCACAGCGCGGCGATGTGAAACAGCACCACGCTGCTGGCAATCACGACGTTTCGATTCAACACAGGGGATTTATTCAATTTGCATTATTGAGAACACAGACGCATTAGACCTCGTTCGGGACGTGTTGTGAGGTGCTACCCGGCATCCTGAAAATCCATATTGTGCAAACGACGACCAGCGTCAAACTTCCGATCAAACCAATGATGCCGGGGTGACTGATTGCATTGAAGAACGCCATACGCTGCTTTCCATGATGGATTTGGCGAGCTGGATGGCGGCTACCGGGTGGGCGGCGCTGCACTGTGCCACCACATCGCGTGCGCAGCTTTCGCATTGCCCGCATTGGGTGGCCACGCCCAGCTCCAGCTGTATCTCGTCAAAGCCCAAACCGGCGCGCGCATGGCGTGCAATCTCACGGTCAGTGATGCGATGGCAGATACAAACAATCATGGCGAATCGGCTGGAGGGGTTGGCTGGCTGGTTAATGAGTGACGTCATTCTAAATGCGAACGCTTCGCATTTGACAAAATTTCCCGTTGTTTTGTAGGTTTTATGTCGTTTGAATTGCTATAAAAATAATAGCTGCTTGAGCAGTATTTATAAGGGTTAATGGCAGTTTTTAATCGAAACTATCGAAACTCAGAAATCTGCACCGCCATTGCACAAACCGCTACTTTGCAGTGGGTCAGTTGCGCCGAGTCAGTTGCGCAGCCCTGACACCTTTACCCAACTGTTACCCTGCATTGTTCAACCCACCAAGCTGCCAGCGCAGCATCGCCAGCTTCTTAACTCAGGGGTTCCACCACAGGTGCACGCGATGAAAACATTCAAAACACTTTCTCAAATCGCCGCCAGCACCGCCCTGGCAACCATGGTGGCGGCCTGCGGCGGTGGCGGTTCTGACACACCAGCACCAGCACCAGCACCAGCACCAGCACCAGCACCAGCACCAGCACCAGCACCAGCACCAGCACCAGCACCAGCACCTGCTCCAGCACCAGCACCAGCACCAGCACCAGCTCCAGCTCCAGCTCCTGCTCCTGCTCCTGCCCTCAGCACGCAACAACGCGCTGATGCAGTCAAAAATACCGTGGCCAGCACGGTCAACGCCTGTCAGGCAGTCAAGCCGTTTTACTGGGACATTGGCGACCCATCCGGCTCGTTGGCCTCCGGCTCAACCGATGCCACGTCGGGCAACCCGACCTACACCGCGTCTTCCACCATGGCGATTGCATCAGCTTCCAAATGGCTGTACGCGGCGTATGCGGTTCAAAAGCGGGGTGGCGTGTTGACGGCAAGCGACGTGAAGTTCCTGACCTTTCAAAGCGGCTACAGCGGCTTTGACAGCTTTGGCTCGTGCACCGCAGACCAGACTGTCGACGAATGCCTGGCTGCTGGAAGAAACGGCAGCTACTTTCCCGCCACCGACGGCAAGTTTGTATATGGCGGCGGGCACATGCAGAAACACGCCAGCCTGGACGGACTGGGTGCTTTGGGCAGTGCAGCGCTGGCCAGCGAGTTGCGCACCCAGTTGGGCAGCGATGTCATGCTGGGCTTCAGTCAGCCGCAGCCTGCGGGTGGCGTGTTCACCACGCCAGCTGACTACAGCCGCTTTTTACGCAAACTGCTGGGCAAGCAACTCAAGATGGGCACCCTGCTGGGAGCGCATGCGGTCTGCACCAACCCGGCGACCTGCGCTTCGGCGATTTCCACGCCCGCGCCACCCAACGAGAGTTGGCAGTATTCGCTGGGCCATTGGGTCGATAGCGACCCCGTGGCAGGCGACGGTGCATTCAGCAGCACGGGCGCATTTGGCTTTCACCCCTGGATTGACGCCAGCCAGTCGTTTTATGGCGTGCTGGCCCGGCGCACCACCTTACCCGGCACCGGCTTTGACTCGGCCATTTGCGGACGCTTGATTCGCCGGGCCTGGGCAACCGGTGCATCGCAATAATTGGAATGCTATTATTTTAATAGCTGCTTGAGCAATATCTATAAGGGCTAGGGCCGTATTTTGCCTGAGAGACATGCCCCCGAGGTTTATAAATCCGTCATTCCCGCGCAGGCGGGAATCCACCGCGGCGACTGACAACCCATGCCGTCTGCGTAGTCCAAGCACCTGGATTCCCGCCTGCGCGGGAATGACGGTTTAGGGCACATATCTAACCAGGACCTTTTAATCAGAATCGTGGGCGACACCCATCAGGTCACTTCACCCATCTGGCTCTGCAAGTAGTTTTGCAGGCCCACTTTGGCCACCAGATCAATCTGGGTTTCCAGAAAATCAATGTGCTCTTCGGTATCGTCCAGGATGCCTTGCAACAGCTCCCGGCTCACGTAGTCGCGCACGGTTTCACAGTGCGCCATACCGTCCTTGATGGTGGCTTGCGCACCCTGCTCGCTGGCCAGGTCGCAAGCCAGAATTTCCGGCACGTCTTCCCCCACACGCAGCTTGCCCAGGTCCTGCAGATTGGGCAGGCCGTCCAGCATGAAGATGCGGTCCATCAACCGGTCGGCGTGCTTCATCTCGCCGATGGATTCCTCATATTCCTTTTTGGCCAGCTTGGTCAGGCCCCAGTGTTTGAGCATGCGGTAGTGCAAAAAATACTGGTTGATGGCCGTGAGCTCGTTTTTGAGCTGTGCTTGCAGGTGTTGGATGACTTGGGGGTCGCCTTGCATGGGAGTCCTTTGGTTGGTGGATAGAGGCATTATCGGCAGGGAAGACGATCTTGACCCTGCGCATAAAACGGTCGTTGCAAATGAGAATTATTCTCATATACTGCACCTCATCAGTTTTCAGCCAGCCACGCCAACTGAATCCGCCCGGCGCAGATTCGTGACGCAGCCAGCAGTTGTTTTTTCAACTCGCAAGGTGTCCGCGTGGCTTCATCGTTTTCAAGCAATCCTTTTTCCCTGAGCTTTTTGGCCCTGTCGCTGGCCATTGGCTACAGCAGCGCCCCGCTGGCACAAGTCGCGCTGAAAGAAGTCGTCATCAGCGGCTCGCGCAATGAGCAAGACAAAGACGACATCCCCGCTACCGTGGAGGTGGTGGGTCAAGACGCGCTGGAAGCCGGACAGGTGCGTGATATTCGTGACGTGGTGCGTGGCCTGCCCAATGTGTCGGTGCGCCGCGTCCCGGCCCGCTTCTCGCTGGCTGGCAACAGCACCGGGCGAGATGGCAACGCCGGCTTCAACATTCGCGGTCTGGAAGGCAACCGGGTGCTGATCCTGGTGGACGCCATTCGCTCTCCCCGCAGTTACGTATTTGGCAGCAACGCGTTTGGGCGCGACTATGTGGATGTAAGCCTGCTGCACCGCGTTGAAATCGTCAAAGGTCCGGCTTCTGCGCTGTATGGATCCGATGGTCTGGCGGGTCTGGTCAACTTCATCACGCTTAAGCCCGACGAATTTCTGACTCAAGGAAAAACCTTGGCGGGTCGCGCCAGTGTGGGCTACAGCGGCGACGACCAAGGCGTATCGGCCAGCGCCACCGTGGCGGGCCGCGCCAGTGACACGGTGCAATGGCTGCTTTCAGCGAACGTGCTCAAGGCCCGCGAACTGAACAACCGGGGCGATAACGATGCCGCCAATATCGACCGCACCACCCCCAACCCGCAGCGTGACCGGGCCAAAAGCGTGCTGGGCAAGCTGGTGTTGCGCCCCAGCAGCGCGCAAACCCACACACTGACGCTGGAGCACAGCGACAAGCGCTCTGACTACGAACTGCTGTCCGTGCGCGCCAAGCCGCCGCTGGCGGCCACCTCAACCCTGAGTGCTGATTCGTACACCACGCTAAGCCGTGACCGATTGACGTGGGATGCCCGCTGGCAGCTCGATGCAGGTCTGGCCGACAGCCTGCAAACCGTGCTCAGCCTGCAACGCGCCGATTCGCGCGAGTACGTCACCGAAGACCGCAACACTGCGGCCGACCGGGTGCGCGACGTGACCTATGACGAGCGCACCACCCAGCTGGGCGTGCAGGCCAACAAGCTGGTTCGCATCAATCGCAATTGGGCGCACAAGCTCACCTATGGGTTCGACCAGGTCACCAGCCAGGTCAACAACCTGAATACCGGCATCACTCCGCCGACGGGTGAGAGTTTTCCGCTCAAGCGCTTTCCCGACACAAAAGAAACCAGCACGGCGATTTATTTGCAGGACGAGATCGTGGGTGAACAGTTCAGCTTCACACCCGCCGTGCGGGTAGACCGGTTCAGCATCAACGCCAGTCAGGCCGGGTTCTCACCGCCGTCGGGCACACCCGCCGCTTCACTGTCGGGCTCAGCGATCTCGCCCAAGCTGGGGGTTTTGTGGCGCGCCACGCCGCAGGTCAGTGTGTTTGGCAACTACGCCTCGGGCTTTCGCGCGCCCAACGCATCACAGGTGAATGCGTTTTTTGAAAACCTCACCTCGTTTTACAAAACCATTCCAAACCCTGCGCTCAAGCCCGAAAAAAGCCGCAACGTTGAGCTGGGCGTACGTACGCGCTGGGCGGCACTCACGCTGGATGCCGCCATGTTCACAAGCCGCTACAGCAACCTGATAGTCGACTCGCAGCAAGTCGGCGGGGCGGGTGGCCCAGGCAACCCCACTGTGTTTCAGTCCGTCAACGTGGGCAGTGCCCGCATCAACGGGTTTGAGGTGAAGGGCCAGTACGACTGGGGCAACGTGGCCGGCGGCAAGCTGACGACGCCTTTTGCTTACGGCCAAAC
Organism: Comamonadaceae bacterium; assembly: GCA_031414805.1. Lineage (GTDB taxonomy): Bacteria > Pseudomonadota > Gammaproteobacteria > Burkholderiales > Burkholderiaceae_C > JAAFIW01. The sequence goes on from JANOQJ010000026.1 coordinate 151,204, forward strand.
GCGTGGCACAGACAGCAGCACTGGCAGACCCATCAACTCCATTGACCCGGCCACTCTGCGGCTGGGTGCGAAGTACGACACAGCACTGTGGGATGTCCGGCTGGACCTGCAACACCACGCCGCCAAAAAAGCGGCTGATGTGGACAGCTCCGGCCTGCTCGCAGCGCCCGCCACGCAGTTTTTAACGGCTGCTGCCACCACGCTGGATCTCAGTGGCCAGTGGCGCATTCGCAAAGACCTGCGCCTGAACCTGGCCGTGATGAACCTCACCAACAAAAAGTACTGGGCCTGGAGCAGCGTGCGCGGCCTGCCAGCCAGTTCTACCGTGCTGGACGCCTACAGCCAGTCGGGTCGACACATCAATGTTTCTTTGGTAGCTGATTTTTAAAAGGAGTGCGTCATGAATACCGATATTCATTTGCTGGAAAACGAGCTCGGCGAAACCGAGGACTACACCCTGCCCTGCGTGGAAGCCTTGTTGGCTGGCACCCTGGCCCTGATGACGGCGCACACCCAGGCCTGTTGCGACAGCCACAAACAGGCGGTGGGTCAAAAAGTGGTGGCCAACCTGTTTTACCTGGCGCAACACCCGTTGCTGACACCGGCGTTTCACACCATGCCGTGGAACCTGCGAACCCGTTGGGAGTTGGAAATGGAAAACGCGGCCAACGCACGGGCGCAGGCGCAAATCACCCCGTCGCAAGATGCCCGGTTGTGGCACAACGCTGCGCAGGCGGTGCAATGAACGCACAGACCCTGCGCGAACGATTCCAGGCCGCGCGCGACAGCGGCAAACGGGCCAAAGATGCGGCAGCTGCCATTGGCGTGAGCGAGGGCGAAGCGGTGGCTGCGCACTGTGGGTTGCACAATTTCCCGCCCAAAGCTGTGCAGTTGCGCGGCGACTGGCTGGCCTTGCTGCAAGCCCTGGGATTTTGCGGGCCGCTCATGGCGCTGACCCGCAACGAATCGACCGTGCATGAGAAAACTGGCATCTACCAAAACATATCGGGCAGCGCCCACATGGGGCTGGCGCTGGGCCACGAGATTGACTTACGCCTGTTTTTGAACAACTGGCATGCGGGCTACGCCGTCACCGAGCTGGCGGCCAATCCGGGTAACCGGGCCAGCATCAGTCTGCAGTTTTTTGATGGCGCAGGCTTGGCAGTGCACAAGATTTTTACCCGCGAACACACTGATCACGCTGCGCTGCAAGCCGTGGTCGATGCGTTTGCCGACCCCAGCGCCGGGTTCGTTTTCAGGCCGCGCTTCGCTGCGCCACAACCCCGACCCGACGAAGAAATTGATGCAGCGGCACTAAGGGCTGGATGGGCCGCCATGCAGGACACCCACGAGTTTTTCGGCTTGCTCAAAAAACACGATGTTCACCGCCAGCAAAGTTTTCGCCTCATGCAAGGTGCCTACACGCGGCCGCTTGCCCACCATACCGTACGTGATTTGCTGTTGGAAGCCGCTTTTGACGGCCTGCCCATCATGTGTTTTGTGGGCAACGTGGGCTGCATTCAAATCCACACCGGCCCGGTCAAACGCATCGAGCCCATGGACATACGCGGTGTCGCGTGGCTCAACGTGATCGACCCCACGTTCAACCTGCACCTGCGTGAAGACAGCATTGCCCACGTGTGGGCCGTGCAAAAACCCACCGCAGATGGCGTGGTCACTTCGGTCGAAGCGTTTGACGCGCAGGGAGAACTAATGGCGATGTTTTTTGGCGCGCGAAAACCGGGTGTGCCAGAGCTGCCGGCCTGGCAAGCGCTGGTTGAAAAGTTGTGCAGCCTGAGCGAACAACCACAGGAAGCCGCCGCATGACAACGCCCGCCTGCATTGAGCTGAAAGCCTTTGTACCTGCGCGTGACTTTGAACTGTCCAAACAGTTTTACCGTGACTTGGGCTTTACGCAAAAGTCTGAGCTTAGCGACGTTGCCTACTTTGCTTGTGGCAACTGCGCGTTTTTGCTGCAGAACTTTTACACGCAGGCCTTCGCCGAAAACTGCGTCATGCACCTGCTGGTGGCCGATGTGCACGACTGGTTTGCCCAGGTGGCCACGGCTGATCTGGCGGGCCAATACGCAGCCCATGCGGTATGCATCACGCCCCTGGTCAACCAGCCCTGGGGCATGACCGAATTCGTCGTCACAGACCCCAGCGGCGTGTGCTGGCACATCGCTCAAAACACACCGGGGTTTGCGCCGGTGGGGCGTATCAGTGACTAAACATCCATGAAAGCAGGCCAACACCATGCAAAACACATCATTTTTCCCTTTGCGGCTGCCGCGCAGGCAGCTACTCCGCCTGGGCGGCGCTTGCGCTTTATCAACCGGTGTATTTGTGCCACTTGCGCACAGCCAGAGCCGCCAGAACCCGGCACTTCGCCTGGTCACCATCGGCGGCGCGGTTACCGAAGTGGCTTACTTGTTGGGCCTGCAAAGCCAATTGGTGGGCACTGACACCACCAGCCTGTACCCGCCCGCGGCGCTGCAAACGGCCAAGGTGGGTTACATGCGCCAGCTCTCGGCTGAGGGGCTGTTGTCGCTCAAGCCCGATGCGGTGATTGCCTCCAGCGACGCGGGGCCACCGGTGGTGCTGGACCAGATTCGCAGCGCAGGTGTGCGGGTGGAATTGGTCACCTCAGACCACACCTGGGCCGAGGTGCAGCGCAAGGTCGCCGCGATGGGTCGGGCGACCTCGCTAGAAAGTCAAGCCCTCGCGTTGCAGGCCCAGCTGGATGCGCAATGGGCCAGCGTGCAGGCCCGCGTGGCAGCCGCAAAGCCTGCCAAAGTGCCGCGCGTGCTATTTATTCTGGCGCACAGCCAGGCGCCGAGCGTGTCTGGCGAGGGCACAGCGGCCGACGCGATGATTCGTTTGTGTGGGGCCACCAATGCCTTGGGCGGCTTCAAGAACTACCGGCCCATGACGGCCGAGGCGATGGCCAGTGCCGCACCTGATGTGATTTTGACCAGCACCCAGGGCATAGAGGCGCAGGGCGGCGTGGATAAATTCTGGGCCAAGCCGGAGCTCGCTTTAACCCCCGCCTTCAAACGCCGCGCGCTGGTGCACCTGGACGCGTTGAAGCTGCTGGGCTTTGGCCCGCGCTTGCCCGAGGCAGTGCGAGAACTGCACGAGCGCATGGTGCTGGCATGACCCAATTAATGAATAACAAAGAGCTGATCACCGCAAGCCTGCCCGTCGTCAACACCGGCTGCCTGGCCGCTGCGCTGGCCGATTACCGCGATGTCATGGGCTTTTCGGTGTGCCAGCACATACCCGGCGTGCTGGCCGTGCTGCGTCTGGGCAGCTTGCGCCTGCACCTGTGGCAGCGCGCTGCGCCGACGCTGACCTTGCACCCAGGTAAACCGGTGACCTGCTACCGCGTGCCCTGCGAATCGGTGTTCGATCTGTACAAGAGCCTGGCCAACCGGGTGCCCGAGCGCATAGCGGCCGCGCCCACACTCAAGCCCTGGGGCGCGTGGGAATGCGAGGTGCGCGATGGCGACGGCAATGTACTGCGCTTGGTGCAGTGGGCCGTCAACAGTGCGTTTGCACTGGGCGCACCAGCCAACCAGCCGACGGGCCAGCTGTGAGTTGTCTTTGAGCGCACTTCTGTTAAACGACCGCAAACCCACCCAGCGACTCACAACTGGACAGGTTCTGGCGCTGGGCACCAGTTTGGTGGTGCTGAGTTTCATGCTGGCATGCGCCGTGGGGGCCTATGCCATTGCGCCTGGCGAGCTGCTGGCGTTGCTATGGGCAAGCTTCACGGGCTGGCTCAATGGCGGTGTGCCGCCCGAGCTGGCGCAGTCGCAGGCCTACCTGGTGTTCATGCACATTCGCCTGCCGCGCTTGCTGCTGGGGGTGGCGGCAGGGGCCGGGCTCGGCATGGCCGGGGCCTTGATGCAGGGCCTGTTTCGCAACCCACTGGCCGACCCGGGCCTGATTGGTGTGAGCAGTGGCGCAGCGCTGGCAGCGGGCGTCACCATCGTGCTGGGGGCCAGCTTTTTCCCGGAGCTGCCCCGGCAGTTGGGCAGCTGGACGCTGGTGTTGATGGCTTTTTTGGGCGGCTTGGGTGTGACGGTGCTGATCTACAGCCTGGCGCAATCCGATGGCGGCACCCGCGTGGGCTTGATGCTGCTGGCGGGCATTGCCATCAACGCACTGGCCGGCGCCGGACTGGGTTTTTTGAGCTTTCTGGCCACCGATGAGCAACTGCGCAGCCTGCAGTTCTGGCTCTTGGGCAGCCTGGGCGGGGCGCGCTGGAGTGCCGTCGTGCTGGTATTTGCTATTACTTTAATAGCTGCTCTAGCAGGTCTGGCGCTGGCTAGACCCCTGAATGCCATCGCATTGGGTGAGGCACAGGCCAGCCTGCTGGGGGTTGACGTGGAGCAGGTCAAAAAACGGGCCGTGGTGGTCACCGCGCTGGCGGTGGGCGCGGTCACGGCGACCACCGGCATCGTGGGTTTTGTCGGCCTGGTCGCACCGCACTGCGTGCGCTTGGTCGCTGGGCCGGACCACCGGGTGGTGCTGCCCGGCTCGGCCTTGCTCGGGGCGGCGTTGGTGCTGGCGGCTGATGCCGTGGCGCGCACGGTCGCCAAGCCCGCCGAATTGCCACTGGGGGTGTTGATGGCGTTTGTCGGTGTGCCGTTTTTTCTGATTTTGCTGCGGCGCTTCAAAGGCCAGGTGTGAGCATCAAAACGCTGGGGATTGGCTTTTCAGTCGGCGCGCAGGTGTTGCTACAACCACTGAGCACCGAGCTTGCACACGGCCAAGTCACTGCGATTTTGGGGCCCAACGGTGCTGGCAAATCGACACTGCTGAATCTGTTGTCGGGCCAATGCCGTCCCAACACCGGCCAGATCTGGTTCAACGGTCAGCGCATGAGTTTGATGTCTGCTCCATCGCTGGCACGCGTGCGCGCCGTGATGCCGCAACAAACCGAAGTGGCGTTTGACTACACCGTACGCGACGTGGTGGCCCTGGGCCGCTTTCCCCACCGCCATGCCCCGAGCACCCGTGAAACACACATCGTGGACGAGGCACTGGCCACCACCGACGTGGCGCATCTGACCGGGCGGGTGCTCAACAGTTTGTCAGGCGGCGAGCGAGCGCGTGCCCATCTGGCCCGCGCCCTGGCGCAAATCTGGGAGCCCCCCGCCGACAACAGTGCCCGCTGGCTGCTGCTGGACGAACCGACGGCTGCGCTCGATCTGGCCCACCAACACCGCAGCTTGGCCCTGGCCCGCAAGTGGGCAAAGCAGCACGGGGTGGGCGTGGTGGCGGTGCTGCACGACCTGAACCTGGCCCTGCGCTACTGCGACAGCTGCCTGGTCTTGCAGCGTGGCCGGCAGGTAGCCTGCGGCATCACGCAAAAAGTGGTCACGGCAGATTGTGTGCAGCAGGTCTGGGGTGTGCGTGCCACCGCTGTTCAGGCCGATGGGCTGCTGCAATACGTGTTTGCTTGAAGGCCTGCAAATCTGTCATTCCCGCGAAGGCGGGAATCCAGCGGTTGCGGCGCACAAGATCCACAACTGCGGCAAGCACCTCGCGCCTGGATTCCCGCCTGCGCGGGAATGACGATCCAGGCGGTGTATTGACGCGCGAATTCAGATCGAATAGGCGATTCGAGACCACAAACACTGCTCAAGCAGCTATCATTTATATAGCGCTTAAAAACACCCTGAAAAAAAGCCTGGCTACTCGTCAAGCCCTTGCGGGCTATCGTTGGCTGGCAAATGCGACCTTTCAGCTTGCGCCTCGGGTCGCCCCACGATGAAACTTGCAAAGTCAGGTGGATGGGTGACTACAGCGTCAATATCAGTTTGCCCAGGCGCGTGGCGTGCAGGCGGTATACCTTGCCGTTGTGGCTGATGTCCACCACCTTGCTGCCGCGCAGCAGCGCGGTGCTGGCGATGGGCTGATGGGGTTCTGGCGGTTCGGCAAGTGCACGCGTCGTGGGCTGGCTGGCGATGTGTCCGCTGCTTTGAACAGGGGTTGCGGTTTGCATGGCACGAGGCTCCTTGTGGTGAAGGGTGGTGTGTAGCCGGGTCATGTATCCGCCCAAAGACGCAGCAGGTTGTGATAAGTGCCCGTGAGGGCCACGGTTTCATCGCTGTCGCCGTGGCGCGTTCGCAAGGCCAGCAGGGCCATATCCATCTCGTACAGCAGGCGGCGCTGCTCGGTGCTGCGCACCAGGCTTTCGATCCAGAAAAAACAGGCAATGCGCTCGCCGCGTGTGACGGGCGTGACCTGGTGCACCGTGGTGCCGGGGTAGATCACCAGGTGGCCGGCGGGCAGCTTGATGCATGGCTTGTCGGAAACCTCTTGCATCACCAGTTCGCCGCCGTCGTAGCTGGCGGGGTCAGACAAAAACAGCGTGCACGAGATGTCGGTGCGCAGGGCCTGGCCGGTGTCGGGCAGCAGACGCACCGCGCCGTCTACATGGTTGCCGTAGTGGTTGGCGTTGCCGCTGTAGCGGTTAAAACGCGGCGGAAAGATGCGTTTGGGCAATGCGGCTGAAAGGACCAGCGGGTGACGGTGCAGGGCGGCTAGCACGACGGGGCGCAGTTGCATGGCCACGGCGTCGTCGTGCGGCAACTGCTCGTTGTTTTTGACTTGCACGGCTTGGGTGCCCGCGCCGGGACGTCCATCGGCCCAAGGGGCTGTGGCCAGCAAGGTTTGGACGTGGGCCAGCTCTTGGGGGGTCAGGAGGTTGGGGAGGGTCAGGAGCATGGTCGCACGCGAAAAGACTGACTGATGCGGGTTTTACTCCTTCCCGCCTTTGGGGGAAGGTGGGGATGGGGGCTTGCGTGCGAAGGTGTTTGTTGGAACGAAGATTGGTACGCGCTGCCCCCATCCCAACCTTCCCCCAGCGGGGGAAGGGGCACATTCGGGGTCAGACTGGCGCGCATTCAAAACTTCGCCGTCAAAGCAACCTGCAAATTGCGCCCCGCACCCGGAACATAGTGCCCTCGGTACAGGCTGTCGGCGTACAGCTTGTTGCCGATGTTGGACAGGTTGGCTTTCACCGAATACTGCTGGTTGATGGTGTATTCGGCCATCAGATCGGCCGTGACGTAGCCGGGCGCTTCCCAGGCCGGGGCGGTCACGTCGGCCGGGGCTTGTTTGCTGCGGAGGTTCAGGCCGCCGCCCACGCGCCACTGCGGTGTGAGCTGGTAGGTGCTCCACACGGTGCCGCTGTGGCGCGGTGACAGGCCGGGTCGGTCGCCCACACGGTTACCGACGCTGGTGGCGGTGGAGGCTGCCACGTCGACTCGGGCAATCGGCATCCACATATAAGAGCCGTAAATTTCCCAAGCGGGGGTCAGGCGGCCGGTCACGTCGACTTCGACCCCGGCGGTATGACGCTTGCCCGACAGCAGGAAGCGGGTAGCGGCAGTGTCGGGGTCGGTGTTGCGCTCGTTCTTTTTGGTGGCGCGGAAGATGGCCAGTCGCGTGGTGAAACGCTTGTCGGCGGAGTCGAGCTTGGCACCCAACTCGATGTTTTCACTGGCCTCGGGCGGGGTGTTGGCGCTCAGGGCGCTGTAAGAATAGGTGTCGCCCGAGGTGTTGAACGAGGTGCCGTAGGAAAAGTGGTACGAGCTCAACGGTGTGGGCTGGTACAGCACGCCCAGGCGCTTGCTCCATTCGCCGATTTTTTGCTGGTAGCTCGTGGTGGTGACCGGGCCGGGTGCAGCGGGGCTGGCAGAGCCAGGTGCACCGGAAGGAATGGCAAACGCGTCATAGGTGCCGCGCAGGCTGTCGTAGCGCAGGCCGCCCAGCAGCTTCCACTGGGGCGCAATTTGCACCAGGTCTTGCGCATACACACCCCAGGAGCGAGCTGTGAACTGATTGCCCGGGCGCAAGACTCGTGTGCCTTCACTCACCGAGCCACCGCCTTCGGTTTGGCCAGCGGTCAGGCTGGGCTTGATGAGATCCACCCCGCCTTGCGCAGCGCTGCGTGCCACATAAACCACTTTTTCTTCCAACGCTAAGTCCACACCGGCTTGCAGGGTGTGTTGCACGCCCAATGCGTTGAACTTGGTGCTGTAGTCGCTTTGTGCGTGGGTGGTATTCACGTCCTGAATCTTTAGCGGAGCACCGCGCGTGAACACAGTGTTGGGCCCAAAGTTGCTCAGATCTGCCGCCACGCCACCCGGTTGCAGGGCGGCTGTCGCCAAGCGCACCGTGCTGGCCCGCTGGTCGCGGGTGAAGCTGCCGCTGCGCAACTGGCTTTTCAGCTCGCTGCCATCGACAAAGCGGTGCGTGTGGACGAGAGTCAACAGCTTGGCGGTGCCGGCGTTGTAGTCGCTGTTCAAGCCATAGTAGGTCTTCGGATCCAGGCCCCCGATGAGCGTGTTTTTGTCGCTGGTGTCGGTGGACTTGGGGCGAATCCACGGCAGGCCGTAGTTCATGCCGTTGCGGTTGTCCAGCCAGTAAAGACTGGCCGAAAACTCGTTGGCCGTGCCAATGCCGAAGCGGTAAGCGGCGGCAATGCCCTGCTTGTCGATACGGGTGCCAGCGCCGTTGTTATCGGCCTGGGTTTTCATGGCGTTCAGACGCAGGGCCGCGTTGTCGCCCGTCTTGAAGTTGAAGTCACCGGTGATGCGGCGGTATTGGTGGCTGCCCAGCGTGGTGGTGATGTCATGCTCGTCCATCAAGCGTGGCTGCTTGCTCACCTGGTTCACCGCGCCGCCGGTGGAGCCCCGGCCAAACAGCATGGAGGCCGAGCCGCGCAACAGTTCCACGCGGTCGTTGTTGAAGGTGTCGCGGTCGTAAAACGCCGGGTCACGCATGCCGTCCAGAAAAATGTCGCCTGTGCCGGCCAGCGAAAAACCGCGCAGGCGAATGTCTTCCTCGCCGCCCTCCGCCGCCAGAAAGGTCACGCCAGCGGTGTTGTGCAGCACGTCTTTCAGCGTGTCCAGGTTGCGGTCGTCGATGAGCTTTTCGGTCACCACGGTGATCGATTGCGGAATATCGCGCAGCGCCTGATTGCCTTTGCCAATCGTCGTGGTCGTGGCACGCAGCGCGTCTTTGCCCGCAGGTGCTTCGGCTTTTTCCTTCACCGTGACGGTGGGCAGCGATTTACCCGCTTCGCCGGGGTTGGCAGGGGCGGTAGTCACTTGCGCGGTAGCTGAAATCGACGCCAGCATCCAGGCGCCCAAAGGAAGATATGTTGTGTTGGCCAAGAAAAACTCCACAGATGAACGGTAAGGCAATCTTACATCAAATGCGAATGATTCTTATTGGCAAAATCAACGGCAGAAAATGATTGGTCTTTTTTGCTATTGATTACATAGCTGCTTGAGCAGTATCTAAAAGGGCTGGTAACGCTTTTCATCTAAAAAAAGACGCTGCCCACTGCCAGGTCTTACTTCTTCGCGGACCCCTCTTCAGGCACGTAAACCATCGTGCCGTCTTTCAGCATGTACGCCGTGCCTGCCTTCTGGCCCTGGCCTTCTCCGATCTGGCCTGTGCTTTTGTAGTTTTTGAGCTCGTTGCCCTTTTTCACCAGCATTTCCATTTGCGGCGAGCCGGGGTTTTTGATGACGATGACATCCTGCGTTGCAAACGGGTTCAGCGGGTTGTCCATCACCGCAATCAACAGCACGGCAATGATGACCAGAAACACGTCGATGATGTTGACCACGCTCAGAATGGGATCGTCACCATCGTCCTCGTCCAGGATGTTGGACAGCAAGCGGCTAGGCATCGGGCTGCCCCACAGTCAAGTCGTTCAACTCACTGAGTAGCCAGCGCCGCCGGACAGACAACACCACATAAGTAATTGAGGCCGAGAGCAAGGCCACCACCACGGCAGCAAATGCCACCACCAGGTTTTGGGCAATGCCCTGGGCGTTACCGGCTGCAACGGCTACCAGCGCTGGGCCCATGGGAATCATGGTGGCCGCCAGCCCCAGCATGGGTGCCACACGGCTGGTCATGCGCAGGGGTTCCAGCAGCTTGAGCAAATGCAGCTCGATGGCGACTGTGTTGGCATGGGGGTTGAGCTGCTTGAAGCGCTTCAGCGGTTGCCGGGCACCTGAGGGGCGAGAACGCAGCAGCATGTCCAGCAGCAAAGTGCCCACGGAGAAAAATGCAAATACAAACATCAGGCACAACAAGACGAGAACAGGCATCAAGAACAGTTTCGAGATCTCATACAAAGTGGTTTCTAGCGCGTTCAAACGAAATGTCCTCAAGTTGTTTTTAGGGAGTGCTTCTCGCGGCGATAACGCAATGCTTGCCAGCCAATGCCCCCCAGCACGATGAGCAAAATCAGGATGCCATAGGTCCAAATGATTTGCTGCACGGGCGTGTTTGACGGTCGCTCGCGCAACTCCATGCCCTTGACCGCATTGGGCGCGGGTGGGCTGGGCGAAGGCTCTTGTGCTGCAGCTTGCGGTGAGGCTTGGGGCGTTGCGGGCGGGTTTGCGCTGGGGGATGCCGCGGCACCGGCCGCCGACAGGCCAAAACCAGCGTTGGCGCGTTGCATCTTCATGGCATCTATTTGCTCCGCCAGCGCCGTCACGGCTGGGCTGCTGCAACTGTCGCGGTCACACGAGGCACCCGCTTGTGCGATGAGTTGCCGGTTCATTGCCTCCAGTTTGGCCACCACCTGGGGGCTGGCTTTCCAGTAACCCTTGTTCACCGCCACCAGCATGCGGTCCACCATGGCTTGAAACGCAAGGGTGTTGCGGGCTTCGCGAAAGCGTTGCGCAATTTTCAGGTTGTGCTTGTCTTGTACATAGACTTCAAAAAACTCCTGCCATTTGGCGCTGTCCACCGCACCGGGCACAGTCACTTGCCAGCCCCACAGGTTGTCTACCACCTGGTGCATCAGCCGCGCACCTGCATAGCCTTCATTGAACATGGCGTTGATCCAAACGGGGTTCAGGTAGCGGGTGCGCATTTCACGGCCCATGTACTTGTCCAGCGATTCAAAGCCGCTGCGGCTGGGGTCTGACAGGTTAACCATCTGGGTTTGCGGCGAGGTGCCCGTGACGTAGCGGATGGCCATGGCCGCGCCGCCCATATATTGGTAGACATCGTCGTTGTCCAGCGTGCCATACAGGTTGCTGGAGGTGGAATGCAGCACCATCTTGACGTCTTTCAGGGCCAATTTGAAAACGTCGATGGCTAATGACGTGCCAGGGGCACTGTCCTTATCAGATGGATCGCCCTTGCTGCCCCAATATCCCTGACCAAACAGATGGCCCACGCGATTGAAATACACATCCACCACCTGCGCCTCGGTGTTCCAGGTGTTGCCCGCGCGAATCACGTTGTCCAGGCCGGTTCCATAAGCACCCGGTGGTTCGGTGAACATGCGCACGGCCGCCATGCGCATCGCTTCGTCAACGGGCACGCCGCGTGCTTCGAGTGCCTGGCGGGCGCGCTGCACATTGGCGCGAACCGGGTTGTCATCTTCTGGCAGGTCTTTCACCGCATTGACGGCTTTGTCAATCAGCAGCATCAGCATGGGCAGTGAATCGCGGTACAGGCCCGACGGCGTGAGCACCACATCCACTCGCGGGCGCCCGAGTTCGGCGCGCGAAATCAGTTCCACATCGACGATGCGGCCAAACACATCCCACTTGGGCCGCACGCCCATCAAAGACAAGATTTGCGCTTCAATCACACCACCGTGCCGCATGGTCTCGCCAGACCACAGGTTGAACAGCAGGCGGTCGGGGTACACACCGTTCTTGCTGCGGTAGTCAGCCATCAAGGTGTTGGCCAGCGCAACGCCCTGGTTGTAGGTGCCGTTGGATGGAATGCGTGAAGGATCAAACCCGTACAGGTTTTTACCGGTGGGCAGCGAGGCCGGGCTGCGTAGCGGATCACCGCCGGGGCCTGCAGCCACATAGCGACCGGCCAGCGCCGCCACCAGCGCGTCCAGCTCGGCGCGTGCACTGGCCAGCATCAGCGCGCTCAGCGCCTGCACTTTTTGCTCAAACTCGGCGGGCATCATGGGCCCCATGCGCTCCACCATGGCATCTGCCGTGCTGCGGCGCAGTTCTTCGCTAGGGGCCACGCCCAGCGTGTGCAGGCCCAGCGGGGTTTGGGTTTCTTCCACTTCGTGCAAGTAGTCGTGCAGGGCCTCAATGTCATCAGCGTTCTTCAGCTCGTCGCGCCCCAGGTCTTTGAGCAAACCCATTTTTCTGGCCAGCCGGTTGATGTCGGTCAACGCGGCGGCCGCTGCTGTGTTGCTTTGCTCCTTGGCGACGCCATAGTCGTCAAACAGGCCGTGCAACTTCAGCAAATCCGGGTTCAACCCTGCTTTGTCAAATGGTGGTGTCATGTGCGAGATCAGCGTGGCCATGCCCCGGCGCTTGGCCTGCAGGCCTTCACCCACCACGTCCACGCTGTAGGGGTAGACCTGAGGCACATCGCCCACCATGGCTTCGCTGGGGTCTGCGGCGGTAAAGCCAACCTCTTTGCCGGGTAGCCATTCGTGGGTGCCGTGCGTGCCCACGTGCACCATGGCATGGGCCTGAAAGTCTTTTTGCAGCCACAGGTAGAAAGCCAGGTATTGGTGGTGCGGTGCGAGTGCCACGTCGTGGTACATCTTTTTCACGTCGCCCCAGCCGCGCACGGGTTGCGGCGCAAACAGCAAATTGCCATAGCGCTGGGCAGGGAACACGAAATGCGCTTTTCCTGCTTTATCAGTCCACACCATGGTTTTTGCCGCCTCGGGCTCTCCCCAAGAGCGGACCATACTGGCGCGCAGCGCCTGCGGTTGTGCATCAAACCACTGGCGGTATTGCGCCACGGGCAGCAGCACAGCCTGGCCCGAGGCCACCAGTGCCTGCAACGCACCGGGGGTGGTGTCGGCCACATTTGTGCCGTGCTGTTGCAGGCGCTCAAACAATGCGGTCTCGTCCTTGGGGTGGTTTTGCGTGGTGTAACCCTCGGCTTCCAGGCGGGTCAAAATTTGCCACAGCGAGCGCGGCATCACGTTCAGGTAGGACGCGCCCACGTTGTGCTTACCTGCTGGGTAGTTGTAGTAGACGATGGCCACGCGCTTGTTCGACGCTTCCGTCGTGCGCAAGTCCACCAGCTTGCGCACACGGTCTGCCATGCGTTCAACACGTTCGGCAATGGGCACTTCAGCCACGTACTCCAGCCCGGTTTGTGCGTCTTGGCGGCGCTCTTTGCTGGCCACAACCGTCGGTGCCACGATGCCCGCCAGCTCCGCACCGCTGATCTGCCACGAGCGCTCGTTTTGATCCAGCCCTAGCGGGGAGTTTTCCCATTCTTTTTGGGTTGATTTGTACAAGGTGATGGCGTTGATAAGCGGCACGTTCAGGCGCTCCAGCAGCGGGCCAATCCTGTCGGGCACGTTACCAATTTTCATGGCCACTGCCACCACCGCCTGCACCCGGGGGCGATTGGAGCCGTCCAGAAAAAACGTCTGCACGGGCACGGTCGATGGAAATCCGTAGACAGGCAGCACATTGAAACCGCGCGCCTCCAGCGCCCTGGCCATGGCACCCAGGCTCTCGTCTTGCCCACTGACCGCCTGACCTCGGCTGAGCACCATGCCCACCCAGGGTTTGTCGGCGTCACCGGGGCGGTGGCGCTGATACGCGGCGGCGTAGGCCTCGAAGTTTTCAAACAGCTCACCGGTTCGCCAATCCAACGCGCCCACTTGCGGCAGCTCGCGCACGGGCAGAGCTTGTGTTGCAAACCCATGGTCGCGGCGCAGCGCAAAGCGGACCATGTTGGCCCAGTTCTCGGTACCGCCCGCATCGGCATACGTGCGCAGTGCCAGGTCTTCAGTCAGCCCCAACTGGCTGGAGGCTCCCTCGTTTTGCCCTACGCCATACAGGCGCTTGCCCTTGGCGGCCAAGGCTTGCATGGCAGCGCCAACCGATTGACTCACCGAGCCCACCATGTGGCGGGCAAACACCACGTCGGCCTGCGCCAGCGCCGCCACATCGGCTGGCGTGAGCAAAGACTGGGGCAATACGCGAAACGTCACTTGCGCGAAAGCAGCTTCCTGCTTGAGCAGTCGGGCTGCGGCCACCATTTGCAGCGTGGCTTGATCGCCGGGGATAACCACCACCGTGAGCGCCGATGCGGCGCGGGCGGTCGGGGCGACCAGGATGGCCAACCCCAACAGTGCTGCGGTGGCCAACCAGCGAAACCAGCACATGCGCAGGCTCATCAAAAACTCAGCACCATTTCAACCGTGGCATTGCGCGCAGGCAGCAGGCTGAACTGATACACCTGCTTGTCAAACAGGTTGTTGACGGCCAGATTCACGCGCACGGTCTTGCTGGCCTGGTAGCCCACTTTCAAATGTGTCATGGCGTAGGAGTCGTTGCTGCTGGGCACACCTTGCACCACATCGGTGTTGCGTGCGGTGATGAAGGTTTGCCCCGAGTAGCGGGTCTCCAGCGTGCCCGACCATTCGCCCTGGCGCGCGGTCAAACCCAGGTAAGCCAGCCGTTTGGGCACTTGCGTGAGTTGTTTGCCCACGCTGCCCGGGTCGGCGCTGTTTTCAAGAATTCGCGATTGGATCCACGATATGTTGCCGTTGACTTCCAACCAGCCATACGGTTTGGCTACCACGCCCCATTCAAGCCCTTTGACCTGTGCACGACCCGCGTTGATGCGTTGCGTCAACGACAGGTCAATCTGCTTCGAATAGATCATGTCCGACAGGCGGGTGTCGTAGTAGGTGGCTGTGGTACTCACCTTGTCAGAGATGCGCCACTGCCCGCCTAGCTCCCAGCTGGTGGCCCGCTCAGGTTTGAGTTGCGGATCGCTTTGCACCGTCAGAAAACCGGTGGGCGAAATGGTGGAGCTTTGAACGGTGGTGGAATACAAATCCAGGTTCGAAGGTGCCCTGAACGAACGGCCTACCGAGCCGCGTAGCGTCACGACATCGGTGGCCTTGAAGACGGCTGACAGCTTGGGGTTGAACGCTGTCTGGCTGCGCGACGCATAGGTGGTGGACCTGACCGGGGCGGTGCTTTGGAAAAAGTCTCCCGAAGTCTCCCAGCGATCCAGTCGTCCACCCGCGTAGAGAGTCAGGCGGTCGCTGGCTGTGAACTCGTCCTGCACAAAGAACGAGGTGATCGTGGAGCGACCGTTGTAGCCCCCTGTCAGGTTGGTACGGCTGTCTGCATCGCGCCAGTTTGTCAGGCTGTAGCTGCGCCGCTGAACCGAGTCACGGTGAATTGACACACCACCCACGACAAAGTGTTTGTCGCCCAGCGGAAAGCTCAGCGACGCGGTGGCATCCAGCCCGCTATTGGGTGATTCGCTGAGCGAGCCGGGACCTGTGTTGTAAGTCGACGTGGTGCCGACCGTGGGAAAGCTGAACTTGCGGTCGATTTTTGCCAGGTCCACTTTGAGTCGCACGTTGCTGCCAACCAGACCTTCGTAACCGGCAAAGTAGCGTGTACTGGCTTCGTTCAACGGCGCGCTGCTGACAAAAGCAGCCTCAGTCAGGGCAATCGCCTGACCACCAATTTGCAGGCTGCCGCTGGAGACGGGTTGTCCAGTCGTGGCACTGCGCAGATGGGTATTGAACCGCTCGTAGTTGGCCGTGGCATCCGCATAGGCCACACCTGCGTGAACACGGCTGCTGGCCGACAGGTCGTAGTTCAACTTGAGCAGGGCGTGCTGTTGCGTCCAGGGTTGGCGCCCCCGGTCGCCCACGATGAATGCGGGCACGCCCTCACGGGTGGTGGTGGGTATGCCGCCGGTCACCGGCGTGGTGCCACCCGGGCCGGTTGGCGTGCGCACGGTGAATTCACTGACAAAGCCGCTGCGTCGAATGGTGCTCAAGCCTGCCGTGATGCCCAGGCCGTTGGCCAGCTTGTCTCGAAAATAAACGCTGGCGTCCTGACCCTGCGCGTCGCCAAAACCTTTTTTCAGGCGCACAGTGAACTCGCGCTGCTGCGGCCGCTTGCTGATGATGTTGATCACGCCACCCATGGCGTTGCTGCCGTACAAAGACGAAAACGCCCCTGGCACCACCTCGATGCGCTCCACGTCGTCGGGGAAAACAGTCAACCAGTTCACGCCTTGCGAGTTGGCGTTTTGAAGGGGCTGCAAACCATCCAGCAAGATCAGCGTGCGGCGCGTGTCCATACCGCGCAGCGAAAAACCACCTTCAAACGAGTGAACCTGCCCGTTTTCGGCCCGACCCAGAAACAGGCTGGGCACTTTGCCCAGTGCGTCGCTGATGCGGGAGACGTTTTTGTCATCAATCTCCTGGCGGGTGACCACGCTCACAGCCGCAGGGGCATCGGCAAGGTTCTGGTCGGAGCGGGTTGGTGTGACCACGATGGTGGGAAGCTGTCGCGAACTGTTGTCGGCGCTCTGTGCGAACGCCACAGTAGCTGCCATGCAAGCCAATGCCATCGCGGTTTGCTTGAGGAATGCGGGTGGTTGTAAAAAACGAGATGGATTCATCACATGTACCTTGGGGTGCCTGCAGACCGACGATTGAGAGAAGACGGTTCTCAGGAATCTTTACGGTGTGTCTTGAGATTATTGAGAATGTAAAGTCAATAACGCAGAATATAACGCGAATCAATTCGCAACAATGCAAGCCCCGTCCTGTGCCTGCGTCTGGGGCACACTTGCGCCATGCAACGAATGACTGTTCAACGTGCGGCGATTCATCAAGCCCTGTCGGTAGCTGGCAGGCCCCTGCTGCCGCAAGAGGTTCTGGACCAAGCCCAAGCTCGGGTGCCAGGCCTGTCGCTGGCCACGGTCTACCGCAATCTCAAAGCTTTGCTGGACGACGCCGAGATTCGCCCGGTAGACCTGCCCGGCGCAGCTGCCCGCTACGAGCTGGCCAGCCACGGCCACCACCACCACTTTCAATGCCGCGCCTGCGAGCGCGTGTTTGACGTACATGCCTGCCCCGGAGACCTGGGGCGGCTGGCACCACCAGGATTTGTGGTGCAAGACCATGAGCTGACCCTGTACGGGCAGTGCAAGGACTGCCTGCAAGCACGGGGTTGACGCTTCAATTGCTATTATTTATATAGCTGCTTGAGCAATATTCATAAGGGCTGTTGGCACTTTTCGCTCTTATTTAGACGCTTGGCGCAATTCCAGAAAGCGCAGCAAAGTTTGTGGCTCACGCAGCACCTGCGCATCAAATTCGCTGCCAGGCTCGGTTTGTCCAGCGACAGGGCGCTCAAACGCCGCATAGCTGCCGTAACCCAGCGAAGCCGCCGCGGGCCCGTACGACGCACCCGTCGACACCTCGCCGGTGGACAGCATGGCTTGCGCGTAGCCGCCCGAAATGCCCGCCAGCGACTGCACCACCACCACGCCCGACGCGGGCACCGCCACGTCGGTCATTTTGGAGAAAAACGGGAGGTTCACGCCGCGCCATTGCAGGGCCTGCGGTGCATCGGGCTTTTCCAGCATCACGATCCAGTCGTGCGAAAAACCGGGCGGCAAGGTCAGGCGAACCTCGTTGGCGGGCTGCCAGGTTGACTCAAAAAACGTGGCAAACACCGCCAGCAAGCCCAGCCCCGCGCAGGCCACGGCCACCAGCACCGCCTTCAAGTCCCGTGAGGGCCCGGCGGCAAACACTTGACGAGCCAACCACCCACCCAGCAAGGCTGGCAAAGCGACCATCAACACACAGCCCAGCAAAATGACCAAGGCCAAAGCACCCATTCCGTCACCACCCATTGCAAACTCCTGTGAAAGGGATCATGTATTCATTGTGCGTTGACCGGTTCAAGGGTGGGCCATCAAAAAAGGATCCAAACCCCATGGAAGCGTTTTTCATCTCCACCGGCGTGGTGGCCCTGGCCGAAATTGGCGACAAGACCCAGCTGCTGGCCTTTTTGCTGGCCGCGCGCTTTAAAAAGCCCCTGCCCATCATTACGGGCATCCTGTGCGCCACCGTCATCAACCACGGCCTGGCCGGTGCGCTGGGTGCCTGGGCCACTACGCAGATCAGCCCCGATGTGATGCGCTGGCTGCTCGGCCTGTCGTTTCTGGCCATGGCCGCCTGGACGCTGGTGCCCGACAAGCTGGATGAAACCGACACCCAACTGGCCACCCGCTGGGGTGTGTTCGGTGCCACCTTCACCACGTTTTTTCTCGCCGAGATGGGCGACAAAACCCAAATCGCCACGGTGGCGCTGGCCGCCAACTACTCAGCCGCCCAATTCGGTGCCTGGGCCGTGGTGGCGGGTACCACCGTGGGTATGTTGATTGCCGACGTGCCCGCCGTCTTCATCGGCCAGCAGTTTGCGCAGCGCATCCCGATGAGGCTGGTGCGCGCCGTGGCGGCGGGCGTGTTTGCGCTGATGGGACTCTTCACCTTGCTACGGGGTGAACGTTTAATTGCTATTTTTTAGATAGCTGCTTGAGCAGTATTTATTAGGGCTGGTGGCTGTTTTGATGCATAAACAGTGACTGCCTGTCGTGCGTGTGTTGGGTTCGTAGATCGGGAAACAGGCAGACACAACCAAATACCCTTAAAGCGCTGCCGATTCATGGGCGGGTGATAGAACGATTGCAAGTAGCGGCCCCTGCCAAAAGGGCGCGCAACGCCATCCAAACGTTCAGGGACCCACAATGAAACAGCGTATCTCGACCGCTTTCTTAAGCACTTTCTCAATTGCATCAAACCGCATGGCCTTGATGGCAGCTTTGTTCAGCGCCGCGGTCGTTGTGAGTGCTTGTGGAGGAGGCGGGGGCGATGCGCCGCCTGCATCCAGCCCTGCGCCTATTGCCGGGCCAGCACCCACACCAGCCCCCAGCCCTGCACCGGCACCGACCCCCGCGCCAGTTCCGGCCCCAGCGCCTGCCCCGGCGCCAACCCCAGCACCCGCCCCTGCAATCAACCCGCTCAATTTGGTAGCAGGCTCCATCTCCGGGCCGGGCAATTTGGATGGAACTGGTGCTGCGGCCCGGTTCAACGCGCCGGGCGAAATGGCGCGGGATGCAGCAGGCAATTTGTATGTGGCCGATGCTGGCAACTTCACGGTGCGCAAGATCAGCCCCGCTGGGGTGGTGACCACCTTGGCGGGGCTAGACGGCACCCAGGGAAATGCAGACGGCACAGGCCCTGCCGCGCGCTTCTCGAAACTGTCGTCCATCGCGGTCGATACCACCGGCTCGGTGGTTGTGGTTGACGCGGATGTGCTGCGCAAGATCAGCCCGACGGGCGCAGTGAGCACCCTGCCGGTGAGCCTGGCGCGGGGGAATCTTGTGTACGTCTTTCCCAAGCTGGCGTTTGATGCCGGTGGCAATTTGTTCATCACATTGGGAAATCAGGTGCTTAAAGTCGCACCAGACGGCACATCGTCGGTGTTCGCCACCGTGACCTATGTGCCGGGTGGCTGCTTCGGTCGCCAGCCGGTGCTGTGGGGCATTGCGGTCAGCCCCGAGGGCGTGGTGTATGCAGCCGACAACGTGGGTCAAGTCATTCGCAGCTTTTCGCCCAGTGGGGTGATGTCTGTCGTGGCGGGCGACTTTTGCGTTGCGGGTACGCAAGATGGCGTGGGCAATCAGGCGCGCTTTGCGCAACCTACCTCCCTGGCGTTGGACAAAGCGGGCAACCTCTACGCGGCAGACTCGCGTCCGCCCGAGGGCTTTTATCAACCGGTCTCTCCCGTCGTCGCGGTGCGCAAGATCACACCGGCTGGTGTCGTGACCACCGTAGAAAAAGACTTTAAAGGCCTCGCAGGGCTTGCAGTCAGTGAGCAGGGCGTGCTGTTCATCAGCGACACCGCCAACGCGCGAATCTTGCAGAAGCGGCCAGACGAGCCAACAGCGGTGTATGCCGGTCCCGGCGAAGGAGCCGTCAACCTGCTCTTGAATATGAGTACCGATCCGCAGGGCAATATTTATACGCTGCAGATACCGACAGCGGCGTTCAACGCCGACGGCACACGCAATAGCTCTCTGGGGCCCGCCCTGAGCATGGTCAAAGTCTCCCCCCTGGGTAGCGCCACGGTGCTGGCGCGTGGCCTTGGCGGATTTTGGTTGAATCGCGGCGGCGTGGCAGCCGACAGCGCAGGCAATGTTTACAGCACCAGAGCAGCAATTGACCCGCAGAGACCGACTTTTGTGGCTGAGATGGGTGGTGATGTAATCAAAGTCGTGCCCAGTGACACGTTGCCAAGCGGCACCGTCAGCACCCTGTGGTCTACCGCCGACTTTGTGCCTGCGCGGCTTGCGGTCGATGGCAGCGGCACGGTGTATGTCGCGGGGTACAACAACGGCAAAACCGCTGGAAATCTGCCACCCGTCGCAACGCCCTATGTGGTCAAGCTGTCGCCCACCGGTCAGGTGCTGGGCCAGTTGCCACTGCTGACAGGTGGTCAGGTGGCACCGGATTACCGCTTTACACCCGAGCTCGCACTGGACGCCAGCGGCAATCTGTATGTGGCGGCCTACAACACCATCCGCAAATTCAGCCCCACCGGGGTGATGACTGTGCTGGCCGGTGCCAGCGGTGTGGCGGGATCGGCCGACGGGACCACTGACCAGGCCCGCTTCGGAACCATCAGCGGCTTGGCGCTGGATGCAGCAGGCAACATTTACGCCGCCGATGCCACCCACGCCACCGTGCGAAAAATCACCCCGGCGGGTGTGGTCACCACCGTGGTGGGCAAAGCGGGCTCGCTGGGCATCACATTGGGCGAGCTTCCCGCCAGCCTGACCACCCCCAACGGCCTGGCCATCGATGCCAGCGGCTTTTTGTACATCAGCGCCGGGCAGGCGCTGCTGCGGGTGAAACTGCCGCAGTAGGCGCGAGGCCCCTTTCACTATGAAAAACATAGCTTTTTGAGCAGCATTCATTGGGGTTGCAGCTTTTTTTATCTCTGAACGACATGGGAAGCACCACCCCGCAGGAGCCTGAGAGATTTGCATTCCAACGCAGCTCTTTCCCGACGATGGCAAGCACCGGCCGCAGGCAACCCGACCCGGGTAGGGTTGATTTGCAACGCAATCCAGGCAGCATCAGCTCAAGCGCTTGCCCCACAGCCACGCGAGCCGATGCTCGTTTCTGCGCTGATAACTACAAAAAACATAGCCGCTTGAGCAGCCTGTTCCTGCATAAAAGCCCCTTTTTATCAATTTATCCATGAAAGATAAGTCATGAAGCAACGTAGCGAAAAGTCCTTGAAACGCATGGCTTTGTTGAGCTTTTTATTTAGCGCTGCCCTGGCGGTCAGTGCCTGTGGGGGCGGTGGGGGTGATGCCCCGCCGCCGCCATCATCTCAACCACCACAAGCTGGCACGCCAGCACCTGTGCCTGTGCCGCCACCGCCTGCAGCGCCCGCACCCGTTCCACCCGCATCCAGCCCTGCACCTGCCCCCGTGCCACCGCCGCCACCGCCTGCAGCACCTACGCCGGTTCCACCGGCACCAGGTCCTGCACCGGCGCCCGGTCCAACGCCCGCACCTGCACCCAGTCCAGACAAGCTCAACCTGTTTTCTGGAAGCTTGGTGGGGCCTGGCAATCTGGACGGCGCAGCCCTCGCCGCCCGTTTCAACGCGCCCCAGGGCGTGGCCCGTGATGCGGCGGGTAACTTGTATGTGGCTGACCAAGGCAACTTCACGGTGCGCAAGATCAGCCCGGCGGGCGTGGTCACCACGCTGGCGGGGCAAGCTGGGGTTGAGGGCTCGGTCGATGGCGTGGGCAGCGCGGCGCGGTTTGCCGGGCCTTATGGTGTGGCGGTGGACAGCGCCGGAAGTGTCTACGTTGCCGACGTTCCCCGCCAAGCCGGTGGCGTGCACGCCGTTCGCAAAATCAGCCCCTCGGGTGCCGTGAGCACCCTGGCATTGAGTTTTCTGGCGAGCCAATCATTTGTTTTGCCATTTGCCATCACCGTGGATGCCAACGGCAACCTGTATGTTGGCTTTAGCAACAAGGTCTACAAAGTCACACCCAACGGGGTGGAATCGATTCTGGCAACGGTGCCGACGTTTACAGACCCTCTTATCATGGGCGGCTCCCAGTCGGTGCCTGAGCTTGCAGGTATCGCTGTGCAAACCGACGGTACGGTGTACGCGGCGGATTCCCGGGGCCATGTCATTCGCCGCATTGCACCCAACGGCAATGTGTCCACCGTGGCAGGCCGAGAAGGTTGTATTTACGGGATCGCGCTCGTACTGCAAAACACGCCCTGCGGGCCGTCCAACCCGCCGTCGGTGGATGGCGTGGGTGAAGCAGCCCGTTTTGCCGTTCCCCGCTGGTTGGCTCTGGACGCCGCCGGTGACTTGCTGGTGGTTGACGGTGGAAATGGTTCGAATGTTCCTGGGCGTGTGCTGCGTAAGGTCACGCCTGCCGGTGTGGTCACTACCATTGCCTCCGGGTTTGATGGCCTGGGCGGCTTGGCGCTTGATGGCCAGGGCGTGGCTTACCTTGGCGACCCGGTGAACTCGCGGGTGCTCAAAAAACTGCCCAATCAAGCCGCTGAGGTGTTCGTTGGCCCCAGCCAGTTGCCTGCTACGACCATTTTTCTCAATGTGACCACTGACCCCTCGGGTCAGATTTATGCATTGGAGAGGACCCCGCTATCGAATCCGGAGTATGCAATCCGCTTGGTGAAAGTCTCCGCGCAAGGCACAACCACGGCTGTGGCGCAACGCCTGGGCGGGATTGTGCTGCCGCGTGCTGGCTTGGCCGCTGATGGCGCGGGCAACGTGTACAGCACCAAATCGGGGGCTAATTTTGCTGGATTTATCCCTTTGGAGAGCGGTGCAGAAGTCGTCAAAGTGTCACCCGCTGGTGTGGTAACTACCGTTTGGGCCACCACCAGTTTTATACCCGCCCGGGTGGCACTGGATACCAGCAGTAGCTTTTACATCGCCGGGTACAACAATGGCACTCAGATTGGCGTCACTCCCAACGCAGCCCCCTATGTGGTCAAGCTATCGCCCACGGGCCAGGTGCTGGCCCAATGGCCACTGCTGACCGCTGGCGAAGTGGCACCCACCTACCCCTACCTACCCGAGATCGCGCTGGACGCCAGCGGCAACCTGTTTGTGGCGGTCTACAACACCATCCGCAAAATCAGCCCGGCGGGCGTGCTCACGGTGGTGACGGGCTCTGCCGGTGCATCAGGCTCGGCCGATGGCACAGGCGACCAGGCCCGGTTCGGCGAAATCAGAGGCTTGGCGCTGGATGCAGTGGGCAACATTTACGCAGCCGATGCCACCCACAACACGGTGCGAAAAATCACCCCGGCAGGCGTGGTGACAACGCTGGTTGGCAAAGCCGGTTCGACGGGCATCTTGCTGGGCGACTTGCCCGGCAGCCTGGCCACGCCAAACGGCCTGGCCCTGGATGCCAGTGGCTTTTTGTACATCAGCACCGGACAGGCGCTGCTGCGGGTGAAGCTGCCGCAGTAGGTGCGAGGCCCCTATTCAATGTGAAAAACATACCCGAAGGCATCAGTCTGGTGTTGGGCACCGCAACCGTACCGCCGCTGGCGCAATTGCCAACCGATATGCACGCAACGCCGCTGCCTTATCTGTCCAGCCTGGCGCTGGATCCGCAAGGCAACATTTATGCGGTCGAGCCGCGCTCGGACTTCAGCCGCAATCCGCTGTCGCGCTTGTTGAAAGTCAACCCGCAGGGATCGGTCACGGTGGTGGCGGAGGTTCCCCTCATGGGCGGCGGCACCATGGCGGATCGCGGCGGGGTGGCGGTTGACCGGACTGGCAACGTGTTCGTGGCCACAGGTATTGGTGGACGCAACTGCGGCTTTTCCTTTTGCGACCGCTCTGGCACGATCATCCGAGTGTCGCCCGGCGGTGCCACCACAACCCTGGTGTTTCCCACAGCAGGCAACGCACTATCGCCCGCCACAGACATCGTGCCAAACCGCATCACCACGGATGCCACCGGCAACCTCTACGTCAGCAGCGACCGGATAACTGACCTCGTGAATTGGACGTACTCAACGACGATTACCAAATTCTCGCCAAGCGGGGTACGTTTGTGGCAGTCGGCAGCCGCCTTGAGCTTTCTGCCGGGTCGTACGGTCGAGCTGGTTGCCGACGCTGCGGGCAACGTATTCGTCGGGGGCAATCCGATCCGCAAGTTAACACCCGAGGGCGTGGTATCGGACGTACCGGGACAGACTGTCTTCTTTGGCGAGATTCGCGGTATGGCAATTGACGACGCAGGCAACCTGTATGTGGCCGAATACACCAACCACGTGATTCGCAAAGTCACCCCTGCGAGCGTGATCACCACTGTCGTCGGCACCCTGGGCCAGGAACGCATTGACCTGGGCACCTTGCCCGGCAGCATTGCCCGCCCCAGCGGCGTGGCCGTAGACTGCGCGGGCACGGTTCTGTATGTCAGCTCCGGCAATGCCTTGTTGCGGGTAAAGCTGCCGCAGTAAAACGCAGACGGTTACTATAAAAAACATAGCTGTTTGAGCAATCAACACCTGGGCTGAAGACACTTTTGATCAAATGAACCGGAGAAACGAACCATGAAACACCGCACCGACACACACTTGAAACGCATGGCCTGGATGGCCGCTTTGTTCAGCGCTGCTGTGGCCTTGACGGCCTGTGGCGGCGGAGGGGGTGATGCGACGCCCGCGCCTGCGCCGGTGGCCACGCCCGCACCTGCGCCGGTGCCCGGACCGCCCGCTGGAACCCCAGCGCCGGGGCCAACACCAGCTCCCAGCCCTGCGCCCACGCCAAGCCCTTCACCGGCACCTGCGCCAGTGCCAGTGCCAGTGCCAGCCCCCAGTCCCGCGCCCGTTCCTGCGCCTGCGCCCGTTCCTGCGCCTGCGCCCGCCCCAGCCCCCGTGCCAGCCCCAGCCCCAAGTCCCGACAAACTCAACCTGTTTTCTGGCAGCCTGGTAGGCCCCGGCAATCTGGACGGTGCGGCGGCTGTCGCCCGTTTCAACGCGCCCCAAGGCGTGGCCCGCGATGCAGCGGGTAACTTGTATGTGGCCGACCAAGGCAACTTCACGGTGCGCAAGATCAGCCCGGCGGGCGTGGTCACCACGCTGGCGGGGCAGGCTGGGCTTGAGGGTTCGGTGGATGGCGTGGGCAGCGCGGCCCGGTTTGCGGGGCCTTATGGTGTGGCGGTGGACGGCACCGGCACGGTCTACATTGCCGACGTGCCTCGCCAATCCGGTGGCGTGCATGCGGTTCGCAAAATCAGCGTCTCCGGTGCCGTGAGCACGCTGCCTTTGGGCTTTCTGGCCAGCCAGTCGTTTGTTTTGCCATTTGCCATCACGGTCGATGCAACGGGCAACTTGTATGTGGGCTTGAACAACCGGGTTTACAAAGTCACGCCCGACGGTGTCCAGGCACTTTTGGCCACTGTGCCGGCGTTTACCGATCCTTTTTCCATGGTCGGCACCCAGTCTTTGCCTCAGTTTTTAGGCATTGCTGCGCAGGCCGATGGCACGGTGTATGTGAGTGATTGGGCGGGCCAGGTGATTCGCCGCGTGGCACCTAACGGCACGGTGACCACTGTTGCCGGTCGGCAAGGCTGCATCTATGCGTTCCCGCTCGTACCGCAAAACACGCCTTGCGGCCCAACGAATTCATCCCTTTCGGCGGACGGCGTGGGGGAAGCAGCCCGCTTTGCCTTTCCGCGCGGCATGGCTCTGGACGCAACAGGTGATTTGTGGGTGCTTGACAACCCGGCCAAACCGAGTGGGCTTGGTTCGTCTGACCCGGCGCGGGTATTGCGCAAGGTCACGCCTGCCGGCGTGGTCACCACCTTGGCGAGCGGGTTTGACGGTTTGGGCGGGCTGGCGCTGGATGCGCAAGGCACGGCCTACCTGAGCGACCCGGTGAACGCGCGTCTTCTTACAAAACTGCCCGACCAAGCCGCGCAAGTGCTGGCGGGCCCCAGTCAATTGCCTGCAACGACCAACTTTCTTAACGTGACGACTGATCCCACAGGTGGGGTGCTTGCGCTGGATAGAAATCTGACGTCCACCGTGACTCGCTTGGTGAAGGTCTCGCCGCAAGGCACGGTGACTGCTGTGTTGCAAGGTTTGGGTGGGTCGTTGCTGCAGCGCGCCGGCCTGGCCGCTGACGCTGCGGGAAATGCCTACAGCAGCAAAGCAATCCCTGTTTCCGTCGGTTTTGCGAGTGTGGAGCGCGGCGGTGAGGTCGTCAAAGTGTCACCCGCTGGCGTGATGAGCACGGTGTGGTCGACCACCAGCTTTGTGCCCGCCCGGCTGGCGGTGGATGCCAGCAGCAGCCTGTATGTGTCCGGCTACCTCAATGAAGCGCGGATCAGCTTAGCCACGAACGTAGCCCCGTTCGTCGTCAAGCTGTCGCCCGCTGGTCAGGCCCAATGGCCACTGCTGGCCGCTGGCGAAGTGGCACCTGCCTACCCTTTCCTCGCCGAAATCGCGCCCGATACCAGCGGCAACCTGTACGTGGCGGTCTACAACACCATCCGCAAAATCAGCCCGGCAGGCGTGCTCACTGTGCTGGCAGGTTCGACTGGTGCGTCAGGCTCGGCTGACGGCGCGGGCGATCAAGCCCGTTTCGGTGAAATTCGCGGCCTGGCGGTGGATGCAGCAGGCAACGTCTACGCCGCTGATGCCACGAACAACACGGTACGAAAAATCACACCCGCAGGCGTGGTGACCACACTGCTGGGCAAGGTCGGCTCGCAGGGCGTTTTGCTGGGCGACTTGCCCGGCAGCCTGGCCACACCCAACGGCCTGGCGGTGGATGCCAGCGGCTTTTTGTATATCAGCACCGGGCAGGCGCTGCTGCGGGTGAAGCTGCCTTGAGTCACATACCCTTCATTCAATCACTACAAAAAACATAGTTGCTTCAGCAGTAAATACCTGGGCTGGATCCGTATTTTTCAACTATGCCGGTGGTGAAATGTCTTGCTCCTTCCCGCCTTTGTGGGCAAGGGCGGGACGGGCGTGCGGTGCGGCAGCGTACTACAATATCGATCTGTTCTTGTACGCCGCGCAGGGCATCGATATGCATACCGTCACACTGTCCCCTAAATTTCAGGTTGTCATCCCGCAGTCTGTGCGCCAGACCATGGATTTGCAGCCGGGCTCGCAGTGGGCGGTGGTGCAGGTGGGCCAAGGCATTCAACTGATGCCGGTTCCCACGCTCGTGCAGCTGCAACGGGAGCTGAAGGGCTGTGGAGCAGATTTGCCCGTTGAAGTCGACCGTTTTTAGTCTGGCCCACCATGGCAGCCCCGGCCAAAACCCCAGCCAAGCCCGTGGTGCTGGATTCGTCGTGCTGGCTGGAAGTGTTTGACGGCGGGCCGCGTGCCCCGTTGTACCAAGCGCAGGCTGCAGCGGTGGCGCAACTGGTGGTGCCCATCGTGACGGTTTACGAGGTCTACAAATACCTGCGCCGCGTGCGCGATGAAGATGCCGCCCTGCGTGCGTCGCTGTATATGCAACAAGGCCAGGTAGTTGTGATGGACGCCACACTGGCCACGGCAGCCGCAGCCAACGGCTTGCCGCTGGCTGACAGCCTGATTTATGCAACGGCGCAGATGCGCGGCGCTGTGCTGTGGACGCAGGACGCGCACTTTGATGGCCTGCCTGGGGTGAAGTACTTTCCGAAGGATGCCTGACGGCCTGGCGTGGCCGCGTGGAGTACTGGGTGCCGCTATAAAACTGCGTTTGAACACTACAAGAAGAATAGCTGTTTGAGCAATTAATACATGGGCTGCAGCGGCTTTTTCATAAAAATCCGTTACGACTTCTCGGGCCGCTTCATCGTCTCCAGCTTGCCCAGATCCACCGTGTTCAGTGTGGCGATGTCAACGCCGCGCCCGCTGGCGTTGACCATCACGCTGTTTTCAAGTACCACGCTGAGCTCGCTGCGGCTGCCGTCTTTGGCGTAGCTTTCACGCACGGTGCGCTTGCCCTGCTTGTAGATTTTTTCAACTTCCTGGTCGGTTTCGCGGTCCATGGTTACGCCGGCCCATGAGGCCATGGACATCAGCCCACCCAAGCCACCGGCGTCTACCACCGACAACTCCAGTTGCTTGCCCGAGGCGGCGTACACCGCTTTGGCGGTGGAGCCGGTGAAACCCATTGCACCCCCGCTTTGAGACTCAGAAGCGGTACGCGGCAGGTTGGCTGCTGTTTCGGGCAGCAAAGTTTTCAACTCAGCCGCTGGGAGCGGGCCGCCAGGCACACCCGTGGCCGCGGCCAGGATGTCTGCAGAGGCTTTGCCCACGGCGGCCGCATCGCCCGATTTTTGGGCCTGCTCCATGCGGGTTGAGGCTTCCTGCATCTTCTGCTCATCTCATCGAGCTTGGCGGTGTTGATCGTGGTGCCGCCGGGCAAAGTGATTTCGGCCGGCGTCGACGCAGCCCCGATGCTTGAGAGGGGTGATGGTGTGAACAGCGCAGACAAAGCCCCCAGCACGATGCCTGCAATCACACCGCAAACGGCGGTCACGGCGGTGTAGCCCACGGCTTTGTCCGGCGGGCATTTCATCAGCAGCGGCAAACCGGTGTACAGCAGGTACAGCGCATACAGCGCGGCCAGCAAGCCCAGTATCGACAGCGAAGGCAGCAGGCTAAAAATGCCACCCACAAATCCGGCGGTGGCGCTGTAGGCCACCACCTTGAAGGCCTTCAACGGGTTGGCCGTGCCGCCAAACTGGGTTGCCAGTGCATTGACCACCAGCGACAGCCCATAAACCATGGCCAGCGACAGCACGAAGCCCAGCACCATGTTGGCCAGGCCCGCCAGCAGCGGCACGCGAAAGTTAAAACCAAAGCCGCCCATACCGATCAGCGAAAAACCAATGAACGTGGCCAGTGCGGGAATGACCGCCAGGTACACCAGATAGTTTTTGTAGATGCTGACCACATCATCCGCCTCGGCCTCAATGACCGGCCAGGTGTCTTTGGGCTTGAGCAGAATGTCTTGCACGCGTTGAACCAGTTTCATGGCGATGAACTCCTGATGGATGGTTGGTGCCGATGCTTGGCGCAGCGCATTATGGTGTTGCTGGTGCAGAAATAGCTGATTCAGCAGACTGGTATCTGCCCACTTTTTTTCACATCAATCCCTGCGGTAAGCCTGGGTATGCTCGCTGCGTGACCTCTGCTCCCCCAGCCCCGCCTCGCCGCATTGCCCACCTGGACATGGATGCTTTTTATGCTTCCGTGGAGCTGCTGCGCTACCCGCAGCTCAAAGGCTTGCCGGTGGTGATTGGCGGGGGGCGCAGGCGGCTGGACGATGCCTTGCGCGAGGCGTATGCCGACACACCACTCGATCAAATTCCAGTCGCCTCTTTCCCCGTGCTGCGCGACTACGCCGGGCGCGGCGTGATTACCACCGCCACCTACGCGGCGCGCCAGTTTGGCGTGGGCTCGGCCATGGGGTTGATGAAGGCGGCCAAGCTGTGCCCGCAGGCCATTTTGTTGCCGGTGGACTTTGACGAATACCGCAAATACTCCCGCCTGTTCAAGGCCACCGTGACCGAGCTGGCCCCGCAGATGGAAGACCGGGGTGTGGACGAGGTGTATGCCGACTTCACACTCGTGCCCGGTGGCCAGCGCGAAGGGGGGCGCGTGCTGGCGCGGCTGATGCAAAAGAGCATTTTTGAACGCACGGGCCTGACCTGCTCGGTGGGCGTGGCACCCAACAAACTGCTGGCCAAAATGGCCAGCGAGTTCAACAAACCCAATGGCATCTCGGTGGTGTTTGAGGCCGATGTGCAAACCAGAATCTGGCCCCTGCCCTGTCGCAAAATCAACGGCATTGGGCCCAAGGCCGAGGCCAAGCTGGCCCAGCTGCACATCCACACCATTGGCGACCTGGCCAGCCAGCCACGCGAATGGCTGGTTGATAACTTTGGCAAGGCGTACGGCGTGTGGCTGCACGACGCGGCGCACGGCGTCGACAACCGGGCCGTGGTTACGGAAAGCGAGCCTGTGTCGATCAGCCGCGAGACGACGTTCGAGCGCGACCTGCATGCGGTGCGCGACAAGGCGCAATTGGGCCAGATCTTCAGCGAGCTGTGCGTCAAGCTGGCCGGTGACTTGCAACGCAAGGGCTACGTGGGCAAAACCATTGGCATCAAGCTGCGCTACGACAACTTCAAGAGCGTCACGCGCGACCAGACGATTGAGCAGCACACGCAGGATGCTGCCTCGATCCGACACACGGCTGGGCTGTGTCTGAAGCGGGTGGACTTGACGCCCCGGCTGAGGCTGTTGGGGGTTCGGGTGGGCGGCTTGGTCAAGATGAGCGAGTTTGTGCAACAAGCGTCCAGCAGCAGCGCAGCACCAGACGATGGCAATCTGAGTCTGTTTTGACAGCGGGTTAAAAAATAGTTGGGCCGTATCTTCGCGGCGTGTAACCGGCGAAGCCGGCCGTGCGTACTACTGCGACAAACCATTCCTGGGAGTCGTCGTGTCTTTCTTTAAACGACTTGTACTGGTGCTTGCCACCAGCCTGCTAGCAACTGTGGGGTGGGCTGCTGGCCCACTCAACACCGACAAAGATGGCCTGGCCGTCAAGGGCTACGACCCGGTGGCTTACTTTGCAGATAGCAAGCCGGTGCCAGGCAAACCTGAGTTCATGACCCAAGTTGGTGGTGCGACCTATTGGTTTTCCAACGCCGAGAACCGCGACAAATTTATTGCCGAACCTGGCCGGTACCAGCCGCAGTTCGGCGGCTACTGTGCCTACGGCGTAGCCCAAGGCTACAAGCCCGACATCGACCCCACCGCTTTCAAGGTGGTTGATGGCAAGCTGTTTTTGAACTTGTCGCCAGAGGTTTCGCGCCGCTGGCAACTCGATATTCCTGGCTATATCAAGTCGGCGAATGACAACTGGAAGACGCTGGCCAACCAATGAGCCTGCCGATTCCGTTGGGCGCACTGAAGATCCAATTCAACAATTTCTACTGAAAGACTTCCATGAACCTATCCAGTCAACTGCGCAATACGCTCTCAACCGCCATGGTCACCGCTGTTGCCGCTGCATCGTTGGGTGCCTGTGCATCCGCACCATGCGCCGGTAAAAAGTGTGGTGCCTGCGGTGCTTACTCCCAGAAAAAATGTGGTGCGTGTGCAGCCAAGAAGTGCAGCGCCTGCGCTGCTAAAAAATGCGCTGCGTGTGCTGCTAAAAAGTGCGCTGCTTGTGCTGCCAAAAAGGCCTGCGCCGCCAAAAAGTAAGCACCGCGCACGACCTGACGCATATCCACAAGCCGCCAGGGCGCATGCCTTGCGCGGCTTTTTTGTTGATGGTTGCAGCGCCAGCGATCTACTAAAGTGAACCGCATGACAAGTCCACAACCCGTGCCCTACCAGTTGAATCCCAGTGGTGTCACCCACGCCGAGCTGTTGCGGTTGGCGCGCAGCGCACAGCACATGATGACTGCCTGGAGCGACGCCAACAAACGCCATGGCTCGTTGATTCAAGCGTGGGTACGTGGCCAGGCCATGCAGGAGCAGGCGCACTATCCGCCGGGCGACGTCACCGACCCTACCAGCGGGTCTCAGTATTTTTATCATGCACACCGTGGCCAGGGTGGCGAGCACGGGCACCTGCATGTGTTTTGGCACGCCGACGCACGGGGCCACCGACGTGCCAGTGCCGTCTTCAAAACGGGTGCGCCCACGCATCTTTTTGCCGTGTCGCTGGATGCACGAGGCTTGCCCGAAAGCATCTTTACCACCAACCTCTGGGTGACCGATGGTCATTGGTTCGATGCAGATACCACCGCCCGACTGGTGGGACGTTTTTCAGTTGCGCGCGGTGGGCGCTACGCGGCGGCTGACCGCTGGTTGAACCACTTCATGGCGTTGTATCGCGGCGCGATTGAGCTGGCCTTGCTACAGCGCGGCCGCCGAGTGGCGTTGCTCACACGCAAGCGGAGCTGGCAAACACTGTCGCAGGACGGGCGACACGAAGTGCTCAGCGTGGTTTCGTTAAACCTGGCAAACGACCTCGAAGGCATCGAGGCGGCATTGGGCTGAACAGTGATCAAATTACCTTTTAGCCCAATAAGAGACTGCTCAAGCAGCTATTATTTATATAGCAAATAAACAGGTATTTCGTCCTGATGGTTGGCAATGTGAAAGCTGTGCGCCAGTGCGAAATCAGCCTTGCTCAAGTTGCCATAAGCAAAGTGGGGCTTGAGCGCGCCACTGTGCGCTTGAAACCGATTGATGCTGGTTCGCAAGCGCAGGGCGGCGGGTGCGAGGTCGCCCTGCATAGGCAGGGGGGGTGCGCCGGGAATGGGTTCGGCCAGGCCGTGGCTCATGCTGCCGCGCCATTTGAAAAAGCCGAATACCGCGGCACCCACCGTGCTTTGAAACAGCGCGCTTTTGGGTTGCGGGAAGCCGTCCAGGCTCATTTCAATGCTCTGCGCCAGGTGGTTCAGCACCGCCACCATGGGCCACTGGCCGGTGGTTTTAACGGGTGATTTTTCGATGCGGTCCAACCACAGCAAGGCGTCAC
The DNA here is from genome assembly GCA_031414805.1 of Comamonadaceae bacterium. Classification (GTDB taxonomy): domain Bacteria; phylum Pseudomonadota; class Gammaproteobacteria; order Burkholderiales; family Burkholderiaceae_C; genus JAAFIW01. The sequence continues at coordinate 183,631 of JANOQJ010000026.1, forward strand.
TTAAGGACTGGACTTTGGGTGCGGTGGCAGCATATGACTTGGGTAGTGTCTGGGTAAAAGCCAGAGGCATGAGCAAGATGTGGCGGCGTTTCATGCGGGGCATGGTAATGCAACACCCGCAAAAAAAGCGGTGCATCCGCGAGGACGCACCGCCTGTGTGACAGCTGACCGCGATAGCTTTACAGCGTCGCGTCGGGCTCTGTGGTTTCGCTGGTGGGCAGCGTGATGTCACCAATCAGCACCGGCTCGGCGACCTCGCTGCTCATGCCCAACAGCGTACCCAGGTAGCTCAACAACCCAGCTACGCTAGCAGTTGCTGATGCTGGAACAGCCGTTGTGGGGGCTGGGGCTGGGGCTGGTGTGGGGGCTGGAGCGGGTGTGACCGCAACTGGCGGCGCTGCAACGGGTGCCGCATCGTCATCACCCCCGCAGGCGGCCAACGTAGCCGACATCAGCACAGCCAAGGCGGCCATGCGCATCTGACGCGTGTTCATATCAAACGTTTTCATGGTGTTGTCCTTGTCTTGTAGTCAGGCCAACCGCTCACTGCGAACCCGCGTTGGGCGTGTTCAGGTAGGGGAACGTCGTCAGAAACGGCACCACCGCCTGGTCCACACCGTCATGCACCGCAGCCGATGTGGCACCCAGCGGCACGCTGGAGGCTTTGCACTGTGATGTGACGCCGGCTACACCGGGAATGCTGTTGAGCTTCAAACCATCGTTGTCACCGTTGATCACGCATAAACCGCCCAGCATGGCCACCAGGGCAATGTCCACCACGTCGTCTTTGGGGCGACGACCGTTGGGGAAACCGGCCAGGTCTTTGGCTTGGGCCAGATTGGCCAGACCGCCGACTTTGAGCACTTCACCAGCCACACCCAGACGGTTCTGGTCAGCAAACTGCACAGGGCCAATGGCGGTGTTCAAACGCAGCATTTCCGAGGCGGTGACGGTGGCTGGCTTGTTCACGCCGGTGATGCCGGTCAGGAACACGGTGGCCAGGTCGGTGCGTGGAATGTTGGTGGGAGCCAAGCCAGCGGCATTGCCCGCCAGCACCAGGCCCAGCAAAGCGGGCAAGGTGGGGTTGGTCACATAGTCCAGAAACTGGCCGTCGCCGCTGGGCTTGCTGCTGTTGAACTTGTCTTTGTCTTTCAGGCCAATGACAACTTCGTTGACCAGTGGCTGACCCAGACGGGAAACCTGTGCCCAGGCACCGCCGGCCTTCACGGTGGTCTGGTGGCCAGACGCCGGTGCGCCGGAGATCAGTTGCGCCTGGCGCAGGCTGGCCGTGGTCCAGCCGCCAATGACGGTCTCGCTACCCGCAGTCAAACAATCCTTGTGCACTTCCAGCGCGATGGAGGTAACGTTGGTGTTCTGAATGGAGTTACCCGCGAAGGCATTGATCAGAGTTGGGTTGGTGATCTGGGCGGCTGTGGCGTTGACCAGGTCAAAGATCGGGCCCAGGTTGACGGCAAAGCCTTCCTGGCGCTGGCCGACGAACACTTTGCCGGTGTCTTTGCCTGCAGGGCAACCGGGAATCTTGACTTCATGGATGTGTTTGCTGGCATAGGTAGCGTAGGCAGCGGTATTGCCCAGGGTTTTGACGCCGATGTAGTCGACAGGCTTTTCAAAGGTGGTGGCACCAGCGGTTTTGGCGACGGCAGACACGGCACCCGTGCGGCGGTCACCGCGCACGATGTTCACGCTGTAGGACTCGTTCAAATTCAGGTTGGCGTCGTTGACGTTGGCCACCGCGCCAGCCTGGATCAGGGGAATGGCGACTGATTTCTGGGCAGCACCGGTGCCAATAGGCAGGGCGACGTTGTTCAGTTTGTTGGCAAAGCGAAACTGGAAGGTGATGTCTTCTTTGGCATCGCCGTTGTTGTCCAGATGGATTTCGTACAGGGCGTTGGGGTCCATCACAAAGTAGTTAGGACCGCCGTACGGGGCTTGCAGGGGCTGGTAGTTGGCGATCAAGGTCACGTAGTCGCTGCGCCCGCCGGTTCCGGTGGTGCTGACGCCTTCGTAGCTGCGAAACATGTAAAAGTCAGTGGCGTCGACTTTGGGGCTGGCGGTGATGCCAGGGGCTTCGCGGTGGCTGGAGGCCATCGAAAGACCTGCAGCGCAGACGGCTGAAACGGCCAGCGCGGTCAGGGTGAGTTTGGTGGGACGCATCGGGGTTCTCCTGGAATCGTTAAGGGTTGAGTGAAAGGCCCTCTCAATACGGAACGAACCGTTGACTTGGATGTACCTAGTTTTGCAATATTTTGTAACTGGGGCGTTTCTCCCAGCATTCCCCGCACCGCCTGAGCGTGACATAATCGCAACCGCTGGAAACGTGACCGAGTGGCCGAAGGTGCTCCCCTGCTAAGGGAGTATGGGGTGTAGAGCCTCATCGAGGGTTCGAATCCCTCCGTTTCCGCCAGCTAGCGAACTTCGACACCATGCGGTCTTTGCATGCGCTGTCTCTCTCGCTTTCTAGTGCGGCTCGCACTATCCATGTCTGCGCGTCTTCTCCGAGTTCTTCGGCCAGCGTACCTGCTATAGCTGGACTTAGATTGCCACGCATTTTCGCCATTGCGAGGGCTGTTCGTGAAAGCTTCAGTTCACGTGTCCATGCGGTTGCAGTTTTCACTGTCATTGCTTTCTCTAGCAGCTCCATAGTTGTTTGCATATAGGGTTTATCCTAGTGTTAACGTCATGTTATCCAATTGATAACTTGATGTGAGCAGTGTAGTCTTCGTCTTGTTAACGTGTTGTTATCAATTCAGGAAGCCGCCATGCCCTCTCAGTCTCGCCAGTCGTCCTTAGAAAACGGCTTTTTCCCGGATCGCCAATCCGGTTTTTCCTCTTTTTTTCCAGCAACAGCACCGACAACCCAAAAAAGTACGGCGTTAACAAGCAGCACACCGATAAGCCACCACAGCCACGACGGTGCTAGCGACGGATTAAAAACCCACATATATCCCCCTGAAAAACGCGATTCTGGCCCAAACACTGCACTCGGCTACATGTCCGGTGCACACGACTGCTGCCCCCCTGGTTTTAACGGTTTGCCTTCAGCCTTGGCGGCTTCCGGTGGACCCGGCCAGGGGGTCAGCTCCCGGTTATCCAATTTCGATAACACGGGCTCAGTAATCGTAAAGCGCGGCTTGACAGTTGCGTTCAAATCACTTCGCGGTAAGGTAATAAAAGTAAACCGTGGCCACTGCTGGGTTAATTGGGCAGGCGGATTGCAAAACGCCTATGAAAAATGTGAATCGTTGCGTGTTATTCCCATAGCCCACAAAGTAACCAACTTCGTTCCTTTTGATAACACGAATCTTGGCCCACAAAGTGATGGGTCTGAATGTGTCCACTGCTGTGAGCTATGCGGTTTGTCGGTTTGTTACCGTAGGCCCGATTGTCAAGGTATTGGTTTTGAATAGCATGAGCACAGCCTCGAATAACTCCGACGGTTATTCCGGGCCGTGCTCCTGCGGTGTCCTTTTCAAAGGTCTATATATGCAAACAGTAATTGAAGTTCTGCTCGTCAATGTAAAAGAAGGCACCAGCAAAAAGACTGGTAACCCTTACAAAATCAGCGAAGCGCACTGCATCCTCCGTAATGACGACGGTAGCGCGGGTGCAGTTGGTGTATTGAACGTTCCCAAAAGTCTTGAAGCTGTCGCAATACCCGGTGTATATACCGCAGGTTTTGCGCTTGAGGTATCAAGCTACGGTCAGGATCAGGGAAAGGTAATCGCGGCATTGAAAAGCCTTACTCCTATACCGCCTGGTATGTTTAAAAAGCCCTCGCTATCTGTGAGGCCTGTTTAAACATGCGCTGTGCAGTTGTCGTTAATGGTTTTATTTGCGCTGATGCGGCTTGTACAAAGCTACCTGTTCAGGTGCTGAGCATGACTTCTTCTGATACCTGCACAGCGACCGAATTCGTTATTTTGACGGATTCAGAATTTCAACAAAACACGGCTAGCCCTTTCCGTTTGTCTGTGGCGGATGGGGCTACCTTGTCAGCACTAATCGTTAGCGTCTGGGTTTCGGCCTGGGTGTTTAAAGCTCTGGTGCGTGTTCTCTATGACCCACAGTCGGAAACTTAACTTTTAGGATAAACCCATGTTGTCGAAAATGAAAATGCTTGTTCCAGCCTTGCTGGTTTCCCTGGCCGCTGCTCCGTCGATGGTGATGGCTGCTGTGCCTGTTGCCGTCTCAACCGAATTGACCGAAGCGAAAGCTGATGTCTTGGTTATCGGTGGCCTCGTGTTCGTAGTAGCCATTGGAATTGTCTTGTTTAAGTGGTTCAAACGCGCCCTGTAAACAGGTTAATAGCTCGCGTGCGGGCTATTGGCAAGTTAACAAAGGGTCATAATGTATGCAACCAGACATCATGGGTTTTTATATTGTTTTGGCAGTATTGGGCGCTGCGTATATCTTGTTTTCCTCTTGATATGCGCACCGTCTGTAATAGCTCAGGCTCCAGCAAGCTGCCTTGAGTATCGGACTAACTCATTCACCGGTCTGGAGTCGAATGCTGGCCCTTGGTCTGTATCTCCGGCTGCTGCATGTGAGGCTGGGTTCAGTCAGTTTCGTTTGTGGCGCACTACTCCTACACATAGGACATGTGCCCCGAGCGGCATGGCGGCAAGGCAACTCGAATACAGCTTTGGTTTTGTCAGTAACCAATGTCGCATGTATGAGCTGTGTCCTTATGACGCGGGTCCAGCTACTTTCACGGCTGGCATTGCGTCCCGCACAACTACCACTTGTCCATGTCCTGAGGGACAAGAGAAAAACGCTCAGGGTGTTTGCATACCGAAAGTTTGTCCAAGTGCGCTAGCCAATGGTGCCGGTTTATTCACTACTGTAATTGAGCCACTTACTAAGGCAGCTGCTGACAACATTTTGCGCAGTAGCACAAGCAAGGATGCGGCCCACTGTGTTGATAATTGCATTGTCCGTCCAGGTCTTGCTGCCTGTGGTGGTAAAGGTGATGTTTGGCGGTGTGAATTTACACCCGGTAAACCTACGTCTACCCCTTGCGTTGGTAATGGGCCAGGCAGTACCCCAAATGGCGGTACATTTACAGCCATTGCTACTACAGCCCCTACAACCGGAACAACTGCTACTAATACGCAAACTGCTGCACCTCCTGGCCCTGGCCTTTGCCCTGGGACTATTAACGGTGTTTTGGTCTATGTGAAGTGCGACGCATTTGGCAGCAATAGCACCACTACTTCAACAAGCACCAGCGGTAGCAATACCAATACTGTTACTACTACGAAAACAACCGATTGCGGTGCAACGACGTGCACCACCGTTACTAAAACGGATGTTACGGTTACTTCGCCGAATACTGCGTCAGGCACATCGGGCGTTACTACCTCTACCACTACCGGTTCTAATACATCAGTACAGACAAAAGATGAATTCTGTAAAGCTAACCCGCTTGACACCCAGTGCAAGGCCGCGGACAAAACCTCTTTCGGTGGGTCCTGTGCTGGTTCATTCACTTGTGATGGTGACGCTGCTACTTGTGCTGTAGCAAAGGCCACTAATGAGCTGAATTGTGGTATCGAAATCCCTGCTGCTGGTTTGGACGTATTGAAAAGATTAGATGCTGGTACGTTTGCGAACCCTCTTGGCACTACTACCCGTGCGATATCTGCATTTGACAAAAACGGCGGTTTAGCGACTGGTGCTATAGCTGATCAGGTCATGACGCTAAACGGCACGTCTTTCACTATCCCCTTTTCAGCAATTAATCAATATATTGTGATGATGGGTCAAGTGCTCGTTATGTTCACATCTATTTCATGTTGCTTACTTGTAGCTAAGGGGTTTGTCTAATGGCGTTATTTGTCCCTGTAATCGCTAGTGCGCTCGGCGCTGGCATTGTCACTGCGCTGGCGTCCTACGCTGGACAGATAGCCTTAAAAGTCCTTGCTACGCTCGGCGTTGGTTATTTTGCTTTCACGGGTGTTACAGAGCTTTTTGATTCCAATTACTCTGGCATCATGACTTCGATAAACAGCCTACCTCCTTTAGCTATTCAATTAGCCGGTGCTCTTCAGGTGGGAACATGTTTGAAGATGATATTTAGCGCTATCGCTATTCGCATGACGTTGTACGGCTTGAATGAGGGTGTTATTAAACGAATGGGCGTTCGCTAATGCCTATCAATCTAACCACTGGCGCTCCAGGTGCTGGTAAAACGCTTTGGACGCTGGCGCATGTTGAAGCTCTTCGCAAAACCTCTGGACGTGACGTCTATTACTCGGGTATTACTGATTTGGCTCTCCCTTGGATCGAGTTTGACGACGCAGCAAAATGGTATGAGCTCCCTGTTGGTGTCATTATTGTTATAGATGAGGCTCAAAAGATATTTCGTCCTCGCAGTGCATTACAAACCCCGCCAGCATGTGTATCAGAGCTTGAGACGCACCGTCATCGCGGGCATGACATCTATCTTATTACACAACACCCTACACTTATCGATACAGCGGTTCGACGTCTGTGTGATCAGCATCGCCATTTAATGCGTAAGTATGGTTCGTCGTGGGCTACTGTTCATTCATGGTCGGGTGTCAAGGAAAATTGCGATAAGACAAGAAAAGATTCGCTCTCCGTCCAATGGAGATATCCTAAAGAAGTGTTCAACTGGTATAAGTCAGCCGAGATACACACGGTCGAAACCCGAATACCTGCAAAGCTTTGGCTAGCACTTCTTATCCCGGTTTTCGTTGTTTTCGCTATTTACTACATATTTTGGCTGCGCCCTGCTCAGCGGGTCGTTCCCTCGGTCGTGCCGGCTTCCCCGGTTGTGCCGTCTACGCCTGGTTCTGGCCCTTTGCTCGTCAGTGCGCGGCCTGCTGACTATCTTTCACAGTTTGAGCCTCGTGTAGTTGGGCTTCCTCACACTGCGCCCAGGTATGACGCTTTGACTGTGCCCGTTCGTGCTCCAGTCATCGCGGGCTGCGTCCTCTACGGACACCCACACATGCCAACGGGCGGCCACTGCGTCACGCAACAGGGAACCATGGTTCGCCCTCCTGTCGCTTTCATCGTTAGCTACGTTGCCAACGGCATGTTTGTCGATTTCGACGCGGGGCCGTCCATTGGCGAACGTCCAGCAACTGGCGGCGCTGTTCCTGGTGCCTCGCCCCGCGTCTTACCGGTCGCCCAGTGATGGCTAACCGAAGCGCTCCCGCCATCGTTCTGGTTAAAACGGCTGTTTACGAAAGCAGTCCGCGAATAGCGGGACGGTCCGAAGGACGCTTGAGCATTCAAGCGCATCAAACCCATGTGCGGGGGTATGGGGGCCGCTTGCGGTGCCCCCATGTAAGCCTATGCGTCGTACCGACCTCTAGTCCTTCAGCTCTCGCTTGCCACAGTTACCGCACGCCTCGGCGTGCCTTGGCGCGCCTGAGGCGGGCCGCGAAGCGGTCCGCTAATTTATTACTAAGACACTTTGGAACATGAGCGCTACAAGGCTCAGGTGAACAGACAAAAAGAAGGCCCCGCGACGCTACCAACGTCCGGGGCCATGACCTCACAAAAAAGGGCTTTGTGCGATGGAACGGATTGTAGATGGTGTGGTGTTTGAGAGTGCGGTTATCCCTGATTCCTGGGATGTCCACGTTTGGGAGTGCAATGGTCATAGAGAGCTATCCGTGCGCAATGTCGTGACGTGGCATGAGGTTGCTCAGCTCACTAACCCTCTCAACGACTTGGACCCCGTCAAGGATGCTGACCACCTCGAAGATAGACGGCTAAAAAGCCTTAAACAAGCCGCAGAGCGCGCGAAAAAGGTGTGCCGCAGGGTTATCAAGTGCGAAGGTTTCAATGAGCTTCTGACCATCACCTATCGGGAAAACATGAAGTGCCGCGAAACTTGTAAAAAGCACTTCAAAGAGTGGGTTCGCAGAATGAAATCAGCCCTCGGCGGTGAGTTTCGCTACTGTGCCGCTTTCGAGGTGCAAGACCGTGGGGCGATGCATGTCCATATCGCTTGTCACAAGCTCCCCGGGCATGCTGTTCACAAGGGTGTCAAAGTTCAGGGCTGGCGGCTTGGCACTCAGGTGTGGCGGTCTATCGTTGGTGCCGACAATGGTTTGGTCTTTGTCGGTGGCAAGAAGTCTTCTCATAGTCGTAAAGGTGTTCAGCGTAGTCCTGCGAAGATGGCGGCTTACGTCTCAAAGTACATCGCCAAAGATTTCGAAAAAGCACCCGAGGAAACTAACCGATACAGCCGTTCTGACGGTGCCAACCTTCCCAAGCCTGTTCACATGCGCTTCGATCGATGTGACCTCTCAGAGTTGATTTCAACCGTGTTTGAGCTTGCGGAAGGTGATATGATTGTGAGTCATAGGATTGGGCGTTTCGGTGATACCTATTGGCTCTGCACAGAGCCTGATATGCAATTAAAAACATAGCTTCATATCAGGGAAAAATGCAGCAAGTTGGATACGTGAGGGTAAGTACGCTTGAACAGGAAACAAGGTTGCAAGTCGATGCAATGCATCAGGCTGGTGTAACCCTTTTGTTTTCTGAACACGTCAGTTCGGTCAAGTACAGGCCACAGCTTCAAAATGCTATTGCAGCTCTTGCGGGCTCTGTCTTGGTGGTGTGGAAGCTCGATAGGCTCGCTCGAAGCCTTCGTGATCTGCTCAACATCCTTGAGCGCTTACAAGCTCTGCAGTGCGGTCTACGCAGCCTTACAGAGCCGGTCGACACCAGCACACCAGCCGGTCGAATGATGTTGGGTGTACTCGGTGCGGTGGCTCAGTATGAGCGGGAGATTATTCGTGAGCGGTCGATAGCTGGCCAACGTGCTGCCCGTGCTGTTGGTCGTCACCCCGGTAGGTCACGTTTAATGCAGCCAGGCTGTGAGCGTGAGCTCGTTGCTATGTACCGTTCGGGCTGGTACACCGTGTAGATCGTCCCGGCCATAGCAGCCTTAAATAGCATTAGTCTATTGTTTAAGATCTTGGCTACGTCTTATTTTAGTACTGTTGTTTTAGAACGTAAATTGCAAAATAGGTGTCTTCTATTTCGGTATGGGTTCGCAATTCTCCGTTTCCGCCAGCACAAAACAAAACGCCGTCTTTCGACGGCGTTTTTGTTTTCAGCAAGGCTGTTACTGGCTACGGCTTAACGGAGTTTGCGTCATTCCCCAGGCTCGGCAAGGCCCCCGCGTCACCCATCGTCAGCAGCCCGCTTTTGGCATAAATGCCCAGCTTTTCGCGTGTGTCCACGATGTCCAGGTTCCGCATCGTCAGCTGCCCAATGCGGTCGCGCGGCGAAAACATCGACTCGCCTTTTTCCATGGTCAGGCGCTCTGGCTGGTACGTCAGGTTGGGCGATTCAGTGTTCAACAGGCTGTAGTCGTTGCCCCGGCGCAGTTCCAGGGTTACCTCGCCGGAAATGGCGCGGGCAATCCAGCGCTGGGCGCTCTCGCGAAGCATGATGGCTTGCGGGTCGAACCAGCGGCCCTGGTAGAGCAGACGGCCCAGTTTCAGGCCGTTCATGCGGTACTGCTCGATGGTGTCTTCGTTGTGAATGCCGGTGACCAGGCGCTCGTAGGCAATGAACAGCAATGCCAGTCCGGGCGCTTCGTAGATGCCGCGGCTTTTGGCTTCGATGATGCGGTTTTCAATCTGGTCGCTCATGCCCAGGCCGTGGCGGCCACCGATGCGGTTGGCTTCCAGAATCAAATCGACGGGGCTGGCAAAAGTCTGGCCGTTCAGCGCCACGGGCTGGCCTTCTTCAAATCGCACCGTGACCTGCTCGCGCTTGACCTCAACCTCGTCTTTCCAGAAGGCCACGCCCATGATGGGGTTGACGATCTGGATGCCGCTGTTCAATTGCTCCAGGTCTTTGGCCTCATGCGTGGCGCCCAGCATGTTGCTGTCGGTGGAATAGGCTTTTTCAGCCGACATCTTGTAGCCAAACCCGGCCTGCGTCATGAACGCGCTCATCTCCGCCCGGCCACCGAGTTCGTCGATAAAGGTTTGATCGAGCCACGGTTTATAGATACGTAAATTTGGGTTGGTCAGCAGGCCATAGCGGTAAAAACGCTCGATGTCGTTGCCCTTGAAGGTGCTGCCATCGCCCCAGATGTTGACATCGTCTTCTTTCATCGCCGCCACCAGCATGGTGCCGGTCACGGCACGGCCCAAGGGCGTGGTGTTGAAGTAGGTCACGCCGGCGGTGCTGATATGAAAAGCACCGGCTTGCAATGCAGCAATGCCTTCGTGGGCCAGCTGGGTGCGGCAGTCGATCAGGCGGGCTTTTTCCGCGCCGTAGGCCATGGCTTTGCGTGGAATGTCGTCGTAATCGGGCTCGTCGGGTTGGCCGAGGTTGGCTGTGTAGGCATAAGGCACAGCACCTTTGAGCTTCATCCAGTGCAGCGCCGCGCTGGTGTCCAGGCCGCCGGAGAACGCAATGCCGACTTTTTGGCCGAGGGGGAGGTTTTCGAGAATGGTAGTCATTGGTTTTTCAGATGTTGATCGCGGTGGTCGTTTTGGCCGGGTGTCGATAAACTTGCCAGAGATCACCACGAAATTCAACTGACTTTTCCAGCGTGGTGCCCACCGCTAGCGCAAGCTTGATTGACGGCGTGTTCTCGGAATGGATAAAACTGATTAACGGCAGCTCTGGTGTGCTCTCGTGGGCCATGGCCTGAACGCGGCGAACGGCTTCACTTGCAAAGCCCTTGCCCCAGTAAGCACGGGCTAAGGCCCATTTGATTTCGGGCTCAGGCCAATCATTGGGGTACCAAAGCCCTGCGGCGCCCACGACCTGCCCGGTCGCTTTTTCTTGCATCGCATAGGGGCCATAGCCACGCAACTGCCAGTGACCCACCATGCTGGCCATCGCTCGCCAACTTTCACCCTCCGACAACGCACGCCGGAACGTGAACCGGGTACAGGACAGATCAGAATAATGCGCGTGCAAAGCAGGCCAGTCTTCATGCTTGAACTGCCTAAGAATAAGTCTCGGAGATTCGAGTTCTACAGGAACTTGCATAGCGCCGCTACTCAACCAAAGTGGCAGATATAGTGGTAAGCCTCGGTCACGCGGATATCGAACTTCGCATTGCCTGGCACGCTGAACTGCTCGCCAGCCGACGATCTGACCCACACCGCGCTGCCCGCCAGTTTGTATTCGCAACTACCGGCCACGCATTCCATGATTTCGGGTGCCCCGGTGTTGAACGTCAAGGTAGCGGGCAATATCACGCCGACAGATTTTTTAGTGCCATCAGCCAGCATGACGCTGTGGCTGATGCATTTGCCGTCGAAATAAACATTGGCCTGTGGTGTCACGCTGGATACGGACAGTTGGGTGGTGGTCATGAATGAACGCCTGTGGCGGTGGGGCAAAGCTGGTAATTTTAGGTGACGCTCCCGATCACTCATGGACAATCCCGCTGAATCCAAATGATCTGGCCGCCCGTACTCTGACTAACTGTTTGACTGATTGCCCATGCCAACCGAACCTCAAGACCTGTTGCTGATCACCCTGCTGGGCCGCGTGGCGGCGCGCGCCGATGGCGCTGCCAGTCAATCCGCCAGCGCCGAACGCGCGCTGCGCGAGCTGTATGACCTGACCTCATCCAAGCTGTACGGCGTGGCGCTGCGCGTGGTGGGCAACCGCGACTGGGCGGAAGACGTACTGCAAGAGGCCTACCTGAACATCTGGCGCATTGCAGGTGACTACAAAGTGGCCTTGAGCCCGCCCATGGCCTGGATGGGCGTGATTGTGCGCAGCCGGGCGCTGGATTTTTTGCGCCGCCGCACCAGCCAGCAGGCCGACGCGGGTGTGGAACTGGATGACTACATCAGCGAGACGGTGGCCAGCGACGCCGCTAACCCGATGGACACCACCCAGGCCAGCGAGCAGGCGTGGGCGCTGCACGAGTGCTTACGCAAGCTGGAGGCCAAGCAGCGCGACGTCCTCAGCCTGGCCTATCTGCGCGACCTGAGTCATGGCGAGCTGGCCACCCAGCTCAAGCTGCCGCTTGGCACCGTGAAAACCTGGATTCGCCGGGGCATTGAGCAGCTGCGCGGCTGCATGGCGAGGTTTGCATGAACTTGGCTCACAACCCTGCCCTGCTGGACCAGCTGGCAGCCAGCTACGCACTGGGCACCTTGCGCGGCGGCGCGCGCCGCCGCTTTGAGACGCTGGCCCGCCAAAGCCCCACGGTGCGCGCTGCGGCCTTGTTGTGGCAAGAGCGTTTCACGTCGATCACCGAGCTGCAAACAGCCGACGCGCCGAGCCCCAATGTGTGGAAACGCATTGAAAACGTGCTGGCGGCGCAGCGCCAGTCGGTTTCGGTGCCGCAAGACAGCGGTTTGTTGACGCAGTTGCGCCGTTCGCTGAACCGTTGGCGCGGTGCTGCGCTGGCCGGTGGCCTGGCCACTGCGGCCGCCGTGGTGGTGGGCGTGAACCTGAGTGGTCAGGTTAGTAACCAGGCACAGCAGCTGGCACAAGCCGCGCAGCAAGCCACCCAGATCAACCAGCAAAACACGCAGCTGGTAGCTCAGTTGGCGGCTGCACCACAGATTCAATACGTGGCGGTCCTGGCCGACGACAAAGCCGACGCTTCGGTGCTGGTGACTTTCGACCCCAAAAACCAGCGCCTGACCTTGAAACGTGTGGGTAGCTTCCAGGAAGGTGCGGACCAATCGCTGCAACTGTGGGCATTGAAATCCGGTGGGCCGCAATCGCTCGGGGTGTTGGGCGGCGAGCCCGTCATTCGCTTGACGGCGGCGCAAGGTCAAGTCAGTGAAGTGCCCACGCTGGCTATCAGTCTGGAACCCAAGGGCGGCGCGCCGGTGGGCAGTGGTCCAACCGGACCTGTGCTGTTCAAAGGAGCCCTGCTGCAGACCGCGCTGTGATTTATTTTGTCAGTGATCAGGTACGCTCAAATGCTATTTTTTTGATAGCTGCTTGAGCAGTATTCATAAGGGCTAGAAGCCCGTTTTCGTTAAAAATTCAACGCCAGTGATGGCCACGGTGCCCGTGGTGGTAACCGTGGTGCCTGTAGCCCCCACCATGGCGCACGTAGCCCAGATTCAGCGAAATACCCACGGGCGGGTAGTACGGGCGGTACACGGGCTCGGCCACCACATAGGTGGGCGGCGCGGCGACCACGGTTTGCACCATGGGTGGGTTAACGTAGACAGCTTGCGGCGGCGAATCGATGGGTGCAGACACAGCGCCCACTGGCGTGACTTGCAGGCGCACATAGGGGCCGGGGTCTTGCGCCATTTGGGTGGTGTATTGACGACCACCAAATTCGTAAACCACGGTGTAAGACACAGCGCGGTTTTCGTAAAAAGTTTGGGTGTTGCAAACCTGCTGGTTTTGCACCTGGTTTCCGCGCTCGCCTTCAATGTTATTGCCCAGAATGGCACCGCCCACGATGCCCAGGATAGTGGCAGCCGCGTTACCGCTGCCCTGGCCTATCGCATTGCCAATCGCGCCACCAGCCAGTGCACCAATGGCTGCACCGCCGCCTGATCTTTGCTGAGGCACCGCCACCTGCTGCACGCTGCACACCTGTCGCGGCACCGCCACTTGCTGCACCACTGGCGTGCTGGAAATCACGCGGCCCATATCTTGTGCTTGTGCCTGGTCTTGTGGCTGCAAGGCAGTTTGTGCGGAAGCGCCAGCAGCAGCCAGCGCCAGCGCGGAAAAAACAAGGATGTTTTTCATGGGGTAACTCCAAAAAAGGCGAAGTGCTGAAATTTTAGGCAATAGACATTCGCTTGCGAAGCCCAGTTCCCGTAAAGCACGGGTAAATAACGCGCGACTGGCTAATCGGTCACACCCGCTGGGCCCAAACGGTCAAATCAAAACCCACTGTTACATCCCCGGTACCCCACACCACCACCGGCCGTTTGATCACGCTGGGTTGCGTTTGCATCAACGCCATGGCGCTGTCTGCATCCACGACACCCGCTTGAACAGTGGCGTCCAGCTTGCGCCAGGTGGTGCCCTGGCGGTTGAGCAGTTTTTCCCAACCGAATGCCTTGACCCAGTGGGCCAGTTCCACCGTGGGGACGCCGTGGATTTTGAAGTTGTAAAAGTTGTGTTCAATACCCTGCGACACCAGCCAGGCACGGGCTTTTTTGACGGTGTCGCAGTTGGGTATGCCGTACACGGTGATGGGGTGGTTCATGGCTGCCATCATCGTGCAAAGCGGTGGGCCACAATCGGCTGCTTTCGCAAACCCCGTTTCATGCAAACCCCACGCTCAACGCTCTCTGACTGGCTGGCCCACGCCGAAAAACTGCATCCCACGAGCATCGACATGGGTCTGGATCGGGTTCGGGCTGTGGCCCAACGCATGAAGCTGAAGCTGGACTGCACGGTGATCACCGTGGCTGGCACCAACGGCAAAGGCTCCACCTGCGCCATGCTGGAGGCCATTTTGCTGGCGGCGGGTTATCGATGCGGGCTGTACACGTCGCCGCACCTGGTGCATTTTGAAGAGCGCTGCCGTGTGCTGGGCGACATTGCTCAGGCGGATGACCTGGTAGCCCACTTTCAAAGCGTGGAAGACGCCCGCGCGGAGCAATCGCTCACCTACTTCGAGTTCACCACCCTGGCGATTTTGAGTCTGCTGGCCGCGTCAAAACTGGACGTGGTCGTTCTGGAAGTGGGCCTGGGCGGGCGGCTGGATGCGGTGAACATCATCGACGCCGATTGCGCCATCATCACCAGCGTGGCGCTGGACCACATGGCTATTTTGGGCGCTGACCGCGAAGCGATTGGCTTTGAAAAAGCGGGCATCCTGCGCGCCGGTCGCCCTGCCATCATCAGTGACCCTGCGCCGCCCGACAGTGTGCTGGCCCACGCACAAGCCATCGGTGCCGACGTCTGGCGGTTTGGCCCCGATTTCTCAGTCGAATCTCCCGCCGGCCAGGAGCGCCAGCAGTGGACCTGGGCGGCCAGCGCGGCCAAAGGCGGGCGTCGCTACCCCGGCTTGGCCTATCCCGCGCTGCGCGGTGCAAACCAATTGGTCAATGCCGCCGGTGTGTTGGCGGCGCTGGAATCGCTGCGCCCGCTCATCCCGGTGACCGCGCAAGCCATTCGACAGGGCCTGAGCGTGGTCGAACTGCCAGGCCGTTTTCAAATGGTGCCTGGCCAGCCCGCGCTGGTGCTGGACGTGGCGCACAACCCGCACGCGGTGGCCGCGCTGGCTGCCAACCTGGACGCGATGGGCTTTTTCCCCTGTACCCACGCTGTGTTTGGTGCCATGGCCGACAAAGACATTGCCGACCTGCTGCCCCGCATCAACCCGCTGATCGACCGCTGGTATTTCACCGACCTGCCCACACCACGCGCCGCCACTGCCGTGCAGCTTCACGCGCAGTGGCAAGCGCAAAACACACGGCACGAGGTGAAGGCCAGCCTGCACACTTCCCCACAGTCAGCACTGCAAGCGGCCGCTTTGGCCTCAGAGCCCGCCGATAGAATCGTGGTGTTTGGATCGTTTTACACCGTGGGCGGCGTGCTGGCAGATGGCGTACCCCGTCTCTTCCCGGGGGTCCACACCTCACAGTCCGCCACGGCACCCAACATTCCCCACACCCATGCCTCTGTTTAATTTCCGAAAAAGTTCCAGCGATGGCACGCCCAGCGCACAGCCCGAAAGCGTGGAAACCCTGCGCCGACGTGCTCGCCACCGGCTGATCGGTGCCGTGGTGTTGGTGGCCATCGGTGTAGTGGGTTTTCCGATGCTGTTTGACACGCAACCGCGCCCCGTGGCGGTGGACCTGGACATTGAAATTCCCGACAAAGCCACGGCCAAACCGATGGCACCGCTTCCCCCGGCGCCGCGTGGCGCAGCGTCTGGGGTCACGCGGTCTGGGCCTGCACCAGTTGCCGCCTTGCCAGCCGCGTCTGCGGCAAAACCCACGACCTTGCCCACGGCCACACCGACCAGCAGCCGCGTGACGGCTGCAGCAAGCCTGGATGCCAAAGAAGAGGTGATTTCATCCACTTCTGAGCCAAAACGACCTGCAGCCCAAGCGGATACTGCTCAAGCAGCTATAAAAAAAGAAGCAGCATCCAAACCTGAACCTAAACCCAAAGTCGAACCACCGCCTAAGCCTGAGCCAAAGCCTGAGCCCAAACCCGAGCCAACCCCAGCGCGCGCCGACGATGGTGCCAAAGCTCGCGCGTTGCTGGAGGGCCGCAGCCCTGAAGCCGCAGCAGCATCCGCACCGGCAGCCAGCGCGGGCCGTTTCATCGTGCAGGTCGGCGCGTTTGCTGACGCTGACAAGGCCCGCGAAACCCGCTTGAAAGTCGAAAAAGCTGGTCTGAAAACCTACACCCACGTAGCCGAAACCAAAGACGGCCCTCGCACCCGCGTACGCGTAGGCCCGTTTGCCAGCCGCGCCGAAGCGGACAAGGCGGCTGATCGCATCAAGGCGCTGGATCTGCCTGCGGCGATCCTCACGCTGTAACCAAGCCAAGATGGCCGTACTGGACTGGATTTTTATAGCTGTACTGCTGGCCTCCATGCTGCTGGGAGCCTGGCGCGGCTTGGTGTACGAGATGGTGTCTGTTGCTGGCTGGGTGGCTGCGTTTTTTGCGGCGCAGTGGTTTGCCGACGATGTGGCCGCTATGCTTCCTGTAGCTGGTGGAGCAAGCTCCATGCGCTACGCAGCCGGTTTTGTGCTTGTTTTCGTGGTGGTGGCGTTTGCTTGTGGTCTGGTGGCCTGGTTGACCAAAAAAGCGATAGAAGCCGTCGGTTTGCGCCCGGTCGACCGCACCCTGGGTGCCGCGTTTGGCGTGGTGCGCGGCGGCGTGGTGCTGCTGGCGTTTGCCGCCGTGGTGGGCATGACGCCCTTGAAATCGGGCGAGTGGTGGCAGGAGTCGGTGGGTGCTGACGTGCTGCAAGCCACCCTGCGCGGCATGAAACCGCTGCTGCCAGAAGATTTTGCAAAGCATTTGTCGTAAGAATATTTTTGAACGCAAAGGACGCAAAAACTTCGCAAAGTACGCAGAAAAGAAAATCAGAACTCGAATTACTTTTTGGCTGTTCTTTTGCGACCTCTGCGTAACCTCCGCGACCTCTGCGTTCAAAACTTCTCTAAGCCCCCCGTTTTATTGGAAATAAACCATGTGTGGAATCGTCGGCATTGTCAGCAACGCCCCAGTCAATCAGCTCATCTATGACGCGCTGCTGCTCTTGCAGCACCGGGGTCAGGATGCGGCGGGCATCGTCACGCAGCAGGAGCGCAAGTTCTTCATGCACAAGGCCAAGGGCATGGTCAAAGACGTGTTTCGCACGCGCGACATGCGGGCGCTGCCAGGCAATTGCGGCCTGGGACAGGTGCGCTACCCCACCGCCGGCAACGCCTACAGCGAGGAAGAGGCGCAGCCGTTTTATGTGAACGCGCCGTTTGGCATCGTGCTGGTGCACAACGGCAACCTCACCAACGCCCACGCGCTGAAAGCCGAGCTGTTTTCCACCGACCACCGCCACATCAACACCGAAAGCGACTCCGAGGTGCTGCTGAACGTGCTGGCGCACGAGGTGGAGCGCTCCACGCGCGGCATTCCGCTCAAACCGCAAGACCTGTTTGATGCTGTGCGCAAGGTGCACCAGCGGGTGAAGGGCTCGTATGCGGTGGTGGCCTTGATTGCAGGGCATGGCCTGCTGGCGTTTCGGGATCCGTTTGGCATTCGCCCGCTGTGCATGGGTCGCTCGGCAGACGGCACCGTAGCCATCGCCAGTGAATCGGTCGCGCTTGAGGGCACGGGTCACACATTCGAGCGCAATGTGCTGCCCGGTGAGGCCGTATTTGTGGACTTGGCAGGTCAGGTGCACGCGCACCAATGCGCCGACGCGCCGCAACTATCGCCCTGTATTTTTGAGTTTGTGTACCTGGCCCGGCCCGACTCCACGATGGACGGCATATCCGTCTACCAGGCGCGCCTGAACCTGGGCGAAGCGCTGGCCACACGGGTCGTGTCCACGGTGCCGCCGCAAGACATTGATGTGGTCATTCCCATCCCCGAATCCAGCCGCCCCAGCGCCACCCAGCTGGCACATTTGCTGGGCAAGCCCTACCGCGAAGGCTTTGTGAAAAACCGCTACGTGGGCCGCACCTTCATCATGCCGGGCCAGGCCGTGCGCAAAAAATCGGTGCGCCAGAAACTCAGCGTGATTGGCAGCGAGTTCAAGGGCCGCAACGTGCTGTTGGTCGACGACTCCATCGTGCGCGGCACCACCAGCCGCGAAATTGTGCAAATGGCGCGCGAAGCCGGTGCCAACAAGGTGTATTTGGCCAGCGCCGCGCCACCCGTGCGCTACCCCAATGTGTATGGCATCGACATGCCCACCAAAGACGAGTTGGTGGCCCACGGCCGCACGGTGGAAGAGATTCGCCAGGTCATTGGCTGCGATGCGCTGATTTACCAGGACGTGGACGCGATGAAGCGGGCCATTGGCTCCTTGAACAAAACCGTTCACAGTTTTGACGCTTCGTGCTTTGACGGCGTGTATGTGACGGGTGACATTGGCGCAGACGACATTGCGCGGCTGAACGACAAACGTGTAGTCGGCGACGAGCAGGAAGAAGACACCTCGCGCCTGGCACTGCCCAATGCACAAGATTGAGACCCCGCACTTCAATTTAAGAGAAATCAGCCTCTAGCCCTTGTAAATACTGCTCAAGCAGCTATCAAAAACATAGTAATCAGCCATCGATATGAACGCCAAAGCCCTCCCATCCGGCCTGCACCGCGACACGCTGGCCGTGCGCGCTGGCATCGAACGAAGCCAGCACGGTGAAAACTCCGAGGCGCTGTACCTGACCAGCGGCTTTGTGCAGCCCGACGCCGAAACCGCCGCCCGCCGCTTCGCTGCCATTGGCGACGGCTACACCTACGGCCGCACCTCCAACCCCACCGTGACCAGCTTTGAGCAGCGCCTGGCTGCGATGGAGGGCACCGAAGCGGCGATCGGCGCGTCCACCGGCATGGGTGCCATCTTGATGATGTGCATGGGGCTGCTGAAGGCCGGTGACCATGTGATCTGCTCGCGCTCGGTGTTTGGCTCCACCATGAACCTGCTGGGCCGCGAGTTTGGCAAATTCGGGGTGGAAACCACCTTCGTCTCGCAAACCGACATCAGCGAATGGCGTGCTGCTTTGAAACCGGCCACAAAACTTCTCTTTGCCGAAACGCCCACCAACCCGCTGACCGATGTGTGCGACATCCAGGCGCTGGCCGACCTGGCGCACAACGCGGGTGCACTGCTCGCCGTGGACAACTGCTTTTGCTCGCCCGCCTTGCAGCGCCCCGTTGAAATGGGCGCCGACCTGGTGATTCACTCCGGCACCAAGTACCTGGACGGCCAGGGCCGCGTGATGGCCGGCGCCGTGTGCGGGCCGTCGCGCCTGATCGTTGATGTGTTCAGCCCGGTGGTACGCACCGCGGGCATGACCTTGTCGCCGTTCAACGCCTGGGTGGTGCTCAAAGGCCTGGAGACGCTGGGCATTCGCATGCAGGCGCAGTGCGCCAACGCGCTGGCGTTTGCGCAGTGGCTGCAAACGCATCCCAAGGTGTCGCGGGTCTACTACCCGGGTCTGGCCTCGCACCCGCAGCACGCGCTGGCCATGCGCCAGCAGTCGGGCCAAGGCGGCGCGGTGGTGTCGTTTGATGTGCTGGGTGGTGATCCTGCGTCCGCGAAAGCCAACGCCTTCCACGTGATCGACAGCACCCAAGTGGTCAGCATCGCCACCAACCTGGGCGACACCAAAACCATCATCACCCACCCCGCCACCACCTCACATGGCCGCTTGACCGAAGACCAACGCCAGGCGGCAGGCATCGGCCAGGGTTTGATACGGGTGGCGGTGGGCCTGGAACACATTGACGACATCAAAGCCGACTTGCTGCGCGGCCTGGACACATTGGCATGACCCCCACTCAATTGCATACGCGCACCCGCTTCGCACCCTCCCCCACGGGCTTCATCCACCTGGGCAACATCCGCTCAGCGCTGTACCCGTGGGCCTTTGCCCGCGCCACCGGTGGCGACTTTATTTTGCGCATCGAAGACACCGATGAAGACCGCTCCACGCAAGCGGCGGTCGATGTGATCATCGATGGCATGGCCTGGCTGGGTCTGAACCACGACGAAGGGCCGTTCTACCAAATGCAGCGGATTGCCCGCTACAAGGAAGTGCTGGCGCAGCTGCACGCAGCGGGGCATGTGTACCCCTGTTACATGAGCGTGGCCGAGCTCGACGCCTTGCGCGAGCAGCAAATGGCCAGCAAGCAAAAGCCGCGTTACGACGGCACCTGGCGTCCCGAGCCCGGCAAGGCCCTCCCGCCCGTGCCCGAAGGCGTGCAACCGGTACTGCGTTTCAAAAACCCCATCGGCGGGTTGGTGGTGTGGGACGACAAGGTCAAGGGCCGCATCGAGATCAGCAACGACGAACTGGATGATTTGGTGATTGCCCGCCCCGCGAAACCGGGTGAGACCGTGGGCACGCCCACTTACAACTTCTGCGTGGTGGTCGACGACATCGACATGACCATCACCCACGTGATTCGCGGCGACGACCACGTGAACAACACGCCTCGCCAGATCAATATCTTCAAGGCTCTCGGCAAAGAGCCGCCGATCTACGCACATCTGCCCACCGTGCTGACCGAAGCATTAGACGAGCACGGCGAGAAACACATCGTCAAAATGAGCAAGCGCAACGGCGCCAAAGCCGTGACCGCTTACCGCGACGAAGGCTACTTGCCCGATGCGATGGTGAACTACCTGGCCCGCCTGGGCTGGAGCCACGGCGACGATGAAATCTTCAGCCGCGAGCAGTTTGTGCAATGGTTCAACCTGGACCACTTGGGCAAAAGCGCCGCTCAGTTTGACGAAGCCAAGCTGCGCTGGGTCAATGCCCAACACCTGAAGGCGATGGCCGATGAAGCGCTGGCGCCCTTGGTCTTGCAGCAGCTCACCACGCGTGGCATCGCAACCGACGAGCGCTTGCCCGCACTGTGCGGTTTGCTCAAAGACCGCTGCGACACCACCGTCGCGCTGGCCGATTGGGTTGCAAAATTTTATGTCGACGTTCAGGCCTCCACCGACGAATTGGCACAGCACGTCACCCCAACCGTCCAGCCTGCGTTGGTGTTGTTGATTGACAAGCTCAGCGCCTGCGAGTGGAGCAAACCCGCTATTGCCGCCGCGCTAAAAGAAGTGCTGGCCGCCACCGGCCTGAAAATGCCGCAACTGGCCATGGCGGTACGCGTGCTGGTGCTGGGCACCGCACAAACGCCGTCACTGGATGCGGTGCTGGCCCTGCTCACACGCACGCAAGTCTTGCAGCGGCTGAGAATCGATTGATTTTTCAGCTTATAATCTCAGGCTTCGCAGATTGCCCCGGGGGTATAGCTCAGTTGGTAGAGCGCTTGCATGGCATGCAAGAGGTCAGCGGTTCGACTCCGCTTACCTCCACCAGACAGTCTGATGAAGAAACAAGGTTTTTGACCCTATCGTCTAGAGGCCTAGGACATTACCCTTTCACGGTAAGTACCGGGGTTCGAATCCCCGTAGGGTCGCCATTTATTTGGCATGGCAACAAGAGTTGCCGCTACCAGGAGTGGTAGTTCAGTTGGTTAGAATACCGGCCTGTCACGCCGGGGGTCGCGGGTTCGAGTCCCGTCCACTCCGCCAAGCTTGAAACGTAAAAAGCCCTGTAAATCGCTTGATTTGCAGGGCTTTTTTACTTTCGCTACGCGCTCAGAACGGAAACTTCATACCTCCCGGCAACCCAGGCATGCCTTGGGTGAGTTTGCCCATTTTTTCCTGCGAGGTTTCTTCGGCTTTGCGCACGGCGGCGTTGAAAGCCGCGGCGACCAGGTCTTCCAGCATGTCTTTGTCATCGGCCAGCAGGCTGGGGTCGATGGTGATGCGTTTGACGTCGTGTTTGCAGGTCATGACAACCTTGACCAGGCCCGCGCCCGACTCACCTGTGACCTCGATAAAGGCCAGTTCGTCTTGCGCTTTTTTCAGGTTGTCCTGCATGGTCTGCGCTTGTTTCATCAAGCCGGCGAGTTGGCCTTTGTTAAACATGAGTGGTTCCTTGTAGTGGTTCAGATTGTTTGATGGGCTTGATGCTACCGGGTACGATTTTCGCGCCGAAATCCTGCATCATTTTTTGCACGAAAGGGTCGCCTAGAAAGATGGCTTCGGCGGCTTTTTGCTTCTCGTCGGCCGCATGGGCGTTACGGCGCGCAGGTGTGTCGGTGACGGTTCCAACTTCCACACCCAGGGTTACAACGTGACCCAAGCCAGCCAGCGCAGTCTGCAAGCGCTCGCGGCTGGCAGCCTGGTTCAGCGACGCACGCTCCACGCGCAGCATCCAGTGGCCGGTGTCGCGCGCCATCAGTTGCGACTGCAAGGCGAGCTCACGCACCATGG
Organism: Comamonadaceae bacterium; assembly: GCA_031414805.1. Lineage (GTDB taxonomy): Bacteria > Pseudomonadota > Gammaproteobacteria > Burkholderiales > Burkholderiaceae_C > JAAFIW01. The sequence goes on from JANOQJ010000026.1 coordinate 206,093, forward strand.
CGGCAATGGCTTCCGCTGCGACGAGTTGCTGCACGGTAGCGTGCCAGAAATCACCTTCGCCGGTCGGCTGCAGTGTGTGCGGGGCGCGGGCAGCGTGACCAGCATCGCTCGCACTTTCCGCCTGCTCACGGACCGGCACCGCAAAAATCGGGCTCGCAGGAATTTGTTCGGGCGTCGTGGCAAGGCTGGCAGTGGGTGCAACGGGAACAGGTCGGGGTGCCGCTTGTTGGACGACATGCAAGACCCGACCGGTGTGCGCTGCCGGTGGATCAGCCTTCTTTTCAACCAGCACGGCGCTGCCTGCCGGCGCCGAATTACGGGTTTCAGCTTCCGCTAGAGTTTTTTTTTCAGCCGGTGGCAAATGGCCTGAAACACCGGTCGATTTGAACGCCAGTAGCCGCAGCAACACCATGGTCAGCGCGGCGTAGTCGTCGGGTGCCAGTCCCAGCTCGGCGCGGCCATGCAGGCACAGGCTGTACAGCAACTGCGTTTCATCTGCGGGCATCTGGCTGGCCAGCACAGCAGTTTGCGCGGCTTCGTCGTCGCCTGCTGCGGCCATGCCGGGCACCGCTTGCACCACCGCCATTTGCTGCAGCACGCCGCACATTTCTTCCAGCGTGCTGGCGGCACTGAGGCCATTCACACGCAAGGTTTCCACGGTTTCCACTACTGTCTTACCGTCGCCAATGGCCAGCGCTGCAATCAAACGAAACACGTGGCTGCGGTCCACGCTGCCCAACATCAGCCGCACTGTGGCCTCCTGCAGCTGACCGCTGCCAAAGGCAATGGCCTGGTCGGTAAGGCTGAGCGCGTCGCGCATGGAGCCGCGCGCGGCACGCGAGATCAGGCGCAGCGCGGGTGCGTCTGCCGGCACGCCTTCGGCTTGTAAGACTTGTTGCAAATGCTCCTGCACCGTCTCCGGCGCCATGGGCCGCAGGTTGAACTGCAGGCAGCGCGACAGCACGGTAACCGGCACCTTTTGCGGATCAGTGGTGGCCAGCACAAACTTTAAATATTCAGGTGGCTCCTCCAGCGTCTTCAGCATCGCGTTGAACGCGGTGTTAGTCAGCATGTGCACCTCGTCGATCATGAAGACCTTGAAGCGCCCCTGCACCGGCTTGTAGACCGCCTGCTCCAACAGGCTTTGCACCTCGTCCACACCGCGGTTGGAAGCGGCGTCGAGTTCGGTGTAGTCCACAAACCGGCCGCTATCAATATCGGTGCAAGCCGAGCAGACTCCACAAGGGCTGGCGGTGATTCCGCCTTGGCCATCCGGCCCCTGGCAGTTCAGCGACTTGGCCAGAATGCGCGACACCGTGGTCTTGCCGACCCCACGTGTGCCGGTAAACAGGTAGGCGTGGTGCAGGCGCTGTTGTGTGAGTGCATTGGTCAGTGCCTGCACCACATGCTCCTGGCCCACCATTTCGGTGAAGTTTTTCGGGCGGTATTTGCGGGCGAGAACCAGATAGGACATTTACCGATTTTAGGGGTGGCCAGCTGCGCCAATTACAATTGGCGTTGACGGGCCTCCCCGCATGGCGAAGCGGCCAACCGGGTCAGGTGGGGAACCAAGCAGCCCTAACTGTGGAGTCAGTGCCGGGGGTAAGGCTCGTCAACCTTTCTCTTAGCGCGTACTCGCCTTTCATTACATTTTTGCTGTCGTCCTTTTTGCAAGATGGACGATTCCTGTGATGAAATTCACGCTCTTCTTTTCCTCCAAGGTGTTGTTCATGTTTTCAAGATTTTTTGCGAAACTGGTTTCCGGTTTGTTGTTATGCGTGGCCTCGTTTGCGTCACATGCTGCGGGTCCTCTCGAAGGGGTGTATCAGTGGGCTGATGGCCTGGTTTTTTATTCGATCTCGCAAAACGACAGCGGTTTGCTCATCGGTCGCTTCCGCACGGAGCCATCCGTCAACCTGGGGAGCCAGCAAGGTGCGTCGAACGTATTCAGAGCCAAGCAATTCGACACCTACACGCTGTACTCGGGCGCAGTAGCCTCCACCTCGACAGTTGTTGTCAATGGCGTTAGCTCCTCCATTGCCACCTACAACGTGGTCGGTGAGACTAATTGGGGTGCGTGCACCACCACACTGGGAATCACGTTCACCACACCCGCCGGTAGCGCTCCAAGCGGGCAGATTACCGTGGTGAGTTCGGTTCCGACCACTTACGGCGTCACTACTCTGGGTACCCAGCAGCTAGCCGCCGCCGAATGCCAGGCTTTTGTGGCCAAGGCACTGGGGTTGTTGTCCGGCTCTGTGACCACCGAACGCATTGTCAAGTTACGTTAAATACAGCTACGCTATGCATCAAAAAGCGCGGTGTTGATCGCGCTTTTTTTACGCCTGCGTCATTCGTGGTTATGCATCCAAACCGCAGCCGCCCGCCCCGCCTGCTGACCGCTGGCAAAACACGCGGTGAGCAGGTAGCCACCAGTAGGCGCTTCCCAATCGAGCATTTCACCCGCACAAAAGACACCGGGCAACTGCGTCAGCATCAAGCCGTCGTTAAGACCGTCAAACGCAACGCCTCCCGCCGTACTGATGGCTTCCGCAATCGGACGCGCCTGACTCACGGTGATGGGCAGTGACTTGATGGCGGCGGCCAGTTGTGCGGGGTTGTTCAGTGCCTCTTTGCTTAAGGCTTCATGCAGCAACGCCATCTTGATGCCGTCAATTCCCAGTCGGCTTTTCAGATGGCTGGACAGGGATCGGGAGCCCCGCGGGTGGGCCACGTCGGCCTGCACGCGGTCTAGCGGCTTGTCGGGCAGTAAATCGAGTTGGAAGGTGGCAGTGCCATGTTGGGCGATGGTGTCGCGCAGGCTGGCGCTGGCGGTGTAGATCAGGCTGCCTTCCACGCCAGTGGCGGTGGCGACGAATTCACCTTTGCGGGTGAGGATTTGACTGCTGGCATCGGTGAAGGTGATGGCCACCGATTTGAAGGGCTGACCGGCAAAACGCTCGCTGAAGTGGGGGCTCCAGCCGCCCTGCACGTCAAAGCCGCAATTGCTCGGCACAAGTGGCGCCACGGCCACGCCGCGTGCGGCCAGCCAGGGGGCCCAGGCACCGTCGGACCCCAGGCGCGGCCAACTGGCACCGCCCAGGGCCAGTACGACCACTTCGGATTCCACGATTTGCTCGCCGTGCGGCGTGGCAAAGCGCCAAGCGTTGGGCGAATCACCCCACCCCAGCCAGCGGTGGCGCATTGAAAAAAGCACACCCTGCCCGCGCAACTGGTGCAGCCAGGCACGCAGCAGCGGCGCGGCTTTCATCTCCACCGGGAACACACGGCCCGAGCTGCCCACAAAGGTGTCTACCCCCAAGTCCTTGGCCCACCCACGCAATTGTTCGGGGCCGAAGCTGGTCAGCCACGGGGCGATGCGCGGGTGGGCGGTGCCGTAGCGGGTTTCAAAAATCGGCAGCGGCTCGCTGTGCGTGAGGTTCAGGCCGCCCTTACCGGCCAGCAGGAACTTGCGACCGACCGAGGGCATGGCGTCGTACACATGCACGGCCAGGCCAGCGTGGGCCATGACTTGGGCGGCCATCAGGCCTGCGGGGCCTGCGCCGATGACGATGGCTGGGTGTTGTGGGGATGTATGGTTCATGGGGGGATGATATGAAACGGAGTTGCGATGCTATTTTTTCAATAGCTGCTTGCTCAGAATTTCACTGGGCTGGAGACGGGTTACCTCCTCGTCATGAACCTCTTCTCGTTAGCCGGGAAAACGTCCAAGATATCTGCGGGGAACCTCCCCATAACCTCATGCGCGTCTGCGCATTTGCCATCGATTTGGAACCAAATCGGCCACCAGCCCTTATCAAAACTGCTCAAGCAGCTACTATTTCAGTAGCAATCAACCCGTTTCTCCCTCCCAGGTCAGCATCAAGGTAATCCATGACAGCTTCAAAAACTCGGGCTCAGCGAACGATTTGGGGTGACGTACGACCTCTTGCGCCAGTCACTTGTCAACGAATGCACGTTCAATGACGTAATGACCAGGGTGGCTCATATTGCCCTCCGTCATCCCCAACTTATCCAACAGGACGCGGGAGTCGCGCAGCATTTCCGGGCTACCGCAGAGCATGAACCGGTCAGCGGTTCTATTCATAGGAGGCAGGCCCAGACTTTGCGGCAACTGACCGGTTTCCAGCAGAGTTGGAATTCGTCCCTGGTTTCGGAATGCTTCGCGCGTCACCGTAGGGAAATACAGCAGCTTGAACCGCACCTGCTCGCCAAACCATTCATTTTTGGGCAGGTCCTGCCTGATAAGCGTGTCGTATGCCAGCTCTTTGATATGCCGACAACCATGGACCAAGACAATTTTTTCGTACTGCTCATATACGTCGAGGTCGCGTATGACACTCATAAAAGGAGCCAGCCCGGTGCCGGTTGACAGCAGATAGAGATTGCGTCCAGCCAGCAGGTTTTGCGTGAGCAACGTGCCTGATGCCTTGCGCCCCACTAATACTGTGTCGCCAACTTGGATGTGCTGCAGGCGCGAGGTAAGTGGGCCGTCTGCCACCTTGATGCTCAGAAACTCCAACGTCTCTTCATAGTGCGGGCTCACCATGCTGTATGCGCGCAGCAAAGGCTTGTCATTCACCGTCAGGCCGATCATGGTGAACTGGCCGCTTTGGTAGCGAAAACCAGTGTCACGAGTGGTGGTGAAAGAAAAAAGCCGGTCGGTCCAGTGGTAGACGCTGAGCACTGTGGCGTCGAATAGGTTGCTCATCGTTTGGTCTTTGGTTCTGTGGCGAGTGAAAGTTCATGCAAATAGGGCCACGGGTAGATACCCCGGTCATGTCCATCGTCAAAACGCAATTGCAGGCCAAGCTCTCCCATAGGTATGAGGTCTACTAAACGCACAGCAGGCGATGTACTTTGGGCAAGACCGTTGCGGCGCATGGCTTCGCAAGCCGCGCAACGGCAGGCACAACGTAGGGCGTGCGATTCCAAGCGCGCTTGAACACCATCACTCCATTGCAGAGCCAAAAGCCCGGTTGCTTGATGGTGTACGACGTCAAGCGGGTAAGCCGCAAAAGCGGTCACTGGATAACCCCCGCGATGCCGAGGGGTCCGACCTCCGTGCTGAGACCCGTCAGGCCGCCGTGTTCCAGCTCACTACCCATAGCAGCCAGGCTTTCCTCGCGGATCAGCGCTTTGATCGAGTTGACCAATGCAGCAAACTCGGATGTGGACGTCATCTCTGAGGTTCGGGGACGTACCAGGGGCACCACAATCTCGGCCTTGATACGTCCCGGACGGGCCGTCATGACATAGATGCGGTCAGACAAAAAGATGGCTTCATCAATGTCGTGCGTTATGAACAGCACCGATATGCGCAGGCGCTGCCACATATTGGTCAGTATTTCCTGCATGACGATACGGGTTTGCGAATCAAGTGCGCCAAAGGGCTCGTCCATCAACAGCACTTGTGGGCTGGTAGACAACGCACGCACGATGCCCACGCGCTGCTTCATGCCGCCAGATAGCTGGTCTGGATAGTGGTTTTCAAACTGCAGCAACCCAGCCAAGCCCAACAACGTGCGGGCACGCGTCTGACGTTCGCTGGGGGATACGCCCTGAATTTTCAAGCCAAACTCCACATTCCTCCGTACCGTCATCCAGGGAAACAGCGAGTATTGTTGAAACACCACGCCGCGGTCTGCACCAGGCCGCTCAATGCGGATGCCGTCCAGCAGGAATTCACCAGAAGAGGCTGCATGAAGCCGGCCACCACATTCAGAAGGCTGGATTTTCCGCAGCCGGACGGGCCTATCAGCGAGACAAACTCACCCGGCTGCACATGAATGGAAACACCATCTACCGCATTCACATGCTTTCCATTGGACTTGAACCGAATGGCTACGTCACGTGCCTCGATATGGCCACGAGCTGCAGGTTGATTCATTTGCGCGGTCGTATTCATGAGTTACTCCCTGTAGTGGAGCCTGCGTTCCAGGGCATGGCAGCTCTGGCGGCCAAGCGGATAGCGCCACTACACAAGAGGCCCAGGACACCAATCGTGATCATGCCAAGCGCGATCTCTGCGTACGAGATCAGCGAATAGGCTTCCCACGTAAAGTAGCCAATCCCAAACTGGCCCGAAATCATTTCTGCGGCGATGAGCGACACCCAAGCTACCCCCATACCCACAGCCAACCCGGTAAAGATATGCGGCAATGCCCCGGGTAGTACCACCTCCAATAGCAAAGTGCGTTCGCGGGCACCCAGGGAGCGCGCAGCGCGCAGCAGCACGGGGTCGATGGCCTCAACCCCGTGAATGCTGTTGAGCAGGATGGGGAAGAAAGCACCCAAGAAGGTAATGAACACAATGCTCACCTCATTGCTGGGCCACAGCATGATGGACATCGGCACCCAGGCAATGGCCGGAATAGGCCTGAAAACTTCGAGGGCAGGCATGCTGAGCTTGCGCACCCAGTGATAACGGCCAATCAACAAACCCAGGCCCACGCCCAGGACGGTAGCCACCGCAAAGCCCAGCAAAATACGGCGCACGCTGATGCCGATGTTGTTGATGAACTTGGTGGACTGGTTGACTTCCAACACCTTCGCAAACACATCTGCCGGACTCGGGATGTTGTTGAACCGAACGTAAAAATCCAACCGGTAGTGGGTGGCCAAGTGCCACGCCAGCAACACGCAGCCAATAGACACCAATGCTGCTACCCAGCCTGCCATTTGGCTGCGCACCCAAGACATCAGCGCAAGCCGCTGCGGCTCGGCACTGCCTTTGGGTGCTGCGAAGAGTTTGGATTGGGGGCCATGCTCTGGCACGGTACCGGTTGGCAACGACACGCTATCGCTGGCTGAAGTGTGATTCAAGCTGTCGTGTGAAACGTCCACGAATCGTACGGCGGCGTGCATGGCGCTACTTCAAGGTAGCCAATATGGCCGGGGTTGCTACGGCTGCCAATGCTTCGGTGTAAGTGGCCAATTTGCCACCACTTCGTGCTGCGGCCGTTTCCGCATCCTTTTTCAGCAGGTAGGGCACGACGAGCGTGGCTTTCGGGTTGCTGGTGTCAACTGCGTAGAAGGCCTTGTCGGCAAACACCTTGATCCCCAGCTCCTTGTCGAACAAATAGGCCGTGGTAACTTTCTTGCCTTCCGCCTGATACTGGCGAATGCCTGCCAGGGTGCAGCTCGGTGAGCTGAGCGCGATGAGTTCGCCAGTGGACAACCAAATTTCACCCGCATCCTTGGGGCGGGTAACCGCTTTCTTGCAGACAGGGTCTTTGCCATCAATGTCGTAGTTGACCAGTGTTTGTTTTTGAGCTTCATAGTCTTGTCCTCGCTCTTTGAAAGCCTGGCGAACATAGCTCTCATTCACCCAGGCATTCATATCAAACTCTTTCACACGCCCCAACTTGCTCAACACGCCATAAGCGGTCTTGATCGTGTCCAGCCACCGGGGTTTGATCGTGGGATCCAGTGTGTGAATGCCACCGGGGCCAAGAAAGATATAGGCCACCTCTTTTTCAATCTTGGTCCACTCTTCCACCTTTTGCATGGCCGCCTTGGGGTCTTTGCGGACCCAATCGTTGGCCTCCATCAGCGCGCGTATGTAAGCCACGACGGCTTCAGGGTACTTTTCGGCAAAGTCTTTGCGCACCACCACGCCATGAAAGGTGGGTACCTTGGTTTGTGCACCATCGAATATCTTGCGCGCAAAGCCGCGGTAAGGAAGCAAGTCAGCAAACGGCACAAAATTGCCGTGACCATCAATTTTCTTTTCCTGCAAATTGGTGGTGCCCACTTCGGGGCTTTGGCTGACCAGGTTCCAGAAGTTATCTGGCCAGCCGCGCTCTTGCATGGCCTGCAGCATCATCCCGTGTGCGGCAGAGCCAAAGGGAACCGATACGTTTTTCCCCTTGAGGTCTGCCAGCTCGTAGTAGGGGCTGTCTTTGTGTACGACCACGCCGTTACCGGATCCGAACGCGTTGTAGGCAATGATGGCTACCAGCTGCGTTTCGTTGCCACGGTTTTGCTGACCGGTAGCACCATTTACCAGCAAGGGGTAGTCACCCATCATGCCAATTTGAAGTTTGTTGGCCACCATGCCGTTGGTCACCGGCGGGCCGGAGGTGAAGTTTTGCCAGTCCAGCTTCCAGGTGGTGTTTTGGTACTTCCCGGTTTTGGGCAGGTACTTTTCCAAGAGCTTGAGTTCCTTGATGGCAATGCCACCAGTGACCGTATTGGAGGTGGTGTTTTGCGTGCCTATGCCGATGGTGATCTCCTGCTTTTCTTGCGCTATTGCCAGCGACTGCACCAACGCGATTGCAAACAAAGCCATGGGCCGCAAAGTGGCTCTCGACAGCAGATACGGAGGAGTGCGGAAAGTGTGTTTCATCAAGATCTCCAGTCAGGTTTAACAAATGGTGAAGTCGCGCATGTCAATGGTGCGAATCCGCAACGCAATTTCGGTACCAGGGGTTGTGGGAGTCAGGTCATATGCTCTCTGTCAACAAAGCCCGCTTGTTTTTTCGCTCGGCCCATTCGTCTGCGTCTGCTAACGGCTCGGTAGAGGCCGTGATGAGGGGCCATTTCGCTGACAAGGCTACGTTCAGCGCCAGGTATTCGTACTGGGAGGGCGGGAGGTCTTTCTCCTCCACAATGGCTTCGACTGGGCACTCGGGTATGCACACACCGCAGTCGATGCAGACCTCGGGGTCGATCACCAAGAAGTTGGGCCCTTCGTGGAAGCAGTCCACCGGGCATACCGCCACACAGTCGGTGTACTTGCAGCGAATGCAGGCCTCCGTCACGACATGTGTCATGTTGGCCCTCCTGGCGCAATGCCCTGCATCTGGATAGACGTGAGCGCAAGTTTGGCGAGTTTGCGCACATCTGGGTCGCTGTCTTTGAGCGCTAACTCCAGCGGAACAATGCCCCGCGGGTCGCCTATCTCACCCAACGCAATCACCGATTCTTTACGCAGGTTGCTGACTTGGTGGGTGGTTGCGTGGGCAAGAACTTGCACGCCCGCACTCGCTTTGAGTTTGCCCAAACTGCGGGCGGCTTTCACCCGCACTTGCCAATACTCATCGTCCATGGCTCGCACCAGATCTGACACACCCAGAGTGGAGCGGGTCTTGGCAAAGGTGGTAGCGGCCTCTTCGCGCACTTGCCACGCGGGATCGTTCATGGCGCGGCTTAGCGCCGGGTGCACGCTGATATCGGTCGAGCCGGTGGCGTAACCCAGTGCGCCTACGGCCACGCGGCGCACTTCGGCATCCACGTCATGGGCGGCTACTTGCGTCAAAGCAGAAATAGCCTGCGGGCGCTTGAGATAGCCCAACACGCCCACGGCTTCGCGCCGCACAGCTGCATCGGTATGTGACAGCGCTGCCATGGCGGGGTCAAACGCTTCAGCAAGTCGGGCTGGCCACCCGCATGCGCTGGTAAGCAGACTTTTCTTGTTCGTTAAGCTCAATCACGTACGGCTCGACCTCGCGTTTTCGGAACCGGGCGTTGCCATCGGCATCGCTGGTCACGTTGGTGTGGCAGAACCAGTTCTCGTCATCCTTTTTGGGGAAGTCCACGCGCAAGTGATACAAGCCCCAGCGACTCTCAGTGCGGAATAACGATGCGCGTGCGGCCAGCTCGGCGCAGTCACGAATGGTGTGGGTCTCCATGGCACGCATCAGCTCGTGGGGGTCTTGGGCAACCATTTCTTCCAGGTCTTCCTTGATCTCGCCAAAGCGCTGCAGGCCAATCTCCATCTTGCGGGTGACCTTGGGTGGCTGCAGGTAGTCGTTGACGATGCGCCGCGTTTTGTATTCCACCTGGAAGGGTGTGAGACCTTCGGTGCGCGACAGCGGTGCCATCATTCGCTCGCGCTCGGCGTGCACCCGGTCTTGGTCTATGCCGGACTGGGCGGTACCTGACACGTAGTCGGCAGCGTTTTCACCGCAAAACTTGCCGTATACAAAGGCACCCAACATGTAGTTGTGGGGAATGCTGGCGCAGTCACCTGCGGCGTACAGACCCGGTATGGAGCACTCGCCGCGCTCATTGGTCCAGATGCCCGAAGCACTGTGGCCGCTGCAAAAACCGATCTCGGAGATATGCATCTCGATCATGCTCTTGCGGTAGTCGGTGCCACGCCCTTCATGAAAACGCCCCCGGCTGGGACGCTCGTTGGTGTGCAGGATGTGCTCTATCTCACTGATGGTTTCTTCGGCCAGGTGGTCCAGCTTCAGAAACACCGGCCCTTTGCCACCTTCCAGTTCGTTAAAAAACTCCATCATCATTTGGCCGCTCCAGTAGTCGCACTCAATGAATCGTTCGCCTGCGTTGTTGGAGGTGTAGCCACCGAAGGGACCTGTGACATAGGCGCAGGCCGGCCCGTTGTAGTCCTTGATCAGCGGGTTGATCTGGAAGCACTCCAGGTTTGTTAGCTCCGCCCCCGCGTGGTAGGCCATCACGTGGCCTTCGCCGCAGTTGGTCGGGTTTTCGTAGGTGCCAAACAGGTAGCCCGAAGACGGCAGCCCCAATCGCCCCGCTGCACCGGTACAAATCACCACCGCCTTGGCCTTGATGACGTAGAAGTCAGCCGTGCGGCAGTCAAAGCCCATGACACCAGTAATCTCACCGGCGGGCCCCGTCAGCAGCCGGGTGGCAACCACCCGGTTGGTGATTTCGACCCGCGCTTTTTTAAGCTGGCGGTACAGCACCCGCTTCATGTGGTGGCCCTCTGGCATGGGCAGCACATAGCTGCCAATGTGGTGCACTTTGCGCACTGCGTAGTCGCCGGTCTCGTCTTTTTCGAACTTGATGCCCCAGCGGTCCAGCTCTTCAATCATGGGAAAGCTGTTGGCCGCATAGGCATACACGCCCTTTTGATCCACGATTCCATCGTTCGCCACGGTGATTTCTTTGGTGTACTGCTCTGGCGTAGCGTGACCAGGGATGACGGCATTGTTCAGGCCGTCCATGCCCATGGAGATGGCACCACTGCGCTTGACATTGGCTTTATCCAGCAGCAACACGCGCAGCTTGGGGTTCTTTTCCTTGGCTTTGACGGCTGCCATGGGGCCGCCAGTGCCACCACCGACTATCACTATGTCGTACTCGAGTTCGATCGTGTTCATATTGACCTTTTGGTGTTTGTTAGAGAAGCTTGGTTGGCTGCACTGGCGCACGGTCCACGCGCACCTTGTACTGAAAGGCATCGCCGCGGTAGTACAGGTGTTCGTAGTCAATCGGGGTGCCATCGCTGGTGTGGGTGGTGCGCTCAATCACCAGCACGGGAGAGCCCTCTTCCACACGCAGGTGCTGGGCCAGGCGGTCATCCGCCAGCGTGGAGCCAATCTGCAGGTCCGCATGACCCAGAGAAAGGCCGTAATCGTTCTCGAGAATGACGAAGACGTCACGCGTGGCCAAATCCTCTTTGGCCAGGCGCATGCCAACTGAGCTTGGCAGGTAGGTCACATCCAGTGAAATGGGTTCACGGTTCAAAAAGCGCACGCGCTGCAGCTCGGTCACCTTGGCCCGTTTGGGCAAGTGCAGACGCTCCTGCACTTGGGCTGTAGGCATCACTTGCCGCAAAGACACCACCCGCGCAAAGGTTTCGTAGCCCATCTGGCGCATGGCTTCGCCAAAACCTTGCAGGCGCCCCAGGTCTTGAAAGGCCTTGGGCTTGGACACAAAGGTGCCCTTGCCGTGGATACGAAAAATCAGCCCCTCGTTTTGCAGATCGCCCAGCGCTTGGCGCACGGTGATTCGACTGACATTGAACGTTGCCATCATCTCGCTTTCAGATGGCATCTGTTCATGCGGTTGGTAGCTGCCGTCGAGCACGCGAGACCGCAGAATTTCTTTTATTTGTGCGTACAGGGGTGTGGGTGAAAGCGGTTCAATCCCGCCAGCCGAAGACGTGGGGGCACCGTTGACCATCACTGCATGCAAAACACCGGAAACTGATTTCATGCTCATTTGCAACCATCTTGTTATGACGAGTTATGTTGAGCAAATGTCATGCCAGTGTTTTTAATCGTTTTTCAATGGAACCAGTGGTCAACTCCCTTGAAAAGTGCGGTAACCCTCTGTAGACGGTGCGCATACCGCCTATTTGTGGTGCGCTTCAATTTGGCCCACACATTTCACCGGAGCAACCGTTTTGAGGCGCTTTTCATGGGCACACCTTGCGCAACGGCTCCATCAGCCTGGATGCGCTCAAAGCAGCTCACCCCATGCGGTCTCCCCGTTTTTAAGAGGCTGCCAGTAAAAGATCAATCGTCGAGCGCGTGCAGCACCCCATCCGGCGTCAGAAAAGCAGCCTGCACGCTGGCACCGGGCTGCGCGGCCCGCACGGCTGCGCGGTAGTTGCGTAGCTGGGCTACCAACTCGGGCTGTGCCAACGGTTGGGGAGTCGATTTGTGGTCGAACACCCACCAC
>JANOQJ010000027.1:0-78662 GCA_031414805.1 Comamonadaceae bacterium
CGATGGCGCGTTGGTTAAGAAGATCGCTGGCTACCACCAGTTTCATGCGGTTCGCTCAGCCATTGGGCAAGTAGTAGCGGCCTCTCGTCCCGGTGGTTCCCACAAAGGGGGCGTGGTCTGGCACACCCAGGGTAGCGGCAAAAGCATCACCATGACGTGCTTTGCCGCGCGCGTGATGCAAGAGCCCGCAATGGAAAATCCGACCATCGTGGTGATCACCGACCGCAACGACTTGGATGGTCAGTTGTTTGGCGTTTTTAGCTTGGCGCAGGATCTTCTTCGTGAGCAGCCGATACAGATCAGCACCCGGCAGGACTTACGCGCCAAACTCGCCAATCGGCCCTCGGGCGGCATCGTATTCGCCACAATCCAGAAGTTCATGCCAGGGGAAGACGAAGATACTTTTCCAGGCTTGTCAGAACGCTCCAATATTGTGGTGATTGCCGATGAGGCACACCGCACCCAATACGGTTTTGCCGCCAAGACGATAGACGTAAGGAGCGCAGAGGGCGATGTGGTTGGCAAGCGGGTGGTTTACGGTTTCGCCAAATACCTGCGTGATGCGCTGCCAAACGCAACGTATCTGGGCTTCACCGGCACACCCATCGAAAAAGCCGACGTCAACACCCCGGCGGTGTTTGGCAACTATGTGGACATCTATGACATTGCCCAGGCGGTGGAAGACGGTGCCACGGTGCGCATTTATTACGAGAGCCGCCTGGCCAAGGTGAGCTTGAGCGATGAGGGTAAAAAACTGATTACCGAGCTCGACGAGGAGCTGGAGCAGGAGGCGCTGACGGGGACACAAAAAGCCAAGGCCAAGTGGACCAAGATGGAGGCCTTGATTGGCAGTGAGCAACGCATCAAAAACATTGCAAGCGATATCGTGAGCCACTTCGACGCCCGACTGGAAGTGTTTGCTGGCAAAGCAATGGTGGTGAGCATGTCGCGGCGCATTGCCGCCGAGTTGTATGAAGAGATCGTCAAACTTCGGCCGCACTGGCATGCAGACGATCTACGCAAGGGCGCGGTCAAGGTGGTGATGACGGCTTCATCCAGCGACGGGCCCAAACTGGCCAAACACCACACCACCAAGGTAGAGCGCAAGCTGCTGGCCGACCGCATGAAGGCCGATGATGACCCGCTCAAGCTGGTCATCGTGCGCGACATGTGGCTGACGGGTTTTGATGCGCCCAGCATGCATACGCTGTACATCGACAAGCCCATGAAGGGCCACAGCCTGATGCAGGCCATTGCCCGGGTGAACCGCGTCTATAAAGACAAGCCCGGCGGGCTGGTGGTTGATTACCTGGGCATTGCCGCGGACCTCAAGGAGGCACTGTCTTTTTATTCCGATGCCGGTGGCAAGGGCGACCCGGCGGTGGCGCAGGAACAAGCCGTCAGTGTGATGCTGGAAAAGCTGGAAGTGATCTCGGCGCTGCTCCACGGATTTGCCTACGAGCAGTATTTCGACGCAGACACCGCGCAAAAACTGTCGTTGATCCTCGCGGCGCAGGAGCACATCCTGGGGTTGGATGATGGCCTGAAGCGATACACCCATGAGGTGACGGCTCTGTCAAAGGCATTTGCCATTGCGGTGCCGCATGCACAGGCGATGGACGCGAAGGATGAAATTGGGTTCTTCCAGGCGGTGAAGGCGCGATTGGTGAAATTCGACAGCGCCACAGAAGGGCGCAGCAACGAAGCGCTGGAAACCACCATCCGGCAAGTGATTGATCAGGCGCTGGTGTCTGAACAGGTGATTGACGTTTTTGACGCAGCTGGAATCAAGAAGCCTGATATTTCTATTCTGTCGGACGAGTTTTTGGCTGAGTTGAAAGGCTACAAACATAAGAACGTGGCCTTGGAAGTACTCAAGAAGCTGCTCAGCGATGAATTGAAAGCACGCGCCAAAACCAATCTGGTGCAAAGCCGTTCATTGATGGAGATGCTGGAAAACGCCATCAAAAAGTATCACAACAAAATTTTGACGGCTGCCGAGGTCATCGACGAAATCATCAAAGTCGGCAAGGAAATTGTTGCGTCAGATGCGCAAGCAGAGCAACTGGGGCTGTCTGACTTTGAATACGCTTTCTATACCGCAGTAGCCCACAACAACAGCGCCCGAGAGCTGATGCAGCAAGACAAGTTACGGGAGCTGGCGGTGGTGTTGACCCAGCGTGTGCGCGAAAACACGTCGATTGACTGGACGATTAAAGAGAGCGTGAGGGCCAAACTCAAAGTCATCGTCAAGCGGACACTGCGGCAGTTTGGCTACCCGCCAGACATGCAGCTGCTTGCAACGGAAACGGTGCTCAAGCAAGCAGAAATGATTGCCAACGAACTGACGCAGTGACAACCCAGGGGCGCTTTACTTGGCTGCCTAGGACGCGTCAACCCGCCGCAACACCCGCCCCGCCTGCCCATCGCACACCACGCCGCGCTTGCAGGCCAGCCGCCCGTTCACATACACGGCATCGATGCCCACGCTGATCTGGGTGGGGTTTTCGTAGCTGGCGCGGTCGGCCACAGCGTGTTCGTCGAAGACGACCAGGTCGGCAAAATTGTCCACCTTCAGCACGCCGCGTTCGCTTAAGCCGAACCGGCGCGCGCTCAGCCCAGTCATCTTGTGAACAGCTGTTTCCAGCGACAGCAGGCGTTGCTCGCGCACGTAGCGCCCCAGCACCCGCGGGAAGGTGCCCCACAGGCGCGGGTGGGGGCGCACGTCGTGGGCCAGGCCGTCGGAGCCGACCATGGACAGCGGGTGGCTCAGGATGCGGCTGACGTCGGCCTCGTCCATTGCAAAGTAAATAGCGCCCGCGGGTTGCAGCGCGCGGGCCATGTCTTCCGGCGTTTGCTTGCGCTCGCGGGCCAGCTCAAACAGCGAGCGGCCTGCGGCATCCGGCTCGGCTTGCGACCAGGTCACCCATACGTCACTCGACTGGTGGACGCGCTCGGGCAGCAGCATGGTCGACGAGGCGTTGTAGGGGTAGCAGTCCAGGCAAACCGTCTGGGTTTTGGCAGCTTCATCAATCAGCGCCAGGGTTTCAACCGAGCGGCCATGGTTGGCGGTGCCCACCAGCTTGTGGTGCGAGAGCACGGCCGCAATACCCAGGGTTTTGCCAATCAGCAAGGCTTCGCGCAGGGCCGGGGTGATGGCGTCGCCCTCGTCGCGAATATGCATGGTTAATACGGCTCTCGCCCTGGTTAATGCTGCTCCAACAGCTATTATTTCAGTAGCATTTGCAGCGCGTGCGGGCGGGTAATACAAACCGGTGGACAGCCCGAATGCACCGGCCTGCAAGGCGTCCGCCAGGTCGGCGGCCATGTGTTGGACTTCGTGTGGCGTGGCCGGGCGATTCAGGTCTGCCATGTGCCGGGCACGCAAGGTGGTGTGGCCCACCAGACAGGCCGCGTTCACGGCGGGCTGGGCTTGTTCGAGTGCCTCCAGGTAGTCGGCAAACCGCTCAAAACGCCAGCCGGCGGTGCCCAGCAAATCCAGCGGTGCCGGCGGGTTGTCGGTCACCAGCGGTGCCAGGCTGATGCCGCAGTTGCCGGTGACCACCGTGGTCACCCCCTGGCTGAGCTTGGGGTGCGGTCCGGCGGGTGGCTCCAGCAGCAACTGGTCGTCGTGGGTGTGCACGTCGATGAAGCCGGGGGCCACGATGCGGCCAGCAGCGCTCACACGGCGGCGGGCGGTCGCATCGGACAACGCGCCGATGGCCGTGACGCGATCGCCGGTGATGCCGACATCTGCGCGCACCCGTGGCGCGCCGGTGCCGTCCACCAGATCGCCACCTTCAATGATGAGATCAAACATTCGCGCAGGGCTTAGTCAATGCGCGCACCCGAGCGCTTGACCACGTCGGCCCAGATCGGCGTCTCACGCATGGCCCGGTCAAACAAACGCTCAGGTGGGCCGATGGTGCTTTCCCAAGACACGGCGGCGTATTTTTCGTTCACCGCAGGGTTGCCCATGACTTTGTTGATCTCAGCGTTCAGGCGCATCACGATGTCACGCGGCGTGCCCGGCGGTGCCACGATGCCGCCCCAGGCCGTGGTTTCATAGCCGGGCACGGTGTCGCTGATGGTGGGAATGTCAGGAAACAGCGGGCTGCGCGAGCGACCCGACACCCCCAGCACCTTCACGCGGCCACTCTTGATGTGCGGCGCTATGGACGAGAGGTTGTCAAACATCATGTCCACTTGCCCACCCATCAAATCTTGAATGGCTTGCGGGCTCCCCCGGTACGGCACATGCACCAGAAATACACCCGCCATGCTTTTGAACAGCTCCCCGCCCAGGTGGCCGGTGGTGCCATTGCCGGCCGAGCCCATCACCAGCCGCCCCGGCTTGGACTTGGCCAATGCGATGAGTTCTTTGACGTTGTTCACGCCCAGGTTACTGCGCACCACCAGCGCGTTTTGTACGTAGCCCAGCAGCGCCACCGGCACCAGTTTTTCAGGCTCATAGGGCAGCTTGGCAAACAGCGATTTGTTGATGGCCAGCGTGCCCACATTGCCGTAGCCAATCGTGTAGCCATCAGGCAGCGCGCGGGCCACTTCCTGCATGCCAATGCTGCCGCTGGCCCCTGGCTTGTTGTCCACCACGATGGGCTGGCCCAGGGCTTTGGTCAGTTCGTTGGTCAGGATGCGGCAGATCACGTCGGGCGCGCCGCCTGCCGCGGAGGGCACCACCAGGCGAATGGGCCGGTCGGGCCATGCGGCGCGCGCCCAGGTGGGCAGGGTCATGGCGGCTACGACGGCCAGCTGCAGTGTGTGGCGGCGGTTGATCTGGAAGCTGGGGTGCAAATTGTTCATGGTGGCCATCTGTTTTTGAATGAGGTGAGGTAATGATCGGCCTGCGAGTGCTTCAACACAAACGATGATTTTCAATTGCAGCATGCGTTTCTCTCATGCAGCGCCCTTCACAATGCTGGCATGTTGCGCCCCCCATCCACCATGTCCTTGCTGTGCCTGGAGGCAAGTGCCCGCCTGCGCTCGTTCACCGCAGCCGCGCAGGAGCTGAGCCTTACGCAAGGGGCCGTGAGCCGCCAGATCATTGCGCTGGAGGCCCGACTGGAGACCCCGCTGTTTGTGCGTCGTCGTGATGCGTTGGCGCTCACCGAGGCGGGCCGCTACTACCTGGATGAAGTGGGCCCGCTGCTGCAACGGTTAGAGCGCGCCACGGCCAATGTGATGGCGCTCAAGGGCCGGGGCGGGGCGCTGGCTTTGTCGGTAGGTGCTTCGCTAGGCACTTACTGGCTGATCCCGCGGCTGCCTGCGTTCACCCGTGCGCACAGCGAAATCACGCTCAACCTGGCCACCCGCATCGGACCTGTGGACTTTGCCAGCACGCCCGTCGACGCCTCGCTGGAGTTTGGCCTGGGCCAGCGCGCGGGCCTGCACAACGAGTTTGTGCTGCCGCTGGTGCTGTCGCCTTACGCGGCACCCAGCTGGACGGCGGTGCACGGCAAACGGCTGTCCGCCAGCACACCGGCAGCCGCATTGGTACACCACAGCACGGTGCGCGAAGGCTGGGGCGCGTGGTTCAAGCTGGCGGGCATCGCCGGGCCACCCGAGCCCAGCGGCCCGCGCTACGAGTTGATGTCGATGGCGTTGAATGCCGCCATTGCGGGCCTGGGGGTGGTGCTGCTGCCCCGCTTCATGGCTGACGACGCAGTGGCTGCCGGACGCCTGCAGCGCCTGTCAGTACGCGAGTGGCGCTCACTCCAAGGCTACTACCTGGTGTATCCGCCGGAGGCAGGGCAACGGCAGTCGCTACAGACCTTTCGGGCCTGGTTGCTGGCGCAGGCGGGTGGACAGCTGGATGTGTAAATTTAAGAGAAAAAGGGCGCCAGCCCTTGTCAATACTGCTCAAACAGCTATCAAATAGATAGCATCTTGTGAGCGCCACTTAATCCATCGAAGTCAATCTGCCAATAAAAAAAGGACTCTGCGGAGTCCTTTTTAACGGCGACAAGCGAAAAAAATCAGACCGTCATGTCTTTCTCGACGTCTTGCACCTTGCGGCGCGCCATCGCCAGGTTGCTCTTGGACTTATCCAGCACGAGGTAGATAAACAGGCCTTCTTTGCGCGCCATGGGGCGCAGGATGTGGTATTGCTTTCCCAGCGTGATCAAGATGTCTTCGATCACGTCGTTCAAGCCGAGGGCGCGCATGGTTTTCATTTTGGCGCGCACCACTTCGGTGTTGCCGGCGGCGGCCACTTCCAGGTCTACGCCCGAGCCAATCTGGCCCAAAATCATGCCGGAAGCCGAGTCGACCAGCGCAGCGCACAAGGCACCGTCCAGGGTGAGCAGCTCTTGCATGGATTGATTGATGGTTGCCATGTGACAGTTCCTTAAAACAAGAGTCGCCGTAGATAGGTCCAGTAGCTGTCGCGGCGACACGTTCGGCGGCTGCTGGTTAGAAACATACTGTAACTACCTTGTGTGTCACTGAGAGGCGTCTTTTGCGGCCAAGGCTTGGCGCAGCGCCAAAACCTGCACACCCCATTCCGTCCACGCCACACCGGTTTTGGCCGCCACACAAATCAGCACCCGAGCGGGCGCTTCTCCGCACGGGAATAGGGCCACCACATGGTCTGCAAACGAATACGCGGCTGATTTCAGGCCGCCCAGGCTGACCAGCTGAATCGACAGCCGCTGATGCACCCGCCAAAACTCGATGGCAGCCTCGCCAATGTGCTCAATATCAGGCAGTTGGCCCGCGTGGTGCCACACCATGCCGCTTTCGGCTTCTACCAACGCGCAGCCTTGCACGCCGGCAAAACCAGCCAGCTTTTCAACGTGAATCGCGATGTCGGGCATTAAGCTTTCTCCAGCGCGCGAGCGGCTTGCTTGGCGTAATACAGGGCCTGGCCCATGATCGCGTCGCGCCCCGTCACCACGCTCAAGATCAGCGACACGTCGGCCCGGCGCGCCTGCAGCATCACGATGTGGCCTTCTTTGGCCTCAATCACCAGGCTGTCGCAGGCACCCAGGTTGCTCTCCTCGCCCGCAATCGCGCCCAGTGCGGCCAGCGAGCTGGCCATGGCCGACAGGCGAGCGACCTGGGCTGTGTTTTCGGTGCGCGCCGACACTTCAAAGCCGTCTTCGGTGGAAATCACCACCGCCTTGGCACCTTTGATTTCGTCCATCACGGTTTGCACGGCCGAGTCGGCAGCGCGTTGTAGCGCGTGGTCAATTTTGCTTGTCATGTTGTCAGTCCTGTGTTTTGCTTTCCAGCTGCAACAGCAGCAATTCCAGAATTTGCACCACCTGGTCGCGCTCGCGCACATCGGCTGGCAGCACCGGGCACAGCACGCCGCGCTTTTCCAGATGCGCCGCAAACTGCTCAAGGCCGGGTTGCGGATGCGTTTCCAGCCTACCCACCGCCACCACGCAGGCCGTGTCTTCGATCAGCTTGGCAAAGCCTTTGAGATATCGGTCCAGATCGTCCAGCGGATCGGCCTGGCTGTTGTCGATCAAGATGATCAAACCCAAAGCGCCATTGCTCAAAATTTTCCACATGAAGTCAAAACGCTGTTGGCCAGGCGTGCCATACAGGCGCAGTTTTTCACCGTTGTCCAGGGTCAGCTCGCCATAGTCCATGCCCACGGTCGTCATGGCCTTGGACAGGTTGGCGTCGGTGTTGCGCACGTCGGTGGAAAGCGGGGGAATTTCGCTGACGGCACCAATGGCGGTGGTTTTGCCGGCGCCCGTGACGCCGGTGAAAAGAATTTTGTGCTCGATCACGATTTACCTGAATTCAAAATGCCTAAACGGCTGCGAATCCGAGCCAGCAAGCCCAAGGGGGCAATCGCCAGTTTTGCTGTTGCAACTGGAACAACCGCCGCCTTACCGACATTTTGTTGCGGTCGGTCTAGCAGGCCCGCCCGGTGCAAGTCGTCCAAAAATTGGGTGCACGGCACCAGCGACTGGCCTGACCGCAGCTGCAATTGCGCCAGGGTCAGTGGTTTGCCGGTTAACAGGGTTGCCAGGCGCATGCGCTGCGGCGTAGCGACCAAAGCAGCTGGGGGCCAGCGCAACAACCGAATCGTCTCCCGGCTCCAGTCTGGCGTGTCGGTCAGCGCCGGTCGTGCCGCAGCGATCAAGCCGCCCAGTCTGTTCAGCTCCGCCAACAATTCGTCGGCGCGCAGCGGCAGGCATAAGTAATTAGGCCGCTGGCTCGGTGTCGCACCCAGCACCAGGGCCTGTTGCTGCTCCCCGCTCAAAACCGCCAGGTTTTTAGACAGCACGCCGTCTGCCACCATGCGCAAGTCGGCAGGCTGGGCTTGATAAAACCAATCGTGGATCGTGCGGTGTTTGAGCAGGCGCACAAAACTTTTCACCAACAACTCTTCGCGTGCGGCCAAGCCCTCGACGCTGAATGTCATGACGGCCCGCCCTATCTGGGGCGTCTCATTGCTCATGGCTGCACGCCCGGCGAGGCAGCCGCGCCGCGTGGGTGCTGCACACCCACAAAATGCGTGACCACGCCAGCGGAATCTTTCACGGGCGAGATGAACAGCTCGTTGAGAAACATCGTTCCGTCTTTGCGGTAGTTGCGCAGCAGCGCATGGCCATTGGTCTGGTTGCGAATGGCGTCGCGAATCGTCGCCAAGGCGGGTTGTTTGTGGTCGCTGCCCTGCAAAAACCGGCAGTTGCGGCCCATGATTTCGCCGGACGTGTAACCACTCATCTGCTCAAACATGGGATTGACATAGATGATGGGCATATCGGGTGCGCGCGCATCGGAAATAACCACCCCCGCGTTCAGCGCTTCCCACTGGCGCTTCATGAACGCCAGGGCCTGTTGCGCCTGCAGCGTGGCGGTGATGTCGGTGATAGCGATGACTTTGAAGCGCTCGCCGGTCGGGCTTTTGACATGGCGTGCTTTGAACAACAGGTGCAGGGCAGTGTCGCCCTCGCCACTTTGGCTAGCCTCACTGCCCTCGACACCTTTACGCCGCAGCGTGCGCTCGCCGTCTGTACCGGGGTTGCCCAGCCACTGCAAGACGCTCGCACTGGCGTCTGTCTTTTCCATCACCCGCGTGACGGGCATGTTCAGCGCGTTCAGGGCGTCAATACCCAGCAGGTGAGCACTGGCCGGGTTGAGCATGACCACGCGAGCCGTATCGTCCAGCACACACAGGCCCACATCGGCTTCATCGACCCAGGATGACAGCATCGAATACTCAAGTTGATCATTCGCACGGGTGCTTGCGCGGGGTGTGTCGGGTAAGGTCATAGTTCAACTGATTGATATTTGTTTGCTTGCGTTTTATCGCACCTGCGTTGTGAAGTTGGCAATTTGTTCATAACAATCGATGCACAACACCGTTTGATGGTGCTGCCTGTGGCCTTTTTCACTAGAAATTCCCACAATTGCACCCCTACCAGCCTTGATACCAACGTCTTGACCCTACCGCGATGGCAAAAAAAGAAACCCCCACGGCGTTTTCATTGATTTATGTGAGTAAACAAACGGCGCGCGACACCCATGAAGCAGCGACCCGCGGCATGTTGGTCAGCATCCAAAAAACAGCCCAGGCTCACAACAGCCAGAAAAGCATTCGCGGCGTGTTGCTTTTTGCCGCAGGCCACTTCATGCAGTGGCTGGAAGGGGCCGAGGCCAGCGTGCGTGCGCTGATGGCGCGCATTGCAACCGACCCCCGACACGAAGACATTCAAGTGATCTACACCGGCACCGGCCCGGCGCAGCTGAGCCAGTGGTCCATGTCGTTGGTCGTGCGGGCCGACGCGCAGACCACGGTGCTGCGCCAGTTGCAGCTGTTGCGGGCAGGCGAGTTGCCCCGAACGCGCAATGCCAGCATGCCCGCAGCCATCGTGGCCAGTCTGGTCAAGCCCCTGGAGCGGATAGGCCGCGAGCGTAGCCGCCGCAAAATTTTGCTGTATGGCCAAACCGGCGTTTGGCCAGCGGCGCTGCTGTCCAGCTTGTCTGCCTCCTGGAAGCGACCGACGGCACACACCCGTCTGGTGGGTAGCCACGGCCTGGCGCGTGAGGCGGTGGTGGAGTACCTGGACTACACCCATCCCAACTTGGGGCGGCTGCGGTTGGTCAATTTTTTGGGCGATGTGGCAGGCATGCCCTGGCTGGCGGAGGTGCGAGGCAAGTTGGCCGCCAGCGTGCTGTTTTACTCGGTCAACTCGCCAGAGGCGGTGACGGTATTTTCCGAAACGGCGCTGGCGCAAATGGGGCCAACCAACCGCTTTTCGCCGGTTTTGTGCCTGTTTGGCCGTACCGCTGCGCCGCTGATGGACCCTGTGCAGGACTGGTTTACAACGCAAGGACGACCTGTGTCGGCAGCACGCATGTCGCTGACAGATTCGCAGGGTGTGTGGACGGCCATCGAAGCGCTGCTGAGCGCGTCCCAGTCCCATTCCACCGAGTTTGCGCCCACCGGCTGGAAGCCCAGTTCGGCGGCCAGCACCGTCACTGTGTTGCCACGACCCATGCCGGACGTGGAGCTGAGCTTTGATTTGGACGAGGGCCCGACGCCCCCCGCGTCTGTAGCGGAGCCCAGCGCATCAGACGCAGCGCCGCTGCCCAGCATCACCGAATCAGGCAAGCAGTGGCTGGCGGCGCTGCTGGAGCTGGATGCCGTGCAGGCGGTAGGCGCGCAGTGCGGGCTGAATGGGCCACAAAGCACCATCGTGGGCCACTTCAAGGGCTTGAGCACCGAGCAAAAGCAAGCGCAGGGCGAAACCTTCAAGGCCTGGCTGACCAGCGAGGCTGCGATTCACCTGCAACTGGCTGCCAACTTGTCTGCACCCGATGTGCAAAACGTGTTACCCGGTAGCCAGCAAATGCTCACGCGCTTCGCAAAGAGCTTTTGCGTTTCGTGCACGGTGCCAGGGCCACAGGTCACCACCGTGCTGGTGCAGTTTGCGTCTGGATACGTGAACCAGGGTATGGCGCAAAGCCAGCTGAATGCGTGTTTGCGTCAGTTGCAGGGGCCGTTGTTTGCTTGATTGCTCAAACTGACAGAGCTACGCAGCCAACCGTCATTCCCGCGCAGGCGGGAATCCACCTCGGAGAACTGCAAAAGCCCTTAACCTCACAGTCCTCGCGCCTGGATCCCCGCCTGCGCGGGGATGACGGGGGAAGTCCTGATCTAAACGTTTTAGGCCGATATCCCTTATGAGTACTGCTCAAAAAGCTATTAAATTAATAGCGT
This sequence comes from Comamonadaceae bacterium, assembly GCA_031414805.1. Lineage (GTDB taxonomy): Bacteria > Pseudomonadota > Gammaproteobacteria > Burkholderiales > Burkholderiaceae_C > JAAFIW01. Next base: position 11,207 of record JANOQJ010000027.1, read on the forward strand.
TATCGTTTGGTATTCAGCCCAGCATCTTCAACGCCCGCCGGTACTGCACCGCCTCCGCCACGTGCGTCACCTGGGTTAACTGGGCGCCGGCCAAATCAGCAATGGTGCGAGCCACCTTCAGTGCGCGGTGTGTGCTGCGGGCGCTCCAGCCCAGCCGGGCCGCTGCGGTGTTCAGGAACTTGCCGGCGGGTGGGTCCAGCAACACATGCAGGTCAATCTCTTTGCCTTGCAGCGCCTGGTTGGCTTTGCCCTGGCGGGCCACCGAGCGCTCGCGGGCGGCGGCGCAGCGTTCGCGGATGCTGGCGGTGCTCTCGCCGGCGGGTGCCCCCAGCAGCTCGTCGGGCGAGATGGCGGGCACTTCTATGTGTAAGTCCAGACGGTCCAGCAAGGGCCCGCTGATCCGGCCTTGGTAGCGCGAAACCTGGTCGGGTGTGCAGCGGCAGGCTTTGAGCGTGGAGCCCAGGTACCCGCAGGGGCAGGGGTTCATGGCCGCAATGAGTTGAAAGCGCGCGGGAAACTCGGCCTGCCGCGCGGCGCGCGAGATGCGGATTTGCCCCGTCTCCAGCGGTTCTCGCAGCGCCTCCAGCGCAGCGCGGGGGAATTCGGGCAGCTCGTCCAGAAACAGCACACCTTCATGGGCCAGGGAAATTTCACCTGGCTTGGGTGGCGAGCCACCACCCACCAGTGCCACGGCGCTGGCGGTGTGGTGGGGTGCCAAAGTGGGGCGCTGGCCGAACTGCTCGAGGCGGAAACGCCCGGCCAGGCTGGCGACAGCGGCACTTTCCAGCGCCTGCGTGGTGGTCATGGCGGGCAGCAGCCCGGCAAAACGCTGGGCCAACATGGACTTGCCCGAGCCCGGCGGCCCCACCAGCAGCAGGCTGTGGCCCCCGGCGGCGGCAATTTCCAGCGCGCGCTTGGCACCGGCTTGGCCTTTCACGTCGGCCAGATCGGCGTAGTGCGCTTGGCTGGCAAAAGCAATGGGCTGCACACGCGCCCAGCCCGTGGCGGCATCAGCATCCGGTTTTTGCGGCAAAAACTGTTGCACGGCGTCCAGCAAGTGCGCGGCCCGAAACACCTTCGCATCCGGCACCAGCGCCGCTTCCTCCGCGCTGCCAGGCGGCAAAACCAGCGTCGACTCCACCGCCTGTGCATGCAACGCCAAGCTCATGGCGAGCGCGCCGCGAATCGGCCGCAGTTCCCCAGAGAGTGACAACTCACCCGCAAACTCATGCCCCACCAGTTTGGTGCCATCAATCTGTCCGCTGGCCGCCAGAATGCCCAGCGCAATCGGCAAATCAAACCGGCCGGAGTCTTTGGGTAGATCGGCTGGGGCCAGATTCACGGTGATGCGCTTGTTGGTGGGAAATTCCAGCCCACTGTTTTGCAAGGCGCTGCGTACCCGTTCACGCGCCTCCTTCACCTCGGTTTCAGCCAGACCGACGAGGGTGAAGCTGGGCAGGCCATTTGCCAAATGCACCTCGACGGTGACCGGCGCGGCCAGCAGGCCCACAAGCGCCCGGCTGCGCACCAAAGATAAGCTCATACGGTGTGATCTCCCTATTGCGGTGCTGTTCTGAATAAATCGCACCAATATCGTGCATTCATTTCGTGAAAGGCGTGCAGAAGTGCATCGCGTGTTACACACGCCTTGCCTAACGTCATCAACATGTCATTTGACGACAGGACTTGCGACTGTGCGATTTGGCACAGTCCCTGCTTAGTTTGACCACCCTTTGTTTACTAACCGGAGCCCCCCATGCAGTTGAAGAAAACCCTCGTCCTGTCAGCCCTTGTATTTTCCAGCGCTGCGTTTGCTCAAGCCAAAGCACCCGAGCCCGATTACACCTTGGGCTTTAACGTGGGTGTGGTCACTGATTACCGCTTCCGCGGCCTGACCCAGACCTCCAAAAAAGCCGCCTTGCAAGGCGGCCTGGATTTCTCGCACACAAACGGCTTCTACCTCGGTGCCTGGGGCTCGAATGTCCGATGGATCAAAGACTTCAACGGCGCGACCAAAGGCAGTCTGGAGATTGATTTGTATGGCGGCTACAAAGGCTCCATTGCCCCCGATCTGGGCTTCGATTTAGGCCTGATCACCTACCAATATCCAGACAACAACTCCGGTGCGGCCGGTACCCCCGGCGCAGGCTCGGTCACAAATGCCAACACCACCGAGGTGTACGGCGGCCTGTCTTACAAAATGTTCACGCTGAAGTACAGCCACAGCACCAGCAATTTTCTGGGCTTTTTGCGCAGTTCCGGCAGCAATTACCTTGATCTGAGCGCGGCGTTTGATCTGGGCAATGGCTTCACGCTGACGCCGCACATTGGCGTGCAAAAAGTGAAAAATAACAAAGACTTCGACTACACCGACTATTCACTGACGCTGGCCAAAGACATGGGCAATGGTTTTTCACTGAGCGCAGCAGCGATCGGCACAGACGCCAAAAAAGCCTTCTACACCGATGCCAAGGGCAAATTCCTGGGTAACAGCACCCTGGTTCTCGGCGCGAAATACAGCTTCTGATCCCTTAACGGGTCACTACAAGGACACTTCATGAAACTCGTCACAGCCATCATCAAACCGTTCAAGCTTGACGAGGTGCGTGAAGCCCTCTCCGGCATGGGCGTGCAGGGCATCACCGTTACCGAGGTCAAAGGCGTCGGCCGTCAAAAGGGTCCCACCGAGCTGTAGCGCGGCGCGGAATACGTGGTCGATTTTTTGCCTAAAGTCAAAATTGAAGCCGCCGTATCCGACGACCTCGTCGAGCGCGTGATCGAAGCCGTCGAAGGCGCAGCCCGCACCGGCAAGATCGGTGACGGCAAGATTTTTGTGTATGACCTGGAGCAGGTCGTGCGCATTCGAACCGGCGAAACCGGCAAAGAGGCTTTGTAAAACAGCCCCATCAGAAAGACACGACATGAAAAAACTACTTGCGTCTCTGGCTATTGGCCTGAGTCTGTTGATGGGCAACGGCTTGGTTGCCGCCCAAACATCCCCCGCGCCTGCCGTCGCTGCAACCGCTTCGGAAGCCAAACCGGCTGAAGCAGCCGTTGCGGGAACGGCAACGGCCACCATGGCTGCCGTGCCTGCATCAGCACCCGCTGCGCCTGCCGCCCCAGCCCCCGTCCCCAACAAGGGCGACACCGCCTGGATGATGGTCGCCACCCTGCTGGTGATCTTGATGACCCTGCCCGGCCTGGCCCTGTTCTATGGCGGCTTGGTGCGCAGCAAAAACATGTTGTCAGTGTTGATGCAGGTCATGGTCACGTTCAGCCTGATTTCCGTGCTGTGGGTCGTCTACGGCTACAGCTTTGCGTTCACCGAAGGAAACCAGTTCATCGGCGGCACTGATCGCCTATTCCTCAAAGGCATTTGGGACAACACGGCAGGCACCTTTGCCAACGCAGCCACCTTCAGTAAGGGCGTGGTCATTCCCGAAATCGTGTTTGCTGCATTCCAGGCCACGTTTGCAGGCATCACCTGCTGCCTGATTGCCGGTGCGTTTGCCGAGCGCATGAAGTTCTCTGCCGTGCTGGCTTTCATGGTGCTGTGGTTCACCTTCAGCTACCTGCCAATTGCCCACATGGTCTGGTTCTGGATGGGCCCTGACGCTTACAGCGCCAAAGACGTGGTGGACGCGATGAACGCCAAGGCCGGCATGATCTGGCAGTGGGGCGCGCTGGACTTTGCAGGCGGCACCGTGGTGCACATCAACGCCGGCGTAGCTGGTTTGGTGGGTGCTTATGTGGTGGGCAAGCGCATTGGCTACGGCAAAGAGTCCATGGCACCGCACAGCCTGACCCTGACCATGGTGGGCGCAGCCCTGCTGTGGGTGGGCTGGTTCGGCTTTAACGCTGGCTCGGCACTGGAAGCCAACGGTTTCGCGGCACTGGCTTTCATGAACACCTTTGCAGCCACGGCAGCCGCCGTGTTGGCTTGGTGTGTGGGTGAAGCCTTGTCTAAAGGCAAGGCTTCCATGCTGGGTGCTGCCTCTGGTGCAGTGGCCGGCTTGGTGGCCATCACGCCAGCGGCGGGCAATGTAGGCCCCGGTGGCGCGCTCATCATCGGTCTGCTGTCGGGCTTTGTGTGCTTGTGGGGTGTGAATGGCCTCAAACGCATGCTGGGCGCTGACGACTCGCTGGACGTGTTTGGCGTACACGGTTTGGGCGGCATCCTGGGTGCCTTGCTCACCGGCGTATTTGCCTCCCCCAGCCTGGGCGGCCCGAGCGCCATGGGCGACTGGGTCACAGCCACCATGATCAAGCCTGAGGACTACAGCATTGCAGGCCAGGTGTGGATTCAGGCCAAAGCGGTGTTGATCACCGTGGTGTGGTCGGCTGTGGTGTCGTTCATCGCTTTCAAGCTGGTTGATCTGGTGATCGGCCTGCGCGTGACGGAAGAAGAAGAGCGCGAAGGTCTGGACATCTCCAGCCACGGCGAAACGGCTTATCACCGTTAAACGCAGAACAAGTTTCGATAGAGGTTAGGTAAGAGAGCAGTCTCCAAAGGTTATTGAGCCCGCCACGTGCGGGCTCTTTTTTGTCCGAAACGCTATGTATTTGATAGCTGTTTGAGCATATTTCATAAGGGCTACTGACACTTTTTGTATCTATTCGCAAACGTTTCATTTGCAAACTGCACAATGCCACCATGACCTGGAACTCCCTTACCCCCGAACGTTTTGGCCTGGGCGAATCGCCGTTCTGGCATCCACAGGAGCAAACGCTTTACTGGCTCGATATCGCGGCCAACACCGTGCTGCGTGCCAATATCTACATGGGCACCACCGAGCGCTGGGTGCTGCCACAAACAGCCGGTTGTATGGCACCCGCGGCCGGTGGTGGTTTGGTCATCGCGTTGCGGGATGGCATTTATCGGGCACCTGCCTGGGGCGGAGAACTGGAATTGATCGCACCCGCTTTGCACGACCCTGCGACCACCCGATTCAACGACGGCAAGGCCGATGCGCAGGGCCGCTTCTGGGCGGGCACCATTTACGAGCCGCGCACCAGCCAAGCGGCCCAACTGTTCTGCCTGGACGGCGCGGGCTTGCACGTCAAAGCCAGCCACGCCACCGTGGCGAACGGCCTGGCCTTCTCGCCCGACGCGCGCACCCTGTACTGGGCCGACACCACCGCGCATGTGATTCGCGCCTGGGACTGGCACCATGGCAGCAATGGGCAGGCCAACGGCCTATCGGGTGAACGCGTGTTTCGGCAGTTTTCCACCAAGCCTGAAGGCTGGCAGCCGGGCCTTCCGGGCTACGGCGGCCGCCCTGATGGCGACAGTTATGGAGGCCGCCCTGATGGCGCGGCCGTTGACAGCCAAGGCAACTACTGGTGTGCGATGTACGAAGGCGCGCGCCTGCTCAAGTTGTCGCCGGCCGGCGAGCTATTGGCAGATATTCCCGTTCCCGCGCAATGCCCCACCATGCCCTGCTTCGGCGGCGACGATTTGCAGACGCTCTACCTGACCACCGCCAGCGAAAAACGCCCCGATGCTGAACTGCAAGCGCTGCCGCTATCAGGCTGTGTGCTGTCGATGCGGGTCGATGTGCCGGGCCTGCCTGTCAACTTTTTCATCGACTGACTGCAAAAACATCAAGCCGCCTGGTGCTGCCCGGCGCGTACCATGCGTTGATGCAAGCCGTCCTCCAATCCTTCATCGACCGCATCCAAACTGCGGCTACCAGCAAAACCCCGCTGCAGATTCGCGGCGGCGGCAGCAAGGACTTTTACGGCGAACCCGCCGCTCATCACGCAGGTGAACTGCTAGACACTCGCGCCTACACCGGCATCACCGCCTACGAACCCAGCGAGCTGTACATCACCGTCCGCGCGGGCACGCCGCTGGCCGAACTGGAAGCTACGCTGGCCGAGCAGGGACAGTGTTTGCCCTTCGAGCCGCCGCATTACTCGAATAACTCGCTGCCCTCCCGGGCGAGGGCAGGGGTCAACACGCCAACCGCGCTTGAACCTGCGCAACCGCTCAGCCAAGCCACCATCGGCGGCATGGTCGCCTCAGGCCTGTCAGGGCCGTCCCGTGCCAACGCAGGCAGCGTGCGCGACTACGTGCTGGGCGTTCAACTCATCAATGGCCGCGCCGAGCACCTGACGTTTGGCGGGCAGGTGATGAAAAACGTTGCCGGTTACGACGTCTCGCGCATGCTGGTGGGCTCGCTGGGTACCTTGGGTTTGCTCACCGACATCAGCCTGAAAGTCATGCCCGTGGCCCCAGCCGAGGCCACGTTGAAATTTGAAATGAGCCAGACCCAAGCCCTGCAAAAACTCAACGAATGGGGCGGCTTGCCCCTGCCGCTGAATGCCAGTTGCTGGGTGAGTGACAACGGCACAGACACCCTGTATCTACGACTGCGCGGCGCGGTAGCAGCCGTCGAATCCGCCTGTAAAACCCTGGGCGGCGAGCGGCAAGACAACGTCCAAACCGCCGCCGACTGGGCCTTGTGCCGCGACCAGCAGCTACCCTGGTTTACGCAGCGCACAGACACCCAAAACCTGTGGCGCCTGTCGGTGCCACAAACCGCGCCGGTGCTCGATTTACCCGAGGCGCAGCTGATTGAGTGGCACGGTGGCCAGCGCTGGGTGCGGGTTGATGAAAACGATACCGACCAGGCCGAGCGACTGCGTACCGCCGCTGCGATAGCAAACGGCCATGCTAGCGTTTTCATAGCTGGTCGAGCAATATCTACAAGGGCTATCAGCCGATTTGATTCAATTTCAGCGCCTTTGCAGCGAATTTCACAGCAGCTGAAGGCAGAGTTCGACCCCGCGGGCATCTTTAATAGCGGACGTTTGTCCGCCGGCTGGTAGCCCGTCGGCCGTTCGCCCAGCTCTGCCATGCGACGCCTGCGCCACCTCACCGGCCGCCACCGCACGCCGTCCATCAACCGGCTGTTGGGCGTGTTGCTGGCCTTTAATGCGGGTGCCATCAATGCCGGTGGTTTTCTGGTGGTCAGCCTGTACACCTCGCACATGACGGGCTTTGTCTCCATCGTGGCCGACAACCTGGTGCTGGGCAATATGGCCCTGGTGTTGGGCGCGGTGGGCGCGCTGCTGTTTTTTGTGGTCGGTGCGGCCAGCACAGCGGTGCTGGTTAACTGGGCGCAGCGCCACCACCTGCGCAGCGGGTTTGCATTGCCGCTGTTGCTGGAGGCCAGTTTGTTGCTGCTGTTTGGCCTGGTGGGTGCCACCCTGAACCGCCAGACGCCCTTTGCCGTGCCGCTGACCGTGCTGCTGCTGGCCTACACCATGGGCCTGCAAAACGCGGTGGTGACCAAACTGTCGTTTGCGCAAATCCGCACCACCCACATGACCGGTGTGATCACTGATCTGGGCATTGAACTGGGCAAACTGCTGTACTGGAATCGCGGCCACCAACCCACCGACATGCTGGTGCGCGCCAACCGCGCCAAACTGAAGTTGTTCAGCGCGTTGCTGCTGGCTTTTTTGACCGGCGGCATCGCAGGTGCCATCGGTTTCAAATACGCAGGCTTTGTTTCGGTGCTGCCGCTGGCGACCGTGTTGATGGCACTGTCTTTACCGCCGCTGCTGGCCGATCTGCGTCATTTGCGTCGTCTTCGTCGTCGTGCTCGCCCGCCTGTTGTCGTCCCCGTTTCGTGATTCCAGATACCTGATACCGCCCGCCATGCAAACCACCCTCGCCCCCGAATACCAAAACACCGCTGACGGCCTGGCTGCGCAAGACATCTTGCGCAAATGCGTGCACTGCGGCTTTTGCACCGCCACCTGCCCCACTTACCAACTGCTTGGCGACGAGCTGGACGGCCCGCGGGGTCGCATCTACCTCATCAAGCAGGTCCTGGAAGGTCAGGCACCCACCCGCAAAACGCAGCTGCATCTGGACCGCTGCCTGACCTGCCGCAACTGCGAAACCACCTGCCCGAGCGGCGTGGAATACGGCCATCTGGTCGACATTGGCCGCAAGCTGGTCGATGAAAAAGTGCCTCGCCCGTTGGCTGAGAAAACCGTGCGCTGGGCCTTGAAAGAGGGCCTGCCCTCGCCCCTTTTTGGCCCGGCCATGAAGATCGGCCAGGCGGTGCGTGGCCTGCTGCCTGCGTCACTCAAAAACAAGGTGCCCGCTGCGCAGCCTGCTGGTGCCTGGCCCACCGCCCAGCACCCGCGCAAGGTGCTCATGCTGGCGGGCTGCGTGCAACCGGCCATGATGCCAGGCATCAACACCGCCACCGCCCGCGTGCTGGACGCGGCAGGCATTCAAACCCTGGTGGCACCTGCTGCCGGTTGCTGCGGCGCCGTCAAATTCCACCTGAACGACCAGGACGGCGGCAAGCAGCAGATGCGCGCCAACATCGACGCCTGGTGGCCCTACGTAAGCCAAGTGGAAGCCATCGTGATGAATGCGTCGGGCTGCGGCGTCACCGTCAAGGAATACGGCCACACCTTCCAGCATGAGCCCGCTTATGTGGCGAAGGCCCTGCGCATCAGTGAGCTGACGAAAGACTTAAGCGAACTACTTCCCGAGCTGGTGCCCGCGTTAAAAACCAAGCTCACATCGGCAGGTGCCCCCAGCATCGCCTTCCACCCACCCTGCACCCTGCAACACGGCCAACAGCTCAAAGGCGGCGTGGAAAAGCACCTCACTGCGTTGGGCTTCAACATCAAAACCGCCACTTGTGAGGCCCACTTGTGCTGCGGCTCAGCGGGCACGTACAGCGTGCTGCAACCGGTGCTCGCTTACCAACTGCGCGACCGCAAACTGGGCCACCTGGCTGATTTGCAGCCTGACGTCATCACCAGCGCCAACATCGGCTGCATCACGCATTTGCAAAGCGGCACGCACACGCCAGTCAAGCATTGGGTGCAGGTGTTGGATGAGGCGTTGGTGGTTAAAAAGTAACGTCTTTTATCTCGACTTTATAAGTATAGAAATTAACGTAAGTGATTGACGATAAACAGTAATAGTGAATATTATGTCGACTTAAATTTCGACATAATCCTGTGCGAACACCCAACTTCGAAGCCCATGCCGCCCTCTGGGCAAACCTGTCGCTCGGCGTGCGCAGCGCCCCGCAACTGGCTGCAGTAGCGGGTCTGACCAACCGCCAGGTTCTGCGCATCCTGGAAACCCGCCCAGATGACGTGCTGAGCGCCGGACTTGCCAGTCGCCGCCGCTATGCCCTACGCAAGCCCCTGCGTGGCGACAACACGCCACACCCGGTTTATGCCCTCAACGACCAAGGCCAGGCCAGCCAGATCGCCAGCATCAACCTGATTCAACCCCAGGGCAGCCACTGCGATTTGTCGGCCCACTGGCCCTGCGAGAGCGAATCGCAAGACGGCTGGTGGCACGGCTTGCCGTACCCGCTGTACGACATGCAGCCCCAGGGTTTTCTGGGCCGCGCCTTTGCCCGCCAGGAATATCAAACCCTGGAAGTGCCACCCAACCCCAAGGAATGGCAAGACCACCACGTGCTGTACGTGCTCAGCCGCCGTGCGTTTGACACCAGCGGCAACCTGGTGGTGGGCGACGCCGCCCTGCGCCTGTACCAAGCCAGCCGCCAGGCACCGGTTACGCCCGCCGTGGACGATGAAGCAGTCTTGATTCAGCACTACAACCTGCTGGCCCAACAGGCTGCCAGCCTGGGCCTGGCAGGCAGCAGCGCGGCGGGCGAGTTCCCCAAGTTCACTGCTCTGCGACATCTGTCGGGCATGACCACGCCCCACGTCATCGTGAAATTCTCCGGTGTGGTGGACGGCTCACCAGCCGTTCAGCGCTGGGCCGACCTGCTGGTGTGCGAGCACCTGGCCATTGCGCAATGCGCCAGCCTGCCCGGCGTGGTGCCCGCCGCCACCCGGGTGCTACAAGGCCAGGGCCGTACGTTTTTGGAATCCGAGCGTTTTGACCGCATCGGCCCCTACGGCCGTCGCGCGTTGGTCAGCTTAGCGAGCGCCAGTCACCACCTGCTGGGCATGGCAGACGACTGGCCCAGCCAAACCCAAGCCCTGGCCGCGCGCAAGTTGCTGCCCCTAGCCGATGCCCAAGCGGTGGCCCACCTGTGGTGGTTTGGCCGCCTGATTGCCAACACCGACATGCACTGGGGCAACCTCGCTTTGTTCTGCCACGCCGCGCCGCGACCCCACTTCACGTTAGCCCCGGTCTACGACATGCTGCCCATGGCCTACGCACCGCTGCCCGGTGCCGAAATGCCGCCTGTGCAGTGGGAGCCGCCGTTGCCGCTGCCCCAAGAAGCTGCGTTGTGGCAAGTGGCGTGTACGGCGGCGCTGGTGTTCTGGAACCAGGCGGGCGCCGATGGGCGGGTGTCCGAGGGATTTCGCAGCATTTGCGCTGGAAATGTGCTGCGATTGCAGCGGGCCCAGGAGCTGGTTTGAGTGGGTGGTTCAATAAAATAATTGCTACTGAATATATAGCTGCTTGAGCAGTATCTACAAGTGCTGGAGGCTTGTTTGAATGACGCGCCAGACCGCGCCGCGCTTTGCTTCAATTGTTCCATTGCACACCTGACTGCCCGCCCCGGCGGTAAGGTCTTTTCGTTCGCAGAGCAGAGTTCGTACAGGGCGCTTCAGTTGAAGGTTTCGCCCCAGGTTGTAATCGCACGCTTGCTCACCTGGCTAGATAGACTCACAAAACGAATTTGCCGAATACCCAGATATCACCGGACACAACGATGCGTACCAACTACGTTCTTATCGACTATGAGAATGTTCAGCCAAGTTCTCTGGCAGGCCTTGACGCTGAGCACTTTCGAGTAATAGTTTTTGTCGGTGCCAGTCAGAACAAGCTGACGTTCGAAACCGCATCCGCCGTCCAGCGGCTTGGCTCACGAGCCGAATACATCAAGATCGCAGGTAACGGCTCCAATGCTTTGGACTTTCATATCGCCTTCCATATTGGCCGTCTTGCTACCGAGGAGCCGACCGCTTTCTTCCACATCATTTCAAAGGATACTGGCTTTGATCCACTCATCCTCCACCTGAAAGAGCGCAAAGTACTTGCAGCTCGGGCCAAGGACGTGTCAGAGATCCCGATGCTGAGGCCAGCAGCTTCAAAAAGCTTGCCAGAAAAAATTGATGTCGTACTTGCAAAACTTCTGCAGCAAGGCGCGTCAAAACCTCGAACGTTGAAGACACGATCGAGCACTATCAATTCGTTATTTCAGAAGCAGCTTACTGAAGAAGAACTCTCCGCCCTGGTGCAATCGCTTCAGGCAAACGGTTTCGTCAGCATCAACCAAACCAAAGTCGCTTACTCACTACCTACAACTAGCGCCGTCAAGTTGCTATAAAAAAATGGCGGCCTTGAGCCGTATAGAAAAGGGCTGTTGATCCGGCCCTGTGAAGTTTAAGATTTCCGTTTGGGCGAGAGCTGTATCCAGGCAGATAGAAACCCCGTTCAGGCTGGGCTGAGGAGCGCAAAACCCAGTGGATCAGGGCACGTGCTTGTTTGAGCCGCAGGCGAGTTTGCACGTGACCCCGCTGGGTTTGAGCACCGCAAGGTGCCCGTCGCTTCGCGACGGGACCCAGACTGCGGGTCGCCTTTCTTTTGCTTACTTTTCTTTGGCGAAACAAAGAAAAGTAAGTCGCTGTCGGGCGACCCCGACATCTACGCGTGCCACTTCCCCAGTCGTGGCCCGGTCATGGGCGTTTGGCACTTGCACGAATACTCCGCTGAGGGCCAACGGTTGATACTTCATAGGGCCGAATCAATAGTGGCCGTTTTGGCACTGAAATGAGTTGCGGCGTAGGTTCTTCCCAGGTTTACCCACACCCATAAACAAACTCATCCCGTCCCAACAAATACCAAACCCCCGCCAGATTGATCGCATACACCCGAAAGTACGGGTCCTGCCTTTGCGGGGTGTAGATGCTGTCGTGGGGTTGGCCGGTGCCTTCCCAGACCACCAGGTCGGCGATGCCGTCGGCGTCCAGATCAATGCTCAGTTGTTCGGCTGCGGTGAAACCGGTTTCGGGTTCTGAGAGGGGAGTGACCGGGGTGGATTTGACGGTGGCGTTGGCGCTCAGGCTGGCTGCGGGGTTGCGCAGGAACAGGCGCAGCAGGGTGGGGTTGGCGCTGCGGATGTCTTGGGGGGTGTAGTTCACGTTGGGGTTGAGCAGGTCGACGCCGGCGTCGCCGTAGCGAAAGCCTAGCTGGCAGCCGCCAAAGGCGTCTTTGTCGTCGAGTACCACGCTGTTCAGGCCGCTCACACCGGCGACCACCTGGCCGTCGCGGGCAATCGACAGGCGCACCACGGGCGAGGCTAGCTGCACCACGGCGCGGCCGATGTCCCAGCTGCCGGCTATCTGGCTGACGCCGTTGCGGCTGTTGGAGACCCAACGGGGGCCGGGCTGGGTTTCCAGGGTGTAGGCCAAACCCCATTTGGCGCTGAGCTCGGGCACGGTGGCCGACGGGGGAGCGATGTCGGCCCAGTTTTTGAAGAACGAGGGGGCGGCGGGGGGGGGCTCAATTTTGTCGAGCACCGAGGCCAGGCCTGCCACCCGCGCGCTGAGCGGGGAGGGTGCTGGTGTCGTCGGTGTGACAGCTTCTGCGCTTTTGGCGGGTGGGCGGCGTGTTGGCGCTGTACCGTTCAGCCCCGCCAGTTTGGCCTCAAACGCGGTCTGGCCGGGTTGCAGGTATTGCCAGGGCTGGTCGCGGCGGGCTTGCAGTTTGCTGGTTTTGCGGGCTTGTGCAATGTCGGGCTCGGCAGCGGCAAAAGCTTTTTGCAGGTCGCGCCAGGCGAGCAGCGGTGCAGGCGGTGTGGTGCCGACCACGCCTTGTGCCAAGCGGGCCTTCATGGCCTCGAATTCGCGTACCTTGGGGCGCTGCAGGATGGGTTCGGGTTTGGCGACAAACTCGACGGGACGGGCATCTTGCTCGGCGGCTTTTTGCTCGGACGACAGGCGGGTTTGCTCCAGGTATTTGCCATAGACAAACAAACGCATGGGCGTGGGGTCTTGCCAGAAGGCGCGCTCCAGTGGAGCACCCGCGCCGGGTTTGATGGCGATAGGTTCTGGGGCGGCCGTCGCTGGCGATTTCTCAGGTTCACGTGGATTTGCATCCCGCGTTTCCAGTCGCGCGTCCAGACGAGTTTCTAAATACTGGCAAGCGACAAAGCCGCGCAGTGCGCCCACACCCGCCACCACCTCGCAAAACACGCCGTCTGGCTGCGTGGCCAGCACTTGCACCGAGGTGTTTTGAGACAGGCGGGCAATCACGGCTGCGCTGGTGGAGGGTTGCGTGCGCAAATTGACACCCGACGCATTGAGCCAGCGACGCTCGGTGGTGGTGGCTGTGGGGCTTGTTCCCTTGGCGGGCTGGGGTTGCGGCTGCTCAAGAGCAGCCACTGCTGGGCGAGGAGCCGCCACTGTCGGCGGCGGGGCGACAGCGGGTGGCGCATTTGCGCCCGGGCTGGCGTCAGGTACCGCAGGCGTGCGTGCCTGGACGCTTGCCGGGGCATCGCCGGGCGACCTGCTGGCCAGATACTCGCAGGCCACAAAGCCGCGTTGCGCCGTGACTTGGGTTTGCACCGCGCAAAAAGCCGGGCTGCCCGCAGCGGGCGCAGGCGCGGGCTCGAGCAGGGTGACGGGGGTTCCACCGCGTAAACGCATGACCACGGGCGCGCTGGTGCTGGCTTGGGCACGCAGGTTGACGGCAGAGCCCGTGATCCAGCGGGTGGCGTCCGGCGTGGACTGGGCCCAGGCTGTAGCGGCGATCCCGACGAGGGCGGCGCCAGCGACTAAAAAAACACGAATGCGGACAAGGGTGCGAGCGCTGGTGCTAAGTGGCATGTCAAGAGTAGGGGAAAGCAGTCAAGCAGCGGCGATATTAAGCCGCTGCGGCCCACTTCACTGCTGGCCGGGCACCAAACTGGTTCCGCCAGATGACGGGGGCGCGCCGTGGTTGTTGCTGCCCGCGTCGCTGGGCTGCACGTGCCAGTAAATCATGATGGCCCAGCCGATCAGGGGAATGAGCCAGATCAGTTGCAGCCAGCCGCTTTTGTTGATGTCGTGCAAGCGCCGGGCACCCACGGCCAGGGCGGGCAGCAGCAGGCCCAGCGCAAGCAGGCTGGCAATGTCGCCCAGGAAGCTCAGCACGATGCTGACCAGAAACTGGAACAGAAAAAACCACCAATATTCAGAGCGGGCTGCGCGGCCCGAAAAACCCACGTACTGGCTGAAGCACGATTTGACGGATTGCATAAAGTCCATGGCGAAACTCCTCGTATTGACGATTATTTAACTGTGATGCCCTGGGCTGGATGCGTCGGGCGCGGCCAGTGTAGTCAATAACCCTAGCAAAAACAGGAAAAAGAACGTGCGCCAAACGCCAACCGGGTTGCGACCGGTTTTGCAAGCGTCAGGAAGCGGTTCTCAAGCGCTGTAACAGGCCAGCCGTTGACGCATCGAGATCCGCCACGTTACCCAGGTTGGCCGGGGATTCCAGGTGTGTCTGCAGGTTTTTCGCCAGCACCTTCCCCAGCTCCACGCCCCACTGGTCAAAACTGTTGATGCCCCAGATGGCACCGCTGACAAACACGCGGTGCTCTTGCAGGGCGATCAGGGCACCCAGGCTTTGCGGCGACAACTCGTCTAACAGCAGCATCGTGCTGGGGCGGTTGCCCGGGAAGTGTTTGTGGCCACTGGCATCGCTTTTGCCCAGCATCAGGGCCTGGGCTTGGGCCAGGGCGTTGGCACACAGTTGCGTGTGTTGATGCTCTGCATTTGATAGCTGCTTGAGCAGATTCTGATTGGGCTGAGCGGCTAAAACGATCTCAACTGGCACGACATCGGTGCCCTGGTGCAGCATTTGAAAGTAAGCATGCTGGCCATTGGTGCCCGGCTCGCCCCAGAGCACCGGCGCGGTGGCGTAGGGCAGGGCGCGGCCCTGCACATCCACCCGCTTGCCATTGCTTTCCATTTCCAGCTGTTGCAGGTAAGCGGGCAGGCGTGACAGCAGGCTGTGGTACGGGGCGATGCTGCGGCTGGTGAAGCCGTGGAAGTTGCGGTACCAGATGTCGATGAGCGCGAGACGCACAGGCAGGTTGTGGGCCAGCGGGGCGTTTTGGAAGTGCTGGTCCATTTCGTGGGCACCGGCCAGCAGGGCTTTGAAATGGTCTGGCCCGATGGCGATGGCAATGGGCAAACCGATGGCCGACCACAGCGAATAGCGGCCACCCACCCAGTCCCAAAAGCCAAAGCAGGTGGTGATGCCGAACGCTTGGGCGGCGGCCACGTTGGTGGTGAGGGCGGCGAAGTGTTGCTCGATGTGGGTGCCGCCGTTCGCAATGAACCAGGCGCGTGCCGATTGCGCGTTGGCCATGGTTTCGGCGGTGGTGAAGGTTTTGGAGGCGATGAGAAACAGCGTGTTGGCAGCTTGCAGCGGACGCAGCGTACGAGCCAGTTCGTGCGGGTCGACGTTGGAGACGAAGTGAAAGCGCTGTCCGCCGTCGATGTAAGCATCCAGCGCGCGTACCGCCATTTGCGGGCCCAGGTCAGAGCCGCCAATGCCAATGGTCACCACGTCGGTGATGACAGGGTTGCTGCGCACGCTCTGGGCGTAGGCCAGCATGCCGTCCAGCGTGTGGTGGACTTGTTCCAGTGCTGCCGTTAAACCTTGATTTACTCCTATTTTGATAGCTGCTTGAGCAGTATCTACTAGGGCGGGAGACTGATTTGACGTATTTTTTGGCTGCCTGAGCAGCCAGTGCATCACGGCGCGCTGCTCGGTGCTGTTGATCGGTTCGCCCGCAAACATGGCGTCGCGCAAGCTTTCCACGCCGCATTGAACGGCCAGGTCCAGTAGCAAAGCCTCGGTGGGCGCGTCGATCAGGTTCTTGGACAGGTCGGCAAACACATGCGGGGCTTGCTGGCTGAAGTGCTCGGCGCGGGCAGGGTCTTGGGCAAATGCGCTGCGCAGGTCGAACGTGCGGCCTGTGGTTTCGAACTGTGTGGTCAGCGCGGCCCACGCTGGCGTGGCGTCGCAGCGGGGGCGCGTGGCCCAAGGCATAGCGGGTGTCGGGGCGGTGCTCATGCGGCGCGCATCAAGGCTTCGAGCTTCACGGCGTCGGCCACGAAGGCGCGTATGCCTTCAGCCAGTTTCTCCGTGGCCATGGCGTCTTCGTTCAACGCAAAGCGAAAACCCGCTTCGTCGTAGTTCACGACCGGCAAGTCCAGCGCTTTCGCAGCGTGCGCATCCAGCGCGCGGGGCAGCGCGTCTTCTGTTGCGGCCAGTTGGGCGAGCAACTCGGGGCTGATGGTCAGCAGGTCACAGCCCGCCAGCGCCTGAATCTGCCCGATGTTGCGAAAGCTGGCACCCATCACCTCGGTGGCAATGCCAAACCGCTTGTAGTGGTTGTAGATCTGACGAACCGACAGCACGCCCGGGTCACTGGCACCGGCCTTTTCCCCTTCGTTCCAGGTTTGACCGGCAGACTTTTTGTACCAGTCGTAAATGCGGCCCACAAAGGGTGAAATGAGTTGCACCTTGGCCTGTCCACACGCCACCGCCTGGCAAAACGAGAACAGCAAAGTCAGGTTGGTGTGAATGCCGCGCCGCTCCAATTTTTCAGCGGCTTGAATGCCTTCCCAGGTGGCCGCCACCTTGATGAGCACGCGGTCGATGTGCACGCCCTCCGCCTGGTACAGCTCCACGATGCGCTCGCCCCGCGAGTACGTGGCTTCCATGTCAAAGCTCAGGCGCGCATCGACCTCGGTGGACACACGGCCCGGCACCGTTTGCAAGATTTCGCAGCCAAAGCGCACCAGCAAACGGTCCACCTGCTCGTCCATGGTGCGGTCTTTGAAGCGGGCCACGGTTTGCGCCAGCAGGGGCGCGTAGTCGGGCTTTTGCACGGCTTTGAGGATGAGCGAGGGGTTGGTGGTGGCGTCTTGTGGCAGATAAGCCGCCAGCTGGTGAAAGTCGCCGGTGTCGGCTACCACGGTGGTGTATTGCTTGAGGGCTTCGAGTTGGTTCATGGTGTTGAGTGGCGGTGACGGTTGGGGATTTTTGAAAGCAATTTTTGAACGCAGAGGACGCGAAGATTACGCAGAGGACGCAAAAGAATTCAATTGAAAAATCAAGACTTTAATTTTGCTTTTCTGACCCTTCTGCGTCCTCTGCGAAACCTTTGCGTCCTCTGCGTTCAAGAAATTTTTTCCGGCGCATTGAAATTGTCGCTGAAACAAAGTTACATTGAAAGTACTTTGTCATGTAACCCAAAGGATGGCTGTGAGTTTTGATCTTGTTTTGTTTGGCGGCACTGGCGATCTGGTGTGGCGCAAGTTGATGCCCGCGTTGTTTCAAGCCTACCGCCACGGCACCTTGCCCGCCGGTGGTCGCATCATCGGTGTGGCGCGTGACGACCTGGATGATGCGGCGTTTCGCACCTTGATCGAGGGTCGGCTCGCGCAGGTGGAACTGGCCAAGCGCCCGACGGCAGACGAGTTTGCGGGCTTTGCGCAGTTGCTGCATTACCTGCGGGTAGACCTGTCCAAGCCGGCTGACTATGCGGCGCTGGCCAGCGTGCTGAACGCCCGGACGGTCGACGCACGTGTGCTCTACCTGGCCACTGCGCCGGGCCTGTTCACCACGGCCTGCGAGCAACTGGTGGCTTGCGGGCTGAACCAGGCGAATACGCGCATCGTGCTGGAAAAA
The DNA here is from genome assembly GCA_031414805.1 of Comamonadaceae bacterium. Taxonomy (GTDB): domain Bacteria; phylum Pseudomonadota; class Gammaproteobacteria; order Burkholderiales; family Burkholderiaceae_C; genus JAAFIW01. Next base: position 28,878 of record JANOQJ010000027.1, read on the forward strand.
CCGCTGGGGCATGACCTGGCCAGCAACCGCGCCATCAACGAGGCGGTACGCAAAGGTTTTGCTGAAAAACAGATTTTCCGCATCGACCATTACCTGGGTAAACCGTCGGTACAAAACCTGTTTGCCATGCGTTTCGGCAACGCCTTGTTCGAGCCGTTGTGGCGGCGCGAAACCATTGCCAACATTCAAATCACCATTGCCGAAGACCTCGGTGTAGAAAAGCGCGGCAGCTTTTACGACCAGACCGGCGCGCTGCGCGACATGGTGCAAAACCACGCCCTGCAACTGCTGTGCGCGGTGGCCATGGAGCCGCCCATCAACGCACATGCAGACGCCATTCGCGATGAAAAACTCAAGGTACTGCGGTCATTGACGCCCTGGACCGCGCAAACGCTGGCGCAGCATGTGGTGCGCGGGCAATACGCCGCGTCCAGTAACGGGAGCGACATGCTGGCGTACCGCGACGAGCCCGGTGTGGATGCCCACAGCACCACCGAAACCTTTGTGGCCCTGCGCACCGAAATTGCCAACTGGCGCTGGGCTGGCGTGCCGTTTTACATCCGCACCGGCAAGCGCCTGGCGGGGCGCGACGCCCATATTGCAGTGAACTTCCGGCCCACGCCGCACGCGATTTTCAAATCGCCGCTGGGATCGGCGAACCGGCTGGTGATCCATTTGCAACCCAAAGACGGGCTGGCGCTGCACCTGTTTGCGCAGGGGCAGGACAAGCGAGGCGTTGGGCAATCGCTAGCACCGGTGCAACTCGACCTGGACTTTGACAAGCGTTTTGGCAGTGAAAGAGTGGGTGCCTACGAGCGCTTGCTGCTGGACGTGATTGATGGCCGCCTGAACCTGTTTGTGCGCAGCGACGAACAAGAGGAGGCTTGGCGCTGGGTGGAGCCGGTCATGCGTCACTGGAAAGACAATGGCGACGAAGGCCTCAAACCCTACGCCGCTGGCACCTGGGGGCCGAGTGCTGCCAGCGCGATGATTGCGCGGGACGGGCACAGCTGGTCGGAGGAGCTGTGAAATCGGGTGCCGATTTCACTGAAAACACCATGCTCGACCGAATTGCCGCCTCCATCCATTCCCTGGCCCCCGCCGAGCAACGCGTGGGCCGCCTGGTATTGGCTGACCCGCGCTGGTTTGCCAACCAGCCCATCAGCGCTTTGTCAGATCGCGCCCATGTGAGCAAACCCACCGTGGTGCGCTTTTGCCGCAGCGTGGGCTATGACGGACTGACTGATTTCAAGCTGAAGCTGGCCGGCAGCGTGAGTGAGGGGGTGCCCTTCATTCACCGCAGTGTGGACGCAGATGACAAGACCAGCGACGTGCTCGTCAAGGTGATTGACAACACCGTGGCCGCGTTTTTGAAATACCGCAACGATGCCAGCGCCAGCGCACTGGACAAAGCCGCCAACGCGCTGGCGGTCACCCACAGCACGGGCGGGCGCATCGAGTTTTATGGCGTGGGCAACTCGGGCATCGTGGCGCAGGATGCGCAGCACAAGTTTTTCCGTCTGGGCCTGAACACCATTGCCTACAGCGACGGCCACATGCAGGTCATGAGCGCCACCTTGCTCAAACCCGGCGACTGCGTGGTGGTGATCTCCAACTCCGGCCGCACGCGCGACCTGATGGACGCAGCTGACATTGCGCGCAAAAACGGCGCGACCACCATCGTCATCACGGCTACTGGTTCGCCACTGGCCAAGTTGTCTAGCCAAACCTACGCTATGTCCAATGACAACCCCTGCATTCACCTGGCCGCCGACCACCCCGAGGGCTACGACCGCTATAGCCCCATGGTCTCGCGCCTGCTGCACCTGCTCATCATCGATGTGCTGGCCACCACCGTGGCTCTGCGCATCGGCGCGCCGCTGCAGGCGGGTTTGAAGGAAATGAAGAACAACCTGCGGGCCAAGCGGTATGCGTGAAGTTAAAGCCATTTCGGCCTGATTGGGTATCTGCCTCAGATGCCCTCACCCCAACCCTCTCCCACAAGTGGGAGAGGGAGCCAAGACAGGATTTACTCCCTCTCCCGCTTGCGGGAGAGAGTTGGGGTGAGGGCACTCGCGGTCAAATTTCGCCGCTTGTCCCAGGTGTCAGATCGGATTTTGGCCTCCAGCCCTTATGAATACTGCTCAAACAGCTATACATTCAATAGCAAAAAGGGCGAGACGCTGATCAAACGTCTCGCCCTTTCCTGGCATATCACCGGTTCAGTTTACGGGCAGGCAGGGTAGCGGGCCTGGAAGGCAGCACGCGTGGCAGGCGCGGTGAAGTCTTCGGTGCTCGGGGTGTTTTTGGTGTGGGTGCAGCCGTAGTTGGCTGCGGCCACGGTGGCCGGGGTCAGTACGTCGTCGCCGGCTGGTTTGGCACCGCCTGCCTCCCACTTGACCATGTCGTCAAACGCGGTAGTGGCTTCTGCCGCCGTGAAGGCGCAGTGGCCCACATCGCGAATGGCGCGCTGCACCAGCCACTTGTCGTTGCCCTTGGCTTTCAGACGCGAGGCATAGACCTGCTGCATCTTGAACGGCACAAACAAATCGCCCAGGGTGTGGATGCTCACGATGGGGATGCCCACGTCGCCCGGGCTGACAGGTACCCAGCGCAGGCCATCGCGGCGCAGGCGGTTCGCGTCGGCCGTGGGTGTGATCTTGAAAGCAGCGGCGTTAAAGGCGGTGTCGACCGATGTGTTGCTGGCGCTGCTGGCATCGACTTTGTAAAACAGCTGCGTGGTGTCCAGAATGTTTTTGTTCAAAATGCCGCTGATGGTGCCGTCGCCACCCAGTGATGCCCAAATGTTTCCCTGATTGCCCGCGTTGGCCCAGCCCTCTGCATAGAACGGGCGGTTACCGCCACTCAGGTTCATCACCACATTTTTCAGCTTGTCGCCCTCGGCGTTGCTGACGGTGGGAAAGCTGCTCCACAGCGCGGATTGAACCCGGGGTGCCAGCGCAGCAAACTCGGCCTCGGTGTTCGGGAATTTGGTCATGGGCAGATTGGCCAGTTGCTGCGCCGCCACCTGGTAGCCCGCAAAGTAATTGAACAACTCGTTGTCGCCCATCACGCCACACAGCGGCACGGCACCGGCGTATTTCACTTTGTTGTTGGCATAAACCTGGGCTTCAGCATCAATCGCCGCTGCCGTGATGTGGCCGCCCATGGACACGCCGGTGATGAAAATTTTGCTGGGTGCTGCCAGTGTGCGGCCTTTTTCGGCAGCGATTTTGGTGAAGTTCAACGCCAGGGCGTTGGTGTCTTCCACCCCAGCGCGCACGTCGTAATAGTTCTTGCTGTAACTCGACGAAGCCCATGCGTAACCGTTGTCCAGCAGATAGCGCCGCATGATGGGGTTGTCCACTGTGAGGTTGGGGCCGGTGCCGCGGAAACCGTGCGCCCACATCACCAGCTTGCCGTTCCAGTTGGCTGGCACTTCGATACGGTAGGCCGAGCCTGCCAGCACGCCCGTCCAGCGGTCGGCGGCCACGGTGCTGCCCGCCAGGGCCGTGAAAGTGGTGTCGGGCGCGGGTGTGAACACGCGGCTGTCCTGCGCGCGGGTTTCTTCGGGCACCACCGGTGCCGGGGAATCGTCACCACCGCAAGCGGCCAGCACGCTGACCAGGGCCAGGGTGGCTATGCGAAAAGGAGGAAATGCCAGGGCTTGTCTCATCGGAATCACCTTGTGTGTTGAAAAGGAAATTCAGCGTACGCTTGTTTTTGCGCAGTGGTTAGCTCCAAAACTCGTGGTTTGTCACGGGTGCGACGACGGATGACCACACGATGAAACCATCGGTAACGGGACGATCAAATCCTGGCCGTGCATGCGTTTACGACGGGCAAAGCCGGGTTTGCAGGCTCATTGCGAACGGTTCAAACTTCCTCGAGCTGAAATAACAAGCCGATGGGCCGGGCGACGAAGCCGTCTTTCGTTTTCAAGCGAAACCGGCACTTCGCCCTTGTAGAACCTGCTCAAGCAGCTATCTATTCAATAGCAAATCAAAGCCTTAGATCCGACCCTCTTGTACCGCGTGGCAAGCAATCTTGACGCCGCGCAGTTCCAGCAGAGCAGGGCGCTCGGTTTTACAACGCTCGTTCACGTGCGGGCAGCGCGGGTGAAAGGTGCAGCCGGTGGGTGGGTTCAGCGGGTTGGGCACTTCGCCTTGCACCGGGGTGCGGGCGCGGCCGGTGTCGTGCATCTTGGGAATCGCGTCCAGCAGCATCTTGGTGTAAGGGTGCTGCGGCGTGGCGAACAGGTCCTGCTTGTTGGCCAGCTCGACCAGGCGCCCCAGGTACATCACGCCCACCTGGTCGCTCACGTGGCGCACCACGGCCAGGTTGTGCGAGATGAAGAGATACGTCAGGCCTTGCTGGCGCTGCAGGTCTTTCATGATGTTCAGCACCTGCGCCTGCACGCTCACGTCCAGCGCGCTGGTGGGCTCATCACATACCAAAAACTCGGGCTGCGTGGCCAATGCGCGGGCAATCGAGATGCGCTGGCGCTGGCCACCGGAGAACTGGTGGGGGTATTTAGGACCGTCCAGCGGGCTCAGGCCAACTGATTTCAGCAATTCACCCACACGCTCTTTGAGCTGTGCGGCATCGGTGATCAAGCCGTGCTCCTTGAGCGGCTCGCCGATGATGTCTTCCACAATCCAGCGCGGGTTCAGGCTGGCATACGGATCTTGAAAAATCATCTGGATGCGGCGGCGCAGCTTACGGCCTTCCGGCGTTTTGAACGACGCATGCGCGTCCTGCCCGTCAAACGTGAAGCCGCCACGCGTGGGCTCGTACAGGCCCACCAGCAGGCGCGCCACCGTGCTTTTGCCGCAACCGGATTCGCCGACCAGGGCCAGCGTTTTGCCCTTTTCAATCTCGAAGCTCACGCCGTCGACCGCGTTGAGCAGTTGGCGCGGTTTGCCTTCGAGCACGCGGTTCAGCCAGGGTGCCGATACGTCGAAGGTTTTGGCCAGGTCATGGGCCTGTACCAAGGCTTTTGAGGCAGTCATACAGCCTCCTTCGCATGCAGCCAGCAGGCTGCGCGGGTGGCACCGGCTTCCAGTAAATCGGGCCGCTCCCGTTTGCAACGATCAAAGACTTTTGGGCAACGCGGGTTGTAGGCGCAGCCCGTGGGAATGGCGTTCAGGCGCGGCATGGCACCGTCGATCTGGTGCAGACGCTCGCGGTCTTGTGTGATGTCGGGAATGGCGGCCATCAAGCCTGCGGTGTAGGGGTGTGCGGGGCGGTTGATGACCTCGTGTACCGGACCAATCTCGGCCACGCGCCCCGCATACAACACGGCCACGCGGTCGCAGGTTTCGGCGATCACACCCATGTCGTGGGTGATCAGCATCACGGCTGCGCCACGGTCTTTGCAGATGTTTTTAAGCAGCGTGATGATCTGCGCCTGAATCGACACGTCCAGCGCGGTGGTGGGCTCGTCGGCCACGATGAGTTTGGGCTGCGCAGCCAGTGCCAGCGCAATCACCACACGCTGGCGCATACCGCCCGAGAACTGGTGTGGAAAGTGATCAATGCGCTCGGCCGCAGCGGGAATTCCCGTGTCTTCCAGCAAACCAATGGCGCGCTTGCGGGCTTCGGCATCGTTGACCGGCAAGTGGGCTTGAATGGTTTCGGTCAACTGTTTGCCAATGCTGTACAGCGGGTTCAGCGAAGTCAGCGGGTCTTGAAAAATCGCCCCGATCTGGCGCCCCCGAATATGGCGCATCTGCTCGTAAGGCAGGTTGTCAATGCGTTTGCCTTCCAGCAGGATTTGCCCGCTGGCGATGCGCCCTGGCGGCTCCAGCAGGCCAATGATGGCCGCACCGGTGAGCGACTTGCCCGCACCCGATTCCCCCACCACACCGAGAATTTCACCGGGCGCAATGTCAAACGAAATATCGTCCAGAGCGCGCAGCGTGCCCCGGCGGTTGGGGAACTCGACGACGAGGTTTTTGACTTGTAGAAGGCTCATGGGCTTGTGTTTGTATGGAGACGGGGCGGGGGAATCTTGAACGCAGAGGTCGCAAAGACCACGCAGAGGACGCAGAAAAATTCAGAAACAAGGCTGATTTTTTGACTCCTTTTGCGTCCTCTGCGTCACCTCTGCGACCTCTGCGTTCAAAAAGGTTTTTGCCTCACCGCAACCGCGGATTCAGCGCATCGCGCAACCAGTCGCCTAGCAAATTCACGCTCAGCGCAATGATCACCAGCATCAGCCCCGGAAAAACGGTAATCCACCACTCGCCAGAAAACAAATAGTCGTTGCCGATGCGGATCAGGGTTCCCAGCGAGGGCGAGGTGGGTGGCGCGCCCACACCCAGAAATGACAGCGTGGCCTCGGTGATGATGGCGGTGGCCACTTGAATGGTGGCCAGCACCATGACCGGGCCCATGACGTTGGGCAGCACATGGCGGAACATGATGCGCAGCGGTGCCACGCCGGTGACGCGCGCCGCTTGCACATATTCCTTGTTGCGCTCGACCATGGTGGTGCCGCGCACCGTGCGCGCGTATTGCACCCAGCCGGTCAGCGTGATGGAGACGATCAGCACACCAAAGGCCAGCGTGTCGGGCGCGTTGGGAAACAGCGCACGGCCCACCCCGGCAATCAGCAGCGCCACCAGGATGGGTGGGAAAGACAACATCACATCGCACAGCCGCATCAGGGCCGAATCAATCCAGCCACCCCGAAAACCCGCCAGCAAGCCCAGCGACACGCCAATCAGCATCGACAGCAACACCGAGATGATGCCGACGATGAGCGAAATGCGGGCACCGTAAAACAGGGCCGACAGGATGTCGCGCCCCTGGTCGTCGGTGCCCAGCAAATACTTGGTGGTGCCCTGCGCGCTCCACGCAGGTGGCAGGCGTGCATCGCTCAGCTCCAGCGTTTTCAAATCAAACGGGTTGTGCGGTGCCACCCAGCCCGCACCCAAGGCGCAAAACAGGCACAAAAACGCCACGGCCGCAGCCACCATGGCCACGGGGGAGCTTCGAAAGCTGTACCCCACATCGCTGTCCAGCCAGCGGGTGATGGGGTTGCCGGGCGCGGAAACAGGCTTTTGGGCGGGCATATTGCTCATCGGTGACGGCTTACTTGATGCTCATCCATTTGAAGTCGAGGAAGTTGTCGGCACGTTGCACCAACTCAACCTTCTTGCTCACGCCCCAGGCCAGCGCTTGCTGGTGCAAAGGCAGGTGACCAATGTCGTCCTGATGCAGCTTGAACGCCTCTTTGATCATCTCGCCGCGCTTGGCTTTGTCGGTCTCCGACTGGATTTTCAAAGTCATTTCGTCCACCTTGGGGTTGCAGTAGCTACCCAGGTTGAATTGGCCGGAGCCTTTGTCGTCCACACAGCGAAACAGGGCGTTCAAAGCGTTGTGCGAGTCGTAGGTGCCCGGTGTCCAGCCCAGCATGTAAAAGCTGGTGTCACGACGAAGGATTTTGGGGAAGTAGGTGCCTTTGGTTTCGGCTTGCAGGTTGACCTTGATGTTGACGCGCGAGAGGTTGGCGGCCACGGCTTCGCAGATCTGGCCGTCGTTCACGTAGCGGTCGTTCGGGCAGTTCATGGTCACTTCAAAGCCTGCCGCGTAGCCCGCATCGGCGAGCAGTTTCTTGGCGGCTTCCACGTCGAAGGGCAAACGCTTGTTCAAGTCGGCATTGAAGCCGTTGATGCCTGGGCCCACCATGATGGCGGTGGGGTTGGAGGCACCGCGCATCACCGTGCGTTTGATGCCTTCGATGTCAATCGCCTGGTAAAACGCTTGGCGCACGCGCTTGTCTTTGAACGGGTTTTTGCCTTTGACGCTGGAGTACAGCAGCTCGTCGCGCTTTTGGTCCATACCCAAAAAGATGGTGCGCAGCTCGGGACCGGTCATGGCGCGGGAGTTGGCGCTGACGTTCACGCGGGCGATGTCTTGCACCGGCACCGGCTCCATCACGTCAATTTCGCCAGACAGCAAGGCGGCCACACGGGTGGCGTCGTTGCCAATCGGGGTGAAGATCACTTCAGCCGCATTGCCTTCCACTTTGCCCCAGTAGCTGGCGCTTTTTGCAAACACGCTGCGCACGTTGGGCTGGCGCTCGCGCAGGCGATACGGGCCGGTGCCATTGGCGCGGAAGGAGGCAGCGTTTTCAATGCCTTTGCGGCGGTCGACCGGCTTGGTGGCCTGGTTGGTTTCGCACCATTTTTTGCTCATCACGTACACCAACGAAATCACATCGGGCAGGATGGGAAATGGGCCTTTGGTTTCAATTTCCACCACATGGTCATTGACCTTGCGCACTTCCTTGATGTCGTTGGTGTAGCTCTTCATGTCGGAGCCGTCGCCCGAGGCGCGGGCGAAGCTGAACACCACGTCGTCAGCCGTGAACGGGCTTCCGTCATGAAACTGCACGCCTTTGCGCAACTCAAAACGCCAGACATTGGGCGACGGCTGCGTCCACGCGGTGGCCAGCGCAGGCGCCAGGCTCAGGTCTTTGTTGCGACCGACCAGGGGTTCAAACAGGTTGCCGGTGACGGACAGCTGCAGCGATTCGTTCAGCGAATGCGGGTCCATCGACAGCGCGTCGCCCTGGTTGGCCACGCGAATGGTCTGCGCATTCACTCCTAAACTGATAGCTGCTCCAGCAGTCAATACAAGGGCTGCAAGCACATTTGGCTTAAAAAACATAAGAACTCCTCATTGGGTGAAGTAAAAAAATAGACTCAAGCCAGCGGCATGCCGCGCTCAACCAAGCTGGCGTGTATGGCGCTGCCCAGGGGCAAAATTTCATCGTTGAAGTCGTAGTGGTTGTTGTGCAGGTAGCAGCCGCCTTCGCCCGATCCAAGGCCTTGACCAATGCGCAAATAAGCACCGGGCTTGGCTTGCAGCATGAAGGAAAAGTCTTCTGCGCCCATGCTCAAGTCCATGTTGCGCACCACGTTGTCGGCGCCGACCAAGCCATCCAGCACCTCGGTGGCAAACGCCGCTTCGGCGCTCGTGTTGATGGTGGCCGGGTAAATGCGTTCGTAGTTGACTACCACCGTGGCACCCAAACCCTGCGCAATGCCTGTGCACAACGCATGCAGGCGGCGCTCCAGCGTGTCTTGAATCTGCGGGTCAAAACTGCGCACCGTGCCCACCAGGGTGGCGGTGCTGGGCACCACACTCATGGCACCCAGATCGCCGGCTTGCATGGCGCACAGGCTGATCACAGCCGCGTCAACCGCCCGCACATTGCGCGACACAATGCTTTGCACCGCCGTGATGATGTGCCCTGCCACCAGCACCGGATCGACTGTCTGGTAGGCATGGGCGCCATGGCCGCCTTTGCCGGTGATGGTGATGGTGATGCGGTCCGCGGCTGCCATCATGGGGCCGGGGCAAATGCCAACCGTACCGGGCTCTAGCCCCGGCCAGTTGTGCATCGCATACACGGAGTCGACCGGGAAGCGCTCAAACAATCCGTCTTGAATCATCTCGCGGGCACCCGCGTAGCCTTCTTCGCCCGGCTGAAAAATCAGCACCGCTGTGCCGTCGAAGTTGCGCGTTTCAGCCAGATAACGCGCCGCGCCGACCAGCATGGCGGTGTGGCCGTCGTGGCCGCAGCCGTGCATCAGGCCCGGCGTGGCCGAGCGCCAGCCGAATTCGTTTTTTTCGGTCATGGGTAGTGCGTCCATGTCCGCACGCAGGCCCAGCATGCGCCCACTTTTGTTGGTCTTGCCGTTGATGACCGCCACCACACCGGTTTTGCCGATGCCGGTGTGCAGCTCGTCAACCCCGCACACCTTCAGCGCCTCGATCACCCGGCCCGAGGTGTACACCTCTTGAAAGCCCAGCTCGGGGTGGGCATGCAGGTCACGCCGAAACGCCGTGAGTTCAGGGTGAAACTGCGCAATGTGTGCAAAGGCGCGGCCATTGACCTGGTAGGCCGCAGCCTGTTGTGATGGCCGTGTGGGCATCAACATCAGTGCCCTCCCCCCTTGCCTACGCGCAGGCGAGGATCCACGGCGAAATACAGCAAGTCCACGATCAGGTTGATCACCACAAAAATCAGTGCAACCAGGCACAGATAAGCGGCCATCACGGGTATGTCGGCAAAGGTGACGGCCTGGATGAACAACAAGCCCATACCCGGCCACTGGAACACGGTCTCGGTGATGATGGCAAAGGCAATCAAGCCGCCTAGCTGCAAGCCGGTAATCGTCATCACCGGTACCAGGGTGTTTTTCAGCGCGTGACCAAAATGAATGGCCCGGTTCGACAGACCGCGCGCCCGCGCAAACTTGATGTAATCGGTGCGCAGTACCTCCAGCATTTCGGCACGCACCAGACGCATGATCAACGTGAGCTGGAACACCGCCAGCGTGACACCTGGCAACACGATGTGATGCAAGCCCTTGGCGGTCAGTAGGCCACTGCTCCACCAGCCAATTTGCACGGTGTCACCACGGCCAAAGCTCGGGAACCAGCCCAGGCCCACGGCGAACAGCAGGATCAAGAGAATGCCGATCAGGAATACAGGTAGAGACACGCCCAGCAGCGAAATCATCATGAACGCCTGGCTCAGAAAACTGCCACGCTTCAGCGCCGCATAAACCCCCATCGGCACGCCCACGACCAGCGCCAGCGTAGCGGCCACAAAAGCCAGCTCCAGGGTTGCGGGCAGGCGCTCGGCAATCAGGCGAGACACCTTGGCTCCCTGGCGCAAGCTCAGCCCAAATTCCCCTTGAACGGCGTTGAACAGGAAGTGCCAGAACTGCACGAAAAAAGGCTTGTCCAGCCCCAGATCGGCACGTAGCTCCCGGATTTGCTGCGGCGTGGCGTCTTGCCCCAGCAAAAACACCACCGGATCGCCTACATACTGAAACAGCAAAAAGGCGATAAAAGCAACCGTGACCATCACGATCACAGCTTGCAAAAGACGTTGGATGATGAAAGCAAACATGTATTCAGTTCAAAGCGCGGATCGATGCTAGCTCAGCAAAACGCATGCCGTTAGCGGGTAATCTTGGGTGTTGCGTTTTTTGAAACAGCGGGTCGGAACAAAAAAGGAGGCAGCAAGCCTCCTTTTTTGCCGGGACTGAACCCGTTTTCAGTTGACCTTGATGAGTCGCCAGTCAAGTCGGTTATCAGCGCGGTGGACCAAATCGATGTTCTTTTTCATAGCCCAAGGAATGATCTGGTTATGCAGCGGAATATGCGAGACGGTTTCGTGCGACAGTGCCAGGCCTTCGGTCAGCAGACGGTTGCGCACAGGCAGATCGGTCTCGGTCTTGATGCGATCCACCACGTAGTCCATGCGCTCATTTTTGTAACGCCCCACGTTGTAGTTGCCATCGCCGCCTTCACCCACACTGCGGGTCAAAGACTGCAGGCTGTACAGCGCATCAAACGTTGGCACACCCCATCCCAGCATGTAAATGCTGGCTTCAAAACGCTGAATCATCGGGAAATAGGTGACCAATGGCAGGGTGCGCAGCTTGGCCTTGACACCGACTTTGGCCCACATGCTGGTGACAGCCTGGCAAATTTCTTCGTCGTTGATATAGCGGTTGTTGGGGCAGGCAAAGTCCACTTCAAAGCCTTGCGGGTAGCCGGCTTCTGCCAGTTGCTTCTTGGAAGCCTCTGGGTCATACGACCAGCGTTTGTGCACCGCGTCTGTCCAACCTGCCACCTGCGGCGCAACGAGTGAACCTGTGGGCTGACTCAGGCCGCGCATGGTGACTTTGTTGATGCTCTCGATGTCGATGGCCTGGTACAGCGCCTTGCGCACACGCAGGTCTTTCAGCGGATTTTTACCTTTGATGTTGGAGCCAGGCAATTCCTCGCGGAATTGATCCATGCCGAAGAAGATGGTGCGGTTTTCCACGCCGTCCATGACCTTCAAGTTGCCACCCGAGCGCAGGCGCGCCAAGTCTTGCGGGCTGGGATCGAGCACCAGATCTACTTCACCAGACAGCAGAGCCGCCACACGCGTTGCCTCAGATTTGATGGGCGTGTAGATGATCTCTGTGACGTTGGTGGGTACCGTTCCCCAGTAATTGGGATTTTTCACCATCACGAGCTTCTGGTCGGGTTGCCACTCTTTGACCATGAAAGGGCCACTGCCCATGGCGTTGCGGTGGGCAAAGCTTTCGTCTTTGGTTTTGATGTCTTTGGGCTCGGTGGACTTGTTTTTTTCCGCCCAGGCTTTGCTCATGATGCGCAGCTCTGTGAGCTGATTGAGCAGCACCGGATTAGGGCCTTTCATCATGATGTCAACCGTGTTGTCGTTGACTTTCACTACCTTATCGATGCCTTGAGTGTAGACGTTGTAATTCGAAGTTTTGGCCATGGCGCGGGTTAGCGAAAACACCACATCGTCTGCCGTGAGTGGCGAGCCATCGCTGAATTTCACGCCTGTGCGCAAGGTAAAGCGCACCTGAGTGGGCGACACATCGCGCCAACTGGTGGCCAACTGCGGCTCGGGCTTGAAGGTGGTGCTGTTGTAGTAGACCAGCGCGTCATAAACGGCGGCGTGCACACCGTTGCCAAGCGCATTGTTCTGGGAGTGAATGTCCAGCGTGGGAATGTCGCTGGCGCTGGACCATTTGAAGGGCTTGGCCTGCAAGGCGGTGGGTGCTACCAGGGACAATAGCGTTACGGCGGCTGCGGAAACCGCAGTGAAAGACAGCTTCATATAAACCTCATGTGTCATTGATGCATATGACTATGCAACAAGCGCGCCGGGAACGTCAAAAGGGGTTTCCCGCAAAGGTTGTTACGCAGGTGACAGCGGCTTAATTTAAGCCAAATTGACCACAAGCCCTTGTCAATCGGGCTCAAGCAGCTATCTATTTAATAGTGAATTCAAGCACCGTCGTCGGTTTGAGCGACAAAGGGCCGTACCACGCTGTTGCACTGCTTTGGGTGTTGTCGGTGTCCGTCATGATTGCAATGCCCACCAAGGCCCCGGGCTCTTCGCCGAATGCCAGCAAGTAGTCGGCGCGAACATCGCGCTCGTAGTCAAGCCATTGGTCAAGCTGTGCTGGCCCAGACTGCACGACCAACTTGCGCACCCGGTCGGTGCGCCCGTTTTGAATGAGCGTGCCCACCGGGCGCTTGTTGCACCATACATACATGAGCGTGGCGTAGGGTATTTCTTCCCCCGTGACAGCACGAGCCAGCTCGTTGAGCATGGCATTTTTGGCAGAAAACTTGGCGCGATCGCCTTCAAAGGCTAAAACGATGCGTACCGAACCGTCATCAGCTTCACGTAGCGCCATGTCAGCTTGCGCAATCAGCTGCGGCACGTGCCACGAGAAGCGTAAAAATCCCAGGTCGCCGGGCGCTACTCGCAGCGGCAAGCGCAGCATGCTGGCCGCAGAGCTCGACCGTACGCCTATTGCGGCGCGACCTTCCTTGTGCGCATACTCAAATTCGCTGGATCGTTTGCCAGGGAGTTTGTAGTGTTGCCAGCTGGTTAGCGAAGCCGGGTTAGTTGTTGTCAACGCATTTGCGGATTGGATTGCCCACGCGTTACGCATGCTCTCAGCCGTCTGCTCGACCACGACTGGCAAGTCATCGGATCCCGAAGGGGTGCCCGCGCAGGCCACCACCAATAAAGCCGTTCCTGACAACAGAACCCGTTGAAAGCAGACGAAAAATCGTTGAATAGTGTTCACAGAATCAACCTCCAAGCCGACGCGGGTCAACAGACGTAAAAAAACCGCCCCGAAGGGCGGCTTTTGATGCTGCTATCTCACATCTGGCGAAACGCCAGAGGGAGATTAGAAGGAGTGGCGAACGCCGAAATCGTAGCCGTTGGAGCTGTTGTTGGCAGCAGTTGCAGAGCCGTTCAGGGCTTGAGTGGCGCCGTCTTTGTTGCTTACGCGAGCGTAAGTGCCGTACAGAGCCGTACGCTTGGACAGGTTGTGCACATAACCTAGGGCAAACTTGTTGCTCTTACCAACGCTGGTGGAACCAACTTTAGTCTGGTAAGTGGAGTATGCAACGCGAACTTCACCAGCGCCCAGAGGAATCAGGCTACCCAACAGGAAGCCCTTGCCTTTGGTGGAGCTAGGCGATGTCGAAACTTTGTCGTCAACGTAATGAGCCATCAATTTGGCAACGCCCAGGTCATACTGACCACCCAGGTTGAACTGGCTGGTGTTGCCAGCAACGTACTCGGTGCGGCTGGAAGCCAAAGCAACGTTGATCGGGCCATTGGCATAACCAACACGCAAAGCCAGACCATTGCCGTCTTTTTTATTGTTCACGCCTGCTGGAGCTGGAGCTGTCAGTGAATTGCTAACGTTTTCGCCCATATAGTACTGAACTTGTCCGTAAAAGCCGCCCAGGTCACGTGGCAAGAAGTAGCCGATGCTGTTCGAAGCACGAACGGTTGTTGGGCCACCAATGCTGCTGTTCAAAGTCTGGGTTGTTCCAACACCGTTGGTGCCGAACGGATCAAACACTGTCAGGTTCCAGAACTGGGGGGTGTAATCGCGACCCAAGCGCACTTCACCGAAGCCGCCAGACAAGCTGACAGTGGAGCGACGATTGAAGTTCAAGCCGGTACCGGGGGCATTGGTCAAGTTTGCAGCACCAGCTTGATTGCCAGCACGGATTCCGCCGCCAGCTGTGCCGTCGTCATTGTTAATGCCAGCTTCGAGCCAGAAGCTGGCCGACATGCCGCCGCCCAGGTCTTCAACACCACGGAAACCCAAACGGCTGCTGTTGTAGCCAGAATTGGTCAGTTGCGTTTTCTTGTTGACGCTGCCGGAGCCATAGGCATAAGTCGCATCAACCACACCAAACAGTGTGACGGAAGATTGGGCAGAAGCCACGCCAGCAGAGGCCAGCACAGCCAGTGCAATCAGGGATTTTTTCATTGCAAGTTTCTCCAAGGTTAAACATAGGGCTCCGGTGCGATGGCGGCTACTTATGGTGCGTTGTGATGAACGCATTTCCGTGCCACCGCCGGTTCCCCGGGCCAACCTCCAATTTAGGAAGTTGATGTATTGCACCAGACGCTGGTTTGTTTCGCAAAGTATTTAGCCCTTGAGCTTTCGTTTCGTTGCACCTCAACAACAGGCTTGCCCCGACTGCCGGGCGCAATAGGCATGCAGACGTTTGCAATCGACACAAATTGTTTCGCACAGTGGCTTTTGTAGTTCATTGGGACTAATTTCGCTAAGTCTGCGGGTGATTAGTCTTGTGCGTACACTCAGGCATCAACCAGATTTTTAAGTATTTACCCGTGCTGACACCCATCATTCTGGCCTCCGAACGCGCCTTGCGGACCCTTTTTGCTGTGCCGCGCGCGCACCGGGAATGCCCCGTTGTCGCGCTAGACAGTACGCAACTAACACCCACCGAGACATCTCAGGCCGCTGCATTGATGCGGGTTAACCATGTCGGCGAAGTGTGCGCGCAGGCCTTGTACAGCGCGCAGGCGCTTGCAACAACCAGTCCCGCATTGCGCCGCCAGTTTGAAAAGGCTGCGCAGGAAGAAGCTGATCATTTGGCGTGGACTCAGACACGCCTGGGTGAATTGGGTGCCCGCCCATCGCTGCTCAACCCGGTTTGGTACGCCGGTGCTTTCGCGATGGGTTTTGTAGCTGCCAAGTTGGGCGACAAGGCGAGCTTGGCTTTCGTTGTTGAGACGGAAAAGCAGGTCGAAGCGCATTTGCAAACGCATCTAGACCTGCTGCCTGTGCAGGATCATGCGTCTCGCGCCATCGTCGCGCAGATGAAGGTTGAAGAAGCCCAGCATGCCGCTGATGCGGCAGCGGCGGGAGCCCCAGCGTTACCGCAGGCCGTCAAGCTGGCGATGAAGGCCGCTGCAAAGGTGATGACGTCTACGGCTCGCTATATCTAGAGCATTACCCAATTCACGCGAGTTCGACCAAGTCAAAATCTGTCGTGATTTGCACGGTTTTGCTCAGCATGATGCTGGCCGAGCAATATTTTTCGTGGCTCATGGCGATAGCCCGTTCAACGGCGGCGGACGGAACGCCCCGGCCTGATACGGTGAACTGCATGTGAATGTGCGTGAACACCTTGGGGTCGGTGTCGGCCCGCTGTGCGGTTAATTTGACACAGCAGGACTGCACGTTGTGCCGACCGCGTTTCAAAATCAGCACCACGTCGTACGCCGTGCAACCCCCTGTTCCGGCCAGGATCAGCTCCATGGGTCTGGGTGCCAGGTTTTGGCCGCCGTTCTGGGGTTTGTCGGCATCGGGTGCGCCGTCCATCATCAACGCGTGGCCGCTCCCGGTCTCAGCCAGAAAACCCATGCCTGATCGGGCACCCGTAACGCCCGTCCAGCTCACATTGCATTCCATTTTTAGTCCTTTCGTAACCATTTATCAGCGTAGCTTGTGGTGTGTAAATCGTGCTTATGGCGTTGGCAACTGGAAACAAAGTCACAAGAAGCGCCAGCCCCGCATGCTGCGTTGCAGCAGACCGACGCTATACTGAAATCGCTGCCACAGTGTAATTTCACTCTGGCAATAGATTGTCTCCTCCACCTCCTCAGGTGGATTCAGCCCCGAGTTGTAAAACTCGGGGCTTTTTTCTTTCCAGAACGTTTTTAGGCGCGGTTTAGCGCACCTATCATCCTGGCGTATGAGCAAACACTTGAGCCCTGCCGACTACCTTAAAAAAATCCTCACGGCACGTGTTTATGACGTAGCGGTTGAAAGTGCACTGGAGCCAGCCAAAAATTTGAGCAAGCGGCTACACAACACCGTGCTGCTCAAGCGTGAAGACCAACAAGCGGTGTTCAGCTTCAAGCTGCGCGGTGCTTACAACAAAATGGTTAATCTGCCCCCCGAGCAGTTGGCGAAAGGCGTCATTTGTGCGTCGGCGGGTAACCACGCGCAAGGCGTCGCGCTGTCGGCCCAGAAGCTGGGCGTGCAAGCGGTGGTGGTGATGCCCGTGACCACGCCGCAAGTCAAAGTTGATGCCGTCAAGGCGTTGGGCGGCCACGTGGTCAGCGTGGTGCTCAGCGGTGACAGCTACTCCGATGCTTACGCCCATGCCTTGACCTTGCAGGCAGAGCGGGGCTTGAGCTTCATTCACCCTTTTGATGATCCGGACGTGATCGCGGGCCAAGGCACGATTGCGATGGAAATATTGCGCCAGCACCAAGGGCCGCTGCATGCTGTGTTTGTCGCGATTGGAGGCGGGGGCCTGATCTCTGGCGTGGCCAACTACATCAAGGCGGTGCGCCCCGAGGTGAAAGTGATTGGCGTACAAATGAACGATTCCGACGCCATGATGCAATCGGTGCGCGCCAAAAAACGGGTGACGTTGACGGATGTAGGGCTGTTCTCCGACGGCACTGCCGTCAAGCTCGTTGGTGAAGAAACCTTTCGCTTGACGCGGGGCTTGGTTGACGGCTTCATGACGGTGGACACCGACGCGGTGTGCGCCGCCATCAAGGACATCTTCATTGACACCCGCAGCATTGTGGAGCCTGCCGGTGCATTGGCGGTCGCGGCCATCAAGCAATACGTGGCGGCCCACAAAACCAAGGGCGAAACCTACGCGGCCATTTTGTGTGGTGCCAACATGAACTTTGACCGTCTGCGCTTCATTGCCGAGCGCGCAGAAGTGGGTGAGGAGCGCGAGGCGTTGTTTGCGGTAACGATTCCTGAGGCGCGCGGCAGCTTCAAGCGGTTTTGTGAGCTGATCAGCGCACTAAAAGGTAGCCCCCGCAGCGTCACTGAGTTCAACTACCGCATCAGCGATGCCGATAAGGCCCATGTATTCGTCGGTTTGACGACTACCGCGAAGGGCGAGAGCACCAAAATCGCGGGGAGCTTCAGCAAACACGGCTTTGACGCCATTGACCTGACCCACGACGAGCTGGCTAAAGAACACATTCGTCACATGGTTGGCGGCCATTCGGCGCTGGCGCATGACGAGCGGCTGTTGCGCTTTGTGTTTCCCGAGCGGCCGGGTGCTTTGATGAAATTTCTGGCTGCCATGCAGCCCAACTGGAACATCAGCCTGTTTCACTACCGCAACCAGGGAGCGGATTACGGGCGCATTTTGGTGGGGGTGCAAGTTCCTGCGCAAGATCACGCGGTGTTCGCGCAGTTTTTGGCCAGCCTGGGTTATCCGTGCGTAGATGAGACACTCAATCCGGCGTATCGGCTATTTTTGAAGGCGGCAGGTTGATTTGGCCTGATTTATAGCGTTTTGGGCCTCCAGCCCTTTTGGATACTGCTCAAGCAGCTATCTAAATTATAGCAACTAAATGTTGGCAAACAAGAAGCGTTAGGGCCTTGGTGCAGCGCTCGGTACGCCAGGAGTTGCCACCACGCCGGCACCAGCCACCGGCGGCATTTCCAGCTTGACGGTCGCTGTTCCGTCTACAGCGGTGCCCACCGTCGCACTGCGGCCAACAACCGATTGCAAAAACACGCCTTCTTCCAGCTTGGCCCCGACCCGGTAGGGCCTGGGGGGCTTGCCGTCGATGGCGATCAGGGCTGCGCCCGAACGGGTGTTGCGGTCCGCCACCACGCCGACCAGGATCAATCGGGTGGCCAGCAAAGGCGGGGGCGGTGGCGCAGCAACCGACGGATTGGCACTGGGCACCCAGCCCAGCAACCGGGCCACGGCATTGGTATCGGCCACCACCGGCGCGGGCAGCACCACCGGCGCTGCAGCAGGCACACCTGTGGCGCTGGTCAGGCGCAAAGCCCAGTACGCAGCACTGGCGGCAGCTGCCAGCCAGATCAATAGCGTGGTTGCGTTAAGCAATACTTTGGAACGCGCGGGGGCTGAGAGGGTCAACATGCAGCGATTATCATTGAACGGATTCGCCCAATCCGCCTCGAAGCCCACATGAAACACACCTCAATCCCCTTCGCACCCGCCCAATTTCTGCTTTCAAGACGCTTCAAGATTGCGCGCGGCTTCACCCTGATTGAGCTGATGGTGGTGCTGGTCATCATCGGCGTGCTGGCCGCGCTGATCGTGCCCAACGTGCTGGACCGGGCAGACGATGCGCGTGTGACCGCCGCGAAAACCGACATCAACAACGTGGTACAGGCCCTCAAACTGTACAAACTGGACAACCAGCGCTACCCCACATCCGAGCAGGGTCTGCAGGCCTTGCTGACCAAGCCCACCACCACACCCATCCCGCCCAACTGGAAACCCTATGTGGAAAAGCTACCCAACGACCCGTGGGGCCGCTCCTACCAGTATTTGAACCCTGGTGTGAAGGGCGAAATTGATGTCATGTCATTTGGAGCCGACGGGCAGGCGGGCGGCGAGGGAAAAAACGCCGATGTCGGCAGCTGGCAGTAAATGCGTTTTGCGCCGACTGGTGTCGCAAGGGGCTTCACCTTGCTGGAGCTGCTGGTGGTCATCACCATCATTGCCATCGGGTCGGCGGGGGTGAGTTTTGCAATGCGCGACTCGGCTCACACCCAGGTGGAGCGCGAAGCCCAGCGGCTGACGGCCCTGCTGGAGGCGGCGCGTTTGCAGTCGCGGGCCGTGGGTGTGCCGGTGCGCTGGGTAGCCACTGAAGAGGGCTTTGCGTTTGTGGGCTTGCCAAACGACAGCTTGCCCACGCGTTGGCTTTCAGTGGGCACACAGGTGGTGGGCAGCACCACCTTGACGCTGGGGCCGGAGCCCATCATTGGCCCGCAAAGCCTGCTGCTCAGCGCGGGTAACCCGCCACACACCCTGCGTATCGCCACAGACGGGCTGCGGCCTTTCTCGGTCGTGACGCCAGAGCAATGACCGGCTCACGCGCTATGCCTGGAATCACCCGCGGCTTCACGCTCATCGAGATCCTGGTGGCGCTGGGAATCGTCGCAGTGGCCCTGACGGCGGGGTTGCAAGCTACCTCGGCCCTGACGCGCAATGCGCAGCGCCAATCCGACTTGCTGTTTGCGCATGTCTGCGCAGAAAACGAACTCGTCAAAACCCGGCTGTCTAAACAAATGCCGGGTGTGGGTGATAGCACCGTGGCCTGCGAACAAGCCGGACGCAGCCTGACGGTGGCGGTGTCGGTTCAGCCCACGCCTAACCCCAACTTTCGCCGGGTGGACGCGCAGGTGCTGGACGGCACCTCACCGATTTTGCGGCTGAGCACAGTGGTGGGGCGGCACTGATGAGAGCCCCGTCAAAAGGCTTCACGCTGATCGAGGTGCTGGTGGCGTTGTCGGTCATGGCCATCCTGGCCGTGATGAGCTGGCGGGGACTGGACGGCATGAGCCGCGCGCAGACGCAAACGCAGGCCCGAGCCGACGATGTACTGACCTTGCAGGCCGGCTTGGCGCAGTGGGGAACGGACCTGGACGCGCTGGTACAAATGCCCACTTACGGCGCAGCCAATACCCTGGACTGGAACGGGCAGGTGTTTCGCATGATTCGCACCGCCGCCGATTCCACCCTGGGCACCGACAGTGGCCTTCGTGTGGTGGCCTGGACACTTCGTAACAATAATGGCAGCGGCAACGACGGTGCGGGCCAGTGGCTGCGCTGGCAATCACCGTTGATCAGCAACCGCAGCCAGCTGGAAGAGTCTTGGTTGCGTGCGGGTCTGTGGGCACAAAACCCGAATGAGGAGTCAAAGCGCCTGGAAGTGGCCGTGCTCCCGGTGACCGAGTGGCAGTTGTTTTACTTTCGGGCCGACGCATGGACCAACCCCCAGTCCAGCAGCGTTGTCACCGAGCAAGCGCCTCCGCCATCCGGTTTTGTGATCGGTGGCAATGCGCCCATCGTCAGCACACCGCCGCCACCCGCCGTGGTGATTCCCGATGGCGTGCGCCTGGTCCTACGCCTTCCGGGGGGCACCTTCGGCGGCACCATCACCCGCGACTGGGCAAGGCCCACACTGGGCGGGGGCAAGTCATGAGAGCCTCGCGCGTCATCCCCCAGCGCGGCGCAGCCCTTTTGCTGGCCATGCTCACGGTCACATTGGTCGCCAGTCTGGCGGCCGCCGCGTTGTGGCAGCAGTGGCGCAGTGTGGCGGTGGAAGCGGCAGAGCGCTCGCGCGTGCAGTCGGGCTGGGTGCTCACGGGCGCGCTGGACTGGGCGCGGCTGATCCTGCGTGAAGACGCGCGTTCGGGCGGTGCCGATCACCTTTCTGAGCCCTGGGCCTTGCCGCTTGAAGAGGCGCGCATGTCCACCTTCCTGGCGGCTGACCGCAGCAACACATCCGAAGCTGAAGATGCGTTTTTATCCGGCCAGATTTTTGATTTGCAATCGCGCCTGAACGTGACGAATCTGGTGGAGGCCAACAAGGTGTCCGAGCCTGCACTGAAAGCCTTTACCAAGCTGTTCGAACAACTCAACTTGCCGCCCATCGAGCTGGGTCAGATGGCGGAGAACCTGCGGTTTGCGCTGGACAACAGCCCCGAAAACCTGTCGAAAAGCCAGGCCTATCTGGTGCCGCAGCGGGTCGAGCAACTGACGTGGTTGGGTTTGAGCGATACCAGCGTGGCTGCGCTGAAACCCTTTGTAACGGTGTTGCCGGTGCGTACCAGCCTGAACGTGAACACAGCCAGTGCCGAAACGCTATACGCCAGCGTACCGGGGCTGGACATGTCGGGCGCCCAACGCATCGTCACGGCGCGCGGCCGCACACATTTTTCGGTCCTGGCCGACGTGGGCAAGCTGGCGCCTGAGTTCGCCGGCCAGTTTGTGGAAGGCCAGCACAGCGTAGCCAGTCGTTTTTTTGAAGTGCAGGGCCGCCTGCGGCTGGGGCAAAACTTGGTGATGGAGAGCTCTGTTGTGCAGCGCGACGGCCTGAAAGTCACCACCCTGAGCCGCCGCCGCATGGTCGATTCGCCTGAAGGCCAAACCTCTGAGGGCGCTGCTAGCCGTGTGCCGGCGCGCCAATGAAGCTTCCTATGCGCATCATTGCTCCACAAGCGCTCTCTACAATCGCCGCCGTGCAAAGCCAATACCCAACCACCCTATGAGCAGCCTGATCGTGGTTCTGCCGTCGGCCGAAAGCGGCCCGGCAACCGAATATGCCTTCGTGCAGGTCAGCGCCGATGGCGCCGTGGTTCACCACGCCAATGCGCCGTCCGCCCTGTTACCCAAGCCTACGGGGCCAGGGGCCGAAGTGGTGGCCGTGGTGCCCGTGCGGGTGCTGTCGTGGCACCAGGTGGAGCTGCCCAAAGGCACCACCGCCAGCTCCCCTCGTTTACGCGCCGTGCTCGATGGCTTGCTGGAAGACCGTTTGCTCGATGAACCCGACAGCCTCCACTTTGCCCTGCAGCCCGCCGCTCGCGCTGGCGAGCCTGTGTGGGTGGCGGCTTGCAACCGCGCCTGGCTGCGCCAGGCGCTGGCAGCGCTGGAGGCGGCGCAACGCCCGGCAAACCGCATCGTGCCCGAGTTCGCGCCGGGCCAGCCCGTTCGCTGGCATGCGCTGGCGTCGGGGGACGAATCGGCCGACGCGCAACTGGTGGTGTGCAGCGAGCAGGGCGTCACCGTGTTGCCGCTTGCCGCCGAAGGCCACAGCACCGAGTTGATGCCGGGCCTGCCGCCGTTATCAGACGATGCCCCATTGCTGGCCGAGCCCGCCGTGGCGGCGCTGGCCGAGCAACGGTTACATCGCCGCGTGACCTTGCAGCAAAGTGCCCAGCGGCTGGCCCAGGCCGCTCAGGGCGACTGGGATTTGGCCCAGTTCGACTTGGCCAGTTCAGGCCGTGCGCGTGCGATGAAACGGTTTACTGGCAGCTGGCGCGAGCTGTTTTTTGCGCCACGCTGGCGGCCGGCCCGTTGGGGTGCGGCGGTGTTGGTGCTGGCGCATGTGCTGGGCTTGAATGCCTGGGCGTTTGGCGAACGGCGCGCGCTGCAAGCCAAAGAACAAGCCATACGCGCCACCTTGAGCCAGACCTTTCCCAATGTGAAGGTGATCCTGGATGCGCCCGTGCAAATGGAGCGTGAAGTGGCGCTGCTGCGCCAGGCCACGGGTAGCACATCGGGCCGCGATCTGGAGGCGGTTTTAAGTGCTTTTGGTGCTGTAGCCCCGGAAGGTAAAGCTGTAACAGCTATTGAATTTGTAGCAAACGAAGCACGTTTGAAAGGCCTCAGCTTGAATGATGCCGAGATGGACAACATCACCACACAGCTACGCGCCAAAGGCTACGCGCTGCAGCGCCAGGGCGACAGCCTGGTCGTGCGCCAGGAGGGCGCGCCATGAGCACCCCTTCCAACCTGCTGGCGGGCCTGTCGGCGCGCTGGGCCTCCATGGCGCCACGCGAAAAGTCCCTCACCGCTGGTGCCTGCGCCCTCGTTGGCCTGGCCCTTCTGTGGTGGGTGGGCATAGCCCCAGCCCGAGCCACCCTGAAAAGCGCTGAAACGCAAGCTGCCAGCCTGGAGCGGCAGCTGGACACCATGCGTCGCCTGCAAGCACAAGCCCAAACCTTGCAAGCTCAGCCCAAACTATCGTATGACGATGCCAGCCGCGCCCTGGAAACGTCAGTGCGTGAACGCCTGGGTGCCAGTGCCCGTGTGGCCACGGTGGGCGACAGAACCACCGTCACCCTCACGGGCGTGGCACCCAACACATTTGCCCAATGGTTGGCGCAAGCGCGTAGCAACGCCCGGGTGTTGCCCAGTGAAGCACGCCTGACCCGCAATGCGGCTGGCACCTGGGATGGCTCCATCGTGCTGTCCTTGCCGCCGCGCTGATCACAAACGACTCCATTGGCCCGCACCTTGGCTCTTTTCGCTTCGTCCACCCAGCCCCGAGCCTCAGGCTTGGCTGGTCGCGCTCTGCTGGGCGGCCGTGCTTCCGCAACGCCCAGCCGCAGTCGTTCCGGTATGCCCTGGGGCTGGGCACTGGTGGGTTTGCTGATGGGCCTGGCGCTGGCATTGCTCGCGTTTGCGCCCGCTCGCTGGTTGACCGATCAGTTGGGCCAGAACACCGGCGGCACCTTTCAACTCCAGGACGCACGTGGCACGGTGTGGCGCGGCTCGGCCCGTCTGATGCTCACCGGCGGGCTGGGCAGTAAAGACGCCGCCAGTCTTCCCACCCGCGTGCAATGGAAGTTGCTACCCGGCTTGACGGGCGCGCAACTGGTTACTTGGTCTGATTGCTGCACGGCGCAGCCTTTGGAAGCCCAGATTCAATTGCGCCTGCAGGGCTTAAGCGTGACGGTACAAGACAACACCAGCACCGTGCCGGCTTCGCTCTTGGCTGGCCTGGGCACGCCCTGGAACACCGTGCAGCCGGAGGGGCAGTTACAGCTGCGCACGCAGGCCTTGAACGTGCAATGGCAAGCCGGGCGCATGGTCATGGCGGGGCAAGCCCAAATGGATGCCGCCAGCCTGTCGTCACGCTTGTCGACCCTACGCCCCATGGGAAGCTACCGCTTCACCGTGCGCGGCGGCGACGTGCCCGCCGTGGAACTGTCCACGCTGCAAGGCAGTCTGCAATTGGCGGGTACTGGCCAATGGGTGGGCTCGCGTTTGCGGTTTTCGGGCTCTGCCAGCGCTGCACCCGAGCACGAAGCGGCCTTGTCCAACCTGCTTAACATCATCGGGCGCCGCAACGGGCCCCGCTCCATCATCACGATTGGTTGAACCATGTATCGCTTATCTCTCCAGTTACCACCCCGATTTACTATTAATTTGATAGCTGCTTCAGCAGCAATTACTTGGGCTGGAGGCCTTTTTCATGCTCAAGTGTGGGCCCAAGCCGCGCCCGGGGCCACCCCGCCCGCAGTTGCCGCAGGCAACCGCAACGCGCCCGTCACGCTGAACTTCACCAACGCCGACATTGAAGCCGTGGCCCGCACCATGGCGATCACCACCGGGCGCAACATCGTGGTGGACCCGCGCGTCAAGGGCACGATCACCCTGATCACTGAAAATTCTGTGACGCCCGCTGCAGCGTACAACCAGTTTTTGGCGACCTTGCGTCTGTCTGGCTTTACGGTGGTGGACTCCGGCGGTCTGCTCAAGGTCGTGCCCGAGGCCGATGCCAAGCTGCAAGGCGGCACCGTGTCGGTCGCAGGCACCGGTCCGGCGCAGGCGGCCAACAGCGCCATCGTCACGCAGATTTTTCGCCTGAACTACGAAAACCCCAACAACCTGGTGCCGATCCTGCGTCCTTTGATTGCACCCAATAACACCATCAACGTCAACCCTGGCAACAACTCGCTCATCATCACCGACTACGCCGACAACCTGGCGCGTCTGGGCCGCATCATTTCGGCACTGGATGTGTCCAACGCCACCGACCTGGAGATCATTCCGCTCAAGCACGCGCTGGCCAGCGACCTGGCCCCCCTGATCTCGCGGCTGGCTGAGTCAGGCGGCGGTGGGGCACCAGGGGGTGATGCCAGTTTTCGCACCACCATCATCGCCGAGTCGCGTAGCAACACCCTGATTGCCCGCGCCGCCAACCCCGCACGCATGGCCCTGGTGCGCTCGCTGGTAGAAAAGCTCGACCAGCCGATTTCGCAAAGCCCGTTGGGCAACATCTACGTGGTGTATTTGAAAAACGCCGACGCCACCAAGCTGGCCGTGACCTTGCGGGCCGCTTTGCAAGGCGGCAACACCGCAGCGGCCGCGCCGACAGCCGCCGCGCCGGTGGCGGCGCTGGGTGCGGGCGCACCGGCCACCGCGCCGATTGCAGCGTCTGCTGCGCCCTCTACCGGCGGACAAATTCAAGCCGACCCAGCCACCAATTCATTGATCATTACCGCCGCCGAGCCGCAATACCGCCAGTTGCGCGCGGTGATAGACAAGCTGGACGCACGCCGCGCGCAGGTGTTTGTGGAAAGCCTGATTGCCGAGGTCAATGCCGATAAAGCCGCCGAGTTTGGCATCCAGTGGCAGGGCGTGAGTGGCAAAAATGGTGACAGCGTTCTCGGTGTGTTAGGCACCAATTTCAGCATTGGCGGGCAAAACATCATCAGCCTGGCCACTGGCGCCGCCAGTGGCGCTGCCAGTTTTTCGCCAGGCGGCAACGTGGGCTTGGTCAACAAAACCAATGGTATTTACGTGCTGGGCTTTCTGGCGCGCTTCCTGCAAACCAAGGGGGATAGCAACATCCTGTCCACACCCAATTTGCTGACACTGGACAACGAAGAGGCCAAGATCGTGATCGGCCAGAATGTGCCGTTTGTGACCGGTTCGTTCACGAACACGGGCGGCGGTGGTGGCGGCACGGTAAACCCGTTTCAAACGGTGGAGCGTAAAGACGTGGGCATCACCCTGCGCATCAAACCTCAAATCAGCGAGAACGGTACCGTCAAGATGCAGATTTTCCAGGAAGTCTCAAGCGTGCGATCCAACTCTGCGGCGGGCTTGATCACTGACAAACGGTCCATTGAAAGCAATGTACTGGTGGACGATGGCGCGATCATTGTTTTGGGCGGTTTGCTACAGGATGAGTACGTAGACCAACAAGAAAAGATACCGGGCATTGGCGATGTTCCCTTGTTCGGAAGCTTGTTCAAAACTGAAATCCGCTCGCGCAAAAAAACCAACTTGATGATTTTTTTGCGCCCCGTTGTCATGCGTGATGCCAATGCCGCTGACAGCTTTTCAATGGATCGCTACGACCTGATCCGCAACCAGCAGTTAGGCCAGCAACCAGCCTCCAGCGTGATGATGCCGATCAACGAAGCCCCTGCATTGCCAAGCCGACCCATCTCTCCCGCCGACGCCGCCAAGCCTGCTGCACCCGCCCGGTAGTAAGCACCATGGCCACCCGCTATCCCTTGCCTTACGCCTTTGCCCGCACCAGCCAGCTGCTGCTGGAAGACGACGGTCACGACCTGACCTTGTGGCACGCGCCTTCCTCTACGTCAGCCAATGCCGCCAGCTTTCAAAGTGCCTGGAGCGAGGTGATGCGCAAGTTCCCGGTGCGCGCCGTCGCGCAACTGGACGCCCCGGCCCTGGCCCAACGCATCAGTGCGGCTTACGCGCAAGGCGAATCCAGTGCGGCCACCGTGGTCAGCGAGGTACAAAACGACGCCGATCTGTCGCGCATGATGCAAGAGCTGCCTGCCGTCGAAGACCTGCTGGAAACCAGCGACGACGCGCCCATCATCCGTATGCTGAACGCCTTGCTCACGCAGGCCGCACGTGACGGTGCCAGCGACATTCACATCGAGCCCTACGAACGCCACAGCTCGGTGCGCTTTCGGGTCGACGGCACCTTGCGCGAGGTGGTGCAACCCAACCGCGCCCTGCACGCCGCCCTGATCTCGCGCTTAAAAATCATGGCCGAGTTGGACATTTCGGAAAAACGTTTGCCGCAAGACGGCCGTATTTCCCTGCGCATTGGCACACGCGCGGTAGACGTGCGCGTGAGCACCCTGCCCAGCGCCCACGGCGAACGGGCCGTGCTGCGTTTGCTCGATAAAAGCGAAAGCAAGATCAGCCTGGAGGCCGTCGGCATGCAGGGCGAGGTGCTGCGGCGCATTCAAAACCTGATTGCCCAGCCGCACGGCATTATTTTGGTCACCGGCCCCACCGGCTCCGGCAAAACCACCACCTTGTATGCGGCCCTGAGCCGCCTGGACGCCGGCAGCGCCAACATCATGACGGTGGAAGACCCGATTGAGTATGAGCTGCCCGGTATTGGCCAGACACAAGTGAATGCGAAGATTGATTTGACCTTTGCCAAAGCCCTGCGCGCCATCCTGCGCCAGGATCCCGATGTCATCATGATTGGCGAGATTCGCGACTTTGAAACTGCGCAAATCGCCATCCAAGCCTCGTTGACGGGCCACCTGGTGCTGGCCACCCTGCACACCAACGACGCCGCCAGCGCGGTGACGCGGTTGACCGACATGGGCGTAGAGCCCTTCCTGCTCAGTTCCAGCCTGCTGGGTGTGCTGGCGCAGCGCTTGGTGCGCAAGTTGTGTACGCACTGCGTAGTGCATGGCCCCGATGGCTCGCATGCGCCTGGCTGCTCACACTGCGGCCACACCGGCTACCAGGGCCGCACCGGCGTGTTTGAACTGCTGGTCACCGACGAGGCTATCCGCGCCCAGATCCACAACAAAACATCCGAAGCCGACATCCGGCACGCCGCGCTAAACACCGGCATGACCTTGATGCGCGACGACGGCGAGCGGTTGGTGCGCGAAGGCATCACCTCGCGGGAAGAGTTGGTACGGGTGACGCGTGAGTAGGCATCAAAACCGCCTTCAACCCTTGCAGATATTGCTCAACCAGCTATATTTTTAGTAGCAATCGTGAGCGCATTTCTGTTAGCCAAACAAAAAGCCCTTGAACGCAAGTTCAAGGGCTTTTTAAATTTGGTGGCCTGGGGCGGAATCGAACCACCGACACGCGGATTTTCAATCCGCTGCTCTACCAACTGAGCTACCGGGCCAAGGCAGCCGCAGATTCTACAACACTTGCAAGCCTCAGCTGGCGGCGCGTTTGCCTCGGGACAGGTCAACGCCCAGTTGCTTGAGTTTGCGGTACAGATGGGTGCGCTCCAGGCCGGTTTTTTCTGCCACACGGGTCATGGAGCCACCTTCTTTGGCCAGATGAAACTCGAAATAGGCTTTTTCGAAATCGTCACGCGCTTCCCGCAGTGGCTTGTCCAGCTCGAATTGCTGCCTGGGCTGTGGGCCCATTTCGACCACCGCAGGCAGGCTCAGCCCGCCGGTCATGGCCGCCTCGACGGTGATATCTGCAGCAGCGGCCAGCGGTAGCGGTGCCAGCTGCTGCAGAACCACCGCTTTGCGGGGCAGGTTTCGGGTTAACGCCAGATCGACCGCCTTGAGCAACTTTTGCAGCGTGATGGGCTTTTCCAGGAATGCCTGCGCACCAATTTTGGTCGCCTGTACCGCGGTGTCGATGGTGGCGTGGCCACTCATCATCACCACCGGCATGGTCAGCAGCCCGCCTGAGGCCCATTCTTTGAGCAAGGTCACGCCATCGGTATCGGGCATCCAGATGTCCAGCAGCACCAGGTCAGGACGCATGCGGGCGCGGGCTGCGCGGGCTTGGGCGGCGTTTTCTGCGAGTTCGACAGTGTGCCCCTCATCGTTCAATATTTCCGACAACAGGTCGCGTATGCCCAGCTCATCGTCCACCACCAGAATGTTTGCCATTGTTGAGTACTTTTTAGTCAGTGTTGTTATGTCGCAACTGCGAATGATAACGACACTTGCGCACCTTGAGTTACACCATCGACAACCCGGTTGCCCAAGTCAATGCGTGCGCCATGTTCGTCGGCAATTTTTTTAACGACCGCCAGGCCCAGTCCTGTGCCTTTTGCTTTGGTGGTGACGTACGGCTCAAAGGCCCGCTTCAAAATAAAATCCGGGAACCCAGGACCGTTGTCTCGCACCGCCAGGCGGACGCGGCGGCTTCCAGGGCTCCAGTGGGTGTGCACGGTCACTAGTTGTGGTGCTGTTGATTCGCGTGCGGGGTCTTGCTCAACGGCATCTTGTGCGTTTTGAAGCAGGTTGTGTATGACTTGTCGCAGCTGCTGTTCGTCACCCAGGATCGGTGGACACGCGGGGTCCAACTCCACTGTGACGCTGGCGCGGTCGACACGCTCCTCAGTGCCATACAGCGCCAGTACATCGGTGACCAGCGTATTCAGGTCCACTGCATGCAGTTGCGCAGCGGGTAGGCGACCAAAATCGCGGAATTCATTGACCAGGCGCTTCATGGCGTCCACCTGATCCACGATGGTGCGCACCGATTTGTTCAGCAGCGCCTCCTGTTCGGGCGGCAGCTTGCCAGTGAGCTTCATTTGCAGCCGCTCAGCGGACAGCTGGATGGGTGTGAGTGGATTCTTGATTTCATGCGCTAGCCGCCGGGCCACTTCGCCCCATGCCTGGGCGCGCTGTGCCGACACAATTTCAGAGATGTCGTCGAACACTAAAAGCCTTGTAGCCCCTGGTAATTCTGCCCCTCTTGCTACTAAATTTATAGTGTTTGAGTTGGTGCCCAAGGTGTCGTGACCTAACTCGAAGGCCTGTTGCCAGTGGTCCAGCCCGTGGTGATGGCGCTCACCCAGGTACTCGTCAAATTCGCTTTGCACGCTGGCGGCAAACTCCTGCAAGCCCGGCACGTCGGCCAAAAGCTGGCCCTCGTGTGCGGCTAGCGGAACGCGCAGCACGCGTGTGGCGCCAGGGTTGGACGACTGGATGCGGCCTTGGGCGTCCAGCACGATCACACCCGCTGTCAGGTTGTCCAGAATGGTTTGCAGGTGGGCGCGCGCAGCGTTGACCTGGCCCATGCTCTTGTCTACCGCCGTGCGCGCGTCGGCCAGTTGCTGGGTCATTTGGGCAAACGAGCGGGTCAAGCCGCCCAGCTCGTCCTTGCCTTGCAACACAGCCTTGGGCCGCAAATCACCGGCAGCTACCTCGCTCACACCGGCCGCTAAAACCAGCAGCGGGCGCGCTAGCTGGTTACCCAACAGCACCGCCAGTAGCACTGCGCCAAACACCGCCAGAAACAGGCTGAGCGTCAGCGTGCCGATGTACATGCGCCGCAAACCCTCGCGCCCCAGCGCGCGCTCCTGGTACTCGCGATTGGCTTCTTGCACGGCAATGGCGTTGGCCACCAGCCCAGCGGGCAAGACCTGAATGACCTGCAGAAAGCGCTGCTCGCCCGACAAACCCATGGAGTTGCTGGGCACGAGCGCCAGTGCTTTCAGTCGAGCATTGCCCCCGACATTACCGACACTAGCCGTATTGACATCCTCCAGCCCTTCCACCGAGCCGATGGCGCGCTGGCTGCGAACCACCCGCAGTTGCTGTTGTGACGGGCGCTCCATGTCCAGAGAAAAGCGGGAAACCCCGCTGCTGGCCAGCAATTGGCCGCTCGCAGTCCACAGCGACACGTCTCGCGCAGCCAGCTGG
This sequence comes from Comamonadaceae bacterium, assembly GCA_031414805.1. Taxonomy (GTDB): domain Bacteria; phylum Pseudomonadota; class Gammaproteobacteria; order Burkholderiales; family Burkholderiaceae_C; genus JAAFIW01. The sequence continues at coordinate 59,684 of JANOQJ010000027.1, forward strand.
TCGCGAATACGTTCAAGCGCCAGGCCTGCGGAGACGTCCGACGTATCGCTCAATTGCGCGGCCGCAGCGCGGGTTTTTTGGGTCAGGTCGCCAGACAAGGTATCCAAGGTCACCCGTCCCAAATTCAGCCCAGCCTCCAGCGCACCCTCTACCTTGACGTCAAACCAGCTTTCAATCGAGCGCGAGACGAATTGATAAGACACCACGTAAATCAACAGGCCTGGAACGAAGCCCACCAGCGCAAAAATAGCAGCCAACTTGACCAGCAAACGGCTGCCAAATTTTTTGCGCACCAGGCGCGAGATCAGCCGCACCACCACCCAGGCAATAACCAGCAGCAGCAGTCCTGCTACAGCGACGTTGATGGCAAACAAGCGGCCGTAATTGCGCTCGTACAGCTCGCGGTTGTTGGTAGCCTGGGTCAGCAAAAACAGCAACACCAGCCCAATGGCCACCATCACGGCGGCACCCAAACCCAACGCCCAGCGCAATGCGCGTGACTTCGCGGCTGGAGATGCTTGCCCGACCGTGCTCACTTGAATGCGTCGGCAGGCAGCCGTTGGTTGCGCGTGGCCACCAGGCTCCAGTCGGACTGGCCCAGCGCCGTGATCTGAAATGGCCGGGGCAGTTGCGATAGATCCAGGCGAAAACTGAAAGCCAGGTTGTGCGTCGTGTCTGGCTCCACATCGCCCGGCTGGCCGATCTTCCAGCGCGAAAATCGCTGTGTTGCGGCCAGGGCGTCGGCCAGGGTGTCGTAGTTTTGACCCAAGGTCAGGCCCAGGCCGGCGTTGGTAATCGGCGCCGCCGAGGTATTCAGGCGCCAGCGGCGGGTCAGCGGCTGGTAGGCCAAGCGTAGGTGGCGAGTGGTGGCGTTGAGACGTTTGTCGTACCAATACCAGCGATCGCGAAACAGCTCGGCTTGGGCGACAAAGAAGATCGGAATGCCTTTGACCAGGGCTTCCTCCACAGGCGCGGGCAGGTCAAAACGCACGCGTGCTGTCAGATAAATGCCTTCTTCGTCGCGCTCCAGGCGCAGCTCGGTGACTTCTGGGGAGGCAGTCGGCGGCGGTGTTTGTGCTTGCAGAGTTGGCGCGCTCAGGCATAGCGCCAGCGCGACCAGAAGCAGGACGGCACCTGCCCGGCCTCGTTTAAGGCGATGGAAGTTTTTCCAGCAGTGCGTAAAAAAAACCGTCGTGTTCACCCAATTCATTGTGGGCTAGGGGCTTGGCCTGATGCGGGTTTTGGGGCAGCAAATGACCTGGACTCTGCTTTAAATGAGCGTCGGTGTGGCGCGCAAGAAACGTTTGTATTTGAGTCTGCCCCTCGGCCAGGAACACCGAGCACGTGCAATACAACAAACGTCCGCCGGGTCGCACCAGCGGCCATAGGGTGCGCAGCAGGCGCATTTGCAACTGGGCCAACTGGGCAATGTCGGATTCGCGGCGCAACCAGCGAACGTCAGGGTGGCGGCGCACGATGCCCGACGCGGTGCAGGGCGCGTCCAGCAAGATGGCGTCGAACGGCTGGCCATCCCACCAAGCCGACGGCTGCAGCGCATCGGCTGCGACCACCGTGGCCGACAGGCCCAGGCGCGCCAGGTTTTCGTGAATGCGCTGGCAGCGCAGCGGGTCAATGTCCAACGCCAGCACCTGAACAGGTTGCTGCGCTGTCGATTGCTCGAGCAGATGCGCGGTTTTCCCGCCGGGAGCGGCACACGCGTCCAGCACGCGTAGCGGGCCAGCGGGATGGAGCAGACCGGTCAGGAGAAGCGGCGCAGCCAACTGCGCAGCGGCGTCCTGCACTGAAAAATGACCCTCCTCAAACCCCGGTAGCTGTTGCACCGGGCGTGCCTGTTGCAATTGCAGGCCGTATTCAGCCACCTGTTTTGCTTCAATATTCATAGCTGCTTGAGCAGACATATATTGGGCTAGAGGCACTTTTTGCTTGTTAATCCTTAGGGTTAACGGGGGTTGCTGGTTGTTGGCTTCAAGGATGGCCTGCCACTGCGTGGGGTGGTCACGTTTCGTCGCGGCAATCCACCAGCGGGGGTGGTTGTAGCGGGCCACCGGGTCCGCATCGGTGGTGGCTACCAAGGTGTCACGCTCGCGCAAAAAGCGGCGCAGGCAGGCGTTGATGAAGCTGGCCTGTGCGCGGGTGGCAGGGCTGCGCTTGGCGGCTTCCACCGCCTGGTCAACCAGGGTGAACGGCTCATAGGGTGCTGTAGCAGGGTCCCAAGCCAAGGCCAGTGCACAACAGAGCAGGGCATCAGCCTGCGGCGGTGGCGCGCGGCGAGCCAGTTGCTCGCGCAGCGCCTGGGCGCGGCCCAGGTTTCGCAGCACCCCAAAGCCTAGCGATTGCACGCCGGGGCGTCGTGTGCTTTCAACGTCATTTAGGGCTGTAGCCCCTGATTTACCTGCTCGAACAGCTATTAAAAATATAGCAGTCGACTGGAGCAAACGCCATAGCGGCTCAGACTGCGATGGGTTACGGGGCAGGTTCAAACGAGCGTATCCGCCCAGATGTTTTGCGCCCAGTTCATCGCATACACGCCTTCAAGCTCCGTGGGCGCTGCGCTCAAGCCACCACTGCCCGCAATCGTTTTGAAGGTTTTCTCAGCCGCCACATACTCGTGCACGCTGGCCACATGCACCACGGATTTGTCGTCCACAAAGCTGTAGCAGGTGTTGTTGAGCATGGGCGCGGGGTTGATCTCCCAACCCGCCAGCTGCGCCACGATAGCCGCGGCAGCCACTTTGGCGTGGCCGTTGGCCATGTGGCCGCTTTTGGGCATGGCGGGAGCGATCTGGATGGCGTCGCCGATCACGAACACGTCTTTGGCGGCGGTGGATTCAAAGCTTTGGTAGTTCACGCCGCACCAGCGGCCATTGGCCTGGTTGTTCAGGCCAGCCTGCACTGCAATGGCACCAGCGCGCATGTTGGGCAAGGCGTTGATGACGGCCGCCTTCACGTCTTCTTGAACCTCAAATTTGACCGTGCTGGTTTTGGCGTCAATCGCGGTGGCCTTGTGGTCGCCGCGGTATTCGACCAAGCCTTTGTATTGCTCGGCCCACACCTTTTTGAACAGCGCCCCTTTGGAGGTGACATCGGGATTGCTGTCCAGAATCAACACTTTGCTGCGTGGTTTGTTGTTTTTCAAATACCAGGCCACCTGGCAGGCGCGCTCGTAAGGGCCGGGTGGGCAGCGGTACGGTGCCAGGGGGATGGTAATGGCGAATACGCCGCCATCGGGCATGGCTTCGAGCTGTTTGCGTAGGGCGGTGGTTTCTGGCCCGGCTTTCCAGGCTTGCAGCACCTGGCCGGATGCCTGGGCGGCCTGCAGGCCTTCGATGCTGCCCATCATCAAGTCAATGCCGGGGGATACGACCAGCTTGTCGTAGGCAATGGTGGCACCACCGGCTAACGTGACCGTCTTTTTCGCCGTGTCGATGGCTTGCGCCATGTCGCGCACCACTTTGACACCGTGATTCTTGGAAAGACCGGTGTACGGCGTGGTGATGTCGGCCACCTGCTTGCTGCCGCCGATGACAAGGTTAGACATCGGGCAGGAGACAAACGCCTCGTTGGGTTCGATCAGCACCACATCAATTTTGTAGTCCGACAGCAGGCGCACGTACTTGGCAGCGGTGGCACCGCCATAACCGCCGCCGACGACGACAACTTGGGCTTTGGCAGGAATGCCCGCCATCGAGGCGCAACCCGTCAGGCCCAGCAGGCCGAATGCGGTGGTGGTGGCCGCAGAAGTCTGTAGAAAGGCGCGGCGTGTGTTGGGGCTGTAAAAGTTCTTGTTCATGGCGAGTACCTTACTTTTTCTGTGCGGCGAAGTAGTCGGCAATTTGCTCGATCTGCGCGTCGCTGTAGCCTTTAGACAGCTGATGCATGATGGTTGCCGGGCGGGTGCCAAGCTTGAACGCTCTCATCTGCGCCACGATGTACAGCGGCTCCATCCCCGCCAGCGACACCACGCTAGAGCCTGGCACCGCCTTGCCGTTGGTGCCGTGGCAGTTGGAACAAGTGGCTGCCAGGCTTTTGATGTACAGCGCGTCTTTACCGGGGGTTTGGGCATAACCGGCGGTGGCGCTCAAGGCGAGAAAGCCCATCAGGAAAAATCGTTTCATGGAGTCTCCAAAACAAGGGTTGATGCCGCAGACTAAGGTGTGGCAGGCAGCGTTTGCAACCGTAGTATCCATGACCCATCGCTGCCTTGCCGCCAGAACCGAAGTACTATTAAATTCATAGCAGCTTGAGCAATAACCACAAGGGCTGACAGCCTATTTGGTTCGCTTTTCCACAGGCGCCGGCTCACAAAGTCTGACCGCCTGCTTGACGGTCAGGCGAAACACATCGGCGTTTTGTTGCGCCTGAGATAGCAGGGAGCCGCCCTCCAGCAGCGCGGTGATCGCCCATGACGTGTCTTTGGCGGTGCGTGGCGGCATGCCGTCGTGTTCCAGGCGGCTTTGGATGGCCGCGGCCAGGGCATCGTAGGCTTCGGCCAGCGCCGAGCCTAACTGCGGCGAGCCTTTTCGTTCGGCGGCAAAGGCGGCAAACAGGGTGCAGATTTCAAAGTTGGTGCGCTGCATGGTGGTGGCCAGTTGTTCGCCAACCTGCGCGAGCAAGGCTGCGGTGCTGCGCGCCCGGCTTTGCGCCAGCAAACCTAGCAGTCCTCGCGTGATGTCTTGCACCACACACACGCCAATGGCTTCCTTGCCACCAGGAAAGTGGTGGTACAGCGAGCCTTTGGGTGCCTGGGCCAACTCCAGCACATCGTTCAGCCCGGTGGCGTGGTAGCCGCGCTTGCGAAACAAACGCTGGGCCGCAGCCAGGATGCGGGTGCGTGTGTCGGCTTCGGTAGCCGGGGGGTCTGGCGAGGTGGATGCTTGCATACGGTGATGATGATATGACGTCGGCAAGCAGGGCGAACCCGCTTACCGTTCATGCGTGAATCAATACAAATAGACCGACTGGTCTATATAGTGTTAAACTTTTCTGCATGAACGACGCACAAACCATTACCCTGCTGGCTGCCGACGGCTACCGTCTCACTGCAAGCCATTTCACCGCGCCCAGTGAGCAATTCATTGTGATGGCGGGTGCAACCGCCGTGCCGCGCGGGTTTTACCGGCGCTTTGCGCAGTTCGCACAGGCGCACGGAATCAACGTCATCACCACCGATTACCGTGGCATTGGCGACTCCAAAACCGGCACGCTCAAGGGCTTCGAGATGGACTATGCCGACTGGTCGCGCCAGGACCTGGCCGCCGCCGTGCAGTACGCCAGTGCGCGCGGGGCCGTATGGCTGGTGGGACACAGCCTGGGCGGGCATGCGATTGGCCAGTTGCCCGACACCAGCGTGTTGCGCGCCGCGTACGTGTGTGGAACCGGTGCAGGCTGGCACGGTTGGATGCCCAGGCCCGAGCGCTACCGCGCCTGGCTGATGTGGAACGTGGTCGGGCCGGTGACCACCCGGCTGTATGGCTACCACCCAATGAGCAAATTCGGGATGGGCGAAGACTTGCCAATCGGCGTGTACCGCGACTGGAAACGCTGGTGTGCGTTGCCACGCTACTTTTTCGACGACCCAGATGCGCAGGCGATCACTGCACCATTTGCGCAGGTGCGCATGCCGATTGCCGCAGCCGTCAGCACCGACGATCTGTGGGCACCGCCCGCGTCGCGTGACGCGTTTTTCTCAGGCTATGCAGCGGCATCGATAACCTCGGTTGACTGGACGCCCCAGGACCTGGCTGTGCCCCAGGTCGGGCACATGGGCTATTTCAGGGAATCTGTTGGTCGCGTGCTGTGGCCGCATATGCTGCACTGGTTGGGACTGCATGGCTTACAGGCGCGCAAATCCACGCCCATCAACGTGGACAACCCTACAAGTTACGCGCTGGTTGGAAGCTAAACGCCCAAGCCAGCAGCGCTGCTGGAAACTGCGCAATTGCCTTGTTGTACTGCGCAACAGCTTGATTGAATTGCTCACGCAGCGGCATTAGCTGCGAAGCAAGGCTGCTCCATTGGGTGCCCAGCGTTTCCGGCAAGGCCGGACCGGCCAGGTCATACGCCTCGTTTTGCAGACGACTCCACGCCATCTCCAGCACAGCCCAGGCCGCCGCTGCCGCCGCTGCGTTTTGCGCATCCAGCGGACGCGGCCTTAGCGCCGACACTGCAGCCGCGAACTGACTGACGGCTGCACGCAGCGACAGCCATAAACTGTCCAGATCGTCGCCCAGCTCAGCCGGTCGGGTCTGGCCGTTGGAGCCTCGTTCAGGCAAGCTGGATTCGGCCAGTGCGATTTGCTTGGCAATGGCAGGTTCCAACGCGGCGAAAGCCGCCAGCACGTGCCCTCGCAAACGCACCAGGCGGTTGTAAGCCCCAACCGCCCAGAAAACCATGACCGCTGGCAGCAACCAGCCCAGGATGGAGACCAACATAGGTTTGACGCGCTTTGCCTGTACTTGCGCCGACTTTTAATGAAAAACGCCTTCAGCCCTTATGAATAGTGCTGAAGGCGCTATCAAAAACAAAGCGATCGACTTACTCGGCTGCAACCCCTGCTTCTGCCTGCGCACTCGCAGCCTCACCCGCCGAAGCCAGATCAGCCGCTTCTGCGTCGGCAATAGCGCGGCGCTCGGCCTCGTCCATCAGGTCTTTAACCTTGCGTGCCTGGTGGTAGGCCATGCCGGTGCCCGCAGGAATCAAGCGGCCAACGATCACGTTTTCTTTCAAACCACGCAGCTCGTCGCGCTTGCCCATGATGGCCGCTTCGGTCAGCACGCGCGTGGTTTCCTGGAACGACGCGGCACTGATGAAACTATCAGTGGACAGCGACGCTTTGGTAATACCCAACAACAGGTTGCTGAACGTGGCGGGCAGCTTGCCTGCGGCACGCAATGCGTCGTTGGTATTGAGCATTTCCGAGCGCTCGACTTGTTCGCCAGCGATGTAGTTGGAGTCACCGGCGTTGTCCACCACCACACGGCGCAGCATCTGGCGCACGATCACTTCAATGTGCTTGTCGTTGATCTTCACGCCCTGCAAGCGGTACACGTCCTGCACCTCGTCCACGATGTAGCGGGCCAATTCTTCAGAGCCTAATAAACGCAGAATGTCTTGTGGATCGGCTGGGCCGTCCACCACGCTCTCGCCTTTATTGACCACCTGGCCTTCATGCACCAGGATGTTTTTCTCTTTGGGAATCAGCTCGTCCCACACCTTGCCTTCGGGGTCAGTGATCTGCAAGCGAACCTTGCCTTTGGTTTCCTTGCCGAACGACACGGTACCCGTCATCTCGGCCAGCATGCCCTTGTCTTTGGGGCTGCGCGCTTCAAACAACTCGGCCACGCGCGGCAAACCGCCAGTGATGTCGCGGGTTTTCTGACCTTCGATCGGGATGCGGGCCAACACCTCGCCACCGCCCACGTCTTGCCCGTCGCGCACCTGAATCAGCGCGCCAATCTGGAAACCAATCGTGACCGAGTGGTCGGTGCCAGGAATCTTGACTTCGTTGCCTGTCGCGTCAATCAGCTTGACCTGCGGACGGATGATTTTGGCTGCACCACGGCGCTTGGGGTCAATCACCACCAATGTGGACAAACCGGTTACATCATCAACCTGTTTGGCCACCGTCAGACCTTCTTCCACATTCTCGAATTTCACCTGGCCGGCGAATTCCGTGATGATGGGTCGGGTCAACGGATCCCAATTGGCCAGCACCGTGCCCGCCTTGATCGTCTGGTCTGCCTTGACGGCCAGAATCGCACCGTAAGGAACCTTGTGGCGCTCGCGCTCGCGGCCCTGCTCGTCGTGAATCACGATTTCGCCGGAACGGGCAATCACAACCAGCTCCTTTTTGCTGTTGCTCACGTAGCGCATGGTGGCGTTAAAGCCAATCGTTCCGTTCGACTTGGCTTCCACGCTGGACGCAATGGCCGCGCGCGATGCGGCACCACCGATGTGGAAGGTGCGCATGGTCAGCTGAGTGCCGGGCTCACCGATGGACTGCGCAGCAATCACGCCAACCGCTTCGCCGTTGTTCACCAGGCCGCCGCGGCCCAGGTCACGGCCATAGCACTTGGAGCACAGGCCAAAGCGGGTTTCGCAGGTCAGTGCGGTGCGCACTTTTACCTCGTCCACACCAGCAATTTCCAGTTCCTCGATGTTGTCTTCGTCGAACATCTCGCCGCCTTTGACCAGCACTGCGCGGGTTTCGGGGTGCAACACATCGTCAGTCGCAGTGCGGCCCAGGATGCGGTCACGTAGCGACTCGATCACTTCGCCGCCTTCCACAATCGCGCGCATCAGCGAGCCGTCGTGTGTGCCGCAGTCCAGTTCTGTGACGACCAGGTCCTGCGTCACGTCCACCAGACGACGGGTCAGGTAGCCCGAGTTGGCGGTTTTCAGCGCCGTGTCGGCCAGGCCTTTGCGCGCGCCGTGGGTGGAGATGAAGTACTGCAACACGTTCAGGCCTTCGCGGAAGTTGGCCGTGATCGGGGTTTCGATGATGGAGCCGTCCGGCTTGGCCATCAGGCCACGCATACCTGCCAACTGGCGAATCTGCGCCGCAGAACCACGCGCCTGGGAGTCGGCCATCATGTAGATGGAATTAAACGATTCTTGGTCAACTTCGTTGCCATGGCGGTCAATGGTCTTCTCTTTGGACAGTTGAGCCATCAGCACTTTGGAGACTTCGTCTCCCGCCTTACCCCAAATATCTACCACTTTGTTGTAGCGCTCGCCTGCCGTGACCAGGCCCGAGGCGTATTGCTGCTCAATCTCTTTGACCTCTTTTTCAGAGCGCTCGATGATGGCGGGCTTCTCGACCGGCACCAGCATGTCGTCGATACTGATCGAGATACCGGCTTTGGTGGCCAGACGGAAACCGTTTTGCAGCAGTTTGTCGGCAAACACAACGGTTTCTTTCAAGCCGCACTTGCGGAATGAGACGTTGATCAGCTTGGAGATTTCCTTTTTCTTCAAGGCCTTGTTGATGTTGGCAAACGGCAGGCCCTTAGGCAGGATCTCCGACAACAAAGCTCGGCCTGCAGTGGTTTCCCAGAGCTTGGTGGATTCAGTGAATTCACCCGTATCTTTGTCTTTGGCGAACTCGGTCAAGCGCACGTTGATCTTGGCGGTGAGGTCTACTTCACCCGCGTCAAATGCGCGCTGAACTTCGCCTGTATCAGCAAAAATCAAGCCCTCACCTTTAGCATTGATGCGCTCGCGGGTGGTGTAGTACAGGCCGAGCACCACGTCCTGCGAAGGAACAATTGATGGCTCGCCGCTGGCGGGGAACAGCACGTTATTGGATGCCAGCATCAGGGTGCGACATTCCATTTGTGCTTCAACCGACAGGGGCACGTGAACGGCCATCTGGTCACCGTCAAAGTCTGCATTGAACGCTGAGCAAACCAAGGGGTGCAGCTGAATGGCTTTACCCTCAATCAAGATAGGCTCAAATGCCTGGATGCCCAAGCGGTGCAGTGTTGGCGCACGGTTGAGCATGATGGGGTGCTCTTTGATCACCTCTTCCAGGATGTCCCACACGACCGGCGTGCCCGATTCGACTTCTTTCTTGGCCGCCTTGATGGTGGTGGCAATGCCCATGGCTTCCAGGCGCGAGAAGATGAACGGCTTGAACAGCTCTAGCGCCATCAGCTTGGGCAAGCCGCACTGGTGCAGCTTGAGCGTGGGGCCGACCACGATGACCGAACGACCTGAGTAGTCCACGCGCTTGCCGAGCAAGTTCTGGCGGAAACGACCCGATTTGCCTTTGATCATGTCGGCCAGCGACTTGAGGGCACGCTTGTTCGCGCCCGTCATGGCTTTGCCGCGGCGGCCGTTATCCAGCAGCGAGTCCACTGCTTCTTGCAACATGCGCTTTTCATTTCGGGCAATGATCTCTGGCGCTTTGAGTTCCAGCAAACGGCGTAGGCGGCTGTTGCGGTTGATCACGCGGCGATACAGGTCGTTCAGGTCAGACGTGGCAAACCGGCCACCGTCCAGCGGCACCAGTGGGCGCAGATCGGGCGGCAGCACAGGCAACACTTCCAGCACCATCCAGCCGGGTTTGATACCCGATTTTTTGAAGGCTTCCAGTACCTTCAGGCGCTTGGAGTTTTTCTTGACTTTGACTTCGGAGCCGGTCAAATCGCCACGTAAGCGCTCAATGGACTGCTCGATGTCAATGCTATCCAGCAAGTCCTTGATGCCCTCTGCTCCCATCTTCGCCACAAACTCGTCACCATACTCTTTGCGTTTGGCGTCGTAGTCGTCCTCGGACATGATGCCGAATTTCTTCAGCGGGGTCATGCCCGGGTCGGTCACGACATAAGCTTCAAAGTACAGCACGCGCTCGATGTCGCGCAGCGTCATGTCCAGTACCAGACCGAGGCGCGAAGGCAAGGATTTCAAGAACCAGATGTGTGCGCAGGGTGCTGCCAGATCAATGTGACCCATGCGGTCGCGGCGAACTTTGGTCTGCGTGACTTCAACGCCGCATTTTTCGCAGATCACGCCGCGATGTTTCAGACGTTTGTACTTGCCGCACAGGCATTCGTAGTCCTTGATAGGGCCGAAAATTTTGGCGCAAAACAAACCATCACGCTCTGGCTTGAAGGTGCGGTAGTTGATGGTCTCGGGTTTTTTGACTTCCCCAAAAGACCACGAACGAATTTTCTCGGGCGATGCCATACCGATGCGAATGGCATCGAAATGCTCGTCAGGCGTGAATTGCTTGAATAGGTCGAGTAAAGATTTCATCTGAGTCTTCCTTTAGCTACGTTCGAGTTCAATATCCAGGCCTAAGGAACGGATTTCCTTGACCAGCACATTGAAAGATTCCGGCATACCGGCTTCGATGGCGTGTTCGCCTTTGACAATGCTTTCGTACACCTTGGTACGGCCTTGCACGTCGTCGGATTTAACGGTGAGCATTTCCTGCAAGGTGTAAGCGGCACCATAAGCTTCCAGTGCCCACACCTCCATCTCGCCAAAACGCTGGCCACCAAATTGGGCTTTGCCGCCGAGGGGTTGCTGGGTGACCAAGCTGTACGGACCAGTAGAACGGGCATGCATCTTGTCGTCGACCAAGTGGTGAAGCTTGAGCACGTGCATATAACCCACCGTCGTTGGACGCTCAAATGCATCGCCAGAACGGCCGTCGTACAGATGGGCTTGTGTGCGAGCGGCAGTAAGGCCCTTGAGTTTGACCAAATCGTCAGGATAGGCCAGTTTCAGCATGGCGCGAATCTCCTCCTCCGAGGCGCCGTCAAAAACCGGTGTGGCGAACGGAATGCCTTTCGACAAGTTATGCGCCATCTCGACAATCTGTACGTCTGTCAAGTCGCCCAATGTTTCCTTGCGGCCCGAGCCGTTGTACAGCTGATCCAAGAACTTGCGCAGCTCAGCCACTTTGGCCTGCTCCTGGAGCATGTCACCAATGCGTTGACCGATGCCTTTTGCAGCCCAACCCAAGTGCACTTCCAACACCTGGCCCACGTTCATGCGCGAAGGCACACCTAGCGGGTTCAGCACGATGTCGCAAGGTGTTCCGTCGGCCATGTACGGCATGTCTTCCACCGGAACAATCTTGGAGACAACGCCTTTGTTGCCGTGGCGGCCTGCCATCTTGTCACCTGGTTGCAAGCGACGCTTGACCGCCAGGTAAACCTTGACCATCTTCAACACACCCGCCGGCAATTCGTCGCCTTGGGTAAGCTTTTTGCGCTTTTCTTCAAACGACAGGTCAAAGCTGTGACGGGTTTGTGCCAGCGAGTTCTTGATGGATTCCAACTGCGATGCCGCTTCGTCGTCAGCGGGACGAATATCGAACCAGTGGAACTTCTCGACGGAAGCCAGGTAGGCTTTGTCAATGAGTGTGCCCTTGGGCAGCTTGCTGGGGCCGCCATTGGCTGTTCTGCCAATCAGCAGTTTCTCAATACGGTCAAAAGCGTCGGCTTCAACAATTCGCAGCTGATCATTCAAGTCCAGGCGGAAACGTTTGAGTTCGTCGTCGATGATTTGCTGCGCGCGCTTGTCGCGCACGATGCCCTCACGGGTGAACACCTGCACATCAATCACGGTTCCCTGTGAGCCCTGATCGACACGCAACGAGGTGTCTTTTACATCGCTGGCTTTCTCGCCAAAGATCGCGCGGAGCAGCTTTTCTTCGGGTGTCAGTGTGGTCTCACCCTTTGGCGTGACCTTGCCCACCAGGGTGTCTCCGGGCATGACTTCAGCGCCCACGTAGATGATGCCGGACTCATCCAGACGATTGAGCTGTTGCTCGGCTAGGTTGGGAATATCACGTGTGATTTCTTCGGCACCCAACTTGGTGTCGCGCGCCATCACCACCAGCTCTTCGATGTGGATGGAGGTGTAGCGGTCTTCAGCCACCACACGCTCACTGATCAGGATCGAATCCTCAAAGTTGTACCCGTTCCATGGCATGAACGCGACCAGCATGTTCTGCCCCAAGGCCAGCTCGCCCAGGTCGGTCGACGCGCCGTCTGCCACGACGTCACCTTTGGCGATTTTGTCGCCACGTTTAACAATGGGTCGCTGGTGAATGTTGGTGTTCTGGTTTGAACGTTGATACTTGATGAGGTTGTAGATATCAACGCCGACCTCGCCCGCCTGTGCTTCCGCGTCGTTGACTCGAACAACGATACGGGTGGCATCCACGTAATCAACGATACCGCCGCGCGTTGCCGTGACCACGGTGCCCGAGTCAATAGCAGAGACCCGCTCAATGCCGGTGCCAACGAAGGCTTTTTCGGGTCGTAAAACGGGCACCGCTTGGCGTTGCATATTGGCACCCATCAACGCACGGTTTGCGTCGTCGTGCTCCAGAAACGGCACCAGAGATGCCGCCACTGACACGATCTGCGCCGGTGATACATCCATGTACTGCACACGGTCAGCCTTGCACAAAATCGACTCACCCTTCTCTCGGGCAGACACCAAGTCACCGGTCAACTTACCTTCTTTGTCCAGCAAAGCGTTGGCCTGCGCAATCACGTACTTGCCCTCTTCGATGGCCGACAGGTAGTCGATCTTCATCGTTACTTTTTCATCTATCACACGGCGATAAGGTGTTTCGATGAAGCCGTATTCATTCAAACGTGCGTAAAGGGCCAAAGAGTTGATCAAGCCGATGTTCGGGCCCTCTGGTGTCTCGATAGGGCACACACGGCCATAGTGGGTAACGTGTACGTCACGCACCTCAAAGCCCGCCCGCTCGCGTGTCAAGCCGCCTGGGCCCAGAGCCGATACACGGCGCTTGTGCGTGATTTCAGACAGAGGGTTGGTTTGATCCATGAACTGGCTGAGTTGCGAGGCACCGAAGAACTCCTTGAGCGCTGCAGAAATGGGCTTCGAGTTAATCAGGTCATGCGGCATCAATGGCTCTTGCTCGGCCTGACCCAAGCGCTCTTTGACGGCTTTCTCGATGCGTGCCAGACCCATCCGGTACTGGTTTTCCGCCAGCTCGCCAACACACCGTACGCGGCGATTGCCCAGGTGATCGATGTCGTCTACTTCACCACGACCATTGCGTAAATCAACCAGAATTTTGACAACAGACAAAATGTCCTCGTTGCTCAAGACCATTGGGCCAGTTGACTCGGCACGACCCATTTTGGCGTTGAACTTCATCCGGCCAACACGTGACAGGTCATACGTGTCCGGGTTGTAAAACAGGCGATGGAAAAGTGCCTGAACGGCATCTTCGGTTGGCGGCTCACCAGGCCGCATCATGCGGTAGATGGCGACACGGGCGGCAAACTCGTCGGCTGTTTCGTCAATTCTCAAGGTTTGCGAGATATACGCACCCTGATCCAGCTCGTTGGTGTAGATAGCCTGGATGTCCTGCACGCCAGCACTGCGCAGCTTTTTCAGTAATGCTTCGGTTAACTCGTCATTGGCCTTGGCCAGAATCTCACCGGTATCAGCGTCCACCACACCGCGCGCAATCACCCGACCCACCAAAAAGTCTTCTGGCACGCTGATGTGGGTGGTGTTCGATTGTTCCATCTCCCGGGTATGTCGCGCTGTAATGCGTTTGTCTTTCGCAACCACAACCTTGCCCGATTTGTCAGTGATGTCGAACCGTGCGACTTCGCCACGCAACCGCTCAGCGACAAACGCCATTTGCGCACCGCTGTCCATCAAGCGGAAGTTATCGTTCACAAAGAAATTAGCCAATATGGATTCTGGGTTCAGGCCAATCGCCTTCAACAGAATGGACACCGGCATTTTGCGGCGACGGTCAACCCGGAAGTACAAAATGTCTTTGGGGTCGAACTCGAAATCGAGCCACGAGCCCCGGTAAGGAATGATGCGCGCCGAGAACAGCAATTTGCCCGAACTGTGGGTTTTGCCTTTGTCGTGCTCAAAAAACACACCAGGCGACCGGTGTAGCTGCGACACGATCACACGTTCGGTTCCGTTAATGATGAAGGAGCCTTTGTCGGTCATGAGGGGCACTTCACCCATGTAGACCTCTTGCTCTTTGACCTCTTTGACGACTTTGGATTGCGATGTTGACGAGTCGCGGTCATAGATGATGAGTTGCACTTTGGCGCGCACCGCCGAAGCAAAAGTCAAGCCTCGGGTCTGGCACTCACGCACATCAAAAGCCGGTTTAGCCAGGTTGTATTCCAGGAACTTCATCTCGACAAAACCGTTGTGCGAGACGATCGGAAAGGCGGCTTCAAAGGCTGCTTGCAAGCCTTCTATGGTTCGCTTTTTTTGCGGTACGTCGGCTTGCAAAAATGCGGTGTAGGCATCTTTTTGCATTTGCAACAAATAGGGCACTTCCAGTACGCTGTCGCGGTTACCGAAATTTTTGCGAATTCGTTTACGTTCGGTGTATGAATACTTTGCGGCTTGTTCCATGAGATCTCCGGGCTTTGAGCTCTTCAACAACGGTCGTCGCGTGCTGTCACTTGTACTGAAGCATCGGCGCGATCTTGGTGGGTTGGCCACTACCAACCTTGGCGGACGGTGCTGCATTGCACAGCACCCGTACCAAGCTGTTTTCTGTCGTTGGGGTCAGAAAACACAGGAAAGGAGACTATCGGCAGTCTTCTTTCCTGTGTTTGGTGAAACACCAAAGGCGGGGAGAGCCGTGTGGGCAATCCCCGCCTTCGAGTCGATGAGAGTTACTTCAGTTCGACTTTGGCACCGGCTTCTTCCAGCTTCTTCTTGGCTGACTCGGCATCTGCCTTGCTAATGCCTTCTTTGACGGGTTTTGGTGCCGCATCAACCAGGTCTTTGGCTTCTTTCAAGCCCAAGCCTGTGATTTCGCGAACCGCCTTGATGACGGACACCTTGTTCGCACCGATTTCCACCAACTGAACGGTGAACTCGGTTTGCTCTTCGGCAACAGCAGCAGCGGCACCGCCGCCGCCGCCGCCAGCAGGCGCTGCCATAGCAGCTGCGCTCACGCCAAACTTCTCTTCGATGGCTTTCACCAGTTCGTTGAGTTCCATGACCGTCATGCTGTCCAGCGCGGTCAAAAATGCGTCTTTATCAAATGCCATTTTTAATTTCCTAGTTTCAGTTATTGATCTAGACAGACGCCTTAGGCGGCAACTGCCTCTGGCGCGGCCTCAACACCACCACCTTTTTTTGCCGACAACGCGCCGAGCACCACTGCGGCGCGGGAAATCGGCGACATGAGCAAGCCACACAATTGCGCCAACAAAACCTCTCGCGAGGCGATACTGGCTAATTGCTTCACACCGTTGACATCCAGGGCTTTGCCTGCGAATGCACCCCCTCGAATGACCAATTTGTCATTGGTTTTCGAGAAGTCAGATACCACTTTCGCGGCAGCCACAGCATCAACAGAAAAGCCGTAGATCAGCGGACCGGTCATCTGATCGCCCACAACCTCGAAAGCGCTACCCGCAACAGCGCGGCGAGCCAGTGTGTTTTTCAACACGCTGAGCGTCACGCCTTTGCTGCGGGCTTCATTGCGCAATTTGGTCATGTCAGCAACCGTGATACCCCGGTACTCCGCCAACACCAACGTTTGAGCGCTAGCTGCGAGCCCTGTCACTTCTTCAATGACGGCTTGTTTCTCACTGCGATTGAGACTCAAAGTTTTCTCCTTACATATGTCTTGTCTGGCTTGCGCCATTCAAAACGCCTCTGTTCAGCGATCAACTGACTTGGGAAATTTTCCAATTTCACATACAGCGGGATCGCCATCTGCGTTGGTAAATCATTAAGCACAAATTTCTTTGTGCACCAACGGTCTTGGATGGCCCACCGCGCCTTTCGGCACGGAAGCCCACCACTTCGACCAGTCTTGAAAACTGGCCGAATTTTTCTGCGGTTACGCCGACAGTGTCTGAGTGTCCACTCGAACGCCCAAACCCATGGTGGACGACACTGCAATTTTTCTCAAATAGACGCCCTTGCTCGAAGCGGGCTTAGCCTTATTCAAGGCTTCCACAAGAGCGACCAGGTTGCCCTGCAATTTGTCAGAATCAAATGAACGTCGACCGATGGTTGCGTGCACGATGCCCGCCTTGTCTACACGGAATTGAACTTGACCCGCTTTGGCATTGCGCACAGCAGTCGCAACGTCGGGCGTTACTGTGCCAACTTTGGGGTTGGGCATCAAACCACGAGGTCCCAGGATCTGACCCAGGGTGCCGACGACGCGCATGGCGTCGGGCGCAGCGATCACCACATCAAACGGCATTTGGCCGGCCTTCACCATTGCAGCCAAATCATCCATGCCAACGATATCTGCGCCTGCGGCCTTGGCTTCTTCAGCTTTAGCGCCTTGTGCAAAAACGGCAACACGCTTGGTCTTTCCGGTTCCGTTGGGCATCACGACAGCGCCGCGCACGACTTGATCGGACTTCTTCGCATCAATGCCTAATTGAACAGCCACATCAATGGACTCATCAAACTTGGCAGTAGCCGCGTCTTTGACGATGACCAGGGCATCAGCCAATGGGTACAGCTTGTTGCTGTCAACTTTGCCTTGCAGGCTTTTTTGTTTCTTGGTCAGAGCTGTCATTTAAATACCCTCCACAGTCACGCCCATGGAGCGGGCAGATCCGGCCAGAGTGCGCACGGCTGCGTCCACACTGGCGGCATTCATGTCTTTCATCTTGGTTTTTGCGATTTCCTCTAGCTGTGCGCGGGTAATCTTTCCAACCTTGACGTTGTGGGCAGTAGCGGAGCCCTTGTCCAGCTTGATGGCCTTCTTGATCAACGTCGTGGCTGGCGGCGTTTTGATGATGAACGTGAAACTTTTGTCGGCAAAAGCGGTGATCACCACTGGTAACGGTAAGCCGGGCTCCACACCTTGGGTCTGCGCATTGAATGCCTTGCAGAACTCCATGATGTTTAAGCCGCGTTGACCCAAGGCAGGGCCTATGGGCGGGGACGGGTTGGCTTTACCAGCTGGAACTTGCAGCTTGATAAAACCGATGATCTTCTTGGCCATGGTTTTACTCCTGTCGGGTGTTAGCGCCTGAACCTATCGGTCTCAGCTCCCCGCGATAAACGACTCTCAAGAAACAGCCTTGCGCGGAGTCGGTTCGCGCAAGGCCGTATGTCAAGTTTTTTCGACCTGACTGAATTCCAGTTCAACTGGTGTTGCCCGTCCGAAAATCGTGACAGACACTCGAACCTTGCTCTTTTCGTAATTCACTTCTTCAACGGTGCCATTGAAGTCAGTGAACGGACCGTCTTTGACGCGTACAAACTCACCGACCACAAATTCAACCTTGTGACGCGGTTTGTCGCTGCCTTCTTGCATCTGGCTGACGATCTTCTGGACTTCTTCTTCAGAGATAGGGGCCGGACGATTCTTGGCGCCACCGACGAAACCAGTGACCTTGTTGGTGTGTTTGACCAAGTGCCACGTGTCATCTTCCATGATCATCTCTACCAACACATAACCTGGAAAGAAGCGTCGCTCGGTTGTTTTCTTCTGGCCGTTCTTGATCTCCACCACTTCTTCGGTGGGCACCAAAATTCGCCCAAACTTCGCCTGCATACCGGCGCGGTTGATGCGCTCCACGATGTTTCGTTCGACAGCCTTCTCCATACCGGAATAGGCATGTACGACGTACCACCGCAAATCGGGGTTTGCGGCTGGTGCGATGGGTTCAGGCTGACCGCCTGCGACAAGCGTTTCAACCACGGTCTCTGTCGTCATGCTACTTCCTCCAGCCAAGAATCAAGTCGTAAAGCAGCCATTCCAGCGTTTTGTCCGTCAACCAAAGAAACAGGGCCATGACCACCACAAATGCGAACACGTAACCCGTCATTTGCATCGCTTCTTTGCGAGACGGCCAAACGACCTTTTTAACTTCACGCCAAGCGTCGCGACTAAACGCCAGCAATTGCTTGCCGGGTTCTGAGGTAACAAACACCACCACGGCGGCACCTAGGCCCACCAGCAATGCGCCCCATTGAGCGACGGGACCCTGCTTGGCCAAAAAGTAAAAGCCTGCGAGCGCGGCAATAACCAAAGCCACAGACATGGCTAACTTGGCTTTATCGGCACCGGTACTGACTGTTTCGACGTCTGAAGTTGCCATGTTGGCTGTATCCTGCTTCGAATTCAATGCAATGCTAAAAAGACTAAACCCGCCTAACAATTGGCGGGCTTATCAAAGGGGTTTTGACCACCGCTTGAGGGTGGCAGGGGCAGTAGGAATCGAACCTACAACCTTCGGTTTTGGAGACCGACGCTCTGCCAATTGAGCTATACCCCTACATAAACGGTTGCGGACAAGACAAAAGCGCTATGCGTGCTTTTGATCTGTCCCGCAAATATATTAACTACTCCAGAATCTTCGCAACCACGCCGGAGCCCACGGTTTTGCCACCTTCGCGGATGGCAAAGCGCAGGCCTTCTTGCATGGCAATCGGGTTGATCAGTTTGACGGTGATGGAGACGTTGTCTCCCGGCATCACCATCTCT